>CAZMGP010000022.1:0-74242 GCA_964565875.1 uncultured Enterobacteriaceae bacterium
CTACCTTGACGCGCACCGCCGGTACGCTTTGTCACCTATGTCTCGGGCCGCTCAAGAAAGCATAGCGTGCCGCAAGCACGGGTGGCGAACGCTACAACGACACGTCTTGCGTCGAGGCGAACGCGCTCAAACGAACCGGCCGGGGGATCTATCTTCGAGCAGGCGCGCCGTCGTCCGCGCCAGCGTGCTCATACGGTCCAAGTCCCCATTCAAACAGGAGCGCGGCCGGCGGTAGTGGATCGAAAGCACGCCCAGCACGCGGCCGCTTGCGCCGACCAAGGGCGTCGAGTGCACCGCGCGTACTCCGGCGTCGAGCAGAACCTCCAGCGCTTCCGAGCCGAAAAAGATCGGGCTCTCGGTGACGTCCGGCACCATGACCAGTTGGGACTCGCGCAAAGCGATGCCGCAAGGCGTGCTGGTGTCGCCGACGAATTCGAAGTAATTCAGGAACGGGTCCTTGAATCCGCGCTGGGCTTGGATTTCCAGTCCGCGTTGACGCGGATTGAACAGCTGAATATTGCCCATTGGCGCGCAGCCGACCAGGAGGGCTGCATCGAGCGTGCTTTCCAGCACCGCGTTGCGGCCAGACTGCGCACTGCTGTTCTCGAGGCGCTCCAGCCAAAGTTGAAGGCAGATCTCGGCGGTCTTTTCCCTTATGAGAAGCGCTTCCTCTGCTTGCGGGCTCAGTTGCATCATCGCTGCAACCATCCGTAGTCAATCGACCGGCAATGAGCTTATGCCGACGCGGAAGGGCTGTCCACCGCGGCGGCTTTCCGATTTGCCGCTGATCGGCTAGGCGGCCGAGTTCATCGCCTCGACCAACTTCACCAGAGCGTGCAGCGTGCGGTTGACCGGCACCGCGACACCCAGAGCCTCGCCGCGCCGGGCGACGAAGCCGTTGAGGTGATCGATTTCGGAGGGTTTACCGCGGGCGATATCCTGCGCCGTCGAGGACAACTGGCCAGGCATCGCGTCGGCGATGCGGTAGACCGCCGCGAGCACGTCGCCGTCTACGCGCACGCCGCTCGCTTTCGCGACCGCGAGCGCCTCCTCGACCACATCGCGCATGACGGACTTGATGCCTGCAGCAGCGACGAGCTTGCCGTAGGGGGCTTGTCCCAGGGCCGATATGGCGTTGTAGGCGCAATTCACCACCAGCTTCATCCACAGCTCGCCCGCGATGTTGTCGGAGATCAGCACCGGCACTTCGGCTGCGGCAAAAAGAGCGGCGATACGCCGCAAAGCGGCCGCGGCTGCTCGCTGTGGCTCGCCCGGCAGAGCGTATTCGCCGATCACCAGATCGCCGCGGCCGAAGTGTTTCACGTGACCTGGCTCGGGCATCGCCGTCGCCACGTAGACGACGGCGGGAACGACCAGGTTCGGCAGATGCTTTCGGATGCGCTCGACGTTATCGACGCCGTTTTGCAGATTCAGAATGACGCAGTCCGGGGCGAGATGCGGCGCCATGGCGCGCGCGGCGTCCTCGCTGTCGTTCGATTTCACGCAGAAGAGGACTAGCTCCGCATCCTTGACTGCCGCCGCTTCAGTGCTCGCCTGCGCGCGCACGCGCTGGGTGAATTTCGCCGCTTCGAGCAACAGTCCGTCGTGATTGATGGCTGCGGCGTGCGCGGCTCGGCCGATCAGCACTACGTCTTGACCCGCGCGGGCGAGCATGCCGCCGAAGTAGCAGCCGACTGCACCGGCTCCCATCACGGCGATCTTCCTCGCTAGTGCGGTCTCGGACATTGCATACTCTCCTGGCCGAATTGGGGCGCTACCGTAGCACTACCTTCGCGGCGACGAACGCCAAGCGGCCGCGTTCGGCACAGCGGGGTGATGTGGGGGTTTCATGATAATTGTCAATATCCGCGCGTCGTAGTAGGAGATCATGAAGCCACGTTCAAAGTGTTAAATCTCCTCCTCCTCCTCTTTGAACGTTTTGGCCCAAGACAGCAATGTCCTGGGCCATTTCTTTTGCGGCCGCCGGCCAGACCGGGCGCGGCATCGACAAGCGAAAGTAGCACGGCACGCAAGCCGCTACAATGATGCGCGCAGGTCGTCGCCTGCCGAGCGGGCGATCGTCGCCCAGTTTGCCGCATTCGCCTCCGACAAAGGAAACCGATGAGCTCACCGCTGCTTTTTTCGTCCCTTCAGCTACGCAGTCTCACGCTGAAGAACCGCATCGTCGTCGCGCCCATGCACCAGTATTCGGGGGTAAAGGGCTTTCCGACCGACTGGCATTTGATGAACGCGGGACGCTATGCGGCGGGCGGAGCGGGGCTGGTAATACTCGAATCGACCAAGATCGAACGCCGCGGCTGCGGTACCGTCGGCGATCTGGGTCTGTGGGACGACGCATTCGTTCCGCATCTTGCGCGCATCGTCGATCTGCTGCATCAGTGCGGTGCCGCGGCCGGGGTCCAACTGGGCCATTCCGGGCGCAAGGCGCGCATCCAGCGGCCCTGGGAAGGCGGGCGGCCGCTCCAACGCAACGCCGACATCCCCGACTGGGACGAATGGGAACTCGTGGCGCCGAGCGCTCTGCCCGCGGACGAGGCTTCGCCTTTGCCGCGCGCGCTCAGCCGCGAGGAGATACGCGGCGTCGCCGATGCCTGGGGCCGCGCCGCGGCGCGCGCCCATGCGGCGGGCTTCGATGTGGTGGAGATCCACGGTGCCCACGGCTTCCTGCTGCACGAATTCCTTTCCCCCGTGGCCAACCAGCGCAGCGACGAATACGGCGGATCGGAGGCCAAGCGCATGCGCTTCGCGCTCGAAGTGTGCGAATGCGTGCGTGCGAACTGGCCCGAAGAGAAGCCCTTGTTCCTGCGCCTGTCCGCGGAGGACGACGCAGGCTGGGGCGTGGCGCAGAGCGCGGCACTGGCGAAACTCGTGAAGGCGAAGGGCGTAGATGTCATCGACTGCAGCTCGGGCGGCATCCTGGGCAAGCCGCCTGCGGGAGCGGCGAAGCCGGCCTACGGCTACCAGGTGCCCTATGCGCAGAGGATCCGCACCGAAGCGGGGATCATGACCATGGCGGTGGGCTTGATCGTGCACGCGCAACAGGCCGAAGACATCCTGCGCGAGGGCAAGGCGGACCTGATCGCGCTCGCGCGCGAGATGCTCTACAACCCGAACTGGGCCGCGGACGCGGCGCAGAAGCTGGGATTCGATCCGAAATTCACCTTGCTGCCGCCGCCCTATCAGTATTGGCTCGCGCGGCGCGCGCTCACCGTGCCGGAAGTGAAGCCTTCCACCTTCGGCACAGGAGCCTGAAACAAACTAGACGAGGCCGAGCATACCGGCCGCTGCGCCAAGAACGATCAGCCACACCGGATTGAGCTTGGTGCGCAGCATCAGCGCGACGGTCAGCAGCGTGATCAGCGCGCCTTTCCAGTCGTGATCGGCCGAGCGCGCGAGAATCCAGCCCGAAGAGAGCGTCAAGCCGATCGCGATCGGCCCGAGTCCCGCGCGGATCGCGCGGGCGAGCGGCGCATTCGGGTTGCGCGCGTTCAGGCGCGTGACCACGAGCGTCAGCAGGATGGGAGGCGAGACGATCGCGAGCGTAGCGGCGACGGCTCCGGGCCAGCCGGCGAGCTGCCAGCCGACGAGGGTCACGAACATCATGTTCGGTCCCGGCGCCGCCTGGCCCAGCGCATAGGCGTCGGCGAACTGCTTGGCGCTCATCCAATGATTGACTTCGACCACGTAGCGCTGCATGTCGGGAAGGATGGCGCTGACGCCCCCTATCGCCATCAGCGACAGCAGCGCGAAGTGAAGGACCAGACCGGAAAGATCGACGCGGTCCATCAGGCGTCTTTCCCCCAAGCAGCGACGATGGCGAAGGGGGCGAGCGCGCCCACCACCGCGAGCAGCGGCCAGCGCAGCGCACCGACGCCCGCCAGCGCGAGCGCGGTGAACAGCAGCGGCCGCCAATGGCGATTGAGGCTGCGCAGCATCTTCAGCCCGGTGGCAATCACCAAGCCCGCCGCCACCGCCGACATGCCCTCGAGTGCTTGCTGTATCAGCGGCAGCGTGCCGTAGCGGCTGTAGAGCAATCCGGCGCAGATCATGAGCAGGAAAGGACCGGTCACCAGGCCGGCGAATGCAGCCGCAGCGCCGGCGTGGCCGGCGAAGCGATAGCCGATCATCACCGCCATGTTGCCGATGTTTGGCCCAGGCAGGAGCTGCCCGAGCGCGAGTGTCTCGACGAATTCGCGTTGCGTGAGCCAGCCCTTGCGCTCGACCAGGGTGCGGTGCGCCCAAGGCAATACGCCGCCGAATCCGGACAGCGCGAGCTGGGAAAACGCAAGAAAGAGTTCCAGCGGCCGAACGCGGCGCGATTCGCTCGCGCCGGCGTCGGGTTCGACGGGAAGTGACATGTGGTTTCCGTGGCGACTGAGGGGCGAGCGCATTATCGCAGCCGCCGCCGCTCGCGCCAACACGAATCGATCGCTAGTGAGCGCTCGGGTTCGGCATTCGTTCAATGAATTTCTCGACGCACGCGACCATGGCAGGCAGGCGGCGAGCGACGCGGGCATAATGGGCATTCCTACCGGTATGCCAAGACAAGAATGAATTCGCCCAAGACCCGCGTAGACCCCCAAGCCGAGGCGTTTCTCCAGCAGCGCACCGACATGCTCGAACTCGTCGAGCGTTTGCGTGCGCTGGAGCGCCGTGCGGCCGACGCTTCGGCCGCAGCCAAACCCGCGTTCGACAAGCGCGGCGCGCTGCTGCCGCGCGAGCGGCTCGCGCGCCTGCTCGATCCGGGTGCGCCCTTCCTGGAACTCGCCAGCCTCGCCGGCTACTGCACCGACGATCCCGATCCGCAGTCGAGCATCCCCGGCGCAGCGGTGCTCGCCGGTATAGGCGTCGTTGCCGGCGCGCGCTGCATGGTAGTGGCAAACGACTCCGGCATCGGCGCCGGTGCGCTCTCCGCGCTCGGCGGGCGCAAGGTGATGCGCTGCCAGGAAATCGCGCTCGAGAACAAGCTACCCTTCGTGCAGCTGGTCGAATCGGGCGGGGCGAACCTGCTCACTTACCGCGTCGAGCGCTTCATCGCAGGCGGCGGCCTGTTCTACAACCTGGCGCGGCTGTCCGCCGCCGGCTTGCCGGTGATCGCCGTGGTGCACGGCTCTTCCACCGCGGGCGGCGCCTATCTACCGGGACTGTCCGACTACGTGATCATGGTGCGCGGCCGCGCCAAGGCGTTTCTCGCCGGGCCGCCGCTCCTGAAAGCCGCCACCGGCGAAATCGCCACCGACGAGGATCTAGGCGGCGCCGACATGCATGCGCGTACCTCGGGCCTTGCCGAGTTCGTCGCCGAAGACGACGCCGCTGCCATCGGCATTGCGCGCGAACTCATCGCGCAGATCAAGTGGCAACGCGTTACGGCGAATGGCACGGAGAAGCGGCCGCCCAAGCTAGACGCCGATGAGATCGCCGGCTTGATGCCCATGTCGCTACGCAAGCTCGTCGACATGCGCGAAGTGATCTGGCGCATCGTCGACGCATCGGAATTCCTCGAGTTCAAGCCGCTCTACGGCAAGTTCACGGTGTGCGGCCATGCGGCGATCGCCGGCCACAAGATCGGCATCGTCACCAACAATGGCCCGCTCGATCCGAACGGAGCGACCAAGGCGACGCAATTCATCCAGCTCTGCTGCCAGACGCAGACGCCGCTCGTCTACCTGCAGAATACGACCGGCTACATCGTCGGCACCAAGTCCGAGGCGGCGGGCATGATCAAGCACGGCTCGAAAATGATCCAGGCCGTGTCCAATGCCAGCGTGCCGCAGATCACCGTCATGTGCGGCGCATCCTTCGGCGCCGGCAATTACGGCATGTGCGGCCGCGCTTTCAATCCGCGCTTCGTTTTTTCCTGGCCCAACGCCAAGACCGCGGTCATGGGTCCGGAGCAGGCGGCGATGACCATGGCCATCGTCGCCGAGGGAACGGCAGCGCGCAAGGGCAAGCCCGTCGATGCGGAGGCGCTCGCAAAGCTCAAGCGCGACATCGTCGAAAATTTCGAAAGTCAGATGGGCGCATTCACCACCAGCGGGCTCCTGCTCGATGACGGCGTGATCGATCCGCGCGACACCCGCCGGGTGCTCGCCTGCGCCCTGGACGTCTGCGAAGAAGCGGAAGCGCGGCGGCTGCGAGCCATCCAATTCGGCGTGGCGCGGCCTTGACCGGGTGCGATTAGCGAGGAGACGGAAATGGTGTTCACCCACGAGCACGAAGAGCTGCAGCGGCAGCTGAAGAAGTTTATCGACGCGGAAATCAATCCGCATGTGGATGAATGGGAAGAAGCCGAAATCTTTCCCGCACACGAAGTGTTCAAGAAGATGGGCCGGCTCGGCTTTCTCGGCGTGTGCAAGCCCGTGGAATACGGCGGCCAGGCGCTCGATTACTCCTATTCGGTGGCGATGGCGGAGGCGCTCGGGCACATCCGCTGCGGCGGCATTCCCATGGCGATCGGCGTGCAGACCGACATGGCGACGCCGGCGCTGGCGCGCTTCGGCTCGGACGAGCTGCGGCGCGAATTCCTCGCACCCTCGATCGCCGGAGACTACGTCGCCTGCCTGGGCGTGTCGGAAGTCGGCGCCGGTTCGGACGTCGCCTCGATCAAGACCACGGCGCGGAAGGACGGCGACGACTACGTCATCAACGGCGGCAAGATGTGGACCACCAACGGCACGCAGGCCGATTGGATGTGCCTGCTCGCGAACACCGGCCAGGGCGCGCCGCACAAGAACAAGTCGCTCATCTGCGTGCCGATGAAGACGAAGGGCGTGAGCGTCGCGCGCAAACTGAAGAAGCTCGGCATGTGGTCCTCCGACACGGCGCAGATCTTCTTCGACGAAGTGCGCGTGCCGCAGCGCTACCGCGTCGGCGAGGAGGGCATGGGCTTCACTTACCAGATGCTGCAGTTTCAGGAGGAGCGGCTATGGGCCGCCGCGCGCAGCATTTCCGTCGGCCGGCTGATCGACGAGACCGCGGCTTACGCGCGCGAGCGCATGGCGTTCGGCAAATCGATCCTGGACAACCAGTACGTGCATTTCCGCCTGGCCGAATTGAAGACCGAAGTCGAATGCCTGCGGGCTCTGGTGCATCGCGCGACCGAACTCTACGTCGCAGGGCAGGACGTCACCGAACTCGCTTCGATGGCGAAATTGAAGGCAGGGCGCCTAGCGCGCGAGGTGCCCGATGCCTGCCTGCAGTTCTGGGGCGGCATGGGCTTCATGTGGGAGAGCTCCGTCTCGCGCGCCTACCGCGATGCACGCCTGACTTCGATCGGCGGCGGCGCGGACGAGGTCATGCTCGGCATCATTTCCAAGTACATGGGCATCCTGCCGCGCAAGGATTAGTCATGGCGAAATTGCGTAGCGAGCGCGCAGATGCCTTCCTCTTCCTCACCCTGGACGACGCGCCGACGAAGAACGCCCTCAGTCCGGAAATGGTGGAGGAGCTGAAGCTCGCCTTCGCCTTCGCTGCGGACGACCCGCAGCTGCGCGCGGTGGTGCTGCGCGGCGCGGGCGGGACCTTCTGCGCTGGCGGCAGCGTCGGCAATTTCCAGGAGCGCCTGCGCGCCGCGCCGCCTGAAGGCGAGGCCGATCCGATCGCCGCGCACAACCGCCAGTTCGGCGATTTTCTGCTCGCGCTCACACGTCTGCCCAAGGTGCTGATCGCGGTGGTGGAGGGGGCGGCGATGGGCGGCGGCTTCGGGCTCGCCTGCGTCGCCGACATCGTGCTCGCGCGCCGCGACGCGAAATTCGCCTTAAGCGAAACGACGCTGGGCCTGGTGCCGGCGCAGATCGCGCCCTTCGTCGTGGCGCGCATCGGCCAGGCCGAAGCGCGGCGGCTGGCGCTCTCCGGCGAACGCATCGACGGGCAGGAGGCGCTACGCATCGGGCTCGCGAACCACGTCGCAGAAGACGCGAGCGCCCTGGAAGCAAGGCTGCTAGCCGTTCTCCAGGGGGTAGGCCGCTGCGCGCCGGGGGCGAACGCGGCGACCAAGGCGCTCATCGCACAATGCGCCGAGATCGCGTTCGCGCCGATTCTCGACGGGGCGGCACAGGAATTCGCCAGGCAACTGCGCGGCGAGGGCGCGGCCGGCGTGGCGGCCTTTCGCGACAAGCGCGATGCGCCCTGGGTGGAGAAGCTGGCAAAGCTCCCCGGAGACTAGCCATGAGCGAAAAGATCGTACGCATCGGCGGTGCCTCGGGCTTCTGGGGCGACAGCTCGGTCGCCGCGCCGCAGCTCGTGCGCCGCGGAAAGATCGACTATCTGGTGTTCGACTATCTAGCCGAACTCACCATGTCGATCCTCGCCAGCGCGCGCGCCAAGGCGCCCGAGGCGGGCTACGCCACCGACTTCGTCGATGTGGCGATGAAAAGCGTGCTGCGCGAGCTCGCGGACAAGCGCATCAAAGTCGTGAGCAATGCGGGCGGCGTGAATCCCGCCGCTTGCGCGCAGGCGCTCGGCAAGCTCGCGCAAGAGGCGGGCGTCAATTTGAGAATCGCCATCGTCGAAGGAGACGAGCTTACGTCGCGCATGGCGGAGCTGCGCGCAGCCGGCGTGCGCGAAATGTATTCCGGCGTCGCACTGCCGCAGAAGATCCTCTCGGCGAACGCCTATTTCGGCGCCATCCCCATCGCGCGGGCGCTCGATGCCGGCGCAGACATCGTCATCACCGGGCGCTGCGTCGACAGCGCCATCGCCCTCGGGCCGCTGCTGCACGAGTTCGGCTGGCGCGAGGACGACTACGACAGGCTCGCTGCGGGCAGCCTCGCCGGGCACATCATCGAATGCGGTTGCCAGGCGACGGGGGGGCTCTTCACCGACTGGGAGTCGGTGCCGCGCTGGGAGGACATCGGCTATCCCATTCTCGAATGCCAGGCGGACGGCAGCTTCGTCGTCGGCAAGGCGCCAGGCACCGGCGGATTGGTGAACCGCGCCGTCGTTGCCGAGCAGCTGCTCTACGAAATGGGCGACCCGGCCGCCTATGTTCTGCCCGACGTGGTGTGCGATTTCAGCGGCGTGCGCATGGAGGAGATCGGACCGGACCGGGTAAAGGTGAGCGGGGCGCGCGGCGCGCCGCCTACGCCGACTTACAAGGTGTGCGCGACCTACCCCGACGGCTACCGCTGCACCGCCGTGCTCAATATCATCGGCATCGACGCGGCGAAGAAGGCGCAGCGCACGGCGGAGGCGATCCTCGGCCGCACGCGGGGGATCTTCGGCGAACTCGGTCTCGCCGATTATGCAGCCACGCGCATCGAGGTCCTGGGGGCGGAGGCGACTTACGGCCCGCATGCGCGCACCGGGCATACGCGCGAAGCGGTGATGCGGCTCGCGGTGGCGCATGCCGATCGGCGCGCGCTTGAAATCTTTTCCCGTGAAATTGCGCCGGCGGGCACTTCCTGGTCACCGGGCACCACCGGCATGGGCGGCGGCAGGCCCAAGGTGACGCCGGCGGTGAAGCCTTGCTTCTTCCTGCTGGAGAAGTCAGCGGTGCGGCCGAGCATCGTGTTCGATGGCGTACGCAGCGAGCCGGCGATTCCCGTGGGCGTCGCGCGCGCCGCGCCCGCCGCTTCGCCCGCACAGACCGCAACCTTCGAGCCCGAAGGAGCGAAGCAGATGGTGCCGCTTGCGCGGCTCGCCTGGGGCAGAAGCGGCGACAAGGGCGACACTGCAAACATCGGCATCATCGCCCGCCGGCCGGAGTTCCTACCGCTATTACGCGCGCAGCTCACGCCAGATGCGGTGAAGTCCCATCTCTCGCATCTCGTCGCAGGCAGGGTCGAGCGCTACGAAGTGCCGGGGATAGGCGCGCTCAATTTCCTGCTCTACGAGGCGCTGGGCGGAGGCGGCATGGCGTCGCTGCGGGTCGATCCGCTGGCGAAGGGCATGGCGCAGATGCTGCTCGACTTTCCCGTCGCCGTGCCGCAGGAGTGGCGCGAGCGCTACGCCTGGACGTGACTCGGCCGCGGCGCCGCGGAGCCCGCAAGGAATCAATCGAGCAGATCGCTGTAGTCTTTGCGCAAGTAGTCTTTGGGTACGCGCAACCAGGGCATGTGTTCGGCGCCGGGGAAGCGCTGCACCTCGACGGTGATCCGGTTGCGCACCGCGCCTTCCGTGCTGCGGGACTCGATTCTGAGCGGCAGCGCCAGGGGCTCCGACCAAAGGATCTTGGAAAGCGCCTGGCCGGATTCCTTTTCGTACCAGACGGCCCCATCGCGCGCCGCGCCGACTTTGCGCATGGATTGGATCAAGCTCGGTTTGATGATGTGGTAGGCGCTCTCCCATCGCCCGTCGAACCCCACCGCGGGCATGTCGTCGGCGCGCAAGGCGACGATCGTCTTCGACTGCGGGACCACGAACACGAGGTCGGCGCGTTCGCCGCTTGCCTTGGTGATGTGCTTGGCCGCGGTTTCGAGAACTTTGCGCTCTTGGCCGTGCTGGTCGCCGGCGCTCGCCGGCGCCGGCGCAATGGCGGGCACGATGCGCTCGATCCAGACATGCTCGCCCGAGCGGAAAAAGCGCTCCTTGTAGCGGCTCGTCTTCCATACGCCGTCCGCGCCGAGGCGCTCCGATTCGTACGAGACCACCGCGACCACGCCGTCGATATCCGCCGCCTGAACGCCCATTGCCGCAAACGCGAGCAGCATTGCATAGATGAATTTCATTGATTGCCTGTCGAGAAAATGGAAACGGCACCCGCGTGACGGGTGCCGTTAGGTGGAGGACTGAATGGGAGCCTACAGTCCGAGCGCTCGCTTCATGAAGCCGAACACCTTGGTGTTGTCGATGACGCCGCGGATCTTGTCCGCACCGGCGCCGTCGGCTAGCAACATGATGTCGCCGCTGCCGTGGGTTTCGCCGCCGGCGCTCATCCTGACTCCGGCTTCCTGGTGATAGGTGGTGCCGGAGGTGATGTCATCGGTGAGGGCGGCGACCGAGCTGCGGGCGCCGGCTGTGCGATTCTCGCCGTTGCCGAAGCCGAGGATGGAGTAGGGCATGCCCTCGGCGTCGACCTCGTTCGCGCCGGTTACCACGTTCTTCACCAGGCCGAGCACGCCGGGGTTGGTCGCGGTGGTGGGGCCGGTGCGCTTGGCGTAGCCGTTCATCACCATGGTGTGGTCGTGATCGGCGGTGACCACGATGAGGGTATTGCGCAGCTCCGGGTCGACCGCACGCATCTTGTCGAGCGCCGTCTTGATGGCGTCGTCGAAGGCGATCGTCTCCTTGAGCGCGCGGATGGCGGTGGTTTCGTGCAGGGCGTGATCGATGCGTCCGCCCTCGACCATGAGGAAGAAGCCGCGCTTGTTCTTGGAGAGGATGTCGATCGCCTTGCCCGTCATTTCCGCCAGGCTCGGCTCCTTGGTCGAATCGCGCTCCTGCTCGTAGGTCATGTGGCTCTTGGTGAACAGCCCCACGAGCTTGCTCGCCGAGGCGGGCACGGCGTCGAAGCCGGTTTTGTTCGAGACATAGGTATAAGCCTTGGCCTTCAGCTCCGCCGTCAGGTCGCGCCCGTCGGGACGCTTGCCGCCGGCCGTGGTGGGCAGGAAGTTGTTGGTGCCGCCGCCCAGGACCACGTCCACGCCGTCGCCGAGCTTGGCGTTGAAGCCGGCACCGCCCGGGGTGAGCTGTGCCGCGATGTCGTTTTCCAGGTCGCGGTTGCAGATGTGCGCGTAGGTGGCCGCGGGGGTGGCGTGCGTCACGCGCGTGGTGGTGACCACGCCGGTCCCCTGGCCGGCCGCCTTGGCGAGCTCGAGGATGGTCGCTACCGGCTTGCCGTTGGCCGTGCCGCACTGATTGGCGTTGAGCGCGTCGACGTTGGGCACGCTCACCAGCAGCGTGTCCTGGCTCATCGAGACGACGTCGTTATTCATCTTCACACCGGTCATGTACGCCGACATCGACGGCGCACTGTCGGTCGTCTGCGCATTGTTGGAAAACGTGCGCACGAAACCGGCGTAGGGCAGCCCGTCCATGGTCAGGTTGCCGTCCTCGCCGTACTTGAAAATGCGCGCGGCCGTCGACACGGGAATGCCCATGCCGTCGCCGAGGAAGAAGATGACGTTTTTGGCTTCGCCGTCGGCGTGCGCGGCGCCGCTCGCCAGGCCCATGCCCGCAAGCAGCGCGGCAATAATCTGTTTGTTCATTGTTCTCGCTCCAATCGTTGAAATCACAGGCCCGCGGCGGTGCGTAGCTTGCCGAATATCTGGCTGTTCTCCATGAAGCCAGAGAACATCGTCGCTCCTGAACCGACGGCGCCGACCCAGACATCGGTGCTGCCGTGGGTTTCGCCGCCGGCGCTCATCCTGACTCCGGCTTCCTGGTGATAGGTGGTGCCGGAGGTGATGTCATCGGTGAGGGCGGCGACCGAGCTGCGGGCGCCGGCTGTGCGATTCTCGCCGTTGCCGAAGCCGAGGATGGAGTAGGGCATGCCCTCGGCGTCGACCTCGTTCGCGCCGGTTACCACGTTCTTCACCAGGCCGAGCACGCCGGGGTTGGTCGCGGTGGTGGGGCCGGTGCGCTTGGCGTAGCCGTTCATCACCATGGTGTGGTCGTGATCGGCGGTGACCACGATGAGGGTATTGCGCAGCTCCGGGTCGACCGCACGCATCTTGTCGAGCGCCGTCTTGATGGCGTCGTCGAAGGCGATCGTCTCCTTGAGCGCGCGGATGGCGGTGGTTTCGTGCAGGGCGTGATCGATGCGTCCGCCCTCGACCATGAGGAAGAAGCCGCGCTTGTTCTTGGAGAGGATGTCGATCGCCTTGCCCGTCATTTCCGCCAGGCTCGGCTCCTTGGTCGAATCGCGCTCCTGCTCGTAGGTCATGTGGCTCTTGGTGAACAGCCCCACGAGCTTGCTCGCCGAGGCGGGCACGGCGTCGAAGCCGGTTTTGTTCGAGACATAGGTATAAGCCTTGGCCTTCAGCTCCGCCGTCAGGTCGCGCCCGTCGGGACGCTTGCCGCCGGCCGTGGTGGGCAGGAAGTTGTTGGTGCCGCCGCCCAGGACCACGTCCACGCCGTCGCCGAGCTTGGCGTTGAAGCCGGCACCGCCCGGGGTGAGCTGTGCCGCGATGTCGTTTTCCAGGTCGCGGTTGCAGATGTGCGCGTAGGTGGCCGCGGGGGTGGCGTGCGTCACGCGCGTGGTGGTGACCACGCCGGTCCCCTGGCCGGCCGCCTTGGCGAGCTCGAGGATGGTCGCTACCGGCTTGCCGTTGGCCGTGCCGCACTGATTGGCGTTGAGCGCGTCGACGTTGGGCACGCTCACCAGCAGCGTGTCCTGGCTCATCGAGACGACGTCGTTATTCATCTTCACACCGGTCATGTACGCCGACATCGACGGCGCACTGTCGGTCGTCTGCGCATTGTTGGAAAACGTGCGCACGAAACCGGCGTAGGGCAGCCCGTCCATGGTCAGGTTGCCGTCCTCGCCGTACTTGAAAATGCGCGCGGCCGTCGACACGGGAATGCCCATGCCGTCGCCGAGGAAGAAGATGACGTTCTTCGCCGACTTCACCATGCCGTGCGATTCCAGGGTGTTGAAGTAGTGGTCCTTGGCGTCGTCGCCCGAGACCAGCACCGTCTTCCCGCTCTTCGTCACCAGCGTCTGCAGATCGGTGTCGCTGGCACTGGCGAAGTCGACCTTGGCGCCCTTGAGCGAGTCGCGCACGCTCTTCGAGATCTTGATGCCGCGGGTGATGTCGCCGGCGGATGCATCGTGTACCGACTGCAGGAAGCGCAGGATCTTCACCGCCTTCGCCGAGGGTGCGTTGATGTCCGTGTCGCCCGCGAGGTGCGCCGGGGTGACGACGTTGCCGCCGGTCGCCGTCCCCAGGACGACATCGCCGATCTCGAACGTCAGCGTCTCGCCGGCGACATAATTGAATGTGCCGCCGCTGCCGGTGAGGGACGCATCGCCGCTATTGCGCACGACTTCCAGGCCTTCCACCGGAGCATCGAGGAACGTGCCGGTGAGCACGTTGCTGCCGAGGCTGGCCCCGCCGCCGCTGCAGCCTGCGACCAGGGCAAGAGATGAGCTAAGGGCGATCGCGCGCCACCAGGACTTCTGTTTATGCATTATTGGGTCTCCCATGAACGGAACTGCGAGCGCGTATTGAAACGCGGCGATTTTGCAGTTTCGTGACAGCGCTGTGCAACATCACGGGGCGCCATTCTCGGGCTTGACGCGGCGATCGCGGCGGCACATGCAGAAGCATAGGGGCGGCATGGCCGAACACGGGACGAAACAGCGTATCGCGTTCCGAATCCGGTCCGTGCAAAAGCGCTTCTGGCCGTGTCCGAGCGGATGCTCGGGCGCAGGCGTGTCCCGGACTAGCTAATGTGCCTCACGTTTCGCGCGCAGGCTGCCAAGTCGAGTCGGCTGCGAGTTGCGGCCAGCCGATGGGCGCAACGGCGTCGCCTTTTGCGTCGCCCGTCCAGCGCGTCGCGGTGATGCGCTGGCCGCTGAATCCGTCCGCCGCGCGAGAGGCGAGCCAGGCGACCGGCGCCGCCATGATATCGGGCGATATCAGGTCCTTCCTTGAGCTTGGCCGGCTGCCGGTCGTCATGGGCGTGGCGATCGGCCCGCCCGGATTGACGACATTCACCGTGATACCCGAATCCGCGAGTTCCTTGGCGAGGATGGCGGACGCCGACTCGAACGCGGCTTTCGACATTCCGTAGGGCAGGAAGCCCGGCCGGTGCATGGCGTTGAAACTCGTGCCGATGTTGACGATGCGGCCCCAGCCTTGATTGAACAGCGGCAGCAGCAGCAGCGTCAGCGCAATCGGCGCGTGGGCGTTCACCATGAGGAAACGCTGCAGCGTTTCCTCGCTCAAGTCGGCCGGGCGGACCGGCCGCTCATGGTAATCGGCGCGAATCGAACTCATGCCGGTGGCGGCGTTGTTGACCAGGCAGGTGAGATAGCCGAAGCGCGTGCGGATCGCCTCCGCGACCGCACTTCGTCCCTGTGTGCTCGACACGTCGGCGGCGAGCGCGACGAATTCCCTCCCGGGCACGGCATAGCGGCCGAAGTGCTGCAGCGGTTCGAGATTGCGGCTCACGGCGAGGACATGGTTGCCGCTTGCGAGCAGCGAGCGCGCGAGCACTTGCCCGATGCCGCCGGAAACGCCGGTGACCACTGCGACCGGCGCTTCCGCCTGCTTCGTAGGCACTTATCCTTCCTATTGCAGCTTGATGCCGGTTTCGCGGATGAACTTGCCCCAGCGCGCGTATTCGGTGCGGTGGAAGGCGGCGAAATCCTCGACCGAGCCGCCCATCACTTCGGCGCCGATGCTGGAGAAGCGCGACTTGATGTCCGGCTGATTGAGGACGGCGTTGATTTCCTGATTGAGCTTTTGCACGATGTCGGCGGGAGTTCCCGCCGGCGCCCAGATGGCGAACCAGGGAACGAGATTGAAGCCGGGGTAGCCGCTCTCGGCGATGGTGGGCACCTCAGGCAGCGCCGGCGAACGATGGTCGCTGCTGATGCCGATCGGCCGGATCTGGCCCGCCTTGATGTGCGGGATCGAAGTGCCGATGGTGTCGAAGATCATCGTCACCTGGCCGCCCAGCAGCGCCACCAGCGCCGGACCACCGCCGTTGTACATGACGTCGGTGATATCGACCTTGGCCATCTGCTTGAACAATTCGATGCAAAGCTGCGGCGAGGCGCCGACGCCGGTGCTTGCATGGGTCAGCACGCCGGGTTTTTCCCGCGCTCGCGCCACTAGGTCCTGCACGCTGGTGATGGGCGAGGAAGCGAGCACCGACAGCACGCTCGGCACCGCGGCCACCGGGATCACCTGGGTGAAGTCCTTGAGCGAGTTGTAGGAGAGCTTCATCAACGCATCGTTGACTGCATGGGTGCCGAAGGTGCCCAGGATTAGCGTATAGCCGTCGGGCGCGGCCTTCGCCGTGTAGGCGGCGCCGATGGTGCCGCCCGCGCCCGGCTTATTGACGATGACAACCGGTTGCCCCAGTCGCTCGGCGAGCTTCTGGCCGATGGGACGCGCGAACACGTCGGTCATGCCGGCGGGCGGATAGGGAACGATGAGCTGGATCGGCTTGTCCGGATAGGCGGCCGCGGCGACGCGCATCGCCGTGAACGAGACGATCAGTACTGCGACGATACTATGCCATGCTCGCATGATCCTCCTCCTTGGTTGGCCGCCCGCCTAGGCGGGATAGAAAATGTTGAGCCCGTCCTGGTGGCGCACGACACCGGCCCGTCCCAAGCTGTCGCGCTCCTGCAAGTCTTTCAGCACTGCGGCGTCGGTAGGCGTGTTGGCGATGAAGCGCTCGCCCGTCGCGGCGAGCCTGCCGAGCAGCACGCTGTACGCCGGGCCGCGCTTGTCGTGCATGATGGTATAGGTTTCGATCGTCGCCGCTCCGTCCGGCTGCTCGGTGAATGGTGCTTTCGGCAGCGCATCCAGCTCGGCCTGCAGCACGGCCGGATTCTCGCGCTGCCAGCGTCCGCGATGGGGCGTGGTCGAATACACGCCGTAGGAGTGCTTGGTCACCCAGTTGCCGTTCGCGGTGACCAGGCCGAACTTGCCCGGCCGCGCGCGCAGCCGGCGCATCACTTCGCAGATCGAGAGGACCACGTAGCTGTTGCCCGGTCCGCCGAAATAGATCAAGCCGCCGGTGGTGGTGAGGCCGCGCGGATCGTCCTCCGCGATGCCCAGCTCTTCGCAGGCGATTTCGACGGCGGAGGGGAAGCAGCTGTAGATGTCGAACACGTCGATGTCGGCGATGCTCTTGCCCGCCATGGCGAGCGCCTGGCGCGAGGCGGCGCGCATCGCCGGCGAAGAGTAGAGATCGAAGCGCTCGGTGGTGTACCAGTGATCGTGCCCGTCGGCGCAGCCGTGCAGGTAGATCCATTTCGCCGGATCGATGCCGAGCTTTTGCGCCTCGCCGACCGAGGTGACGATGAAGGCGGCCGCCTGGTCGATGAAGGCGTTCGACACCATGAGCCGGGGATAGGGAAAGCCGATCCAGCGGTTGTCCGCGTCCACCGTCGCCAGGCGCTCGGCGCCGTAGCCTTCGCGCCGGGTAGCGAGCGGGTTGTCGGCTGCGACGCGCGCGAACTGCGCCATCAGTTTGCCCATGGACTTTAAGTGCTCGGTCACGCTGCGCCCGCGTCGGCCGCGGATCGCATTCTCGAACAGCGGATACTGGGTGATCGCTGCGCGCAGATTGTGCCGGTCCTCCAACTCGTTCCAGCCGCGGCGCGGATCGCCGATCTGCTCGGGCGTGCCCCCCGGATCCTCCTGCCAGGAGACGGGAAGTCCCGCACGCTCGACGCCGTGCTGGGTGCGCAGCGCCTCGCCGCCCACGATCATGGCGGCGCGCATGTCGCCGTTGGCGATGGCCTCGGCGAATTGGTTGACGAGGTACTGCGGCATGTTGCCGCCGTTCCAGGTATAGATGTAGCGCGTCGCCGCCAGGCCCAGCCGCTGCGCGACGCTCTTCGGCGGATTGGTCGAGCCGCCGAGCCGGGTCTCGAAGCGGTGCGAGGTGTCCTTGTAGGAGCGCAGCATGGCGATGGTATCGATTGCGCCCGCCATGCCGCTCGCGCCCGCGTCGGCGAGCGCGAGCCTTCCCGCCTGGGCGATGATGTCGTAGGGCGAGCGGCCGCGTTCGATCGGGGTGTCGAGATCGGTCACGTCGCCGCAGCCGACGAGGATGGGGGTGTGCGCTTCGGCGGTCATGGAATCTCTCCTAAATGCACGACGCGGATGGGGAAGCGGCCACCGTCCCCTCGTATTTCATATAGTCGAAATCTGTCTCACAGTTACAAAATTGGCCCATGGACGGCCGAGTTCGGCTGCGCGACTACAGATGCGGCTGTGTCGCCTGCATGGAACTGCGCGCGGCGAACGACGCATGCCAGCGATCGAGCGCGTCGCGCCCTTTGCGCCAACCGAGCTGCGGCAGGCGGAAGTCGAGATATCCCAGGGCGCAGCCGAGGGTGACGGCGGCGAGGTTCGGGCTTTGGGGAAGCGCCACGGATTCGAGGCGATCCAGGGTGCGCGCGATTTTTCCATGCTGCCGCTCGACCATGCCTTGATAGACGAATTCCTTCGGCCGGCGCAGCTGCTCCACCACGCTCGCCACGGCCGCTTCCATGATGCCGTCGGCGAAGGCGTGCAGCTGCAGCACCGGCCAGCGCTCCTTCGGCTCGGTTGGGATCAGACGCCGCCCCGGATGCAAGCTGTCGAGATATTCGCAGCACAGGTAGGAGCCGGCGAACACGCCGTCCGGCGTGACCAAGGCGGGCACCTTTCCTATGGGGTTGTCGACGAAGATCTTCGGGTCCGCCCCCCACAGCTCGTCGGTGACTAGGGTGAGCGAGTCGGCAAGCCCGGTTTCGTGCGCGAACACCATCACTTTGCGCACGAAGGGCGACGCCGGGGAATACCAGAGTTTCATGGACATCGGCTCCACCTCCTCGTGTCGGCGCGTTCGCTTGGGTTCCCGGCCGATGGGGCAGGGTAGCACGCCTTTCGAATGTGAATATATTTTACCATGTGGATTGACATCCGACCATGTGAAGATTTATAAATGGCCACTCATTCGCCTCTCTGGCGCGGGGCTACCGTGCCGCGAGGGAGGTTCAACTTGCAAAAGGTCGGAAAGACATGCCGAAAGTGAAGGGCGCCACGCTCATCTCGGAATTCCTGGTCAAAGAAAAGATCCCCTACGTCTTCGGCATCTGCGGCCACGGCAACATCGGCTTGCTCGACGGCTTGTACGAAGTGCGCGACAAAATCAAACTGGTCTCGCCGCGGCACGAACAGACCGCGGCGCACATGGCGGACGGTTTCTTCCGCGTCAAGCACGAGCCGGTGGCGACGCTCACTTCCACCGGGCCGGGCTCGGCCAACCTGATCATGGCGCTCGCCGTGGCGCAGACCGATTCTTCCGCGCTGCTCTCCATCACCGCGAACGTGCCCACCTCGCAGTTCAACCGCGGCCCGTTCCAGGAATTGAACCGCCACAACCAGGCCGATTATCCGAACGTCGTGCGGCCGGTGGTGAAAAGGAGTTTCCAGCCGACGCGCGTCGAAATGCTGCCGCTCGCCCTGCGCCAGGCGGTGACGACCATGACCAGCGGCCGGCCTGGACCGGTGAACGTCGACATTCCGTTCAACTTGTTCCAGGAAGAGGCCGAGGTCGAACTCGAGTCGGCCTGGCACGGGGTGAACCTGCGCCGCAGCGGCGCCTCGCCCGAAGACGTGCGCCAGGCACTTGCCATGCTGCTCGAAGCCGAGCGCCCGGTCATCTTCATCGGCCACGGCGTGACGCTGTCGGAAGCGGGTAAGGAACTTACCGAACTCGCGCATGCGCTCGAGATTCCGGTGATCAGTTCGCCGAACGGCATGGGCTGCCTGGACATGACCGATGCCCTGTCGCTCGGCTTCATCGGCAGGAACGGCGCCTATCCGGCGAATCAGGCGGGGCGCCATGCCGACGTGGTGCTGGCGATCGGCGCGCGCTTTGACGACCGCTCGGCTTCGTCCTGGATGCCGGGCTACTCGTGGAATTTCCCGTCGACCAAACTCATCCACGTCGATGTCGACCATTCCGAACTCGGACGCAATTACGCGCCGGATCTCGGCATCCTCGCCGATGCACGCACCTTCCTCGAACAGATACTCGCCGCACTCGCCGCGCGCAGGCTGGAAAAGGGCGGGCGCCTCAAGAAGTGGCATGCGGAGATTGCCAAGTGGCGCAGCGAGTGGGAAGCCTACATCCGGCCGAACTTCG
This sequence comes from uncultured Enterobacteriaceae bacterium, assembly GCA_964565875.1. GTDB lineage: Bacteria > Pseudomonadota > Gammaproteobacteria > Burkholderiales > SG8-39 > 2-12-FULL-64-23. Next base: position 19,786 of record CAZMGP010000022.1, read on the forward strand.
AGATCCACGCTTCGCCTCTGCGCCCCGAGCGCGTCGTCGCCGACTGCCGCGCGGTGCTGCCGGATGATGCCATCATTTCGCTCGACTCCGGCATTCATCACAACTGGTTCATGCAGTTCTGGACCGCGCGCCGTCCGCAAACCATGCTCAACACCTGGGGTTACTCCGGCATGGGTTTCGGGCCGAGTTCCATACTCGGGGCAAAGCTTGCCGCGCCCGACCGCCCCTGCGTCTCGATCTGCGGCGACGGCGGCTTCACCATGGTGCCGCACGTGCTGTGCACCGCAGTGGAGTACAACATCCCCGCCGTGTGGGTGGTGTGGAACAATTTCTCCTGGGCGGCGATCCGCGATCTGCAATACGCTTATTTCGACGGCCGCGAAATCGGCACCGGCTTCTATCAGGGACCGGAGCGCAAGCCCTACAACCCGGATTTCGCCGCCTGGGCGCGCGCTGCGGGGGTGGAGGGATTCACCGTCACCAAATCGGAAGACTTCAAGGGCGCACTCGCGCATGCGATCGCGCTCGGCAAGCCGGCGCTCATCGACGTCCACGTAGATGCCAACATCCGGCCGCCAGGCACCGGCGCCTGGGCGCTGCCGCCGATTCCGCACAAGGAGCCGGTGTTCGGCGCGAAGTACGTTGCCGGCAAGTAGCGCGCTCTTAGAGTAACAAAACGAGGGGATACCTCCCCTCGTGCTCCCCTAAGTTAGCCCGCAACAAACGACTTTTGTTACGGGTTCTTAGCCATAGCGCAGCGCGACAGGAGGAGATTACGATGAAAACCAAGGCGAAGTCAGCCGCGCTCATCCGCAACGTAGTGGAAGTACCCTGGCAGGAATTCCCAGCGCATTTCGGCGGCGCATTGTCCAAGCCGCTGGTGCGCCCGGAGACGGCCGGCTCAAAGCTGATCGACTACCGTATTTCTTGCTATCAGCCCATGGCCTACGTGGCGCTGCACACGCACAAAGTGCAGGAGCAGGTGTATCACGTGCTCGACGGCGAGGGCATGATGGAAATGGACGGCAAGCGCCAGGTCGTGCGCAAGCACGACGTCATCTACATCCCGCCCGGCGTGGAGCACGCGATATTCAATACCGGGCTTACTGATCTTACCTTCATCGTCGTCACCACCCCGATCGAAGACGCCTAAGCGCTCCCGATCGGTTCGCCAGGCGCTTCTACTCCGAGCCGAGCTGGAGCCGGTTCGGCTGGCGCTTTTCGATCGCCCATTTCAGCAACGCCGCCGAGCGGTAGATGCCGTGGGCGAACTTACCGTAGGGAAGCGTCAGGAACAGCGCCATGACGAAGGCGAGATGCAGCGCCAGCAGCAGCGCCATCGAGCCGCTATCGCGCCAGATGAGCAGGACAAAGCCCGACAAGCTCACGAGGAGCAAGAGCGCGATGAAGCCGCGGTCCATCGGCTTTTGCGCAGCGTCGCCGTGCAGCGGATGGCGGCCGAGGTTGAGCCAGAGTAGGCCCGCCGGCCCGATCAATAAGCCGATGCCGCCTGTGATGCCGAGCAGCACCGGCAGGCTAGCGACGGGATAGGGCGCGGCCAGGCCGAGCAGATAGTGATACAAGGTCGCCACTGCGGTCGAGGCGAAGCAGAGGAGAAATCCGTAGAACGTGAAATGGTGGAACTTGCGTCGTGCCAGCGTGAAGCGGTCGTCGGCTTCGTTGCACCCCTCGCCATGGCCACCGTCCAAATATTTGAGGCTGAGCGCGTCGCCCGCAGCTTCGGCGCCGGCAGCGCCGGGCGCATCCTGCAGGCGCGCATCCGGAACGACGCCGCGCCAGAAACTGCGCACGCCAAGCCACAGGGCAAGCAATGCGAACACGAACACCGGTGCGAACAGCGACACCATCAGATTGTGCGGAAACACGCGATAGAAATCGCCGGCCGGCGGAGCGTTACCGACACTGCCGCCCGGCGTGACGAGCAGCAGCAGAAACACCGCCAGGCTCAGCGCCAGGGCGAGCGCGAGCGCCAGGCCGTTCTTCCGGTAGAGCTGCCCGAGTCCCGGCGGCCAGGCGTAGTCGGCGTAGCTCTCGAGCCTGACCTTGGCCATGGCTTGCGGCACGTTGACGGCGAATTCGTGCGGAGGCGCGTACTGGCAGGCATGCAGGCAGGCGCCGCAGTTGTGGCACAGGTTCGCCAGATAGTCGACGTCCGCTTTGCCGAACTCCAGGCGCCGCGTCATTGCCGGAAACACCGCGCAGAAGCCTTCGCAGTAGCGGCAGGCGTTGCAGATCTGCAGTTGGCGTCCGACTTCGGCGCGTGCGGCGCCCAGCTTGGCTGCGTCGTAGGCGACCGCCTCCAACTTCTGGTTGAATCCATCAAGCGGCAGCATGAATCTTTCCTTTCAGCGCCGCAACAGCGGACTGGGTGCCGGCGATGCGGCCGAACGTGGTGCCGATGGCCATGCCGACGCCCGCGGTGTAGCCTTTGCCGAGCACGTTGCCCGCTATGATTTCGCCGGCCGCGAATAGATTGGCGCTCGGCTGACCGCCGAAATGCACCGCGGCCTGATCGTTCACCTTCAATCCGAGGTAGGTGAAGGTGACGCCCGGCCGCAAGGGGTAGGCGTAGAAGGGAGCGCTGTCGATCGGCCGTGCCCAGTGGGTCTTGGGCGGGCTGAGTCCGGCGGTAGCGCAATCGTCGAGCGCGGCGTGATCGAAGTTCCCTGGGCGGCAAGCCGCGTTGAAGGTTTCGACAGTGCGCACCAGCGTGTCGGGATCGAGCCCGAGACCGCGGGCGAGTTCCGGCAAGGTCGCGGCTTTGATCGGCGGAAACACCGGAGGCATGAAGCGCCCGATCGCTTTCGAGTCGATCACCGAATAGGCGATCTGCCCGGGCTGCATGGTCACGAGCCGCCCCCAGATCGCATAACGCTTGGGCCAGAAGTCCTCGCCCTCGTCGTAGAAACGCTCGGCGCGCTTGTTGACGACGATGCCGAGCGAAACGCTGTCCACCCGGGTGCAAATGCCGCCGTCGTAGACCGGCGCGCGGGCATCGATGGCGACGCAATGCGACTGCGTCGGGTCGCCGATGGCGTCCGCTCCGGCGCCGATCAGGAACTTGAGCAGCACGCCCAGGTTATAGCACGTGCCGCGCACCAGAAAATTGTCGCCGACCCATTCTCCGTTGACCTGGCCCCAGGCTTCGCGCATCCATTCGCGGTTCGATTCGAAGCCGCCGCTCGCGACCACGCAGGCTTTCGCCTCGATGCGCTCCTCGCCCAGGTAGGCCGCGACGAAGCGGCCGTCGCGCAGCTCCAGCCGATCCACCGCTGCCTCGTAGCGGATCGCCACTCCCAGCCGCTCGGCGCTGCGGTAGTAGGCATTGACCAGCGCCTTGCCTCCGCCCAGAAAGAAGGCGTTGGTGCGCGACAGCTGCAGGGTGCCCGACAGCGAAGGCTGGAAACGCACGCCGTGGCGGCGCATCCAGTCGCGGCAGCGCGATGACTCGCGTATCACCAGGCGCGCGAGCGCCTCGTTGGTGAGGCCGCCGGTCACTTTGAGCAGGTCCTGCCAATACTCCTCCTCCGGGTAGGCGTCGGTGAGCACGTCCTGCGGCGCGTCGTGCATGCAGCGCAGGTTGCGCGTGTGCTGCGAGTTGCCGCCGCGCCATTCGCGTGGCGCGGATTCGAGCAGCAGCACGCTCGCGCCGGCTTCGCGCGCCGTCAGTGCGGCGCACAGGGCGGCATTGCCTCCGCCGATCACGAGCACGTCGTAATTGTGGTTGTCCATCGAATGAAACCGTACGTCGAGTCAGCAAAGGCGCTATTGTAATCGCATCGCGCGCTTTCACCATAATAAATGCGTCTTCATATTGCCGGTGTCGGGCCGATCCTAAGGTATAATCGGACCCACTGCCGGCGCGGCGCCTTGCGTACCGCGCCGGCTCGCATCGACTAGTCGAGGGTGTATGCCAAAGCAAAGCAAAGACCAGGTGGTCGCAGCAGGGCGCAGTGCGGCACGCGTGCGCATGCTCATCGGCGGCGAATGGCGCGCCGGCGGCCATGAATACCAAGTGCGCGATCCTTACCGCGGCGACGTCGTCGCGCGCGTGCCGGAATCGACGCTCGAGGATCTAGACGAAGCGCTCGCCGCGGCCACGGCCGCGCGCGCCAAGTCGGCGGCGACGCCCGGCTATGAGCGCGCCGCGTTGCTGCGCAAGGTCACCGCGCTGCTCCTCGAGCGCGCGGGCGAGATCGCCGAAGTGATGGCGCGCGAAACCGGCAAGGCGATCAAGGACTGCAAGGCCGAAGTGGTGCGCTCGCAGGACACGCTGCTCTTGTCGGCGGAAGAGGCAATACGCATTCAGGGCGAGCAGGTGCCGCTCGACGGCACGGCGATGGGAGCGGGCAAGATCGCCTTCCTGTTGCGCTTTCCCGTCGGCGTGGTCGCGGGCATCACGCCCTTCAACGCGCCGTTCAATCTCGCCTGCCACAAGATCGCGCCCGCTCTCGCCGCGGGCAACACCATCGTGCTCAAGGCGCCGCCGCAGTCGCCTTGGACCGTGGCGAAGCTGGTCGAACTGTTCGTCGATGCCGGCACGCCGCCCGGATTCGTCAATCTGCTGTTCGGCAACAAGGTCGGGCCGGCTTTGGTGCGCGACCCGCGCGTGGATTTCGTCACCTTTACTGGCTCGAGCCGGGTCGGCGCGGAGATCAAGGCGGCGAGCGGCCTGCGCCGGGTGGCGCTGGAGCTGGGCGGCAACGGCACGACCATCGTGCACGCCGACGCCGCGATCGACGAGGCGGCCCCGGCCTGCGCGCGCAATTCCATGCGGCTCGCCGGCCAGAGCTGCATTTCGGTGCAGAACGTCTACGTGCACGAGAGCATCTACGACAAGTTCGTCGAGCGGCTGGCGGCCGAAGTGAAGCCGCTCAAACTGGGCGATCCGCTCGATCCCGCCACCGACATCGGCACCTTGATCGACGAAGCGGCGGCGAAGCGGGTGGAAGCCTGGGTGGAAGAGGCGCTCGCCAAGGGCGCGCGCGCCCTCACTGGCGGCAAGCGCCACGGCGCGCAATACGAGCCGACGGTGCTGGTCGACGTCGAGCCGGCGATGCGCGTGGTATGCGAAGAAATCTTCGGCCCGGTGGTGACGGTGCAACGCTACCGCGATCTGCCGCCCTTGTTCGAGCGCATCAGCGCCGGCCAATACGGCTTGCATTGCGGCATCTTCACCAAGTCGATCCAGATCGCCTTCGACGCCATCCGCGCGCTGCGCGTGGGCGGGATCATCGTCAACGGCACGTCCACCTGGCGCACCGATCAGCTCGCCTACGGCGGCATCAAGTCTAGCGGCATCGGCCGCGAAGGACCGCACTACGCCGTGCGCGACATGACCGAGGAGCGGCTTGTGCTGTTCAACCTTTAAGGGTAAGTTCCCGGCGCAGGAGGAGGAAGCGCATCATGGACGCGTTTAGAACGAGCGAGATGGCGAAATGAAGAAGACGACACGCGGCAAGGCTGCGGTGGCAGTGCAAAGGGCGAGCGCACCGGTGAAGGAGCGCGGCGGGGTACAGTCGATCGAGCGCGCGTTCGCCATCGTCGAAGAGGTCGCGCGCAATCGCGACGGCATCGGGCTCGCCGAACTGAGCAAGCGCGTGGGCTTGCACAACAGCACCACGTTCCACCTGGTGAAGACCATGGTGTCGCTCGGCTACGTCAGCCAGGTAGAGGATTCGCGCAAGTATCGCATCGGCCGGCGCATGTTTACGCTGGCCGCGGGGGCTCTGGACGAAATCGAACTCGTCAACGTCGCCACGCCGATCCTGGAGAGGCTCACGCGCGAAACCGGCGAATACACCCACTTCGCCATCCGCTCTGGCGACCAGGTAGTGGTCGTCGCCAAGGTCGCCGGCACGGGCATCTTCCAAATGGTCGACCGCACCGGGGCGGTGCGTCCGGCGCATGCGACGGCACTGGGCAAGGTATTGCTCGGCTCGCTCTCGCCGGCGCAGCTCGAGCAGTTCCTCGAGCACTGTGACATGCAGCGCTACACGCCGAAGACCATCGTCGAGCGCGAAGCTCTGCTGCGCGAAATCGAAGAAGTGAAACGCAAGGGCCTCGCGTTCGACGACGGCGAATTCGACGCCGAGGCGCGCTGCATCGCCGTGCCGGTGCGCGACTTCACCGGCCGCGTCGCCGGCGCCATCGGCATGTCCGGTCCGATGTGGCGGCTGTCGCTGCAGGCGCTGCAGGAAAAATCGAAATTCGTGCGCGAAGCCGCGGTGGCGCTGTCGACGCAGCTCGGCTATCACGCGAAGCAGGAAGCGGCCGAGGCAATCGCCTGAGGCGCAGCCTAGGGCGATAGGCGGCGCATGAAGATCGCCGTCTTCACCAAGAACAAGGAAAACCCGGCCTATGCCGCGGCGCGGCTCGGCGCCGAGCGCACCGCTGCGCGCCTGGGGGCGCAGGCGGTGCATTACGTGCCGCAGCAGGCTGACGACCCGGCCGAGCAGAGCGCGCTCATAGACGCCGCACTCGTCGCTCGCCCCGACGCCATCGTGCTGGTGCCGGTGCATCCCAGCGCGGTCAACCCCGCGATCGAACGCATCAACGCCGCGCGCATTCCGCTCGTCGCCTGCATCAACCGCTTGGGCGCGGGCGAGTGCGTCGCCTTCGTCGGCTCGGACGATTACGCGCTCGCCTTCGACATCGGGCGCTATCTGTTCGAGCGGCTGCACGAAGAGGGATCGGTGGTGATCCTGGAAGGCGCGGCGCAGGCCGTGACGAGCATCGCCCGGGTGCGCGCGTTCCGCGACGCGGCGCAGCGCCATCCCGGGATACGTATCATCGCTGCCGCGAGCGGCCGCTACCTGCAGCAGCCGGCGCGCGCGGCGATGGCGCAGCTCCTCGCGGCGCACCCCAGAATAGACGGCGTGCTCGCAGCGAACGACAGCATGGCGATCGGCGCCGTCGAGGCGCTGCGGGCGGCAGGGCGCCGGGCGCTAGTCGTCGGCGTCAACGCCATCCCGCAGGCGATCGAGGCGATCAAAAGCGGCGACATGCTCGCCACGGCCGATTTCGATGCCATGAGCATGGCGAGCCTTGCCACCGAGTGTGCGATTCGGCACTTGCGCGGCGAAGCCGTGCCCAAGGAAATCATGCTGCCGGTGCAGCTCGTCGACCGCGGCAATTGTGCGTCGTGGGACAAGTCCTACGCAGAGCGGCAGTGCCCGACCTGGTCGGAGGCGGTGAAAGACTGATGAGAGGATGACTTGAAGCGAATAATTGGAATTGCTCTGGCGCTGTGCCTATTCACCGCTGCGGCACCGTCGCGGGCAGATCCCGCCTATCCTGGCCGTCCGCTGCGCATCATCGTGCCGTTCACGCCGGGTGGCAGCACGGACATCCTCGCGCGCGCGCTCGGCCAGGCGCTGCACGAAACCTGGCGAGTGCCGGTGGTGGTGGAGAACAAGCCCGGCGCCGGCGGGGTCATAGGCGCGGAAGCGGCGGCGAAGGCGGCGGCCGACGGCTATACGCTGTTCATGGGGCACATCGGCACGCTCGCGGTGAACCCGACGCTGTATCCCAAGCTGCCCTACGATGCGGTGAAGGACTTCGCTCCGGTGGCGCTGGTGGCCATGGTGCCGAACGTGCTCGTCGTCAATCCGCAGCTGCCGGCGCGCTCGATCGTGGAACTGATCGCGCTCGCCAAATCCAAACCCGGGACGCTCGCTTACAGCACCGGGGGAACCGGCAGCGCCGCGCATCTCGCCATGGAGTATTTCAAACTGCAAAGCGGTACCGACGTCCTGCATGTCCCTTACAAGGGGGCATCGCCCGCGATCACCGACGTGATCGGCGGCCAGGTGTCCATGACCATGACCGGCCTGCCGCCCCTCTTGGCGCAGATCAAGGCGGGCAAGCTGCGCGCGCTCGGCGTGGCGAGCAGCAAACGGCTCGCGCAACTGCCCGAGGTACCGACCATCGCCGAGGCGGGACTGCCGGGGTTCGAGGCGAGCCAGTGGTACGGCATCGTCGTGCCGGCGCGCACGCCGCCCGAGATCGTCGAAAAGCTGGCGGCTGAGATTCGCCGCTCCCTCGCCCGTCCCGAACTGAAGAAGCAGCTCGAGGCGGAAGGGGCGCTGCCTGCGGCGCTGGGCCCGGCCGAGTTCGGCCGCCTCATTCGCAGCGAGATCGAGCGCTGGGCAAAAGTCATTCGCGCAGCCCATATCCAAGCCGAGTGAAGTCGCGCATGCAGCCTAGGGGGACGAGGTGAGCGAAGCGCGAGCCCTGCGGCTGCGCACGCTGCTCGGAGACTATCCGTGCACCCGCGCGCTGAAACAAGGCGAGCTGGCGTCGAGCGTGGTCGCGTTCGACTTTGCCGACGTGAAGGTGCCGCATAGCGCGTTCAAGCGCGTGGTGCGCGAACTCGAGTTCGACGTCGCAGAGCTCGCGCTCATGACTTTTCTCGTGGCCAAGGCGTGCGGCAAACCCCTGGTGCTGCTCCCTGCCGTGATCCTGGCGCGCTTTCAGCATCCCTACCTCGTGTACAACGCCGAGCGCGGTCCGCTTGCGCCGCGCGATCTCGCCGGCCGCCGCGTCGGCATCCGCTCCTATTCGGTCACCACTGCCGCCTGGATCCGCGGCATCCTCGCCGAGGACTACGGCGTCGCTGCGGAAAGCGTGCGCTGGGTGACATTCGAAGAGGCGCATGTCGCCGAATATCGCGATCCGCCCTATGCCGAGCGCGCGCCCGCCGGCAAGGAGCCGAAGGCGATGCTGCTCGCGGGCGAACTCGACGCGTTGGTCGTGGGCAATCCGGTGCTCGACGATCCGCGTCTGCAGACCCTCATCCCAGATGCGGCAGCGGCTGCTGAGGATTGGTACCGGCGCAAGGGCGCGATCCAGATCAACCACATGGTGGTGGTGAGGGAGTCCTTGTCCCAATCGCGCCCGGACGCCGTGCGCGAGGCGTACCGCTTGCTCGCGCAGAGCCGGCAGAGGGCGGGCTTGCCCGCACCGCCTGCCATCGACCTCAACCCGTTCGGCGTCGAAGCCAATCGGCGCAACCTGGAAGTCGCCGTCGCCTACGCTTTTCGACAAGGGCTCATCCCGCGGCGCTACGCGGTGGACGAACTCTTCGACGAAGTGACGCGCGCCCTATGAGTGCGCTGCCGGGCTTGCACCCGCGCGCATTGCATTGATTCCGGCGATCCGCCCGTAGACGAGGGCGCGCATGGTGGCGACGGCGTTGGGGGCGAGGCCGTGGAAGTGCCCGGTGATCTCGCCTGCGGCGTAGAGGCCGGGAATAGCGCCGTTCGCGTCCAGCACTTCGGCTTGGTCGTTGGTGGCGATGCCGCCGAAGGTATAGACGACGGCGCCCACCAGCGGATAGGCGAGATAGGGCGGACGCGTGAGTGCCCGCGCCCAATTGGATTTCGGCGGAACGAGGCCCGGCGCCGCGGCGAGGCCGTCGGCGCGGCTTGCATCGAAGCGTCGTGCATCTCCCGCCGCGGCGGCATTGTACTCGGCAAGCGTGCGCGCCAGTCCGTCGGCATCAATGCCCGCGACGAGCGCCAGTTCGCGTATGGTGGCGCCTCGATAGGGCGGCACCTCGCTCTTGATCGCCTTCTGGTAATTGGCGATGTCGTAGAGCGCGCTGTCCAGCACCGCAAAGGCGATGCGCCCCGGCGTGGAAAAATGGATGTGGCGGGCGAACGTTTCCCAGGTTTCATGCACCAGGCCTGCACCCTCGTCGAAGAAGCGCTTGCCGTTGCGGTCGACCACCACGCCGTAGGGATAGACCAGCGCCAGCGCCTGCGCGGTGGAGCTGCGCGGATCGACCGGTTCGGCGTGCATGCCCTGCCAGTCGCCTGCTGCGAGCGCCCCACATTCGAGGGCCATGCGGATGCCCGCGCCGGTGTTGAAGGCGGTCCCCGGCGAAACGAGGCGCATGTCTTCCGCGCCGGGACCGAAATACTCGCGCAGCATGGCCGCATTGCCCTCGAAGCCGCCGCAGGCGAGGATCACCGCGCCGCCGCCGATGCGGCGCAGTTCGCCCTTTGCCGTGCGGACTTCGACGCCGGTGATGCTGCCGTTTTCGGCGCGCATTAGGCGCTCGGCGTTCATGCGGTAATGGAATTCCACCCCGGCCGCCTTCGCCGCGCGCACGAGTTCCCTCACGATCACCGCGCCGCCGCCCACCGGCTGGATGCGCTCCGGGCCGGCACTGATGTAATAACCGGGAGAGTGGAAGGCGATACCGTGCGCTTGCAGCCAGGCGACGGTCGCCGGCGACTCCGCGGCGAGGCGGCGAAAGTAGGCGCTATCGGCGCGGCCGCCCGACGCCTGCTGGACGTCCTCCTCGAATCCGGGCGTGAGCGCCTGCGGCGAGCGCATGCGCATGTTGGACGGGCTCCAGCGCGTGTTGCCGCCGCTCGCTTCCTCGCTTGCGCTGTCGATGAGGGTGATGGCGCAGTTGCGGCCTAGGTTGTGCGCCTCCTCGGCCGCAGCGAGCGCCGCACAAAGTCCGGCCGCGCCTTGGCCGACGACGACGAGTTCGTAGCGATCGCGCATCGCCGATACCTTATTTCACATTATCGATAGATAACCGATATTGTGACATAATGTCCTCGCGCAAGACAGCGGGCGCGGGGGAGAGGCGTGGACGAATTCGGCGCGGAATACGATTTGATCGTGCTCGGCTCGGGGGCGGCCGGCCTGACCGCGGCGCTCACTGCCGCGATCGAAGGCGCGAAGCCGCTTCTAGTCGAAAGCACGGCCTACCTCGGCGGCACCAGCGCGCGTTCTTCGGGCACGGTGTGGATACCCGACAATCCGGACATGCGCCGCTGCGGAAACACCGGCGACGCTGCCCTTGCCACCACCTACCTCGACGCCCTGGCGGGGGACAAGGCCGAGCGCACGCTGCGGCTCGCGTTCATCGCCGCGGGGCGGGAGATGATCGAGTACCTGGAGAGGCATACCGATTTCGCCTTCCGCCAGTACCGCGAGCATCCGGACTACCGACAGGACCTGCCGGGCGCCGCGATGGGCGGGCGTCCGCTGGAGCCGCCGGAATTCGACGGCCGGCTGCTGGGTGGCGAATTCGCGCGGGTGGCGTGGCCGCTGCGGGAGTTGATGCTCTTCGGCGGCATGATGCTCACCCGCGGCGAGGCGGCGCAGCTGCTCACCGCCTACAAGTCGCCGACTGCGGCGCTGCTCGGCGTGAAAATGCTCGCGCGCTACGCAGCCGACCGACTGTTCCATGCACGCGGTACGCGGCTCGTCCTCGGCAATGCCCTGGTCGCGCGGCTATACAAGCACTTGCTCGAGCGCAAGGTCGAGCTATGGTTTTCGGCGACTACCGATCGCCTGGTCGTCGAATCGGGCAGAGTCGTGGGGACGCTGATGCGCCGCGGCGAGAAGCAGATACGCGTTGCGGCGCGCTGCGGCGTGGTGCTCGCTGGCGGTGGCTTTCCGGCGAGCGCCGAGTTGCGCGATAAATACTTTCGCGCGCCGGTCGCCCAGTACACGCCTGCCTACGAAGGCTGCATCGGCGGCACGCTGCGCATGGGCTTGGAGGCGGGAGGGACGCTGGGCGCTCCGGGCGAAGACAACGCGCTGTGGTTCCCGAGTTCGGTGGCCGAGCGCGCGGACGGAAGCACGGCGGTCTATCCGCACATCGTGCTCGATCGCGCAAAGCCGGGACTCGTCGCTGTCGGCCGCAATGGATTGCGCTTCACCAACGAAGGCGCTTCGTATCACGAATTCACCCGCGGCATGTACCGCGCGAACGCAAGTGCGCCCTGCATTCCTGCCTGGCTCGTCTGCGACCGGCGCTTCCTGTGGAAATACGGCCTGGGGATGATTCGCCCGCTGACGGCGCGCCTTGCGCCCTATATCGAGCGCGGCTACCTGCGCGAGGCGGCGAGCATAGCCGGACTCGCCCGTGCGATCGGCGTCGATTCCGCCGGGCTCGCCGAAACCGTGCGGCGCCACGCGGAGTTTGCGCGCACCGGCGTGGACGCTGATTTTTGCAAGGGCGGCAACGCCTATGACCGCGGCAACGGTGATCCGGTGCAGCGACCCAATCCTTGTCTCGGCGCAATCGAAAAGCCGCCCTTCTACGCAGTCGAGATTTGGCCGACGCCGCTGGGGACGAGCCTGGGCCTGCGCACCGACGCGCAGGCGCGGGTGTGCGACGCCGACGGCAAGGCGATCCCCGGCTTGTACGCCGCGGGCAGCGACATGCATTCCATCACCGGCGGCGAATATCCCGGCGCGGGCGCGCAGCTCGGTCCGGCGATGACTTTCGGCTATGTGGCGGCGCTCGACGCCCTGGGCCGCCGCGCCACCGGAGAGCCGGCAAGGGAGTGCTGACCGAATTTGCAGCGACTACGCTGGCGCACGGCAGAATTTGATATCATGAGTGTCAATGCGCTATTATGAAATGAGCGGGAGGTGGAGCAAAGCCCGCCAGGCGCAGGCAGTTCACCCACGATGCGGCCGTTGCGGCCGAACGACAGGAGGAGGAAAACATGAGCAGTGACCAAAGAGAACATCGAGCATCGGTATCGGGCGGCCGGCGCAGCATATTGAAAGCGGGCGCCGCGGTGGCGGGCGCGATGGCCTTGGGCTTCCCGGCGATCGTGCGCAGCCAGTCGGACAAAATCAAGATCGGCCATCTCACGCCGCTCACCGGCTTTCTCGGCGCGCTAGGCGAGTACGCCCAGCTCGGGATCCGCATGGCCGAGGACGAAATCAATCAGGCGGGCGGCGTGATGGGCCGCCAGATCGAGGTGATGTCGGAAGACTCGGTCAACCCAGCGACGGCCGCGACCAAGGCGCAGCGCATGCTCGACCGCGACGGCGTGACGGTGCTGATGGGCGAGATCAATTCGGCCTCGGCCCAGACCATCATGCAAGTGGCGGCGCGCACCAAACGCCTGTACATGCAGATCGGCGCTCGCTCGGACATCCTGCGCGGCAAGAACTGCAACCGCTACACCTTCCACGTCGACATACCGGTGACGGTGATGGTCAACGCCGCGGGCCAGGCGCTGCTGCGCGACGGGCTGGTGAAGGGCAAGCGCATCTACAGCCTCACCGCGGACTACGTCTTCGGCCACGACTTGTCGAAGGCGGCGAAGAACTTCTTCGCCGCGAACGGCGGTCAGCACATCGGCGACGAGCTGGTCGCGACCGACGTCACCGACTTCAGCCCGTATCTATTGAAGATCCGCCAGGCGAAGCCCGATCTCGTCGCCACCAACCTCGCCGGCAACCAGGTGACGAACTTCGTCAAGCAGTACGCGGAATTCGGCCTGCCTTACGCCATCGCCGGTTTCAACCTCAACACGGCGGATGCCTGGGCGGCGGGCGAGGGCAATCTCGCCGGCATCTGGCCCACGGTGTGGCACCACGATCTCGACACGCCGGGATCCAAGGCCTTCGTCGCCGCCTTTAGGAAGAAGCACGGCAAGCCGCCGGAAAACCACGCCTGGATCGAGTACGTGTCGCTGAAGATGATGGCGCAGGCGATGAACGCGGCGAAGTCCACCGACACCGAAAAACTGATCGCCTATTTCGAAAAAGAAACGCAATTCGACATCCTGAAGGCGCGCAAGGGCTACTTCCGTTCCTGGGACCACCAGCTCATCCAGGAGGCCTATCCGTTCACGGTCAAGCCCAAAGGCCAGGCGAAGGACAAGTGGGACTTCCTGCAGTTTGGCGCCGCGGTGCCGGCGGCGAATCAGCCGCTGGAGATCATCAACCCACCGAAAGAGCAAAACACCTGCGTATTCGCCTAGTCAGCCGGCTGCGGCCGCGCCATGGCGCGGCCGCAGAGGCGATGCCGTCCTTCGCTGCACCGCCCACCTTCCTCTGAATTGAACATGCAGTTCCTGTTTTTGCTGGAACAGGTCGTGAACGGCCTGGTGCTCGGAGGCTACTACCTCCTGATCGCGCTCGGCCTGTCGCTGATCTTTTCCGTCGGCGGCGTGGTGAACCTAGCGCACGGCGCCTTCTATGCCATCGGCGCCTACATCTCGCTCGAAATCGCCAAGTACCTGGGCTTCGGGCCGGCGGCCGTGCTCTCGCCGCTCGCGGTGGCGCTGCTCGGCATCCTGTTCGAAAGATTCCTGTTGCGCCGCTTCTATAGCGCCGACCCGATCCTGTCGCTACTCGTGACCTTCGGGCTTGCGATGGTGGCGGAGCAGCTGCTGCGCATCATCTGGGGCGCGGCGCCGCTGCCCGCCTCGATGCCGCCCAGCCTGAAGGGGCAGGTGATGCTCGGCGACTTCATGTTCTCGCGCTATCGGCTGCTGCTCCTCGCCGTGGTGGCGGTGGTGCTCGCGGGCATTTGGTTCCTGCTGCAGAAGACCTCGTTCGGCCGCGTGGTGCGCGCCGGCATCCAGCGGCCCGACATGGTGGCGGCGCTCGGCATCCGCCTGCAGCCCTATATGAGCGCCATCGTCATGCTGGGCGTAGGCATGGCGGCGCTGGGCGGCGCGCTGTTCGCGCCGATCACCGTGGTGCATCCGGCGATGGGCGCGGAAATCATCATCGTCGCCTTCGTCGTGGTGGTGATCGGCGGGCTGGGAAGTTTCTGGGGCGTGGTGCTCGCAGCGATGCTGGTCGGCGTAGTGCGCGGCATCACCATCCACTTCGTTCCTGCCGCGGGCGAAGCCTCGATGTATGTGCTCATGTTCCTGGTGCTGATGTTCCGGCCGCGCGGCTTGCTCGGCGAGCGCATCGAGAAATTCGAATGAAGCCCGCATTGCTCGCTCCGAAATACCGGCCGCTCGCCTTCGGCGCGCTCGCGCTCGTGCTGCTGCCGCTCGCCATGCGTCCGCTCGGGTTGACGCTCGACACCGCGGCGGTGGTGGTGATCCTCGCCATCGCCGCCATGGGCCTGAACCTGCTGGTGGGCTATACCGGGCTCACTTCCTTCGGCCACAGCGTCTGGTTCGGTATCGGCGCCTATGCAGCGGCGCTGGCGCAGAAGCATTGGTTCGCGAATCAGCTTGCGCTGCCGATCCTGTTTTCGATCGGCTTCGTCGCCGTGCTCGCGGCACTCATCGGCGTGCTCATCCTGCGCCGGCGCGGCGTCTATTTTTCGCTGCTGACGCTCGCGCTCGTGGCCCTGTCCTATGCCATCGCCTTCCGCTGGACCGAGGTGACGGGCGGCGAGGACGGCCTGGGCGGCATCCAGCGCGGTCACCTGGGCCCGATCAACTTCGACGACCCGGTCGTGTTCTACGCCTTCGTCGCCTTGGTCGGCTTCGCCGTGCTCTACGGGCTGCTGCGCGTCGTGCGCTCGCCCTTCGGCCACGTGCTGGTCGCGATTCGCGAGAACCAGCTGCGCGCGAGCTTTCAGGGCTATGCGGTGGAGCGCTACAAGCTCGCAGCCTTCGTGCTCTCCGCCGTCGTGACCGGGCTTGCCGGCGCGCTGACCGGATTTCAGCACTATCTCGTCTCGGCCGAGGCGACTTCCATCGGGTTTTCCGGCGAGCTGCTCGCCATGGTGGTGATCGGCGGCATGCACCACATTCTGGGGCCGGCGCTGGGCGTGCTGTTCTACATCCTGTTCCGCGAACTGTTTTCCATGTGGACCGCGAACTGGCTGCTCTGGTTCGGCATCGTCTTCGTCGGCTTCGTGCTCTATTCGCCCGGGGGACTGGCCGGCATCTGGATGAAACTCAAGCGGCGCTGGCGACCGCCGCCGGAGGAGTCGGCGGCGATGAGCCGGCGCAAGATCTACGAAGGCCTGCCTCTGCCGGAATTCCTGCGCCCGCAAGCGGGAACGGGCGCGGTGCTCGAGATCGAGGGGGTACAGAAAGCCTTCGGCGGCATTCACGCCGTTGCCGGCGTGGGCCTCGCGGTCAATGCCGGCGAAGTGCACGCGCTGATCGGCCCGAACGGCGCCGGCAAGACGACGATGTTCAATCTGATTTCGGGCTTGTATGCGGCGGATGCGGGCACGGTGCGCTTGAAGGGCTTCGAAGTGCAACGACTGCTTCCCTACCGCATCTGTCAGCAGGGGCTCGCGCGCTCCTTCCAGATCACCAATCTGTTTCGCGGCCTGTCGATCTACGAGAACCTGCGCCTGTCGCTGCAGGCGCGGCATGGCGCGCGCTTCAACGCTTGGCGCGACGTCGACAGCTATCCCGAAATCCATGCCGAAACCGCAGAATTGATGCGCTTCCTCGGCCTCGAGGGCATAGAGGAAATCCAGGGCGGGGAGCTCTCCTACGGCGGGCAGCGGCTGGTGGACATGGGCATCGCGCTCGGATCCAAGCCGCAGGTGCTGCTGCTCGACGAGCCGCTCGCCGGGCTCGCCGCTGCGGAGCGCGAGCGGGTATCCAACTTGGTGAAGACCATCGCCGCCAACGTTCCCGTGTTGATCGTCGAGCACGATCTCGATCGCGTGCTCAGCTTGTCGCACCGAGTCACGGTGATGAACCAGGGCGAGTTGCTGATGGTGGGCACGCCGGACGCGGTACGCGCCGACCGCCGCGTGCAGGAGGTCTATACCGGGACGGGCATTCCGCCCGTTACCGGACGCACCGCGGAAGGCGGCGGGGCGCCGAAGCAGCTGCTGCGCTTCGAAGGCGTCAACACCTTTTACGGCAAGAGCCATATCCTCAACGATGCGACGCTCGACGTTTGCGGTGGCGAGATCGTCGCACTGCTCGGGCGCAACGGCGCGGGCAAGTCGACGTTGCTGAAGACGCTCGCCGGGCTCGTCCCCGCCGCCTCGGGCAGAATCGAATTCGCCGGCCGCGACATCGCCGGCCTCGCCGCGCCGGACATCGCGCGCCTGGGCATCGGCTACGTGCCGCAGGGCAGGGGCCTGTTTGCCGGCATGACGGTGGCGGAAAACCTAGCCCTGGGACGGCTCGCGCGCCGCACCGACGGCGCGACCGGCGTCGTCTGGAGCGAGGAGCGCATTTACGAATACTTCCCGCGGCTGAAGGAGCGCATGCACGTCGCCGCCGATTACCTATCCGGCGGCGAGCAGCAGATGGTGGCGGTGGCGCGCGCGCTTTCGGGCAACGTCAGCCTGCTGCTCTTGGACGAGCCGTTCGAAGGGCTCGCCCCGGCCGTAGTGCAGGAACTGTTCCGCGTCTTCGACCGGCTGCGCCGGCACACGGCCATCGTCATCGTCGAGCACAATCTCGACCTGGTGCTCGCGCTCGCCGACCGCGTGTTCGCCCTGGAGCGCGGCGCGGTGTTTCACCAGGGGCCGGCCGCGCGCCTACGCGACGATCTGGACTACCGCAAGCAGATCCTCTGGTTGTGAATTCTCCACCCTTACGAAAGAGACACCTTTGCTGAGCCTGATACTTTCGACCATTGCATTTGTCGTCGCGAGCTATTTCGCGAAGAGGTATCTCGACGACTTGGGGCTGCCCAAGGGCGCGACGCGCAGCCTTTCTATATTTTGTTTCGCCGCGGTGATCTCCTACGCCGTGGCCTACCTCGTCGACCACCTCGCTTGAGGGCGCGCTCAGCGCACCAGCGCCGGACGTTTGGGATCGAACTTCCAGCCGGGTATCAGGTACTGCATCGCGACGGCGTCGTCGCGCGCGCCGAGCGCCTTGTCCTTGTACAGTTGGTGCGCGGCGAGGATGCGCTCCATGTCGAGTTCGATGCCGAGTCCGGGCCGCGCGGGGAGGGCGATGCGCCCGCCTGCGATCGCGAGAGGCTCTTTGGTAAGGCGCTCGCCGTCCTGCCAGATCCAGTGAGTGTCGATGGCGGTGATATTGCCGGGCGCGGCCGCCGCGACCTGGGTGATCATGGCGAGCGAAATATCGAAATGGTTGTTCGAATGCGAGCCCCAGGTGAGGCCCCAGTCGCGGCACATCTGTGCCACCCGAATCGAACCCGCCATGGTCCAGAAGTGGGGATCGGCAAGCGGGATGTCGACTGCAGCGAGGCGGATGGCGTGCCCCATTTCGCGCCAGTCGGTCGCGATCATGTTGGTCGCGGTCGGGATGCTCGTCGTGCGCCTGAATTCCGCCATCACTTCCCGGCCGGAATAGCCCGGCTCGGCGCCGCAGGGGTCCTCGGCGTAGGCGAGCGCGGCGCGGGCGCTCTGGCACAAGCGCACGGCGTCGCGCAAGAGCCAGGCGCCGTTCGGGTCGATGGTGATGCGCGCCTGCGAAAAACGCGCGGCCAGCGCGGCAACCGCTTCGATTTCCGCTTCGCCGGCGAGCACGCCGCCCTTCAGCTTGAAATCGCGAAAGCCGTAGCGCGCATAGGCGGCCTCCGCCAGGCGCACCACGGCCTGCGGCGAGAGCGCGGCTTCGTTGCGCAGCCGCTGCCAGTCGTCCGCCGCAGCGGCCTCGCTGCGGTAAGGGAGGTCGGTCTTCGTGCGGTCGCCGACGAAGAAGAGATAACCCAGCACGTCCACGCTCGCACGCTGCTGGCCCTCGCCTAGGAGCGCGGCGATCGGCACGCCGAGGAATTGGCCGAGGAGGTCGAGCATCGCCGCCTCGACAGCGGTGAGGGCGTGGATGGCGACGCGCAAGTCGAAAGTCTGCAGTCCGCGACCGCCGGCGTCGCGCCCGCCGAAGCGCTGCTGCATGTCGCGCAACAGGTTGCGGTATTCGCCTAGCGAGCTTCCGAGGACGAGTTCGCGCGCATCTTCCAAGGTCTGGCGGATGCGTTCGCCGCCGGGGACTTCGCCTGCGCCGGTGCGCCCGGCGCTGTCTTCCAGGATGACCAGGTTGCGCGTGAAGTAGGGGCCGTGTGCGCCGCTCAGGTTGAGCAGCATGCTGTCGTGCCCGGCGACGGGGATCACGCGCATGCTGCGGATGCGCGGCGTTGCGCCGTGGATTGCTGCGCTCATAGTCTCAGTCGGCCTTGATGCCAGCGGCCTTGACGATCTTCGCCCATTTCGCGATTTCGCTCTGCTGGAAAGCGGCGAGGGCATCGGGCGCGATGCCGCCCGCTTCCATGCCGAGGTTTTCCAGCCGCTCGTGGATGTCCGGCTCCTTGATGATATGCGCGAGTTCGCTGTAGAGCCGCTGCACCACGGGCTTGGGCGTGCCGGCGGGCGCGAACACCGCCTGCCAGGAAACGACTTCATAGCCCTTGACGCCGGCCTCCGCCATGGTCGGCACGTTGGGCAGGCTTTTCACCCGCGCGCTGGACGTGACGGCGAGCGCGCGCACCTTGCCCGACTGGATGTGCGGCGAGGCGACGACGGTGGTGTCGAACATCATCGGCACGTGGCCGCCGATCACGTCCTGGATCGCCGGGCCGCTGCCCTTGTAGGGCACATGGATGATGTCGAGCGCGGCAAGCGACTTGAACAGTTCCCCCGAGAGATGCTGCGAGGTGCCGGTGCCGGCCGAGGCGAAGGACAGCGTCCCCGGCTTCGCCTTCGCCGCCGCGATGATGTCTTGCACGGATTTGAACGGGCTCGCCGCGCCGACGACGAGCACGTTGGCGTTGGTGCCGATGAGCGTGATCGGTTCGAAGGACTTCACCGCGTCGTAGGGCATGTGGGAGTACATGCTTGCGTTGATGGCGTGCGAGCTGATGGTGCCGCCGAGGATGGTGTAGCCGTCGGGCGCAGCCTTCGACACAAATGCCGAGCCGATGTTGCCGCCCGCGCCCGGCTTGTTCTCGATCACCACCGGCGTCTTCAGCACTAAGGAAAGCTTCTGCCCCAGGGCGCGCGCCAGGATGTCGGTGGTGCCCCCCGGTGGGAAGGGAACGACGTAGGTGATGGGCTTGGACGGCCAGGCCGGGTCTGCGTGGGCGAGCGGCATCGCCGCCGTCAGGCCGGCGGCCGCGAGCACGGGTAGAAGGGTTCGGGCGAAACGAGTGATGCCTTGCATGTTCATTCCTAGAAGTGCGTTGGACGGTGCGGACGTGGGTACGCGTCAGCCGGTGATGCCGATGGGCCAGGGCACGAACTCGTGGTCGCCCAGGCCGAGGAGCTCGGATTTCGAGTGCTCGCCCGAGGCGCAGCGCAGGATAAGCTGAAAGATTTTCTCGCCCATCTGCTCGATCGAGGCCTTGCCGTCGAGGATTTCGCCGCAATTCAAGTCCATGTCCTCTTCCAGCTTTTCGAACATGGGCGTATTGGTGGCGAGCTTGAGCGAAGGCACCGGCTTGCAGCCGTAGCCCGAGCCGCGGCCGGTGGTGAAGCAGATCATGTTGGCGCCACCCGCGACCTGGCCGGTGGCCGACACCGGATCGAATCCCGGCGTGTCCATGAAGACGAAGCCCTTCTGCGTCACCGGCTCGGCGTACTTGTAGACTTCGACGAGCGGCATGGTGCCGCCTTTCATCGCCGAGCCCAGCGACTTCTCGAAGATGTTGGCGAGTCCGCCCATCTGGTTGCCGGGGCTGACGATGCCGTTGATCTGCACGTCGCGGCCTTCGGCATATTTCTTCCACCAGCGAATGCGCTCGACCAGCTTCTCGCCGACCTCGCGCGACACCGCGCGGCGCGTGAGCGTGTGCTCGACGCCGTAGATCTCCGGCGTCTCCGACAGGATCGCCGTGCCGCCGTGGCGCACGAGCAGATCCATCGCGGCGCCGAGCGCCGGATTGGCAGTGATGGAGGAGAAGCCGTCCGAGCCGCCGCACTGCAGCCCCACGCTGATGTGGCTCGCGGGGACGCGGCTGCGCACGATGCGGTTCGCCTCGGGCAGCATCTCCTTCACCGCGGCGATGCCCGCCTCGATGGTTTTGCGCGTGCCGCCGGTCTCCTGCATGATGAAAGTGCGCAGGCGCGCATTCTCGCTCAAGCCTTGCGAACTCATGAGGTTGCCGATCTGGTTGCGTTCGCAGCCCAGGCCCACGACCAGGGCGGCGGCGAGATTCGCATGCCGCGCGTAGCCGCCGAGGGTGCGCCGGAGCAGATCGATGGGTTCGCCGCTCATTTCCATGCCGCAGCCGGTGCCGTGGGCGAAGGCGACTACGCCGTCGACGTTGGGATAGGCCGCGAGCCGCTCGGGCGTGAACCAGGCTGCGATCTTGTGCACCACCGTGGCCGAGCAGTTGACGGTGGCGATGATGCCGAGGTAATTGCGCGTGCCCA
Organism: uncultured Enterobacteriaceae bacterium; assembly: GCA_964565875.1. Lineage (GTDB taxonomy): Bacteria > Pseudomonadota > Gammaproteobacteria > Burkholderiales > SG8-39 > 2-12-FULL-64-23. The sequence continues at coordinate 40,817 of CAZMGP010000022.1, forward strand.
CTTGGCCGTTCGCGCGCACGATGCCCATGAAGCTCGCGCGCTCCGCTTCGGGCACCATCTCCACCTTGCGCACGTCGGCGCCGAAGGCGTTGTCGCGCTCGAACTCACGGAACTCGATGTTGTGGCCGTGGAGCAGCGTGCCGGGGCGGATGTCGGCCGCGGCGAAGCCGATGATGGTGTTGTATTTCAGAATCGCCTCGCCCTTCTTCAAGGGCGTGACCGCGATCTTGTGGCCGGCGGGAATGCGGTTGAGGCAGGTCACGCCTTCGTCGGCGAGCACCGTGCCCTGCGCGATGTCGATGCGGGCGACGACCACATTGTCGGCTGCATGCAGGCGCAGCGCCGCCGGCGCCGCACCGGGTGCGATATGGACGGTCATGATTTGAGCAACTCCTTCAGCTTCAGGCGTTCGATCAGCATCGTCTCCTTGCGATAGGTGGCGACGATGTATTTCTCGTAGTCCGGTCCGTCGAGGTACATCACCGGCGCGTCGATCTTGTCGCAGGCCTGGCGGAATTCCTCGCTCGCGCACGCCTGGCGGAAGGCCTCGCGCAGCTTCGCCGCGATTTGTGCGTCGACGCCGTGCGGCGCGCCGACGCCGTTGGGCGCGTCCACCACGACCTTGTAGCCCAGGTCCTTGAGTGTAGGCGTGTCCTTGAAGCGCGCGGCGCGTTGCTCGCCCCAGGTGCAGAGCAGGCGCAGCTTGCCCTGCTCGACATGCGGCGCCCAGGAACTCGAGTCCGCAATCGCGTCGACATGCCCGCCCATGAGCGCAGTCAGCGCCTCGGCGCCGCCCTTATAGGGAATGTTGTTGAAGACGACGCCCGCGGCCATGGCAAATTCCTCCATGCCCACGTGCGTCTGGCCGCCGATGCCGGAGTGCGAATAGGTCACCTTGCCCGGATTCGCCTTGGCGTGCGCGACGAACTGCTGCATCGTCTTCCACGGCGCATCGCTGCGGACCGCGACGCCGAAGGTTTGCGCCGAGGTGCGCGCGATGTAGCTGTAGTCCTTCAGCGGATCGAGGGCGACCATGCCCAATTGCGAGAAGCGCGTCACCGAAAGCGGGATCTGTCCCACGGTGTATCCGTCGGGCTTGGCGCTCGCGAGCGCCTTGGCGCCGATCATGCCGGCGGCGCCGGTGCGGTTCTCCAGCACGATGGTGCCGCCGAGCGCACGCGCCGCCGCGGTGCACAGCGCGCGCATGGTGACGTCCGCAGTCCCACCCGCGGGCCAGGGGCAGATGAAAGTGATCGGGCGGCTGGGATAGGCTTCCGCCGCACGGCTGCTCGGGCCGAGCGCAAGCAGTGCTCCGGCGCCCAGCGCCTTGAGAACGTTGCGCCGATGTCGAAAATTCGATGCGTTCATGAACTCCTCCGGTCGTATGCTGGATTTGCAGGGGCGCTTAGCGCACGGGGTACTTCGCAAGCCATAATGATAACGTTATCATATTGCTGCCGCGACGGCTCTGCAATCTCGGAAATCGACTCGTTATTGATATAGATCAATCTGTTACAATTTCACTGATGTCTGATCGAAGTTGAACGTTTGCAATCGTTATCAATTTGATTCGGAAGGGATAGTCGACTGCGATGGCGAAGCGCAAAGCAAAGCCTGGGAGCAAACGGTCGGCCGCAAGGAGCGGCGGCTCGGCTAGTGTCACCCTCGCGGACGTCGCCAAGGTAGCCGGGGTGTCGCCGATCACCGTGTCGCGTGCCTTGACACGACCGGATCTGGTGAACGCGCGCACCCTGGAACAGATACGCGCCGTGGTTGCAGCCATGGGCTACGTGCCGAACCTGGCGGCGGGAAGCCTGCGCTCGCGCCGCACGCATCTCGTGGCAGCGATCGTGCCGCAGGTGACGAATTCGATTTTCATCGACACCATCCAGGCCTTGACCGATCGGCTTGCCGCCGCCGGTTTCCAACTCCTTCTCGGCCTTTCCGGCTATCGGCAAGGGGAAGAGGACCTGGTCACGGCCATACTCAGCCGGCGGCCAGATGCCGTCTGCCTCACCGGCATCAGCCATTCCGCAGCGAGCAGGCGGCGCCTGTTGCAGGCGGGCATCCCGGTGGTGGAGACCTGGGACCTCACGCCTACGCCCATCGACATGCTGGTCGGCTTCTCGCACGACCGCGTCGGCGCGGCGGTCGCCGAATACCTGCTGCGCAAGGGACATCGGCGCTTCGGCCTGGTCTGGGCCGACGACGAGCGCGCGCTGAAGCGTAGGGACGCCGTGCTCTCTGCATTGAATAAGGCCGGCATCGGCGAGGTGCCGATTCACGCGGGTCCGGCACCGGGCACGCTTAGGTTGGGGCGCGAAGGACTCGCGCAGCTGCTTGAGCGCGGCACGCCGCTCGATGCGGTAATCTGCAGTTCCGACGCCGTGGCGCAAGGTGCGCTCATCGAAGCGCAAGTGCGTGGACTCGCGGTGCCGAGCGACTGCGCCGTGATGGGTTTCGGCGATCTCGAATTCGCCGCTTACACAAAGCCCTCCCTCACGACCATCCAGGTCGATCGCTATGCGATCGGGCGCCTGGCGGCGGAAGCACTGATCGACAAGCTCGCCGGCCGCACAGCGCGCGAGGCGATCGTCGACGTCGGTTTTCGGCTGATCGAGCGCGCGAGTGCTTGAACGCGGCGCAGGCCCTCGTCTTGTTGGGAAGCTCTGAGCACGTGGCTGCTCGTCGCTCGAGACGGAGCGAGAGCTTCCCTCTGAAGTGGGGGATATACAAGGGGGCATAGCCCCCTTGTTCAAACTTCCTCAGGAGACGATGTAGGCGGCCGAGCCGGTCGCGAGCAGCGTGCCGTCCGCTGCCATGAACTCCATGCGCGTGGTGGCGACGCGCGAGCCCAGGCGCAGCACGGCGGCGCGCAGCTCGAAGTGATCGCCGGTCGCGGGCCTCAGGTAATCGATGCGCAGATCGATCGTGCCGAGCTTGCCGAAGCGGTGCAGGCGTTGCGTGGGCGATTCGTCCATGTGGCGCGCGCCGATCGCCGCCATGCAGGCGACGCCGCCCATGGCGTCCAATCCCGCGCTGATGACGCCGCCATGCAGCCGCTGGCTGATGAAGTGACCGATGAGCTCGGGGCGCATGGCAATGCGCCCCTTCACGCCGCCTGCCTTGAACGCCGTGATCTTCAATCCGAGCACGCGATTGAACGGGATCATGTCGTCGAAAATCTTTGTCACTCCCGCCAGAAATTCCGGCTCGAACTCGGGTGTGGCCGCTGCTTCAGTGTTCTTTTTCATGATGCGTCATCAATTGGCGAAATTGGCCGTAGTTTAGCTCGTAACTCGCATTCCACCTACCCGCGCTGCCCTCCGGCGTGACGGCGCTCGAGCAGGAGCGGACGTGACAAGAGTCAAGGACCAGGCTCGCGATCGGCGCATCCTGCTATAGGAAGGCTTCGCGGCCAGGCGGGCGCGGGCGCGAACGTCACATCGGAACTCGGCGTGCACCGACACGGGAGACTAGCTATGAACACCACCTTGAGCGTGATCAAGGCCGACATCGGCTCCATCGGCGGCCATATCGCGCCGTCGCAGAAGCTGCTCGAAACCGTACGCGGCATGGTCTCGGCACAGGTCGGAAAGTTGCTCAGCGATTTCGCCATCAGCCATACCGGGGACGACATCGCGATCCTCATGACCCATGGCGGCGGCGCAGCGAACGCGGACGTGCATCGTCTGGCCTGGGACGCCTTCCTCGCCGGTACCGCCACTGCCAAGCGCGAAGGGCTGTACGGCGCCGGCCAGGATCTGCTGAAGGACGCGTTTTCCGGCAATGTGCACGGCATGGGGCCGGCGGTTGCAGAACTCGCGTTCGCGGAGCGGGCGAACGAGCCCTTCCTCTTTTTCGCCGCCGACAAGACCGATCCGGGCGCGTTCAACCTGCCGCTCTACCTCGCCTTCGCCGATCCCATGAATACCCCAGGGCTGATCCTCTCGCCCAATCTCGCCAAGGGCTTCCGCTTCGTCGTCATGGACGTCGATTGCACCGAAGGCGACCGCGTCATCGAACTCGTCGCGCCGGAAGAAATCTATGATCTCGCCGCGCTGCTGCGCGACACCGAGCGCTATGTGGTCGAATCCGTCTGGTCGCGTGCCACCGGCGACCAGGCGGCGGCCGTGTCGACCTCGCGCCTGCACAACATCGCCGGCAAGTACACGGGCAAGGACGATCCGGTGATGCTGGTGCGCGTGCAGATGAACTTTCCTGCCGCCGGGGAAGTGCTGGCGCCCTTCGCCACCGGCCATTTCGTCGCAGGCGGCATGCGCGGCTCGCACCAGGTGCCGCTGATGCCGGTGAAGCAGAATTGCGGCACCAGCTATTTCGACGGACCGCCGCTCGTAAGCTGCGCCGCCTATTGCATGCACGAAGGCCGGCTCACCGAGCGCTGGGACTGCTTCGATCATCCCTTCTGGGACAGCGTGCGCGACCACGTCGCAGGCAAGACGATGGACATGCGGCGGCAGGGTTTCTTCGGCGCGGCGATGCTGCCGATGTCCGAACTCGAGTACACCGGCATCGTCGACAAGCTGAAGGTGCTGGACGGGCGCTTTCGCATGCGCGCATGACCGTGAAGCGGCACGTCGACGCCATTGAATGAAGGGCAAGGCCTGCCTGCAGGCAGCACTCGCAGTTCTTTCCTTCAGCGCTGCCGTCATGGCTGATGCGGGACCCGACACGTTGGAAGCGCGCTTGCGTGGTCATGTTCGGCGCTTGGCCGCCGACATCGGCGAGCGCCATGTCTTGCGGCCGGCTGCGCTGAAGGCCGCTGCAGATTACATCCGCGGCGAATGGCGCGCGCAGGGCTATAGCGTGGCGAGACAAGCCTATATGGCGCAAGGGGTGGAAAGCGAAAACCTCGAAGTCGTGCGCCAAGGCAAGACGCGGCCGGAAGAAATCCTCGTCGTCGGCGCCCATTACGACACCGTGCCCGGCGCGCCCGGTGCAGACGACAATGCGAGCGCCGTCGCCGTGCTGCTGGAGCTGTCGCGGCTGTTCGCCTCCGTCGAAACCGCGCGCACGGTGCGCCTCGTTGCCTTCGTCAACGAGGAGCCGCCGTTCTTCTTCTGGGGCGAAATGGGCAGCGGTGTCTACGCCCGCGCCGCGCGCTCGCGCAAGGACGACATTCGGCTGATGGTTTCCCTGGAGATGCTGGGCTGCTACAGCGATGCAACGGGAAGCCAGCGCTATCCTCCTTTCCTCAGCTTCTTCTACCCCGACCGCGGAAACTTCCTTGCCCTGGTGTCGAATTTCAAGTCGCGCGGCGCGCTGCGGCAACTGGCGGCGGCCTTTCGCGCGCGATCGGATTTCCCGCTCGAAACGCTGGCGAGCTTCGAGTTTGTGCCGGGGCTTTCCTTGAGCGATCACCTGTCTTTTTGGCGCGAGGGCTACCCGGCGGTGATGGCAACCGACACCGCTTTCTACCGCTACAGCCACTACCACGCCGCCGGCGATACTCCGGAGAAGCTCGATTACCCGAGGATGGCGCAAGTCGCCTTGGGCCTGTACGCCGCGCTCGCGGCGCTCGCCGAGTAGTCGGCGCCGCCTCGGCGAATCATTTTCCGGACGGAGCCGCGCTCGGCTTGCGCATACCCTCTCGCCGTGGTACGAATGAAGCACGGACTTGGATGAGGGCGCGGCGGCGATGGCGAGGGCGAATGCGGTGCGGGAGCAGGTAGCGCGCTTGCGCGCGCTTTCCTTCGCTATCGGCACCTACCGGCCGCCGAGCGAGGGCGGCAGCGCGTCCCTGCTGTTGCAGGTCACGCAGAACTGCCCCTGGAATAAGTGCACGTTCTGCGAGATGTACAAAGGCGAGCGCTTCGTCTATCGCTCGGTGGCGGAGATCAAGGCCGACGTCGACCGCATCGCGGCGATGCGCGACGAAATCACCACGGCGTCGATCAATCTGGAATGTGGCGGAGCGATCACGCACGAGCTTGCCCAGGCGCTGCTCGCCGAGGGCCGCGATCTCCTCGGCAACGCGAGCTTCGTCACCGTGTTCAACTGGCTCGCCGCCGGTGGGCGCACGGCCTTCCTGCAAGACGCGAACAGCCTGATCATGCGGCCGCCGGAGCTGGTGGAGGTGCTCGCCTATCTGCGCGAGAGGTTGCCTTCGTTGTCGCGCGTGACCAGCTATGCGCGCTCGAAGACGCTGGCGCAGAGAAAACCCGCAGACCTGCGCGCGATTCGCACGGCGGGACTGGACCGGCTGCATATTGGGCTCGAGACCGGCGACGACGAGTTGCTAGCGGCGATCGCCAAGGGGGTGAGCGCGGCGGAACAGGTCGCTGGCGGGCAGAAGGCCGTCGCGGCCGGCTTCCAGGTGTCGGTGTATTGGATGCCGGACCTGGGCGGGCGCGAGCGACGGCGAGCGCACGCAGAGAATACGGCGCGCGTGCTCTCTGCCATCGATCCCCACTACATCCGCTCGCGGCCGCTGGTGCCGCGGCCGGGGACGCCGCTGTCCGACGAGGTCGCGCAGGGGCGCTGGCCGCTGTCCTCGCCGCACCAGAGGCTGGAAGAGCTCGAGTGGATGATCGGCGCGCTCGAGGTGACATCGCGCGTCTGTTTCGACCATGCGATGAACGCTTGGGTCGACGCAGAGGGCGGATTGCTGTTTCGCCGCGACTACGAGGGCTACCAGTTCCCAGCGGAGCAGCCGCTCGTGCTCGAGCGCATTCGCGAGGGCCTAGCCGTGGAGGAATCGCGCCACGTGCATGTGCGTAGGCTCATGGCCGCGCAAAGCCTGTAGTCAAAGCCATCGGGTGCGGTACAGCGACTAAAATACTCGCGTCCAAGTGAGCAGGAAAGCCGGAGGAGGAAAGCCATGCGCGCCACGATGATGCAAGTCCCCTTGAGCGTGAATCAGCTGCTCGAGCACGCCAATGCCTTGTATCCGACGCGCGAGGTGGTATCGCGCCGGCCGGACAAGTCGCTCTACCGTTGCAGTTACGGCCAGGTCTACCGCCGTGCGCGCCAACTCGCGCAGGCCCTCGTGCGTGCGGGAGTCGCACGCGGCGAAGCGGTGGGCACGCTGATGTGGAACCACTGGGCGCACCTGGAGGCGTACTTCGGCATCCCGGCCGCGGGCGCCGTGCTGCACACGCTGAACCTGCGCCTCGCGCCCGAGGATCTCGCCTACATCATCGCCGATGCGGAGGACAAGCTGATCCTCATCGACGACGTGCTACTGCCGGTGTGGGAGAAGGTGAAGCCGCTGCTCGCCGAAGCGCCGCGCGTCGTCGTCTTCGCTTTCAGCGGCGCGCCTCTCCCCGCGGGCTACGAGAATTACGAGGACTTCATCGCCGGCGACGCGAGCGCCTACCGCTATCCCGAGCAGGACGAGAACGAGGCGATGGGCATGTGCTATACGTCCGGCACCACCGGGCGCCCGAAAGGCGTGGTGTATTCGCACCGCTCCATGGTGTTGCATTCCCTGGTCACGCCCATGCCGGACGTGGTGGGGACTTCCTCGCGCGACAGCATCCTGATCGTCACGCCCATGTTCCACGCCAACGCCTGGGCGATGCCCTTTTCCGCGTTGATGCTGGGCGCGAAGCAAGTGTTCCCGGGGCCGCACATGGCGGGCGAGGACCTGCTCGACCTGATGGAGCGCGAGCGCGTGACGCTGGCGCTCGGCGTGCCGACGGTGTGGATGATGGTGCTGCTGGCGCTGCAATCGGGCAAACGCAACTGGGATCTGGTGAAAGGCATGCGCATGACGGTGGGCGGCGCGCCCGTGCCGCGTTCCCTCATCGAAGCCTTCGATCGGTTCGGCCTGAATATCCGCCAGGGCTGGGGCATGACCGAAACTTCGCCTGTCGGCTCGCTGACTTCGATCAAGCCCAATCTCGTCGATGCACCAGCCGAGACGCTCTACGGCATACGCGCCCGCGCCGGCCTGCAGTTGCCGCTGGTGCAACTGCGCATCGTCGACGATGCGGGCAAGGTACTGCCCTGGGACGGCGTGACCACGGGCGAGCTGCAATGCCGCGGACCCTGGGTCGCGGGCGGTTATCACAAACAGCCGACCGATCCGGAGAAGTTCACCGCCGACGGCTGGCTGCGCACCGGAGACGTCGCCACCATCGATGCCGAAGGCTATCTGCGCATTGCCGACCGCACCAAGGACTTGATCAAGTCCGGCGGCGAATGGATCAGCTCGGTCGACTTGGAGAACGCCATCATGGGGCATCCGGCGGTAGCGGAAGCCGCGGTGATCGCGGTCAAGCATCCGAAATGGGACGAGCGGCCGCTCGCCGTGGTGGTGAAGAAGCCGGGCCAGGAAGTCACGCCGGCCGAACTGCGCGAATTGCTTGCCAAGCATTTCGCCAAATGGCAGATCCCGGACGATTTTGCATTCGTCGACGCGCTGCCGCGCACCTCGACCGGCAAATTCCTCAAGACCAAGCTGCGCCAGGACTTCAAAGACTGGGTGTCGAAGACGCCCGGCTGAAGAAAGCCGCCGCCGCGCTCGGCCGCGAGCGGCGCTTCGCCTTTGCCGCCTGATCAGGCGACGCGGTCGTGCGGCGCCCGTCCGGCGAAGAAGGCGTCGAGGTTATCCAGCGCGCGGAATCCCATGGCGATGCGCGTCTCCTTGGTGGCGCTACCGATATGCGGCATGAGGAATACATTGCGCAGGCTGCGGTATTCGGGATGGATGTCCGGTTCGTTGTTGTACACGTCCAGCCCTGCTGCGGTCAGCTTGCCCGACTTCAGCGCGGCGATCAGCGCTTCGTCGTCGACGACTACGCCGCGGCTGGCATTGACCACGATGGCGCCCTCGGGCAGGCGCGCGATCAAATCCGCGTTCAGCAGCTTCACCGTCTGCGGCGAGGCGACGCAGTGCAGCGCGAGGAAGTCGCAGTGGGGCATCAGCTCCGCCGGCGTCCGGTGGAAGATCGCGCCTTGTTCCAACTCGGGCGGCGCCTGGCGCAGATCGTTGTAGTGAATTTCCATATCGAAGCCGCGGGCGCGCTGCGCCACCACGCGACCGACGCGGCCGAAGCCGAGGATGCCCAGGCGCTTGCCCGTCATCTGCGTGCCCACCATGAAGCTCGGGCTCCAGTCGCGCCACTCGCGCGTGCGCACCAGGCGCTCGCCCTCGGCGGCGCGGCGCGCCGCGCCCAGCATCAGCATGATGGTGAGCTCCGCCGTGGCATCGGAAAGCACGTCCGGGGTATTGGTGACGACCAAGCCGCGCGCCTTGGCCGCCTCGGTATCGACGTGATCGTAGCCGACGGAGAAATTCGCGATCACGCGCACGCTTCGCGGCAGGCGCGCAATCACTGCGGCGGTGAACTTTTCGGTATGGCAGGGCAGGATCGCGTCTGCGCCTTCGGCGCGTGCGACGAACTCGTCGGCGGAATAAAGCGCATCGTTCGGATTCAGGATCGGGCTGTAATCTCGGCGCAGACGTTGTTCGACGGCGTCGGGCAGTTTGCGCGTGACGAGGACGACGGGTTTGGGCATGTTTTTCTCCTTAGCTTGCGCGAGAATCTACAACAGCCGCGCGTCGAGCGCAAAGGCGCCGTCCGGCTGGGCTAGGCTGCGAGGTTTGAGACCGAGAAACAAACCTCGCGTCCTTGCGGTCTGAATCAGGAGGAAAGAGGTTCGTCCTTCGTTTGGTGACCCGGGGCAGATCGTGACCGATGCCGAGAAATCGCCTAGGCGTTCCACGCGCGCGGCGCGCGCCGGGGCAGTCCTGTACCGCTCGCGCATCGAGATCATCCGCATACTCGCACGGCTCGCCCGCGACAAAGCTGTGCTTTCGGCAGAATTGGGCGAGCCGGGGCAGCTCTTCCTGTCGCGGGTGCTGCACGTCGACCGCGCGGAAGACTTCTTCATCCTCGCCTACAGTGAAGAACGCCAGGCGAACGCCGCCTTGCTCGCGCAGGCGTCGGTGGCGTTTGTGGCGAGCGAGCAACGCGGGCGCATCGAGTTTCTGGCGAGCGCCCCGGTGGAGACGGTGTACGAGGGCGTGCCTGCGATCCGGTTTACGATTCCCCAGGCACTCGTCCGCTCACAGAGCCGCGAACATCCTCGCTTCAAGGTGCCGGCGGATTCATCCCTGCGTTGCATCGCCGACAGTGCCGGCGTCGCCTCGTTCGAAGCGCGCATCGTCGACATCAGCCGCGGCGGTCTGGGCGGCATGATCTACGATTCGCAAGTCACGCTCATGCCGGGCACGGTGCTGCGGGGATGCAAGATCATCCTCGCCGGGAGTAAACCGGTGGTGGCCGATCTCGAAGTGCGTCATACGGCGCCGGTGGTGCTCGCCGACGGCAGCCTCGCCCGGCGCTCCGGGGTCAAGTTTATCGGTGAACCGGAGGGGCTGGACGCCCTCGTCCAGCGCTTCGTCGTCGAATCCGACGAAGACCGCCGCTCGCCGCGTTAACCAGTGAGGGCGCGGTTCGACGGCGGCCGACGGGGCCGGCGTCAGCGCGGCATTAACTGGCGAGCTCGAATCCCGCCTGCGCGCGCAAGGCGCGCGAGCGGTCGCCCGCAAGCAGCGCGATCAGGCGCCGTGCGGCGTCGGGGCTCGCGGCGCCGGTGCAGACGCCTGCGGTATACACGGTCGCGAGTTCGAATTCGCGCGGCAGCGAGCCGGCGAGCACGACGCCGGGCGTACTGTTGATTTCCGTGATCTGGGTGCAGCCGATCTGGCGCCCGCCCGCTGTGCGCGCCAGCTCGCTCATGGCGGTGTTTCCGTTGGGGTAGGTGCGCAAGCGTCCGGCGACTTCGCTGCGGATACCGAGCGCCTCGAGCACCCGTGCGAAATGGATGCCGGCGGTGGCTTTCTGCGTGTCGGGCGTGAAGATGCCGTCTGCGGCAAGCAGCGCACGGCGCAGACCGTCCGCGCTCGCGATGTCGGGCACGGTGTCGCCGGCGCGCACGGCGACACCGGTGCGCACGCGGCCCAAATCGGCGCCGCTTTGCGGCATCACGTGGCCGCACGATTCCAGTTCTTCGATCAAGGCGCGGGTGAGGATGACCAGATCGGCGGCGGCGCCGCCCAGGAGTTGGGCTTTCATCGCGCCCACGGCGTTAAAACTGCATTCGAGGGCGTAACCGGTGTCGGCGCGGAATTCCTCGGCAAGTGCGGTCACGACGCTCTTAGCAGCGCCTCCGCTCAAAATCTTCAACCGCATTTATTCTCTCCCTTGATGAATCTTGTTCCGCCGCCGCGAGGATGCGCTCGGGCGTGATCGGCAGATCGCGCACGCGCACGCCCAAGGCGTCGAACACCGCGTTGGCGATGGCAGCAGCAGTCGGTCCCTGCGCCGCTTCGCCCGCGCCTACTGCAGGCTCGTCCGACCGCGCGACCAGCTCTACCTCGACTGCAGGCACCTCCGCAAAGCGCAGGATGGGATACTCGTCCCAGGAGTCGCTGGTGACGCGCCTGCGGTCGAAGCGAACCTGCTCTTTCAGCGTCCAGCTCGCCGCCTGGATCGCGCCGCCTTCGATCTGGTTCGCCACGCCGTCCGGGTTCACCACCAGGCCGACGTCGACCGCGACTACGACTCGCTCGACCCGGATTTCGCGCCCGGCTTCGATTTCCGCGATCACGGCGCAATAGGCGCCGCTTCCCTTGTAACGGGCGAAGCCGATGCCGTGCCCGCGGCCCTCGCGCTTCTTCCATCCGCTCCAGCCCGCGCGCCGCGCCGCGCATTCTATCACCTCGCGCGCGCGGACATCCGCAGTGAGACGCAGCCGCAACGCGAGCGGATCGTCGCCGCGCGCAGCCGCGAGTTCGTCTATGAAGGACTCAATTGCGAACACGTTGGCGTAAGCCCCGAGCGAGCGCAGCGCCGAGGTGCGCAGCGGCATGCCGAGCAATCTGTGGCTCGCGATGCGGTAGGCTGGCAGCTCATATAGAGGCAAGGCATTGCGCTCGGCGCCGCCGCCCGCTGCCGTCGGCGGATTGATCGATAGCGTGCGCTCGAAGGCTTGAGCAAGTTGTCCTGCCGCAAGCAGCACGGGTACGGCAGCACGCCCCGGGCGACTGGAATGGCCATTGCTCCAAACCTCATGGCGCCAGGCGAGGATTTCGCCGCGCGCATCGAGATCGGCTTCAATTTCGACGGCCATGGCCGGACCGAAGGGCGTCCAGGCGAGCTCGTCCGCACGCGACCAGACGAGCTTCACCGGGCGGTCTCCCGCTGCGCGCGCGAGCAGCGCGGCATCGAGCGCGACGTCGTCGGCACCGTTGTGGCCGTAGCAGCCTGCGCCCTGCCTATGTTCGACTACGATCTGCTCGCGCGGCAGCCTGAACGCGAGCGCGAGATCGGTGCGCAGATTGTAGATGCCCTGGCTGTGGCTATAGACGTGCAGGCGCTCGCCCTGCCATTGCGCGACGGCGCAGGAAGGCGCAAGCGAGGCATGCGCGAGATAAGGCCGGCTGTAGCGGGCTCGCACGGTGCGCGCGACGCCTGCGTTCGATTCGGCTGCGCGCTCGGCGATGAGCTTGGTTTCCAGCGCTTGCGCTTTCAGCCAATCGCCGAGAGCTGCGGCATCCGGCAGCGTATCCGTTTCCTCCCAGGTCGCGGCGGCGCGCAGGACCTCCAACGCCTTCAAGGCCAGCTCTTCCCTTTCGGCAAGCACGCCGACGAAGCTGCCGTCGCGCACGAGGCCAGCGACGCCGGGGAGGGCAAGGACGGTCGCTTCGTTTAGGGAGATGAGCTTTGCGCCGGGGGAGGGCGGACGCAGCACCCGCGCGTGCAGCATGTGCGGCAGTTCGAGATCGTGCACGAACACGGGCAATCCGTACACCTTGGGCGCGAGATCGAGCCGTTCGATCGAGCTTCCCACGATGCGATGCTCAGCAGCATTCTTCGGCGCGACACGCGCCGTCGCTTCGCGCTCGAGCAGGGCATCGTCGGCGAGCTCGGCATAGCTGGTGCGCGCGCCTGACGAAGAAAGGATTACGCCGTCTTCGACAGTTAGTCCTTCGACCGCGACGCCGAGCTTCGCCGCGGCGGCATCGAGATAGATCGCACGCGCCTCGGCGCAGGCATAGCGCAGCGCCGTTCCCGACTCCTGCACCGACAGGCTACCCGAAGTCACGGCTTCGTCCGGGCTTGTCGCGGTGCTCGCGGGCAGCATGCGGATGCGCTGGATGCCGACGTCCAGCTCTTCCGCCGCAATCTGGGCGAGCGCGGTGGCGATGCCTTGGCCGAGCTCCACCTTGCCCGAGCGCACTTCGACGTTGCCGTCGCTGCGAAAGCGCAGCCATTGCGCCAGGCGTCGATTGACCTGCAGGCTGCCCGGTAGTCGCGGCAACTCGCCTTCCTTCCCCGTGGCGAGGCGATAGGCGAGGTTCATGCTTCGGCCTGCGCCGTCATGTCCGCGGCGCGCAGCACCGCGCGCACGATGCGGTTATGCGCACCACAGCGGCACAGATTGCGATCGAGCGCGGTGCGTACCTCGGCCTCGCTCGGTTTGGGATTTTCCGCGAGCAGCGCCGCCGCGCTGATGAGTATGCCGGGCAGGCAATAGCCGCACTGACCCGCCTGTTCGGCGATCAAGGCGCGCTGCAGTGGATGCGGCCGCGCGGGGTCGCCGAGACCCTCGACGGTGGTGATCTCATGCCCTACTGCCGACCACAGCGGCGTGTCGCAGGAGGCGACGGCGCGGCCGTCGAGCAGCACGCGGCAGGCGCCGCAGGCGCCGCTGCCGCAGCCGAAATGCGCCGCCTTCAGGCCGAGATCGTTGCGCAGCACATAGAGCAGCGGCGTGTCCGCGGCCGCGTGCACCTCGTGCACGGAGCCGTTGACCCTGAGTCGGAAGCTGGCGGGCGCCTGTTCCACAGCCTCAATCCACTTTGGCGCCGGAGATCTTCACCACCTTCGCCCACTTGGCGATGTCTTCGAGCAGGTACTGCCCGAACTCCTCGGTGCTCATGCTCATCGGCGCCGCACCTTGCTTGGCCCAGGCGTCCTTCACCTCGGGCGTGTTCACGATTTTGCGAATTTCCGCGTTCAGGCGCTCGACGACGGCCTTAGGCGTCGCTACCGGGGCCATGACCCCGAGCCAGATCACCGCTTCGTAGCCGGGGACACCTGCTTCGGACACCGTCGGCACTTCGGGCAGCACGGGCGAGCGCACTTTGCCGGTGGTGCCGAGCGCTTTCAGCTTTCCCGCATGCACGTTCGATGCCATGGTGGTGATGGCGTCGAACATCATCTGCACCTGGCCGCCGAGCACGTCGGTGCGCGCGCCGGAACTGCCCTTGTACGGTACATGAACGATGTCGAGGCCGGCCATCGCCTTGAACAGCTCGCCCGCCATGTGATAAGGCGTACCGGGGCCGGAAGAGGCGTAGTTGAGAACATGCGGCTTAGACTTTGCGAGCGCGATGAGTTCCTTCAGGTTGTTCACCGGCACCGAAGGGTGGACCACCAGCACCAGGTCGGAATAGTTCACCGGTGCGACGGGAACGAAATCGCGCATGAGCTGGAACGGCTTGTTCGAGATCAGCGATTCGTTCACGGTGTGGGTGTTCGACATCATCAGCAGCGTGTAGCCGTCCGGAGCCGCTTTTGCCACGGCGTCGGTGCCGAGCAGCGAGCCGCCCCCGGGACGATCCTCGATGACGAAGGGCTGGCCCAGCGCCTCCTGCAGGCGCTGGCCGATGAAGCGCGCATAGATATCGGCGGGGCCGCCGGCCGCGAAGGGCACGATGATGCGCACCGGGTGGCTCGGATAGTTCTGCGCCCAGGCGGGCAGGCCCGCCAAAGCCCAGACGGCGAACGCGAGTATGCCGCGTACGAAATGACGCATGATTTCCTCCTCCTTTTTTCTTTCGTGCCGCGCAGCGGGCGCGGTCCGGCTTTGTAGCATAGGCCGTCGCCTTGCGTCCAGCGAGGCCGAATCAATGCCGCGACAGGGGTTGGCGCGAGGCGAGGCTGTGGGCGTAGCGCGTGGTCTGCGGCAGGCGGTAGCGGGTGACGCAGGCCATGGTCAGCCTGACGGCTCTCTCCAGGCTCACGCGATGGCCGCAGGAGACGTAAATCGGGTTCACCCCCGCGCGGCTGCGCAGCACGGCGCCGATGGTCTCGTCTGCATCGGTGAGCGCCGCCCAGCGGCCGCGCGTCGCGGGAACTCTGCCGTGTTCGCCGATGAGCCGGCTTTTCCCCACGCCGATCGCGGGCAAGCCGGTGTAGACACCGAGATGGCAGGCGATGCCGAAGCGGCGCGGGTGGGCAATGCCGTGGCCGTCGACGAGGAGCAGGTCGGGCTTCTTCTTTAGCTTCGCCAGCGCGGCGAGGATGGCGGGGATTTCGCGAAACGACAGCAGTCCCGGCACGTAGGGAAAGCGCGTGGGCAGTCGGGCGATGGCTTGTTCCAGCGGCTCGAGTGCGGGGAAGGCGAGCACGACGACCGCTGCCCGGGTGATCGCGCCGCCGTGGTCGAAGCCGACGTCGATCCCGGCCACGCGGCGGATCGTGCCGAAGCGGTCCTCTGTCACCACCCGGCGGCGTAGCCGTTGCTGCAGGGCGATCGCCTCTTTCGGCGTCAGCTCCCATGCGTGCGCGAGCGCCATTGCCACTTAGGCCTGCGCAAGCACCAAGGGTACGTACATCTCGGCCGCGCTCACGCCGCCGTGCACGCCGATAGTGAGGTGGCGCGCCTCGCCCAGCACCCAGTCCTTGATGGTGTAGTCCTCCTTCATCACCAGCAGGTAGTCGCCGATGCGCTCGGCAAGTCGCGGATTCGCCTCGCCCAGTCCGAACCAGCCTTGGGAAATCGCATCGCACGCGGGGACGAGCTCCGCGCAATGCGCGAGCCGTGTCGCGACATAGTGTTCGAAGGCACGCTGCGCTCCGGCGCGCAGATAGCAATAGGCGACGCGGCGCTCGCCGCACAGCGGCAGTGCGAGCGTCTCGACGAGTTGTGGATGGTCGGCAAGCTCGATGCTCGCCGACTTCGGCGAATCGACGAAGCCGTGGTCCGCGACCGCGAGCACCAGGGTATCGGTGCCCGCGATGTCGGCGAGAAAGGCGGCATAGGCCGCGTCGATCTGCTGGAACATGCTCGCGAGCTCGGCGCTCGCGACGCCGAAAGTGTGCGCGGCAGCGTCGATCTCGTAAGTGTAGGCGTGGACGAACTTGCGCGCGCCACCTGCGCGCAGGATTTCGGCGGTCTTGGAGAACAGTTCGGGCCAGGTCTTGTAGGGGCAGCGCCGCGCGACGCCGCAGTGGGCGACGTTGTAGTCCGATTCGATGATGGTTTCGGGCGATACGACATAGGTTTCCGTCGGCAGGCGATCGAACATGGGCTCGGCGGTATAGATCTCGCGCGGCGCGATCCGTGCTTTGGACAAGGCCTCGCCGCCATGCCGCGGGCGAAAGCGCAGCGTCGCCGCGATCGTGCCCAACTCGCGCAGCCACATATGCCAGCCGGTAAGCCCGTGCTGCTGCGGCGCGAGGCCGGTGAGGAAGCTCGTCACCGCCGTCGCCGTGGTGGGAGGAAACACCGAACTCATGCGCGCGACCAGGTGCCGCCGGAGCGCGCTATCCGCGCCGGTCGTGGTGAGATAGTCGTAGCCCAGGCCGTCGATCACGAGCAGTACCACGTTCTTCGCCCGCGTGAGACGCTCTTGCGGTAGGGCGACGAGCTCCGGGTAGAGCTCGGCACCGACGCAAGACCGCGCGCCGAGCGCCAATTCGATCGAGCGCATCAGGTTGACGATGCTCGCGCCGCGATAATCGGGAAGATGCATGCCTGGCGGCGCTGCGGAATTCGAGTTCGTACTTGAACCCGCGGGCGCCCAACCCCATTTGAGCTGCAGATGGGTAAAATTGTACAGGAGCCGCGATGACTACTTACTCGTTCGAAACCGGGACCGAAGCCTTCGAGCGCGACGTGCTGGAAGCGTCGAAGAAGGTGCCGGTGCTGGTCGATTTCTGGGCGCCGTGGTGCGCACCTTGCCGGGCGCTGAAACCGATCCTGGAAAAGCTTGCTGCCGAGTATCAGGGAAGATTTCTGTTGGCGAAGCTCAATTCGGACGAGCATCCGCAGCTCGCCGCGCGCTTCGGCGTGCGCGGCATTCCGAACGTGAAGGCCTTCGTCGACGGCGAACTCGCCGACGAGTTCACCGGCGCATTGCCCGAGAGCGGCGTTCGCACCTTCATCGATCAACTGATCCCGACACCGGGGGAGAAGTTGCGCCGCGCCGCGCGCAACTTAATCGCCCAGGGCGATTTCGACGAAGCCGAGCGCCACCTGCGCAGCGGCCTGGAACTCGAACCGGCGAACCGCGCAGTGCGGCTTGACTTGGTCGAACTGTTGCTGGCGAAGAACAGCCAGGCCGAGGCCGACGCGGTATTTGCGCCGATTCCCGAGCGCGAGCGCGATGAGCGCGCCGACCGTCTGTACTCGGTGCTCGAACGTTGGAAGAAAAGTCAGGCGCTGCCCGGCATGGACGAACTGCTGGCGCGGCTAGCGGCGAATCCGGCGGACCAGCCGTCCCGGCTGGCTCTGGGCGAGCGGCTGATCGCCGAGCGGCGCTACGAAGACGCGCTTGCCGCCCTGCTCGAGGTGGTGCAAGCCGACCGCGGCGCGCTGCGCACCAACGCACGCAAGCTCATGGTCGAGGTGTTCGCTCTCGCGGCCGACCAGCCCGAACTCGTCGGCCGCTATCGGCGGCTGCTCGCCGGCGCGCTTTACTGAACCTGAACCGGAACGGACAGCTCTTCGAACGCCCCCAGAGCGTCGGCCGCGTACATCAGCGACGGCCCGCCGCCCACGTACACGCTCATGCCCAGCGCCTCTTCCACTTCGGCGCGACTGGCGCCGAGCTTGACCAGCGCCTGCATGTGGAAGCCGATGCAGGCGTCGCAGTGCGCGGCGACGCCCAAAGCGAGGGCGATCAGCTCCTTGGTCTTGCGGTCGAGTGCGCCGTCGCGCGTCGCGGCTTGAGCGAGCGCGGAAAATCCCTTCATCGTATCCGGCGTATCGGCGCGCAATTTCGCCATCGAGGCGGACACACGCTTGGTGATCTCGCGGTAATTCTTGCTCATGTTCGCCTCAGGCCTTGCCCTTTGCCTGCGCCGGGCAGGTGTCGATGCCGAGCAGGGTGTAGAGCGGGCAGAACTTGATCGTGCCCGTGGCGAGCGGAATGATCCCGATCCAGCCCCAGGCGCCCACCGTGCCGGTCGCGGCCAGCGCGACCAAGGCGATTCCGACGACGATGCGCAGCGCGCGATCGATGCCACCGACATTGAGTTTCATGGATGCTCCCTTCACTTATGGATGATAGAAATGGATTGTTTGTTCGGGGACGCGCCTGTCACGGCTTGGACGCGGCGCGCACCCGGGCGAGTTTTCCTTCGAGCGTGGACTCGCTCAACGCGCCGAGGTGGGTGTCGACCATGCGGCCGTTCGCGTCATAGAAGAGCGTGATCGGCAGCGCGGTCGAGCCGAGTTCGCGGCCGAGCTTGCTCGCGGGGTCGAGCATGACGTTGGAAAGTTCGAGCTTCGCGCTGGACAAATAGCGCGTTACGGTGGCCGCGTCCTCGCCCTGGTCGACGAAAACGAAGTTCATCGCCGCTTCGCGCTGCTGAGCGGCCGCCAGGGTCGGCAGTTCGCGCCGGCAGGGCGGGCACCAGGTGGCCCATAGGTTCACCACCGTGGGCTTGCCTGCGGCGAGCGTCGCCAGTTCCGCGGCTGATCCGCCGAGGGTACGCAAGGAAACCTGCGGCAGGGCCTGGTTCTGCATCAAGCGCAAGGCGGCGGACAGGCCGAACCAGGTGAAAAGCGCCGCCGCAAGGCCCAGCGCGAGCGGTTTGCCCCAGCCAAAGCCCTTTGCTGGAACTTCGGGTGCCACTTCGCTCATCCCTTCGTCACCGCAGGCTTGCGCCGCGGTGTGGCGGCAGCGAGGAACAGTTCGTGCCGGTCCGACTGGCCGGCGTAGCGCTTGCCGATCTGGCCGCAGACGAGATCGCACAGGCGATAGATTTTTGGATCGGCAATGCGGTAATAGGTACTGGTGCCGCGGGCGGCCTTCTCGATCAACCCGCCCTGGGCGAGCAGCGATAGATGTTTGGATACGTTCGCCTGGCTGCAGCCGAGCAGTTCGGTGAGCTCGCTCACGTTGCGCTCGCCGTCGCGCAGCGCATTCAATATCTTCAAGCGCAGCGGCACCGACAGCGCGCGGAAATAACCGGCGACGTCATCCAGTGCGCGATCGTCCAATCGCTCCATAAGCATGCATCCTTCTCTGGTGACAGGGTTCATACTATACCAGACAAATGGTGATTGACAATATAACCATATAGCGATATAGTAGCACCGATGGTTGCAATTGTCACGGACTTTGTTGATTTGCCGCAAGGGGCGAGCGTCGCGCGCCCGACCGGCAAGGGAGAAAACGGATGAAGGTATTACCGAAACTGGCGCTCGCCGCGCTGCTCGCGCATTCCGTCTGGGCGGCCGCGGCCGAGCTCGAGACCGCGCCGGTGCAGGCGGCGGGGGCGAGCGACGTGTATGCGGCGGACGGCGTGCTCGAAGCCGTGCGCCAAAGCGTGATCGCGGCGCAGGTCGCCGGGCGCATCACCGATCTCAGGGTGAAGGCGGGCGACGTGGTGAAGGCGGGCCAGGTGCTCGCGCGCGTGGACGAACGCGTGGCGGCGCAGCAGGTTAGCGCGAGCCGGGCGATGGTCGCGGCGGCTGAAGCGCAGCTCGATGCAGCGAAGCGCGAATACGCGCGCAGCCAGAGGCTCTACGGCAAGCAGTATCTCAGCCAGGCGGCCCTGGAGCAGGCCGAGGCGCAATACAAGGCGACCGAGGCCCAAGTGCGCGCGACGCTCGCCCAGGCCGGCATGGCGAGCACGCAGACTTCCTTCCATACCATTGTCGCGCCCTACGCCGGGGTGATCGCCGAAGTCAGCTGCGAACTGGGCGACATGGCGGCGCCGGGCAAGCCCCTCATGCGCCTCTACGATCCGGCGGCGCTGCGCGTAGTGGTGACGCTGCCTGAAAGCACTGCGCCCGCGCTCGCGGCAGGCAAGCCGACCAAGCTCGAGTTTCCCGGCGCCAACGAGGCGCTGCGCTGGCAGACGGCGCAATCGACGACGCTGCTGCCGACCGCCGACCCGACGAGCCATACACTGCAGGTGCGCGCGACGCTCGCCCCCAAGCTCGCCGGCCTGACGCCCGGAATGTTCGCCCGCGCCTATCTCCCGGTAAGCGCGGCTCAGGGCGGGCGCATCACCGTCCCGGCGAAGGCCGTGGTCATGCGCACCGAACTCAACGCCGTGTACGTCGTGAACAACGAAGGGCGGGCGCAATTGCGCCAGGTGCGCCTCGGCCGCCAGGTGGGCGAGCGCGTGGAAGTCCTGGCCGGACTGGAAGCGAATGAGCGCGTCGCGCTCGATCCGGTGGCGGCGGCGAAGCAGGGCGCCGCGAAATGAGCGAGCGCAGCGAACTCGGCATTTCCGGCCGCATCGCGCGCGCCTTTCAGAGCGCGCAGATCACGCCGCTGCTCGCGCTGGTGGCGCTGCTCCTCGGTGTGTTCGCCGTATTGGTGACCCCGCGCGAAGAAGAGCCGCAGATCAACGTCACCATGGCGAACGTGTTGATTCCGTTCCCCGGCGCCTCGGCGCGCGACGTCGAGCAGATGGTCGCCGGGCCGGCGGAGCAGGTGCTGTCGCAGATCGCCAACGTCGAGCACGTGATGTCGCTCGCGCGACCCGGGCTCGCCGTAGTCACGGTGCAGTTCGAAGTCGGCATCACGCGCACCGAGGCGCTGGTGCGGCTATACGACACCATCGAATCAAACCGCGACTGGTTGCCGGCCAATCTGGGCGTGCTGCATCCGGTGGTGAAGCCCAAGGGCATCGACGACGTGCCCATCGTGACCTTGACGCTGTATTCGAAGAATCCCGCCATCGGCGCGTTTGATCTCGAGCGCGTCGGGCATTCGATCGAAGCCGACATCAAGCGCGTCCGCGGCACGCGCGAAGTCGTCACCCTGGGTGGCGCCAGACGCGCGGTCAACATTCGCCTCGATCCAGGGCGCATGCATGCCGCCGGCGTCACCGTGAGCGATCTGCGCCGGGCCCTGCAATCGGCCAACATGGGCGCGACGCTGGGCGAGACCATCGAGAACGACCGCGCCATCACCGTCGATTCCGGGCCCTTCCTCGAATCCGCCAAGGACGTGGCGAGCCTGGTGGTCGGCGTGCACGAAGGCAAGCCCGTTTTCCTGCAGGATGTCGCCGAAGTGAAGGACGGCGCGGTGTCCGCCGAGCGCTACGTCTGGCACGGCATCGCCGGCAAGGGCGGCGGCGAATACCCGGCGGTGACGCTCGCCGTGACCAAGAAGCCGGGTCAGAACGCGGTGCGCGTGGCGGATCAGGTGATCCAGCGCGTCGAGGCGCTGAAGAACGCGGTCGTCCCCGCGGACGTCGAGCTCGCCGTGACGCGCAACTACGGCGCGACCGCGAACGACAAGGCGCTGAAGCTGATCGAGAAGCTCGTCTTCGCTACGGCGCTGGTGATTGCGCTGGTGTTCTTCGCCCTCGGCCGGCGCGAAGCGGCGATCGTCGGATCGGCGGTGGTGCTGACGCTGACGGCGACGCTGTTCGCCTCCTGGGCCTGGGGTTTTACCCTCAACCGGGTGTCGCTGTTCGCGCTCATCTTTTCCATCGGCATCTTGGTCGATGACGCCATCGTGGTGGTGGAGAACATCCATCGCCACATGCTGCTCGAACCGGAGAAGCCGCTCGCCGACATCATTCCCGGCGCGGTGGACGAGGTCGGCGGTCCGACCATCCTCGCCACTTTCACCGTCATCGCGGCGCTCCTGCCCATGGCCTTCGTCAGCGGCCTGATGGGGCCGTACATGAGTCCGATCCCCATCAACGCCAGCATGGGCATGATGATTTCGCTCACCGTCGCCTTCGTCGTCACGCCTTGGCTTGCGCGGCTGTGGCTGAAGCGCTCGGCGCACGCCGCGGCCGGCGGCCTGGCGGCGAAGCTCGCCCCGTTTTTCATCCGCGTGTTCACGCCCTTCCTCGATGACGCCCATGGGGGAAGGCGGCGGCTGGCGCTGTGGGCGGGCGTGGGCGTGCTGATCCTCGCCTCGGTGGCGCTGCCTGCGGCGAAATGGGTGGTGCTGAAAATGCTGCCCTTCGACAACAAGTCCGAATTCCAGGTGGTGGTCGACATGCCCGCAGGCACGCCGGTGGAGCGCACCGCGACGCTGCTGCACGAGCTGGGTGCCTACCTCGCCGGTGTGCCCGAGATCACCGACTACCAGGCCTATGCGGGCTTGTCCGCGCCGATCAATTTCAATGGCCTGGTGCGCCAATACTACATGCGCTCCGGCGGCGACCTGGGCGATATCCAGGTAAACCTGGTGGACAAGGCGCATAGGAGCGAGCAAAGCCACGCCATCGCGCTGCGGCTGCGGCCCGATTTGGCGAAAATCGCGGCCGCCTACCACGCGCGGCTGAAGCTCGTCGAAGTGCCGCCTGGCCCGCCCGTGCTCTCACCCATCGTCGCCGAGGTCTACGGACCGGACTACGCCGGCCGCAGGAGCGTGGCAAGCGCCGTGCGCAAGGTGTTCGATACCACGCCCGGCGTGGTCGACGTCGACCAGAGCACGGTCGCCGCGACGCCGCGTCAGGTGCTCCTCGTCGATCGGCGCAAGGCGGCGCTCGCTGGCGTCGCGCAAGGGGAAATCGTCGCGGCGCTGCGGGCTGGGCTCGCGGGCGAGGACGTGACCTACCTGCACGATGCGACCAAGTACCCGGCCGGCACGCACCTCGAGCTGCCGGTCGCTTCCCGCGCCAATCTCGACGACGCGCTGCGGCTCACCGTGCGCAGCACGAGCGGTCAGCTCGTGCCGCTGCGCGAGCTCGTCTCCGTGCGCGACTCCGTGGTCGAACAGCCGATCTACCACAAGGACCTGCTGCCCGTGATCTACGTGACGGGCGACATGGCGGGCGGGGAGGACAGCCCCCTGTACGGCATGTTCGAAATGCGCCGCGCCATCGGGGAGATTCCGGTCCCGGGCGGCAGGCTCGGCGAGCATTTCATCGGCCAGCCAGACGATCCCTATCGCGGCTACGCCATCAAATGGGACGGCGAGTGGCAGATCACCTACGAGACGTTCCGCGACATGGGCGCGGCCTACGCCGTCGGCCTGGTGCTGATCTATCTGCTGGTGGTGGCGCAGTTCGGCTCCTATCTCGTGCCGCTCATCATCATGGCGCCGATTCCGCTCACCATCATCGGCGTGATGCCCGGCCACGCCCTGCTCGGCGCGCAATTCACCGCCACCTCGATGATAGGCATGATCGCGCTCGCCGGCATCATCGTGCGCAACTCCATCCTGCTGGTCGACTTCATCAAGCTGCAGGTCGCGAGCGGCACGCCGTTCAAGGAAGCCGTTGTGCGCTCCGCCGCCATCCGCGCGCAGCCGATCGCACTCACTGCGCTCGCCGCCATGCTCGGTGCCTTGTTCATCCTGGACGACCCCATATTCAACGGATTGGCGATTTCGCTGATATTCGGGATCCTCGTTTCGACCATTCTCACCCTGGTCGTGATCCCGCTGCTTTACTACGCCGCGTACCGGCATCAATTTACCCAACCCACGGAGGAAATATCGTGACATCCTGGCAAATCGTCCGCGTATTCGCGGGCAGCTTCATCGCAATCTCGCTTCTGCTCGGCGCGCCTGCGAGCCCGCTGTTCGTCAGCCAATACTGGCTGCTGTTCACGGCGTTCGTCGGCCTGAACCTGCTGCAAAGCGGCTTTTCCTGCTGGTGCCCGCTCGAGATCGTGCTGCGCAAGCTCGGCGTGCGCGCCGGCACTTGAACTCGGCGCAAGGGATCGGGCGCATGGATGCGGCGAGCATCAACCTGGTCTGCCCGGCGTGCGGCGTGAAGAACCGCGTGCTCGAAGCGCGGCTCGATCAGGCTCCGAGCTGCGGCCGCTGCAAGGCCGCGCTCCTGACCGCGAGTCCGCTTGCGCTCGAAGAGGCGGCGTTCACCCGCTACATCGAAGGGACCGAATTGCCGGTGGTGGTGGATTTCTGGGCGGATTGGTGCGGACCGTGCAAGTCGATGGCGCCGGCTTTTGCCGAGGCCGCGCGATTGCGGCCGCGCGTGCGCTTCGCCAAGCTCGATACCGAGCGCGCCGGCAGCATCGCGGCGCAGTATGGCATCCGCAGCATCCCCACCCTGATCGCCTTTCGCGGCGGCCGGGAAATCGAGCGCATCTCCGGTGCCATGGGCTCGCAACAGATCCTCAGTTGGATAGATCGGACGCTACAGTCATGAAAAAAGCGCAATTCGCAAGCTGTGTCTTGGCCGCGGCCAGCCTCGCCGTCCTCGGCTCCGCGTCTGCGGCAGACGACTTGCTCGGAGCTTGGCGCGCGGCGCAGACGCACGATCCGGCTTTCGCCGCGGCGCGGGCGGAGTGGGACGCCGGTCGCACCAAGTCGCGCCAAGGCCGCGCGCTGCTCGCGCCCAACGTCGCCGTCTCGGGATCAGTCGGCTATCTTTACAGCGATCGCGACACCCGCGGCGCGCAGTTTTCCGCGCCCGGTTTCGGCGCGGCGAACGACGCCCAATTCCGCTCCAAGATCGACGGCGGGCAGGCGAGCTCGGTCGGCGTGCTCGCGCGCCAACCCATTTACAACGCCATGTTGAGCGCCTCGGCGAGCCAGCTCGAGCGCCAGGCGCAGTTGGCCGACGTGCGCTTCGCCGGCGCGCGCCAGGAGTTGATCCTGCGCACGGCGCAGGCCTACTTCGCCCTTCTCGCGGCGAACGATGCCCTCGCGACCCTGCAGGCGCAGAAGAAGGCGGCGGCGAGTGCCTTCGATGCGGCGAGCGAGCGCTTCGAGGCGGGCGCCACGCCCGTCACCGACCGCGACGAGGCGCGCGCGCGCTTCGACGAAATCGCCGCGCAGGAACTGCTCGCAATGAACGAAGTGCAATTGAAGCGCCGCATGTTGTCCGACCTGTCTGGCGCGTCGGCGGAACGGATCAGGCCGCTCGCGGCGAAGGCGCCGCTCGACCGCCTGACTGCCGGCACGCTGGAGGACTGGTCGGCGCGTGCAGCGCGCGGCAATCCCCTGATCGCCATGCAGGAACTGGGCCGCGACATCGCCAAGGACGAAGTGGCGAAATACCGCGCCCTGGTGTCGCCCTCGCTCGACCTGGTGGCGCAAGTCGCAGACGAACGCATGCGCGGGCCGAACGGCTTCGGCACCAGCCTGATCACGGGCTCGACCGGAACCATAGGCGTGCAGCTCAGCATACCGATCTTCACCGGCGGCATGCGCAGCGCGAAGCGCGACGAAGCCGCGGCGCTGGCGGAGAAGGCGCGCTACGACGTGGAAACACTGAAGCAGGAGGTCTTACGCCAAACGCAGGCGGCCTGGCTGGAGGTGAGCACCGGCCTCGCACAGATACGTGCGCGCGAGCAGACGCTCGCCTCGGCACGGTCGCGCTTGAACGCCACCGAAACCGGCCAGGAGGTCGGCGCGCGCACCATGCTCGATCTGGTGAACGCCCAGGCCGATTTTTATCGCGCCGAACTCGGCTTGTCTCAGGCAAAATACCAGTTCCTGCTCAGCCGGCTGCGCCTCGCGGCGGTCGCCGGCGAGCTGACGGAAGACGAACTGCAGACGGTGAACGCGGCACTTTCCCAATGACCGGACAGCGACCCGACCCCAAGGCACCGCGCACCGCGCGTGAATCGTATTTGCGCTGGGAAGAGCGATTTTCCATCGCCGACTATCTGTTCGGTCAGGAGCCGAACGCCTACCTCGTGTCTAAGGCGCCGCTGTTCGCGCCTGGAGGCAGGGCGCTGTCGGTCGCGGACGGCGAGGGGCGCAATAGCGTTTGGCTCGCCGAGCAGGGCTTGCAGGTGGATGCCTTCGATTTTTCCCCGACGGCGGTGAAGAAAGCCGAGCGACTCGCGCGCGAGCGCGGCGCGAAGGTGAATTTCAACGTCTCGGACATGTTCGCCTGGAACTGGATGGAAGCGAGCTACGATCTGGTCGCGGCGGTGTTCATCCAGTTCGCGACGCCGGCCGAGCGCGCGAAACTGTTTCCGCTCATGCGGCGGGCGCTGAAGCCGGGCGGCCTATTGGTACTGCAAGGCTATCGCCTCGATCAGCTGGAGTTCGGCACCGGCGGACCGAAGCAGCCCGAGCATCTCTACACCGAGGGCTTGGTTCGTGAAGCGCTGGCGGGGATGGAATTGATCGAGTTGCTCAGCTACGAAGAAGCGCTGGACGAGGGTACGGGGCACGCCGGCATGTCCGCGCTCCTCGGCGCCGTGGCGCGAAAGCCGGCGTAGCGCCGAGGCTCGGGCGGAAAACCGAAAGGAGGAGGTCGATGAACGTCGAACAGGCCGTAGCGCAACATTACACGCACGGCAGCCTGGAGCAGGCGATCCTCGACGCGCTGGCAAGCGCAGGCAAGGACCTCAACCGGCTCACGCCCAAGGATCTCGCCCCCGTCGACGAATTCCATATCGGCGGACGCCAGGCAACGATCGCCTTCGCGGAGCAATTGGGCCTGCATCCCGGCATGCGCCTGCTCGATATCGGCTCGGGTTTGGGCGGCGCCTCGCGCTACTTTGCCCTCGAGCAGGGCTGCCGCGTCACCGGCATCGATCAGTCGGCCGAATACGTCGCCGTGGCGAACGCGCTGGCGCTGCGCGCCGGGCTCGCCGAACGCGTCACCTACCGCAAAGCGAGCGCGCTATCCCTGCCGTTCGAGGCGGCGAGCTTCGATGCGGCGTATCTGTTTCACGTCGGCATGAACATCCGCGACAAGGCGCGCCTGTTCGCCGAAGTGCGCCGCGTGCTCGCGCCCTCGGGCCTATTCGGCATCTACGACGTCATGCGCCTCACCGCGGGCGACCTGTCCTATCCCGTGCCCTGGGCGAGCGGCCCCGAGTCGAGCTTCGTCGAGGACGCGGCGAGCTATCGGCGGGCACTCGAGGTGCAAGGCTTCGAGGTGCTGAAGGAGCGTTCGCGCCGCGATTTCGCGCTCGAGGTGTTCCAGGCGATGCGCGCGCGCGGCGGAGCGGGCGGTCCCGCGCCGCTCGGCCTGCACATCGTCATGGGGGCGGACGCGGGCAAGAAAGTCGCTAACATGGTGGGCGACATCACTTCGGGCATCATCGCGCCGACCGAACTCATCTGCCGCGCAGTCTGAATCCCCCCGGCGCGCGGATTCCGCCGCTAAATCCCTGCGATTAGCGCGGTCTTTGCGACCGCTTTCGCGGACTGCCGCTTGCCGCATTACCTAATTGACAATATGCGCATCTGCGCATACAGTCCGCGGACATTAGAACGAAAACATAAGAAGGATGGATCAGCTTACCGAGGTTTTCGACGCCGTCGCGTCCTATTTCGGCGTGCTGTCGCAGCCGATGCGGCTGCGCATCATGCACGCGGTCTGCGAGCAGGAGAAGACGGTATCGCAGATCGTCGCCGAACTCGGCGCGACGCAGACGAATATTTCGCGCCATCTGAACTTGATGTATCGCAGCGGCGTGCTCGCGCGCCGTAAGGAAGGCAATCAGGTCTATTACCGGGCGGCCGACACCGGCCTGGTCGACATTTGCCGCAGCGTGTGCGACCGCATCGCGACACAGATGGAAGCGAAACAGCCGCTGCGCCGGAAATTGTTGCAATTGTTGCCGCGACCGAAGAACAAGAAACGCGCGGCGTGAAGGAAACTGCGGGCCGGTACACGGCGCGCAAATGTTGGAGGGCATCAAGCAATGTCAGTCAAAGACAACTCGGGGCGCATTTTGCCCGCGCCGGAGGGGTTCCTCGATGGCGCGCAGATCGCCTCGGTCGAGGCGGGGCGGCGATCGTTTCTGCGCAAGGCGCTCGCGCTGAGCGGCGGAACGGCCGCAGCGGCGCTCACCGGCGCGGTGCGCGCCGCGGACGGTGACCCCGCAATTCTCAAACTCCCGGCGCATTCCACCGGTCTCGGGCAGCCGGTCGGCGCACGCGGCTACGGTTCCCCTTCGGCGTACGAGAAGAACCTGCAGCGGCGCGAGAGCCCGGGCCTGACCCGGGTGCGCCAATCCTCGGTCGCGTTCACGCCGCTGCAAGGCCTGTTCGGCATGATTACGCCCAGCGGTCTGCACTTCGAGCGGCATCACCAAGGCTGGTGGGATATCGATCCGAGTGCGCACCGGCTGATGGTCATGGGCATGGTAAGAGAGCCCCGCGTCTACACCATGGACGACCTCATGCGCCTGCCCTCGGTGTCGCGCATCCACTTCCTCGAATGCGGCGCCAACACCGGCATGGAATGGGGCAACGTCGCCGTGCCCACGGTGCAATACACCCACGGCATGCTCTCCTGCAGCGAATTCACCGGCGTGCCGCTCTCGACCCTGCTCGACGACTGCGGTTTCGACAAGAAGAAGGCGAAATTCGTGCTCGCCGAGGGCGCGGACGGCTCGGGGCTGACGCGGACCATCGACCTGGAACGGGCCCTGGACGACGTGCTCGTCGCCTGGGGCATGAACGGCGAAATGCTCCGTCCGGAGAACGGTTATCCCCTGCGCCTCGTGGTGCCGGGCGTGCAGGGCGTGTCCTGGGTGAAGTGGCTGCGGCGCATCGAGGTGGGCGATCAGCCCTGGCAGGCGCGCGAGGAAACCCTGCACTACGTCGACCTGATGCCCGACGGCATGCATCGCCAGTACACCTCGATCCAGGAATGCAAGTCGGTGATCACCACCCCGTCCGGGGGACAGACGCTCATCGGCAAAGGCTTCTACAACGTCAGCGGGCTCGCCTGGTCCGGCCGCGGGCGCATCAAGCGCGTCGACGTGTCTTTCGACGGCGGGCGCAACTGGCGCACGGCGCGGCTCGAGTCGCCGGTCTTGCCCAAGGCATCGACCCGCTTTTCCATCGACTGGGTTTGGGACGGCGGCCCGGCGGTCCTGCAAAGCCGCGCGATCGACGAGACCGGCTACGTGCAGCCCAAGATGAAGCAACTGCGCGAGGTGCGCGGCACGCGCTCCATCTACCACAACAATGCGATCCAGTCGTGGAGGGTGGCCGCGAACGGGGAGGTGAGCAATGTCCAGGTCGGTTGAGTCGGCGCAGATGAAACGCATGGCTGCGTTCGGAGCGATCTGCCTTGCGACTGCACTCGGTTTCGCGCCGACCGCGCATGCGCAAAGCAAGTTCGCCGGCATCGGCCGCACGGCGACGCCGGCCGAGATCAAGGCCTGGGATATCGACGTGCGTCCGGACTTTGCCGGATTGCCCAAGGGATCGGGCAGCGTGAAACAGGGCGAAGACATTTGGGACGCTAAGTGCGCGAGCTGCCACGGCACTTTCGGCGAATCGAATTCGACCTTCACGCCGCTTGCCGGCGGCACGACGCAGGAGGACATCGCCAGCGGCCACGTGGCCTCGCTCACCAAACCCGACCAGCAGCGCACGACGCTGATGAAGCTCGCGCAGATTTCGACGCTGTGGGACTACATCAACCGCGCCATGCCCTGGAACGCGCCGAAGACGCTGAACACCGACGAAGTCTACGCCGTGACCGCTTTCATCCTCAATCTCGGCGATATCGTCCCCGAGGATTTCGTGCTCTCGGATGCGAACATCGCCGAGGTGCAAAAGCGCTTGCCCAACCGCAACGGCATGACGCGTGCGCACGGAATGTGGAAGATCAATGGCAAGCCGGATACGCACAACGTCGCCTGCATGGCGAATTGCGCAGCCGAAGCGAAGGCGGTGTCGCAGCTTCCGGACTACGCCGTCGACGCGCACGGCAACCTCGCCGAGCAAAACCGCATCATCGGGCCGGTGCGCGGCACGCGCACGGTGAAGCTTGCGGCCGCAGCGGCTACGCCCGCTCCCGCAGCCGCCGCGCCCTCAGCGCACGCGCTCGCGGAAAAATCCGGCTGCCTCGCCTGCCACGGTGTCGCCAACAAGGTGGTCGGGCCGGGATTCAACGAGGTGGCGGCGAGATACAAGGGTGACGGCGGCGCGCCGGCGCGCCTTGCCGCGAAGGTCAAGGTCGGGGGGGCGGGGGCTTGGGGACCGATCCCGATGCCGCCCAATTCCGGCCTGAAGGACGAGGAAGTGAGCGCGCTCGTGCAATGGGTGCTCGACGGCGCGAAGTGATCGGCAAAGCGATGGATAGGGAGGAAGGTATGACACGCAACGTACAGGAGGAAAACATGAATCGAGATCGTAGGACCCTACT
The DNA here is from genome assembly GCA_964565875.1 of uncultured Enterobacteriaceae bacterium. GTDB lineage: Bacteria > Pseudomonadota > Gammaproteobacteria > Burkholderiales > SG8-39 > 2-12-FULL-64-23. The sequence goes on from CAZMGP010000022.1 coordinate 71,053, forward strand.
CAAGCTCGGCGGGGGGACGGGGCTGTTCGCGCTACTCGCCGCGGCAGGCATGCTGCGGCCGGGCGAAGCGGCCGCCGCGGAGTGGAACAAGACGGCGTTCGACGCCAAGACGCTGAAGGAAGCGCTCGATGCGCTGGGCGCGGGCAATGCGGCCGAGTCGGGCGACATCGTCATGCGCGCGCCCGAGATCGCCGAGAACGGTGCCGTGGTGCCGGTCGCCGCCGAAAGCAAGATCGCCGGCACCGAATCCATCGCCATCCTCGTCACCAAGAACCCGTTCCCGCTCGCGGCGGTGTTCGACATTCCGGCCGGCACCGAACCCAGCGTCAATACCCGCGTGAAGATGGCCGAGACTTCCGACGTCTACGTGATCGCCAAGGCACAAGGCAAGTTCTACGTGACGAAGAAGGAAATCAAAGTCACCCTCGGCGGCTGCGGCGGCTGAGCGTCCAAGCGACAGATCAACGGAAAAAGGAGACAGGACATGGCAGATCCGATGCGCATTCGGGCCGTCGCCAAAGACGGCAGCGTCAACGTCAAGATTTTGATGAGCCACGAAATGGAGAGCGGCCAGCGCAAGGACAGCGCGGGCAACATCATTCCGCCGCATTTCATCCAACAGGTCAAGGCGAGCTGGCAGGGCAAGACCGTGCTGTCGGCGCAATGGGGCACGGCGGTATCGAAGAATCCTTTCCTCGAATTCAGCTTCAAGGGTGGGCAGAAGGGCGAGCGCATCCAAGTGAGTTGGGTCGACAACAAGGGCGATACGCGGACCGACGAAGCCGCGATCAACTGAGTAGAACTGCAGTTCAGACGGCGCATCGAGCGCTGCAATCAAGGAGGCAAAGGATGGGAACCAAGCTTAGGGCATGGCTGCTGCTTGGCCTCGCCAGCGCAATGCTGCCGTTTCAAGGCTTTGCGCAAAGCGCGGCCGAGGGGATCGCCAAGTACCGCGAGCAGCTGCAGGACGGCAATCCGGCGGAGTTGTGGCAAGCGCGGGGCGAAGAGCTGTGGCGCGCAAAGCGCGGACCGCGCAAGGCCTCCCTCGAGGCCTGCGACCTCGGCAAAGGTCCCGGCGTAGTCAAGGGCGCCTACGCGGAACTGCCGCGCTGGTTCGTCGACACCGACCGCGTCATGGACCTGGAGACGCGGCTCGTCCACTGCATGGTGACGCTGCAGGGCGTGAGCGAATCTGAAGCCACGAAGCGCCCGTTTGGCGATGGCGCGAAGCGTTCCGACCTTGAGGCGTTGGCGGCGTGGATCGCCGGCGAATCTCAGGAAGTGAAAGTGTCGCTGCCGCTCAAGCACGCAAAAGAGCGGGAGGCCTACCGCTTGGGCGAGCAGATGTTCTATTTCCGCGGCGGTCCGCACGATTTCGCCTGCGCCACCTGCCACGGCCAAAGCGGCAAGCGCATCCGCCTGCAGGACCTGCCCAATCTCACCGAGCGCGCAAGCGCGCAGCTGGCCTACACGACTTGGCCCGCTTACCGCGTGTCGCAGGGGGAGGTGCGCACCTTTCAGTGGCGGCTCGCCGACTGCTTCCGCCAGCAGCGCTTCCCCGAACTGAAGTTCGGCTCGGAAGCTTCGATCGCGCTCAGCGTGTTTCTGGCAAAGAACGCCGAAGGCGGCGCGTTCAACGCGCCTGCAATCAAGCGCTGAGGAGGAAACATGAAAACAACATACCTGATTGTCGGGCTGGCAACGCTTGCGGCGGGCTGCGCTTCCGTTTCGCAGGACGACGTATCCAGCCGGGCACTCGCGCTGATGAAGGCATCGTTCGCCGAACGCGGGCAAGCGAAGCTCGATCGCCTGCAGCAGGACGAGACGCAGCGCCTATGCAGCCGTGCGCCTTCGTCCGAACTGCCGAAAGAGGCGGCGAAGCGCATCGAAAAGACGAACTTCGACGCCATCAAATACCCCGCCGACGGCAAGTTCTTGGGCAACTGGCGCGAGGGGGAGAAGATCGCGCAAAGCGGCGTCGGCAAGCAGTACTCCGACGACCCGACCAAGCCTTCCGGAGGCAATTGCTACGCCTGCCATCAGCTGACCAAGGAGGAAATCTCCTTCGGCACGGTCGGCCCCAGCCTGTATCAGTTCGGCAAGCTGCGCGGCACGAGCGACGCAATCCAGCGCTACACCTACGGCAAGGTTTGGAACGCGCAGGCGTTCACCGCCTGCTCCAACATGCCGCGCTTCGGGCATAACGGCATTCTCAGCGAAAAGCAGATTAAGGACTTGACTGCGCTGCTGCTCGATCCGGCGTCGCCGGTCAACAAATAGGAAAGCGATCGACGTGAATAGACGCGAGTTTCTGCACGTTCTCGCCGTCGCGGCGGCGAGCGGCCTGCCGCTCTCCGCGGCGCGCGCACAAGCGGCGGCGGCCTACGAACTGCCGCGCTTCGGCAATGTGCACTTCCTGCACTTCACCGATTGCCACGCCCAACTGCTGCCGATCTGGTTTCGCGAACCGAACGTGAACCTGGGCGTCGCCGCCACGGCGGACAAGCCGCCGCACCTGGTAGGCGAAGCGCTGCTCAAGCATTTCGGCATCCGCGCCGGATCGGCAGAGGCCTATGCCTTCAGCTACCTCGACTTCGAGCAGGCTGCGACGAAGTTCGGCAAGGTCGGCGGTTTCGCTCATCTCGCAAGCTTGGTAAAACAGTTGAAGGCGAGCCGCCCCGGCGCGCTGCTACTCGACGGCGGCGACACCTGGCAGGGCTCGGCCACCGCGCTGTGGACCAAAGGCCAGGACATGGTGGATGCGGCGAAGCTCCTCGGCGTGGACGTGATGACCGGGCATTGGGAGTTCACGCTCGGGGCCGAGCGCGTGCAGCAGATCGTCGAGCGCGAGTTGAAGGGCAAGATCGAGTTCCTCGCGCAGAACGTCAAGACCGCGGACTTCGGCGATTCGGTGTTCCCGCCCTACGCGATGAAGTCGATGAACGGCGTGCCGGTGGCCATCGTCGGCCAGGCGTTTCCCTACACGCCGATCGCCAACCCGCGCTACATGGTCGCCGAATGGAATTTCGGCATCCAGGAAGAGGCATTGCAGAAGGTGGTGGACGAGGTGCGCGCCAAAGGTGCGCGGGCAGTGGTGCTGCTGTCGCACAACGGCATGGACGTGAACCTCAAGCTCGCTTCTCGCGTGCGCGGCATCGACGCCATCCTCGGCGGCCACACCCACGACGGC
>CAZMGP010000023.1:0-21585 GCA_964565875.1 uncultured Enterobacteriaceae bacterium
ACCGCCGAAATCTGAGTACCGATTCACCCGCAACGCCGAGTTTTTCAACAGAATCCACCACTAGGGGATAGCCGTTTACCCGGCAGTAACTGAGCAGGCGCTCCACGCCGTCGACCCGACTCACGCGGCGAAATTCGCCTTCGGGCGCGTTCGCTGGGTCGAGCGCAGGCGCGCCTGCGAACGATACGCGGACCGCCTCGGCGAGGTCGTGCGAGCGGGCCAGCAGCTGACCGTCGGCGCGCACCAGACCGATGATGCTGCCTGCACCCAGATGGAGGTCGTTGTAGACGCGCTCCAGCGCCGGCGGCTGCCGTGAAATTATCACCAGGCCCGTGAATTGCCCACCCTGCCCGTAAATTGGGCGCGAGAACACGATGACCCATTTGCCCGACAGGCGACCGAGAAGCGGGGTGCTCACGTACAAACTATCGCCGTTGTGCCCCTCGGCCTCGCGAAAGTATTCCCGATCCGACACATCGGTGCCGATACCCGTTTGCGCAGACGCGTACACCACCCTGCCGCGCGCATCGGTCACCAGGATCTGGTTGATCGGCTCGTCCTTGAGATTTCCCAGTTGCCGCTCTACGGCGAGAGTAAACATCGCCGGGTGTTCGATCCATTCGTGGCGTAGGTCCTTCAGGGCGATATCGATGGCGCGCATGGACGACGCTTGGTGCTCGGCCAGGCTGCGCGCGAGATTGTGCCCTTCGCTGCTCGCCCGGGTCATGGCCTCGCGCTCGGAGGCATCGAGCGCGAGCAGAATCGCGCTCCACAGAAGCGCGGCGACGAGTCCGAACGCCGCGAAACACCTGAAGCGGATGGAGCGGATCAGCTTCCGCATCCGGCCACTCGGCCTAGACGCGCTCGCGCGTACAGTGCGCGGTCGCGGCGATCGGGATCGGATGATTCACTTGGAAGGGCGCCAGTGCGGCCAGAATGATCGTTCATTCATAGCCGCTTTATGATCGATTTAGTCGAGAGCGATTACGATAGGCGAACAGCGGCTTTCACGCAATCGCAATTTGTCACAATTCCCCTGATCGTTGAAAGGAAAACGCCGTGGGGATTCCGAGAATACGCGAGTGGCGCGGCAAGGCATGAAGCGCCGTGCGATCCATGCTTATCCGTTGGACAGACGACCGAAGTTTCCGAATCGGACCGACGCCAGCCACGCGCGCAACCGAGCCGGATGTTTCATGGAAGAAGCCTCGATCGAACTCCCAGCCTTGCTTGACCGCAAGTAGGGGTCTTCCAGACCGGGTCGACATGCGTCCGACGGTCTTGGCCTCCAGTGGAAAAGCCGCCCGGGAACGAAGGGACAGCGCCCGCGTGCAGATCTCGCTTAGGCTCCCTGCTGACCAATCAATCGGCATGCGCGACAACTGCACCCGCGCCGCCACACTAGATATTGGCCGTCAGATACTCAAATGAGGCGCAGCCCGGCGGAATTCAAGATCTTGGCTAGAGATCATACAGTCATCGGCGCGTCCGGGACCGCTAGATATGGGTCGGCCGCACCGATATCAAGGGCTTGAAATCGCAATCGGCTGCCTCACATAAGCGAACGAGGACAAGCAATACATGCTGTCCGTACTTCAACTCAGGAGGTTAGTATGTTCTATCGCACGCAGTTCCCCCGCGATCCCTTCGCGGAACTCGACCGCCTGCAGCGCGAAATGCAGGAGGCATTGGATTTCTCACCTAGCATTCGCGGACTGGCCCGCGGAAGCTATCCTGCGATTAACGTGGGCGGTACGCCAAGCTCTGTGGAAATCTTCGCCTTCGCGCCCGGCATCGACCCAGCCAGCATCCAAGTCGAGATCGAGCGTGGCACGCTTACCATCGCCGGCGAACGCAAGACCGAGAAGCTACCGGAAAAGGCAATCGCGCACATCGACGAGCGCTTCAGCGGCAGCTTTCGCCGCGTGATTGCGCTCCCCGACGACGTCGACGCAGACACGATCGACGCCAAATACCGCGACGGCGTTCTGCACATTCACATTGCGCGCAAGGAAGAGGCACAACCGCGGCGCATCAACGTCAATTGAAAGGATCCCAGTCATGAGCGACTCCATCAGCAAACACGCCGAAGCGCATGCGAGCGAACCCACCCTGCTGCCGCCCGTGGACGTCATCGAGGATGCTAGCGGCATCACCTTGTACGCCGATTTGCCCGGTGTGCCCAAGGACAAGCTGAGCCTGCAGCTCGAGGCCGATACCCTCAGCATCGAAGGCGAAATTGCGCTCGCCACGCCACAGGGCATGGAGGCCACGCACGCCGAGGTGAGCCTGGCGCGCTATCGGCGGGTATTCACCTTGTCCAAAGAACTCGATACCCAGAAAGTAGGTGCGGAATTCAATCAGGGACTGCTCAAGCTGCATATCCCAAAGGCCGAGCACGTCAAGCCGCGACGCATCGAAGTCAAAGTGTCCTGACGGCCTCGGTACCACGAGGAATACCGTCCTCCCCTGCGGCTAGGGGCAGCCGCCGGATGGGAGTCGCGCGCCCGCGCTAAGCGCTCCACTCCCGCCAGCCGCCGAGCAGCGGGAAATACAGGCCGAGCATGATCGGAGCGCGCGGCGCAAGCGCCCGCGCGTAGCGTTCGAGTTGCGCACGGTAGCGTGCCTGCTCTGCGTCGAGGAAGGCTTCGCTGTCAGCGCCTTGGTGTGCGCTGGTCTTGTAATCCACGATCCATTGCCTGCCTTGCGCATCGGTGAAGCAGCGGTCGACGACGAGGCTGCGGCGCTCGCCGTCGATGAGGGCGGTGATGCGGTATTCGCTCTTCGCCTCCGCCTGCGGTCCGAGCAGCCAGCGGCCGCGCGCATCGGCGAGCGCCGCGGCGAGCGCGGCGCCGACGCGTGCCGACGCTGCCGCGATCTCTCCTTGCCCCACGCCGCGCGCGGCGAGTTCGTTCGCAAATGCCGGCTCGAGGCCGCGGACCCGCGCCGCGGTCCAATCCGTCATCCCATCTTCGGCGATGCGCTGCAGCCAGCGGTGCACCACCGAGCCGACGCGGCGTGCGGTCTCGCCTACCCAGGAATATTCGATCTCGTCCTGCGGCTCGCGCTCTGCGTGATCGCCCTTCCAATCCACGCTCGCTGGCGCAGCGGGAAGCGACCAAGCGGGCGCAAGGCGGCGCAGCCGCTGATCGGGAACGGCAGCGGCCGCTGCCGGCGCTGCCGCGGGCACTGCGCTTTGCGCCGCGGCGCGCTGAAACGCTTCCGCCACCGCCGGCCAGAGCTTGCCGAGCAGGCTGCGCGCATCGGGCCTGCGCACCGCCGGCTCGCCCTCTTTCACCTCGACTCGCGCCGCGCCGAGCAGGTGCAGGCGCGCGCGCGCACGCGTAGCGGCGACATACAGCAGCCGCCCGTCCTCGTACTCCCCCTTGCGTGCGGCGAGCTTTCTGATCCAGTTGTAAATCGGATCGCGCTCTGCGCCGGTCTCTTCGATCGGGGCGAGGAGCAGATCGGCGCGCACAGCTTCGCGCTCCGACGGCGCCGCGCGCTCCATCCAGAGAAAAAGCTTCTTCGCCTCGGCGGGCGGAGTCCTGTCCAGGCCGGGCACGATGACCTGGTCGAACTCCAGGCCCTTTGCCTTGTGGATGGTCATGATCTGCACCGCATCCTCGCCCGCGGCGGCATCGGGCGCGGCATAGAGCGCATTCAGCCCCGCTGCGAACGCCTCGAAATCGGCGATGGTTCCCGCCTGTTCCTGTGCCTCCAGATGATCGAGATAGCTGGCGGCGTCCTCCAGCTCGGCCGACGACGAGACGCAGGCCGGCCCGCCGAGCGCGAGCCAGCAGCCCTCCACCGCGTCGCGTAGGGAAGAGCACAAGCGGTTGGCGAGCGCGTTGGCAAGCACGGACCGCAGCCGTTCTAGGTGCGCACGCCCGTCTTCGCTCATGCGCGCAATCACCGCCTCGTCGTTGATCGCACGCCAGACAGTCTGCTCCCCGCCTGCGGCGGCCAGCAAATCGGCAAGCGCGAGTCCGCACCACGGGGCGCGCAGCACGGCGAGCCAGGCGATGCGGTCGCCCTCATGCGCGAGCGCGCGCGTGAGGGCGAGCAAGTCCTGCACCACCGGGCGGGCTTCCAGACGATCGATTTCCACCGCGCGATAGGCGATCCCGGCGGCCTGCAGTGCCGGCACGATGTTGCGCAGGCTGCTGCGGCCGCGCACCAGGATGGCGACGCTCGGCCGCGGCGTGCCTGCAAAAATGCCCGCCAGGATGTCGACCACCTGAGCCGCTTCACTCGCCGCATCGCCGCCAAAGCGCGGGTAGACGCTTACCGCCTCCTCCGCCGCGCGCGCATGCACCGCTTGCGACGGCGAGTACGCGACCGCGCCCGCAGCGACGTCCTCCGTCCCGGGCATGATCGCGGCAAAGGCCTGGTTCACCCAGTCGACGATGCCGGCCTGCGAGCGGAAGTTCGCGGTCAGCGCGAGCGGCTCGAGCGCGACGTTGCCCAGCCCCTCGGCGCGCGCCTTCAGGAACAGGCCGACTTCGGCCTCGCGGAAGCGATAGATCGATTGCATCGGATCGCCGACCGCGAACAGGCTGCGGCCGTCTCCGGGCATCCAACCCGCGGTGAGCCGCTCGAGCAGCTCGAACTGGCTGATCGAGGTGTCCTGGAATTCGTCGATCAGCAGATGCCGGATCTGGTAATCGAGGCGCAGGGCGAGCTCGGTCGGCCCCGCCGCGTCCTCCAGTGCGAGCAGCGCGCGCTGCGCCACTTCGGTGAAGTCGACCTGGCCTCGCGACTGGAACACGAGCTTCAATTCCGCCACCGCGCGCTTGAGCAGCTCGGTGATCGCCTCGAGCACCTGCCATTGCGAATCGGCGTAGGCCGCGGGCGGCAGCAGGCGCAGATCGGCGAGCGTAGTGCGCAGCGCTTCGCGGCCGAGCGCCTCGACCAGCGCGGCGTGACGCTCCTTCCACGCACGGGCGAGCGCCTTCCCCGCCTTGCCTTCGCCGGCGGGAAAGCCTTCGGCGACGGTGAGCCTCTTGCGCCAGTCGCCGTCCTTGGTGAGAAGCAGCTCGGCGAGCAGCGTCCAAGCTGCGACGTCGTCGCCTCCGGGGAATGCCGCGAGCCCGGCAGCGCCGCGCTTATCCAGCGCGTAATTCGCCACGGCGAGCAGTTCCGTTCTCGCCGCCGCAGGCAGGAGCGAACCCGCCCGCGCGAGCAGCGCGCGCCGCTCGGAAGCGAGTGCGCGTTCGAGATCGGCACGCGGTGCCATGACATGGCGCAGCCAGTGATCGCGACCGTGCAGCATTTCGACCAGCATGTCCTCGACGCGCTCGACGTTGTTGTCCAGGTGCTCGAGCAGGCGTGCGACCAGTTCGGCCGCCGGGTCCTTGGCCTCGATCAGCGCGACGGTGGCGCGCGCAGCCTCCGCGTAGAGCGCGCTCGCATCCTCGACGATCTCCGGCTGCGAACCGAAGCGCGACAGGATAGGCATTTGCCGCGTCAGCGCCGCACACAGCGAATCGATGGTCTGGATGCGCAGGCGCGAGGGCGAGTCGAGACTGCGCCAGCCGCGCGCCACGTCGCGTGCGCGTGCCGCCCGCGCGAGTTCGCGCGTGCGCCGCGCATGTTCGGTCTCGGCTGCGTCCGCCGCGTCTGCGCGTGCGAGCGCCTCCAGCACGCGTTCGCGCATTTCCGCCGCCGCCTTGCGGGTGAAGGTGATGGCGATGATTTCCTCGGGCTCGTCCACGGTCGCGAGCAGACCGAGGTAGCGCTGGATCAGGAGCTCGGTCTTGCCCGAGCCCGCAGGCGCCTGGACGATGAACGAGTGCGCAGGATCGAGCGCTCGCTCGCGCTCGCGCCAATCGGGAGTGCGCGCGAACTCAGCCATGTCGTGCGCTCCGCGCCCTACTCGCGAAAGATTTCATGCGCACGCCTCGCAAGCGAGGTGCGCCTGGAAGATCAATCCGCATCCTCGCCCTCCGCGGCTCCCAGCCGCTCGTGGATGCGGCACAGCGGCTGCAGATCGCAGTTGCGGCAGCTCATGCGCGCATCCTTGGGCGCGACGGCCGCCTCGCCTTGCGCGAACTCCGTCGCGAGCCGCGCGAGCACGCGCCGCCATTCGGCCAGCTGCGCTTCCCAGCCGTGCTCGGGCAGCGCGTTCCTGGCGGGCAGCAGCCCGTCTTCCGCGGCGAACAAGGTGAACTTCATGTCGCCCGGCTTCACTTGGGCGAAGGCGATCGCCGCGCCCGCCGGCTCGCTCGCCGTCAGATAGAGCGGCAGCTGCGGCGCGTCGGGACGATCCGACAACCAAGCCGACGCGGGCTCGGCGCTCGACTTGTAGTCGATGACGATGCGCCTGCCGTCTTCGAGCGCGTCCACCCGGTCGAGATTGCCCGACAGCGTGAGCGGGCCCACGACGAGCTGGCGCTGCTCTTCGACGGCTGCGACGGAGAAATCGCCGCGCTGCGCGCGCTCCAACTCCAGCCACGCCCGCGCAAGACGGGCAAGGCGTGACTTCTCGATTTCGGCGAAGCGGCCGGCAAGCGTCGCCGGTCGCGCGCGCTTGGCCGCCGCCATCGCCTCATCCGCTGCCCGCTCAAGCAGCGCCGCGAGCTCATCTTCGGCGATGGCATCCAAGCGCGACTTCGTCTTTAGTTCGCGCCAGGCGGCGGCGAGCACGCGATGCACGAGCGTACCGCGCTCCATGGAATCGAGCCCGGCGTGCGGCGCCTCGGGCGATGTTGCCGCGAGCCGATGCAGCGCGAACGCGCGGAACGGGCAGGCCGACTGGTCGGTGATGACCGCTGTTCCGCCGCGCAACGCCGCAGCAGCCGCGAGCGGCGGCGCCATCGCATCTTCCAAGGTTTCGCTTGCCGCCGCGGCATGGATGAGATCGCGATGACGCGCTAGGCCGGGCAGCTCGAGTGCGCCTAGCGGCAGATCGCGCAGCAGCGGGCTCGCGAGAAGCTTCCTCTCGCCCTCGGCCTGCGGGTGCGACAGCACCACCTCTTGCGCAGCGGACAGCCAGCCGCGCGTGATGGCGGCATCGAGCGCGAGCGTGGCTTCGAGCGAGGCTTCGGGCACTTGCGCCCGCCGCTGCGCGTCCAGCGGCAGGAAGGGATTGCCGCGCGCCGGCATCGGCCAGGCTTCGTCGCTGAGCCCCATGATCCACAGGCAATCGAAGGCAAGCCCCGCCGATTCCAACACGCCCAGGATTTGCACCGGCGCGTCCGCAGCCTCGGGTTGGAATAGCGTAGCCGCAGCGAGCCGCCGCAGCCGGGCAAGCGCCTCCGCATAGCCCATCTTCCCGCTGACGCGTTCGAGCCGGGCGAATTCGGCAAGGACTTCGTGCCATTTCTTCAGCGTCTGGTATTCGGCCGAACTCAGGCTGCGTCCGGGAAAGCCGGCGAGTGCCAACGCCGCGCCGAAGGCGCGCGCCCAAGCGGAAGGCACGCGCGCGCCGAACAGCTCGCTTTTGCGGAAGTCGGCGAGCTTCCTCAGCACGCGCGCGAGTTCCGGCGCCTGCCCCTCGCCTTCCGCTGCCGCAACCGCCGCGGCGAACGCCTCCAGCGTTGTCGCCGTCTCGGCGCGACGGCGCAAAGCGACATCGAGCCGTGCGCGCCCCGCGGCCTCGGCCTCCCCACCCGAGATGAAAGGCGAGCGAACGAGCAGGCTCGCACGCGCGAACTCGATCTCGCGCCCGCAGAGCTCGAGCAGCAGCAGCGCCGCCTGCGCCAGCGGATAGGCGCTAAGCGCTATGCCCAGCGACAAATTGAAGGGCAATGGCTCTTCGCCCCCACCCGGCAGCATCGATGTCGGCGCGAGGGCGGCACCGAAAGCGCGCATGAGCGCGCTGCGCCGTTTGCCGAGTTCCGGGACGACGATGCCGATGCGCGTTTGTGGCTGTTCCTCGAGGCGTGCCCGCGCCCAACTTGCGGCGCGCTCGATCTCCTCGCGCGCATCGACGCAGGCGAGCCGGAGCACGCTCGCCGCGCGTCGCTCGCTTGCGCCAGCGAGCACTTCCGTTCCCGCAGCCTGCAGCGCGTCGATGAGCGCGCGCTGCTGCGGCGTCACGATGTCGAAGCCGTAGACGACCAAGCTCTTCGGCCGACAAGGCGCAAGCGCGGCGAGGCGTGCGGCGACGAAATCGGGCAGCATGGCGCGATCGACGTGATGCTCGCGCTCGCAGCGGCGGGAATACGCCGCGCACCAGTCGCGAAACGCCGCAGCGTCTTCGTCCAGCCGTTCGCAGCGCAGGCTCTCTAACAGCCGGAAGGCGTGCGCCGTCTTCCATGCGTCGGCGGCGAGCGCCGCGGTGTCGGCAAGCGCGAGCAGCGCTTCCCCCGCGCCCGATGCGCGCACCGCGTCCTCCCACAACGCGAGTTCCTGCGCCTCGGAAAGCAGCACCGGCAGCTCGGCCGCATCGTCCGCATAAAGCAGCTCTTCATAGCAGCGCAGCACGAAGTCTGCGAACGACAGGATGTCCGCCGACTCCCAGCTGCTGCGGCCTTGCGCGGCCTGCGCAAGATCGAATTCGCGCGCGAGCGCGTGCGCCAGGCGCCGGTTGGGCGCGATCACCGTCGTGCCGGCGGCGAGCCCTGCGCCGAGGCGGGCGAAGAGTTGTGACTGGGAGAGTGTGCTCGCTTCCGGCATGGCGCTGGGGCCCTTCAGGCGAGCTTGAAGCTCGCGGTGAGGACCACGCCTTCGCCCGTAGGCAGGTTGTCGGCGCGGATGCCGCCGCCGTGGAATTCGGAGATCAGACGCGCGATGTACAGGCCGAGGCCGAGATGCGGTTCGTCGCTGCGGCGCTCCCTGCGCACCGATACCATGGATTCGAACAGCGTGCCCTGCATCTCCTGCGGCAGCGGCGGCCCCTGGTTCTGCACCGCGAGGCGCGCGAGCCTCTCAGCGCCAGGCTCGCCGCAGTCGACGCTCACCCGGATTGCGCTTCCCGCGGTGGAAAAATCCGCGGCATTTGCCACCAGCTTGTCCAATAGCTGCGCGGCGAGATCGGGCGCGCCGTCCACTTCCGCGCGGCCCTCGGGTAGGCTGAGCTCGAAGGCGTGCCCGGGATAGGCGCCGCGATAGCCCTCTACGCAGCCCGCCACCACCGCGGCGAGATCGAAGCGCTCGCGCTCCTGCGCCGCGAGGCTCTGCTCCAGGCGTGTCGCCTCGCTCATGCGCGTGAGGATGGTGTTCAGCCGCGCGAGCCCCTGTTCGGCGCGCTCGATATAGACGCGCGCCTCGGCCGCAAGCGGCTGCAGCTCGAGATTCTCCAGGGACGAGCGCACCACTGCGATCGGCGTACGCAGCTCGTGCGACAGCCGGCTCGCCATGCTCTGCAAATAGGCGTGATGCTGCGACAGCCGCGCGAGCATGGTGGAAAAGCTGCGCGACAAGTCGCCGATTTCATCGCCCGCCTCGGAACCCGCATCGATGCGCGTCGTCAACCGCCCTTTGGCATCGATCGCGGATTCAGCCTCGTCGCGCAGGCGCCGGATGCGATGCGACAGGCGCGTGGCGAAAGCAAGCAGCACCGCCGCCGCGACGGCGAACACGACGAGCGTGAGCGCGAGCAGCCGTTCGAGCGCCCGGCTGCGCACGGACAGGATGGAGTTGGTGGTCTCTTCCACCACCACTGCGCCCACTACCTCGTCGCCGCTCCAGATCGGGTGCGCCGCGGACACCACCACGGCGCGGCCGTCTGGCGTGTTGCGCACACGCGCGCCGGGCGCGCCCTGCAGCGCGGCTGCGATTTCGCGGCCGGTGCCGAGCACGTCGGCGGCGACCGCTTCGTCGAAATTTTCGGTAGGGCGCTGGACTAGCGGTGCGACAAGTTCCTCCCACACGCCCGTCGGCTCGGGTGCTTGGGCACGCTTGAGGCTGCCGGCGAGCGCGAGCACCCGGTAGTCGCGGTTGACCACCCAGATGCGCGCCGTGGTGCGCTCCAGACCGCGCAAAATGGCCGAGATTTCGGCGACGTCGTCGCGCGCCGCGGATTCACGCGCGATTTCGCGCGAGGCGGCCGCCGCTTGCTCGCTCGCGCTCGGCTCGCCGCGCTCGGCTGCGAGGCGCCGCAACTCGGCTTCGGCCTCGCTTCTCAACTCCGAATCGATCGCCGGTTGCAGGCGCATCAGCGACGGCCGCCCGTGCAGCGCGGTGGCGACGGCGCGCGCGGTGGCGATCTGCGCCTGCTCCTGGCCTTCGAGCAGGAAGCGCTCCATTTCCTTGACGTAGCGGTAGCCGGCCCAGGGCAGGGCGAGCAGGGTGAGCGCTACGATGGCGAGCTGGGCGCGGAGCCCCAGGGCGAAGCGCGGCCTCATTCGGCCTTCCAGCGGTATCCCATGCCGTACACGGTATCGATATGGTCGAAGGCCGGATCGACGGCGACGAATTTCTTGCGCAAGCGCTTGACGTGCGAGGTGATGGTACCGTCGTCGACCACCAGATTGGCGTCGCGCATCAGTTGCTCTCGCTGCTTCACGTGGCCCGGGAATTTCGCCAGCGTGTGCACCATCCAGAACTCGGTCACCGTAAGCGGCACCGGCTGGCCTTCCCAAGTGGCGCTCAAGCGCTGCGCATCCAAGCGCAGCTTGCCGCGCTCGATCAGGTCCGCGGCCTGCTGCGGTTCGCGCGCGAGGTCGGCGCGGCGGAACAGCGCGGCGATGCGCGCCAGCAGGTGCGGCAGGCTGATGTCCTTGGTCAGGTAATCGTCGGCTCCCATGCGCAGGCCTGAGACCACGTCGAAGTCGCTGTCGCGCGCGGTGAGAAAGATGATCGGCACGCCTGCGGACAGCGCGCGCAGCTCGCGGCAGAGCGCGAAGCCGCCGTCGAATTCGTCGCCGAGGCCGATGTCGATCACCGCCAGGTCGGGCAAGCGGAGCCGAAACGCAGCGAGCGCTTCCGCGCGCCCGGCATAAGCGGCGACTTCATAGCCGTGCTTGGTCAGTGCGTCCAGGGTATTGGCGCGTATGGCCGGGTCGTCCTCGACGATGGCGATGCGGCGGGGCAAGCAAGTTCTCCTTTCAACCGCGTCGAATATAGCCGATTTGACTGCCCCTTGGGCTTGAGGAAGGCGAGGTGCGGGGTATCCGCGGCAAAAGCCATTCTTTTGCCACATTTGATCGTCGCCTCGACGTTTTCTCTCCCCTGCATCGCCCCATTGCAAGACTTAAATGCCAAACAGGATCGGGCGGCCGGTCCATTGCAAGGGGAAGCCAACATGGAATTCAGCAATCAGTCGCGCTTGATCGTGGCCGACTTCGTCGCCTATGTCGTCCTGTCCTTGGCGATCGGATTGGCAGTCAGCCTCACGCTCGCCGGAGCGGTGCTGCTGCTCGCCGGCCAACCGGTCTAGCGCCATGTGTGGCTGCATCTACAGCAACTTCGGCGAGGAGGTGCCGCTGGGCGTGGAATGCGCCCTGCCCTTCCTTCCCGCGATTGCCGGGATCGAAATGCGCGCGCCGTCCTTCGGCAGCGCAACAACACCAAACCTATATCTCGTTAAAGGGGAACAACATGCTGCAGCGTTTGCAAGACCTGATCCAGTCGGTGCGTGATTCTTTCCGCAAGCCCGCCGTCTCGGCAGGCGAAGCGGGAGCAGACTTCGCCGTGAACAGCGCGGCGAGCATCGCCCGAGCGAAGGGAGTGCTATTCCTGATCGCCGGCCTGGGTGTGGCGGGCTATGTGCTGTATAGCCACCCGCCGCTGCAAAGCGTCGGACCGGGCGAGCTCGGCGTGCGCTCGAACCGTCTGACCGGAGGCTCGAGCGAGTGGCGCGAGGGCAGCGTGCTGGTCCTTCCCGGCTTGCACGAACTGCGCGTGTATTCGCTGCGCGACCAGAGCTACCGACCGGCGCAGATGAGCCGGGCCGACGGCGCGGCGCCGCTGCAGTCGGTCGAAGGACTCTCGCTCGGCGTGGACCTGAGCCTGCGCTACGCGCTTGACCCAGCCAAGGTGGCAAGACTCGCGCGCAACCTCCCCGACAATATCGGCGGGGAGATCGTGGAGCCTGCGGTGCAAGGGGTGATCTACAAAACCTTCGCTCGCTACACCGTGCGCGAAATCTTCTCCACCAAGCGCAGCGAGATCCTGCAAGCGATCGAAGCGGAATTGAAACCCAAGCTCGCGGCCGACGGCGTCGCGCTGAAGAGCGTGCAAATGGGCAAGATCGACCTGCCTGCCGATTATCGCCGCGGCATGGACGCGCTGCTTGCCGAGGAACTGGCGACGGAGAAGATGCGCTATACGCTGGAGCTCAAGGAAAAGCGGGTGAAGGAGACGGAGCTCGAGGGCGAGGCGAGCAAAGTGCGGCGGGAGAAGGCGGCGGAAGCCTCCGGCCGCGAGCAGATTATCGCGGCCAAATCGCAGGAAGAGGCGATGAAGCACGTGCTGCCGTTCAAGCAGCGCCAGATCGAGCAGCGCCAGCTCGAGGCCGAAGCCGAGAAAGTCGCGCGCATCCGCACTGCCGAAGCGAGCGCACAGGCGCGCCGCATCGAGGCCAACGGCGAAGCCGAAGCGCGGCAGAAGCTCGCCGAGGCCGAGGTGTACCGCCTCGAACGGGTGGGCAAGGCGAACGCCGAGCAGATGGCGCGCGAAGGCGCGCTGGTCACCAGCCATCCGCTGCTGATCCAGAAGGCGCTTGCCGACAAGCTGTCGGACAAAGTGCAGGTGATCATCGCCCCCTCGCCCGTCGACGGCAGCTTCATCGGCGGCGGCCTGCTCGGTGCGGCAAAGCGCGAGCCGGCACCCAATGCCTCGGCTTATCAGACGGCGCGCGCCGGCAGGGCGGGACAATGAGCAAGCTGCGCGCAATTCTCGCCGCAGTGGCGCTCGCCTGCTGCGGTGCCGCGGCGGCGCAAACGCCGCTCGGTGTTGCCATCGTGACCCAGAACCAGACGGCGCTGCGTGCCGAACCGCGCGAGTCGGCTTTGCAGCAGGCGCAGCTCTGGCAGGGAGAATTGGTCGAGGTCCGCGCCGAACGCCGGGATTACCTGCAGGTCTGGGACTACCAACGCGAGCGCGGCGGCTACGTGCACGCAAGCCAAGTGCGCCGCAGCGCGCTCGCCCCGCAAGACGCTGCGGGTTTGCTGGCCGTGATGTGCTTTCTGGCCGACACGCCCGGCATGGAAGCGCTCGGCATCGGCTACGCCGCCGCCTACCTTCAGGCGGCGCCGGCGGAAGTGTTGCATGGCGAAGACGGTGCCGAAGCGCTCGCTCTGCTGGGCGGCTTTGCCGATCGCCTGGCGCAGCGGGCGTCTTCGCTAGCTCAACCGTCCCGGCCCGCGCAGGCGGCGCTCGCTGCGCACCTGGACGTGGCAAGCCGCTATGGTCTCAAGTTTTTGACCTACGAGCGAGACGGCCGCGTGCAGGTCTGCTACGAGGGCGATGCCTTCCGACGGCTCCTCGCCCTGCGCGCAACGCCGCAGCAGCGCGCCCTCGCCGCGCTGGCGTTGACGCGCCCCGAATGCGCGGACCCGAACCTGGCGCCGCTCGCGCGTCGACAATTGGATGAGCAGCGCGCGGAAGTGCTGGAGCGCGTGGACACCGCCAGCTTGCCCGGCCACCTGAAAAATCGCGTGCTCACGCGCCGCGCCGCGCTGTGGGCGAGCCTCGCCTTCGCACGCGCACGCGTGGGCGAACCCGCAGACGGCGCCGCCGCCCGCGCCATCGCCGAACTCGCAGGAGTCGCCAAAGGAGAACTCGCCGACGCGGACCGTGCCGCCTACGCCGATGCCGCCATGCGCGCGAACGCCACACGCTGGGCGGCGCTGCGGCAAATAGATAAGACCGAGGCGCGCGGCCTGCGCCTTGTCGCCGTGCCGGGCGAATCGGGGCAGACCTGCGTCAGCCTGTTCGCGGCGAAAGGCGCGGCGCCGCTCGCCAGGCGCTGCACTTATGGACTCGTCTGGACCGCGTCCGCGACGGTGAACCGCGAAGGCACGGCGCTCGCGCTCGCAGTACAGCCGCTAGACTCCTGGCGCGAAACCTGGATCTTCAGCAAACAGGCGGAGGGCTGGACGCTGCGCGTACTGCCGCCTGCCGCAAACGGCCCCGCGGTCGGCTATGCCGAATTCGCCGGCTGGATACCGGGCGGCAAGCAGTTGCTGCTCGTGCGCGAAGCGAGCGTCGAGGGCAAATACCGGCAGAGTTTCGAGCTCGTGCGCGTTGACGACCTCGCAACCGTGCGGCAGGCAGCCGACCCCGAATTGCTGGGCGCGTTCCGGCGTTGGCAGGACCCGGACTGGAAGCGCCTGAGCCTCGCACTGCGCTAGCGGCGCAGACAGAACCGCGGCGGCGAGCACGCAGGGCCGGCATTTCGGAGCCTATCTCCAGTCCCGCGGCGCTCGCCCGCTTCGGCATGCGCATGGCAGCGCCGCGTTCGTCGGCGTATGATGAACGGCGAGTGCTCGTTCGCGCGGGCAATCGCCACGATCATGACCGATATCCTGCTTCTCGCGCGCGCCCAGTTCGGCCTCAATATCGGCTTTCACATCCTGTTTCCCAGCCTCAGCATCGGCCTCGCGTGGATGCTGGTGTACTTCCGCATCCGCTATGCGAAGACGGGCGACGCCGTGTGGCTGGCGACCTACAAGTTGTGGACCAAGATGTTCGCGCTCACCTTCGCCATGGGCGTGGTCTCGGGCATCACCATGTCCTTCCAGTTCGGCACCAACTGGCCCGGATTCATGCGCCAGGTCGGCAACATCGCCGGACCTCTGCTCGCCTACGAAGTGCTGACGGCGTTCTTTCTCGAAGCGACCTTCCTCGGCGTCATGCTCTTCGGCATGGAGCGCGTACCCGCATGGATGCACATCGGCGCAACTCTCCTGGTCGCGATCGGCACGCTGCTCTCCGCGTTCTGGATACTCGCGCTCAACTCCTGGATGCAGACGCCGGCAGGGCAGACCATGGCGGACGGCCAATTGATCGCCGGCGACTGGCTGCAGGTGATATTCAACCCGTCTTTCCCTTATCGCTTCGTCCACATGCTGCTCGCCTCCGGCCTCACCGCCGCCTTCGCGCTCGCGGGGCTGTCGGCCTGGCGGCTGCTGCGCGCGGGCGCAGATGCGTCGGCCGCGCGAACCTTGCGCACCGGCGTGCTGCTTGCGGCAGTGCTCGCGCCGCTGCAGATATTCGCCGGCGACCAGCACGGCCTGAACACGCTCGAACACCAGCCGGCGAAGGTCGCCGCCATCGAGGCATTGTGGCATACCGAGCGCGGCGCGCCGTTGGTGCTCTTCGCCGTGCCGAACGCGGAGACGCGGCATAACGACTATGCGCTCGAGATTCCCAAGGTCGCGAGCCTAATCCTCACCCACGAGCCGAACGGCGAAGTGAAGGGCGTAGACGCCTTCGCTCCGCCCGGCGGCGCAGACCTCGCGCCCCCGGTCGCGCCGGTGTTCTTCTCCTTCCGCGTCATGCTCGCAATGGGCGGACTGATGCTTGCGCTTTCCTGGCTGGGCGTGTGGACGCTGCGGCGCAAGCCTGAAGCGCCGCGCTGGCTGCTGTGGACGTTCGCGGCCTGCACCTTTGTCGGCTGGATCGCGACGCTCGCCGGTTGGCTGGTGACTGAGATCGGGCGGCAGCCCTGGCTGGTCACCGGCATCCTCAAGACCTCGCAGGCGGTGGGTCGCGTGGGCGAAGCCTCGCTCGGCGCGAGCCTTACCGGTTATCTGCTCGTCTATGCGCTGATGTTGGGCGCCTATCTGGTGGTGCTCACTCACTTGGCGGGTGAGGGCGCTGCTCCGGCTGCCGGCACGGTGCCGCCGCAGACGCTCGCGCAAGAGGAAGCGGTGTGAACTTCGACTTGCCCCTGATCTTTGCCGCTCTGATGGGGACGGCGGTGCTCGCCTACGTCGTGCTCGACGGCTACGACCTCGGCGTGGGCATGCTCATGCCGGCCGCGGATGCGCAGGAACAGGACCTGATGGTCGCATCGATCGGCCCCTTCTGGGACGCGAACGAGACCTGGCTGGTGCTCGGCGTCGGCATCCTGCTCGCCGCTTTTCCGGTGGCGCACGGCGTGGTGCTGGGAGCGCTCTATCTCCCCGTCGCCGCCATGCTGATCGGCTTGATGCTGCGCGGTGTGGCATTCGAATTCCGCATCAAGGCCGAGGGCTGGCACCGCGAGGTGTGGAACTGGCTGTTCTGGCTCGGCTCCTTCATCGCCTCCTTTGCGCAAGGGCTCATGCTCGGGCGTTACATCACGGGATTCGATTCGGGTTTCGGTTATTACGCTTTTGCCTTCGTAGTGGCCGCCGGACTGTGCGGCGGCTACGTTCTGCTCGGCGCGACCTGGCTCATATTCAAGACCGAGGGCGGCCTGCAGCGCAAGGCACTGGCGTGGGCGCGCTGGGGCCTGCTCTGGGTCGCGCTCGGCGTGGCGGCGGTGAGCGTGGCTACGCCGTTCGTCAGCCGACTGGTCGAGGAAAAGTGGTTCGACTTTCCGCGCACGCTGCCGCTGATGCTCTTGCCGCTCGCTACGCTTGCGGCCTGGATTGCGGTGTGGCGCGCGACCGGGCGCCTTGCGCGCCGTGCGCCGGGTGCATCCCACGGGTCGCCGTTCGCCGGCGCCGCGGCGATATTCGTGCTCGCGTTTCTCGGACTCGCCTACAGCCTGTTCCCCTACGTGGTGATGGACCGCATGACCTATTGGGACGCCGCGGCGCACCCTTCGGCGCTGAAGGTGGTGTTGGTCGGCGCGCTCGTCGTGCTGCCCTTCATCGTCGCCTACACCGCCTTTTCCTATTACGTGTTCCGCGGCAAGGCGCGCGCTGACTTGTACCACTAGCGCCAGCGTTCCGCCGCGTGCCTGCCCGTCCGACGCGGGCCGCGAACTGCACCTGCGCGTGCATCCTCGAGTTTGTTGACAATGGTCATAAGCGCGAGGGACGTTCGCGGCCACACTGCCTAGCATCTGCCCCTGAAGCTGGGCATGCGCATGAATTCGAATACCTGCAGCCGGCCACGCCTGCAAGCGCCGCCACGGACACACCTGACCGCCCGATCGCCGCAGCGCTGCGTGTCCAGCGCGCTCGCACTCATTGCACTCGGCCCTGCCATGGCCCTTGGACCAAGCCCGGCCCGCGCCGATGCCTCCGATCCGTTCGCCGTCGAGCGGCTGGCGGCGAAGTCGCCCGCGGCGAGCATGGCCGGCCCGGTGTTCGACGTCCCGTGCAGTTTCAGCGCACAGCCGGCCTCACCCTTGACGCTCGCGGACGTCATCGAGCGCACTCTGTGCCGCAATCCGCAGACCCGCACGGCGTGGTCCGCCGCGCGCGTTCAAGCCGCTCAAGTCGGGGTCGCGCGCTCCGCCTATCTACCGACGGTCAATGCACTTGCGTCGGCGAGCCGCAACCGCGCCGATACCGGCGCCGGCGCGTCGAACTACCGGCAGGAATCGGCGGGCTTATCGGCCGCGTATCTGCTCTACGATTTCGGCGCCCGCGACGCGAGCTACGAAAGCGCGCTGCAAACCCTGGCCGCGGCGAACTATTCGCAGGACGCGGCGCTGCAGAAAGTATTTCTCGCCGCGGTTCAAGCCTATTACCAATTGTTCGCCGCGCGCGCTGCGGTCGATGCCGCCGCCGACGCGGAACGCACCGCACTCGAAGGCTTCAAGGCGGCGAGTGCGCGCTACCTTGCCGGCACCGGCACCCCTGCTGACAAGCTGCAAGCGCAGACGGCCTATTCCCAGGCGACGCTCAACCGCATTCAGGCGCAAGGCAGCGCGAAAAGCGCCGAGGGCGCTCTCGCCAACACGATGGGTCTCGACGCCAATCGGCCGCTCACCTACGTCGCGCCCACTCTGCAGCCGCCTGGCGAGCGGTTCGCGGGCGAGTTGGAGCGTCTGATCGCGGGCGCACGCGAGCGCCGGCCGGACCTCGCCGCAGCCGAGGCGCAATTGCGGGCGGCGCAAGCCAATGCACGAGCAGTGAAGGCACAGGGAATGCCCAGCGTGTCGCTATCGACGAATTTCAACTACCTCGATTCCAGCCTAGCCGACGCCTCGCGCAGCAGCGCCATCGGCGTAACCATCAGCATTCCGCTATTCACCGGTTTCAATTCGACCTACCGTGTGCGGGTGGCAGAAGCGCAAGCGGAGAGCCAAGCGATCCAGCGCGATGCCGTCGGCCTGCAGATCGCGCTCGACGTGTGGCAGGCCTATTACAACCTCTCGACCGGCACGCAATCCGTGAAGAGCAGCGCGGCGCTGCTGGAGAGCGCCGCCGCGTCGGAAGCAGTCGCGCTGGGGCGCTACCGCGCCGGCGCAGGCAGCATCATCGATCTGCTGACCGCCCAGTCCGCGCTGGCGAGCGCGCGGCTGCAGAACATTCAGGCGCTTTACAGCTGGTACGTATTCAAGGCGACGCTGGCGCAGGCAATCGGCCAGCTCGGTTTCAATGTTCTCGGCGAACTTGGCGCGAAGCCCTAAGGCAAATTTCCTACTGATCGCATATATGAAGCTCAGCCGCATTCTGTTCAACAAATATTCGATCATGCTGGCGATCGCGATCGCGGTCGCGCTCGCCATCGGATACTGGCAGCGACGCGAGGAAGGCGGCGCCGCGCAAAGATATCAGCTGGCGGCGGCGAAGACGGGCGACGTCATACAAACGGTGGCCGCAAACGGGACGCTCAACCCGGTGGTACTCGTCAACGTCGGCACCCAGGTTTCGGGCACGGTGAAGAAACTGCACGTCGACTTCAACGATCGCGTCGCCAAGGACCAGGTGCTGCTGGAACTCGATCCCGCCCTGCTCTCCGCTCAGGTGAGGCAGGACGAGGCGAACCTCAACGTCGCGCGCGCTGCGCTCGAACTCGCCCAGGCGAACGAAGTGCGCAGCCGCGCGCTGTTTCAGCAGGAATACATTTCCAAGCAGGATTTCGACACCGCCGTCCAGGCGCGCAAGGGCGCACAGGCCCAGGTCGAGCAGGCCACCGCAATGGTCGCGAAAGACCGGACGAATCTTGCCTATAGCGTCATCCGCTCGCCGGTATCGGGGGTGGTGGTCAACCGTGCGGTCGACATCGGGCAGACGGTCGCTGCGAGCTTCCAGACGCCGACGCTGTTTCAGATCGCGCAGGACTTGGGCAAGATGCAGATCGATTCGAGTTTCGCCGAGGCCGACATCGGCAACATCAAAGTCGGGCAGCCGGTGCAGTTCACGGTGGACGCATTTCCCAACCGGTCGTTTACCGCCGCCGTGAAGCAGGTGCGGCTGAACCCGACGACGCAGCAGAACGTGGTGACCTACGATGTCGTGGTCGCGGTCGACAATCCCGAGCACATCCTCATGCCGGGCATGACCGCCTACGTCAACGTACAGGTAGCGCAGCGCAGGAACGTGCTGCTCGTGCCGAATGCAGCCCTGCGTTTTCGCCCGGACGATGCGCCGGTACCTGCCCCGCGCAGCAAGCTGGACGAAAGGAAGTCCGACGGCACCAAGGGCACCGTCTACCTTCCCGCGCAGCGCCGGCTGCGCGCACTTGCGCTCCAGATCGGCATATCCGACGGCCGCTTCACCGAGGTGATCGCAGGCGAACTCAAAGCAGGCGACCAGGTCGTCGTCGGCACCGTCGCCTCGGCAGCCGCGGAGGCCGGACAAGGGACGATGCGCATGAGGCTATTCTGATGGCGCGGGACGCGGTCGTACGCACCGAGCACCTGTACAAGCAATACGAAACGGACGCCGGACCGGTGCCCGTGCTGAAGGACGTCAACCTGCAGATCCACGCCGCCGAGTTCGTCGCCATCATGGGGCCGTCGGGTTCGGGAAAATCGACGTTCATGAACATCCTCGGCTGCCTCGACTTGCCTACCGCCGGCGTCTATGTTCTCGACGGTAGGGATGTCGGCACGCTCGACAAGGATGAGCTCGCGCGGCTGCGTAACCAGGTCATCGGCTTCGTGTTCCAGGGCTACAACCTCCTGCCGCGCGCCAATCTGGTGGAGAACGTTGCCCTGCCTCTGGTGTACGCCGGGGCGGCGCCGCGGGAGCGGACCGAGCGCGCGCTGGAACTGCTGCAAAAGGTCGGCCTCGAGTCGAACAGCGGCTTCGCCCCCAACCAGATATCGGGCGGCCAGCAGCAGCGGGTTGCGATCGCCCGCGCCCTCGTCAATCGCCCGCGCATCATCCTCGCGGACGAACCCACGGGGAACCTCGACACCAAGACCAGCATCGAGATCATGAAGCTCTTCGTCGATCTCAATCAGGCGGACGGCATCACCATCGTGCTGGTGACACACGAGCCCGACATCGCCGCCTACGCGCAACGCCTGGTACGTTTTGTCGACGGCCGCGTGACGCACGACGGCGGCGTGTCGCGCCAGATGCTGGACGAGGCGAAGACATGATGAAAGGAGCCACCGCATGACCCGTGCCATGCTCGCCGAGGCCTGGCATGCGATGGGGGCGAACCGGCTGCGCTCCTTCCTCACTATGCTGGGAATGATGATCGGCGTGGCCGCCGTGATCATGATGCTTGCCGTCGGCCAGGGCGCACAGTTCATGGTCGATCAGTCGATCGCCTCCATGGGCAGCAATCTGTTCATCGTGCTCTCTGGTTCGACCACGGCGGGCGGCGTGCGCCTAGGCACCGGCGCCACGCCCCGGCTCACCACCGGCGACGCCGAGGCCATTGCCGAGCTGTCGACGATCGCGGCCGTGGCACCGGTCGCCCCGGGTGCGGCGCAAATCGTCTACGGCTCGAACAACTGGAGCACGGCGGTGCTCGGCACCACCCCGCGCTATCTCGACGTGCGCGACTGGCACGTGGCATCGGGTTACGCCTTCAGCTTCTCGGACGTGCGCGCCGGCACCCGCGTCGCCCTGCTCGGCGCGACGGTGGTGAAGAACCTCTTCGGCGAAGAAGATCCGGTTGGCAAGACCATTCGCATTAAGCAGAGCCCGTTCCTGGTGGTCGGCGTGCTGGTGCCAAAAGGCCAGAGCCTCACGGGACAGGATCAGGACGATGCCGTCATCATCCCCGTCACCACGGCGCAAAGGAAGGTGTTCGGTAGCCAGTTCCCAGGCAGCGTGCGCTTCATCATGGCCCAGGCGGTCTCGCCGCAGGCGATGGCGGGTGCCGAACGCGACATGGAACAGCTGCTGCGCCAGCGCCACCACTTGCCGGACCGGGCCGAAGACGATTTCGACGTGCGCAATCTGACGGCGCTCGCCAATGCCCAGGCTCAGACCACGCGCGTCATGTCCATCATGCTCGGCGCCATCGCCTCGGTGTCCCTGCTGGTCGGCGGCATCGGTATCATGAACATCATGCTGGTGTCGGTCACCGAGCGCACGCGAGAAATCGGCATACGCATCGCCATCGGCGCGCGCCAACGCGACATTCTCACTCAGTTCCTGCTCGAGGCGATCATCATCTCCATCATCGGCTGCGTAATCGGCGTGGTTCTGGGGGTCGGCGCTGCCGTCTTGGCGAACGCCTTCGCCAATATCGCCGTCGTCGTCACCGGGGCTTCGGTCATGCTCGCCTTTGCCGTCGCCGCGGCAGTGGGCATCTTCTTCGGCTTCTACCCGGCGAACAAGGCAGCGCGCTTGAAGCCGATCGATGCTCTTCGCTACCAGTAGCTGGCTGCGCCGCGGATGC
>CAZMGP010000023.1:21685-73282 GCA_964565875.1 uncultured Enterobacteriaceae bacterium
CGCTTGAAGCCGATCGATGCTCTTCGCTACCAGTAGCTGGCTGCGCCGCGGATGCTGGATGCGCCCCCTGAGCGTGCCCGGGATGCCGAATTAGACTACTTCGGCTATCTCTCCAGCAGCTTCTTCTTGTCCTTAACTTTCGCCCACTCCGAGGCGTGGGCGCGCGTAGGGCGGAGCAGGGTCCCGCGAAGCGGGATGCGACCCCGGAGCGTGCCCAGGATGCGGAAATAGGCTCAGATCGCTACTTCTCGAGCAGATGCTTTTTCGCTTTGACTTTAGACCACTCTTCCGCATCCGCCGGCGGTTCTTTGCGCTCGATGATGGGCTTCCAAACCTTGGACAGTTCGGCGTTGATTGCCTTGTACTCTTGCATGTTGTCCGGCACATCGTCCTCGGCGAAGATCGCCTCGACCGGGCATTCGGCAACGCACAGGGTGCAATCGATGCATTCGTCGGGATCGATGACCAGCATGTTCGGTCCCTCGCGGAAGCAATCCACGGGACACACATCGACGCAGTCGGTGTATTTACACTTGATGCAGGATTCGGTTACGACGTAGGCCATGGCAAAGTCCTAAGAATGGGGACGTGCTGTCACTTTAGGCGCGCTATCTTATCATAGCCATTTTGCGATTCGAAACTTGAAAACCGGTAGCTCGCCCCCATATCACTCGTCAGCTGGGGCACCCTGCGCCAAGTCTGAATTGCGGCTAGAATTATATTTCACCCCTCCCCGGCTGCATCGCAGCGGGTTGCGACCCTACCCCAAACACACGAACATGAGGATTGCATGAGCGAACATATTCATCACGTTACCGACGACACCTTCGAGGCCGAGGTGCTGCAGTCGCAGAGCCCGGTACTGGTCGACTACTGGGCCGAATGGTGCGGCCCGTGCAAGGCGATCGCCCCCACCCTGGAGGAAGTCGCCAAGGAGTACACAGGCAAGCTCAAGGTCGCCAAGGTGAACGTGGACGAAAACCAGGAAGTCCCGCGCAAGTATGGCATCCGCGGCATTCCGACCCTGATGCTGTTCAAGAACGGCAACATCGAGGCGACCAAGGTCGGCGCCCTATCGAAATCGCAGCTCACGGCGTTTCTTGACAGCAATATTTAGACACTTTATTCTGTCGGTTGGGGCGTCACCGGCCGAATCCTGAGCCGGCCCCGGACGCCAGTTCCTCCCTGTTTCGAATCCCAAGGCCCGTTTAGCCTTTTTCGTTCCATACGAGCGTTTCCCGCATGCAATTATCCGAGCTAAAAACCCTCCACGTCACCGAACTGGTCCAGATGGCCGTGGAGAACGAAATCGAAGGCGCCAACCGCCTGCGCAAACAGGAACTCATTTTCGCGCTGCTGAAGAACCGCGCGAAGAAGGGCGAATCGATTTTCGGCGACGGCACGCTCGAGGTGCTGCCCGACGGCTTCGGCTTCCTCAGATCGCCGGATACCTCGTATCTCGCTTCCACCGACGACATCTACGTCTCCCCCTCCCAGATCCGCCGTTTCAACCTGCATACCGGCGATTCCATCGAGGGCGAGATCCGCACCCCCAAGGACGGCGAGCGCTATTTCGCGCTGGTCAAGGTGGACAAGGTCAACGGCGACATTCCGGAGAATTCGAAGAACAAGATCCTGTTCGAGAACTTGACGCCGCTGCACCCGGACGAGGTATTCAAACTCGAGCGCGACATCAAGGCCGAAGAGAACATGACCGGCCGCATCATCGACATCATCGCGCCGATCGGCAAGGGACAGCGCGGCCTGATCGTCTCGCCGCCCAAGGCCGGCAAGACGGTGCTGATGCAGCACATGGCGCATGCCATCACCGCCAATCATCCAGACGTCGTGCTGATCGTCCTGTTGATCGACGAACGTCCCGAGGAAGTGACCGAAATGACCCGCACGGTGCGCGGCGAGGTGGTCGCATCCACGTTCGACGAACCGGCCACGCGGCACGTCCAGGTCGCGGAAATGGTGATCGAAAAGGCAAAGCGCCTGGTCGAGCACAAGAAGGACGTAGTGATCCTGCTCGATTCCATCACCCGCCTGGCGCGCGCCTACAACACCGTAGTTCCTGCGTCGGGCAAGGTGCTCACCGGCGGCGTCGACGCCAATGCGCTGCAGCGGCCGAAGCGCTTCTTCGGCGCCGCGCGCAACGTGGAGGAAGGTGGCTCGCTCACCATCCTGGCGACCGCGCTCATCGATACCGGCAGCCGCATGGACGACGTGATCTACGAAGAGTTCAAGGGCACCGGCAACATGGAAATCCACCTCGATCGGCGCATGTACGAAAAGCGCATCTTCCCCGCGATCAACGTCAACCGCTCCGGCACTCGCCGCGAGGAGTTGTTGATCGCCAAAGACGTGCTCTCCAAGGTATGGGTGCTGAGGAAACTCCTCTACCCCATGGACGACCTCGAGGCAGCGGAATTCCTGGTGGACAAGATTCGCGCGACCAAGAACAACGCGGATTTCTTTGATTCAATGCGTCGCGGCTAGAAGCGAAGTCTCGACGAAATCCTCCCCGCCTACGGGGTCAGATCCCCAGCTTACGCTGGGGCCCCTCTTCCGCCCTCCGGCGTGGTATTTTTTCGACTCGATGAGAAGAGGGTAAGGCACCTCGACATTCGTCGTTTTTGCGATCGCTCTGGAACGAAGAAATCTTGCTCGCTTCCGGGGTCGCATCCCCGGCGGAGCCGGGGCCCCTGCTCCTCCCTCCAGCGCGCTATTTCTTCGACTCTATGCGCGGCAGTAAGGATGGAGTCGCGACGAATTCCTCCCCCGTCCCGCGGAGTAGCATCCACGGCGTCCGACCGAGCCGGGCAGAGTTTCCAAGTTGTTGCTTTGCCGGCCGATTTTTGTCATAATCACCCTCTTTTTGCGGCTTCCTATTCCCGGACCGCACTTAAGGAACAAGCATGAAAACGGATATTCACCCGGATTACAAAGAGATTCAGGTCACTTGCAGCTGCGGCAACACCTGGACGACGCGCTCGACCATGAGCAAGGCGCTGCATGTTGAAGTCTGCTCCAACTGCCATCCGTTCTACACCGGCAAGCAGAAGATCGTCGACACCGCCGGCCGCGTCGAGAAGTTCCGCCAGAAGTACGCGAAGAAGCCGGACGCGGCGACCAAAGCCGCCTGAGTTGCCGGCCATCGCGAAAAAGGCAGCTTCGGCTGCCTTTTTCGTTTGCGCGCGTTCAAGGCGCGCTCCCGCAGCGATGCCCGAGACTTGGCTGCGACGGGGGCTTGAAGGAAGGCAGCACCGCCTCGAGGTGTTCGTGTTCAGGGTTCAGAAGACCATGCATCCGCACATCGAAGTCGCATCAGTCGAGCAAACCTCCGCAGCAGCAGCCGACGCGCATGCGCAGCGCCCGGCGGGCGAGGGGCGAGCATGACCCCGTCGTCCCGCATCGCGCTGCCGCTGGCGCGCACGCCGCTGCTGATCCTGGTAGCGATCTGGCTGCTGCCGGGACTTGTGGGCCACGATCCTTGGAAGAACGACGATGCCATCGGCATCGGCATCGCCTATCAGTTTGCCCGCCACAGCGACTGGCTGTTGCCGCGGCTGGCGGGCGAAGCCTATAGCGCGGACGGTCCGCTGTTCTATTGGGTCGGCGCCGCGTGCGCGAAGTTGCTCGGATGGCTTCTTGCGCCGCACGACGCAGTGCGTCTGGCGGCCGGCGCCTGCATCGGCTTGACACTCGTGTTCGTCCGCCTCGCCGGACGCGCCTTCGGTAATCTCGACCGGCGCGATCCCGATGCCCGCGTTGACGATGCCCAAATGCGCGGTGACGGCGCCATGCTGCTCTTCATGGGTTGCACCGGCCTGCTGTTCCACGCCCATGAAGCGACCAGTGCGACGGCGATGCTCGCCGGGCTCGCCTGCGCCTATTACGGCGCCGCGCTGGTGCAACGGCGCCCCTGGACTGCGGGCATCGCGCTTGGCTGCGGCCTCGGCGCCGCCTTTCTCGCGACCGGGCTTCCCGACATCCTGCCGCCCGTCGTCGCCCTGGCGGTGACTCCTCTGTTCGTGCCCGACTGGCGCAGCCGCTCGGCGGCGAAAGCCTTCGTTTGCGGCCTGCTGGTACTGCTTCCGTGGCTCACGGCATGGCCGGCACTGCTTTATGCGCGCTCGCCCGACTTGTTTGCGGCCTGGCTGCAACAGGCGAATCTCGCACTGCTCGCCCGCGCGCCGACGCTTGCTGCGGCCGGCTACAGCCTGCAGATCCTCTCCTGGTTTGCCTGGCCGGTGTGGCCGATCGCCTTATGGGCGCTATGGCTGTACCGCAGAAAGACCGCTTCCGCCGCGGTCGTGGTGCCGGTGATCGCGCTACTGGTCGGCCTCGCCCTCGAATGGCTTGCGCGCGCACCCGGCGAATTGCCCTTCCTGCCCCTGCTGCTTCCCCTGACGCTGCTCGCCGCACCGGTGCTGAAAGACCTACGCCGCGGCGCCGCGAATTCGCTTGCCTGGTTTGGCGCCATGACCTTCAGCCTGTTCGGTGGTCTCATCTGGCTTGGCTACCTTGCATTGCAGACCGGCTTTCCGCCACGCATCGCCGCCAACGCCGCCAGAGTGGAACCGGGTTTCGTCGCGCAGTTTTACTGGCTGCCGTTCCTCGCTGCGCTGGCGCTGACTGCGGCGTGGATCGCGCTGCTGTTCCACAGCCAACGCTCGCCCCAGCGCAGCATCACCTTCTGGGCCGCGGGTCTCGCGCTGTTTTGGGGGCTGGCGATCTTGCTCTGGCTACCGTGGATCGACCACGGCAAGAGCTATCGTCCGGTGGCGCTCGCGCTTGCGGCACACCTGCCCAAGCATGCGGGTTGCATCGCAAGCACCGGCCTGGGCGAAGCGCAACGCGCGGCCTTCGATTACCATGCGGACATCGTCACGCTGCGCGCTGAAATTCGGCCGCGCAGCGATTGCCGTTTGCTGCTCGTGCAGGAAAATGCCCGCCAGACCCCGGCACATCCCGGAGCGGGGTGGAAGAAGATCTGGGAAGGCAACCGCGCTGGTGACCGTAGCGAGAAGTTTCGGCTATATCAAAGATCAACGCAGGAAGCCACGCCATGAGCCATCTCACCCAAAGCCCGGCATGGAAAGCTCTCGAGGCACACCAAGCGGAGATCGCCGGCACGTCCTTGCGCGAGTTGTTCGCCAGCGACCCGCAGCGCGCAAAATCCTTCAGTCTCGAGGCGGGCGGGCTGCTGCTCGATTACTCCAAGCACCGCATCAGCGCAAGAACCCTGGCACTACTCACCGAACTCGCCCGCCAAGCAAAGCTCGAAGACTGGCGCTCGCGCATGTTCGCCGGGGAACACATCAACACGAGCGAAGATCGCGCCGTGCTGCATGTCGCGCTGCGCTCCGCGCTGCAGGCCTTTCCCACAACGGGCGACGTCATGCCGCAGGTGCGTGAAGCAAAAGCGCGGATGCGCGCCTTCAGCGACAGCGTGCGCGACGGTCGCTTTATCGGGCATAGCGGCAAGCCGATGCGCACAGTGGTCAACATCGGCATCGGCGGCTCGGACCTCGGGCCGCGCATGTTGACCCAGGCGCTGTGGCGCCATGCGGATGCGCCGCAGTCCTTGCACTTCGTCGCCAACGCCGATCCCGACGATCTCGCGCACGTGCTCACCCGAGCCGAAGCCGAGAGCACGCTATTCATCGTTGCGTCCAAAACTTTCACCACCGCCGAAACACTGGGCAATGCCCAGCTTGCCCGTGCCTGGCTCGCACGCGCTTTGGGCGGCGAGACTGCGACGGGTGCCCATTTTGCGGCAGTTACAGCCAACGTGGCCGCGGCGGCGGAGTTCGGCATCGCGCCGGAACGCTGCTTTCCGCTATGGGACTGGGTCGGAGGACGCTATTCCGTCTGGTCATCGGTGGGGCTGCCGCTCGCGATCGCCATCGGCATGGACCGCTTCGAGGAACTGCTCGCCGGGGCGCGCGCCATGGACGAACATTTCCAGACTGCCCCGCTCGACGCGAACATGCCGGTGCTGCTCGGCCTGCTCGGCATCTGGTACGCGAATTTCTTCGGCGCGGAAACGCACGCGGTCCTGCCCTACGCCGAATCCCTGCGCGAGCTGCCCGCCTATCTGCAGCAGCTGGAAATGGAATCCAATGGCAAGCGCACCGACCGCGACGGCCGCATCGTCGATTACGCCACCGTGCCGGTGATCTGGGGTGCGACCGGAACCAACAGCCAGCACGCCTTTCACCAAATGCTGCACCAGGGTACGCATCTCGTGCCCTGCGACTTTCTTGTCCCCGCGGCGGGAACCGGCGCTGCCGCGCAAAATGCGCTGGCGCAGGCGGCGGCGCTGCTGGCGGGCCGCGACGCCTCCAAAGCGCATCGCGCCTTCGACGGCAATCGCCCTTCCAGCACCATTTTGTTCAGGGCGGTCGATCCGCGCACCATGGGCGCACTGCTCGCCTTGTACGAGCATAAGGTGTTCGTGCAGGGCATCATCTGGAACCTGAACAGTTTCGACCAATGGGGCGTGGAGCTGGGCAAGGAAATCGCGCGCACGCTCCTGGCGCAACCCGCCGGCCGCGGGCCTATCGCCGGGCAGGACGCCTCGACCAACGCCCTGCTTGCGCGCCTGCGCGAGTTGCGCGGCTAACTGACGCAAGCGAAGAAGGCGGCACGCGCCGTCCGATCCGCTGTCGAACGCACATGCAAGCGAAGCCGATCTATTCCTACCGCAAACATTGGGCCGAGCGCTACGGCATCGCGCCCTTTTTGCCCATGTCGCGCGCGGAAATGGAAGTGCTGGGCTGGGACTCGTGCGACGTCATCATCGTCACCGGCGATGCCTATATCGACCACCCCAGCTTCGGCATGGCGCTGGTCGGACGCCTGCTGGAAGCGCAGGGATTTCGCGTCGGCATCATCAGCCAGCCCGACTGGCGCTCAGTCGACGACTTCCGCCGGCTGGGAAAGCCGAACCTGTTCTTCGGCGTGACCGCCGGCAACATGGATTCGATGGTCAACCGCTATACCGCCGACCGCAAGATCCGCTCCACCGACGCCTATACGCCGGACGCTGCGCCGGACAAGCGCCCGGACCGGGCGGTCACCGTCTATGCCCAGCGCTGCCGCGAGGCCTACCCCGAGGCGCCACTGGTAATCGGCAGCATCGAGGCGAGCCTGCGGCGCATCGCGCATTACGACTATTGGTCCGACACGGTGCGGCGCTCGATTCTTCCGGACTCCAAGGCCGATCTGTTGCTGTTCGGCAACGCCGAGCGTGCGCTCATCGAGCTCGCGCACCGCTTGGCCAAGGGAGAGAACATCCGCGAGATCCGGAACTTGCGCGGCAGCGCCTTCATGGTGCCGCACGGCTGGCGCCCGGAAGGCTGGGCCGAAGTCGACTCCACCAGCGTCGACGTTCCCGGCCCGGTGCATGCGCATCCCGACCCCTACGCGATGACGGCCGCGGCTCCTGCTGCCGCGGCGACGCTTCGGCCTATTCGGATCGAAAGCCGCGAACAGCGGATCGCCGCACGTCAAGCTGCGCGCGAGCACACGGTGATCCGGCTGCCTTCCTTCGAGCAGGTGAAGGCGGACCCCGTTCTCTATGCCCATGCTTCGCGCAGCTTCCACCTCGAATCGAATCCGGGGAACGCTCGTGCCCTCGCGCAGCGGCACGGCGAGCGCGACGTCTGGCTGAATCCGCCGCCGCAGCCGCTTTCGACCGCGGAGATGGATCACGTCTACGGCCTCCCCTACGCGCGCGCGCCGCATCCCGCCTATGGCGGCGCGAAGATTCCCGCCTGGGAAATGATCCGCTTCTCGGTCAATATCATGCGCGGCTGCTTCGGCGGCTGCACCTTCTGCTCCATCACCGAACACGAAGGGCGCATCATCCAGAGTCGTTCGCAAGAATCCATCCTGGGCGAAATCGAGGCCATCCGCGACAAGACCGAGGGCTTCACTGGCGTGATATCCGATTTAGGCGGCCCAACGGCCAACATGTATCGCATGGCGTGCAAGGACCGCTCGATTGAGTCTTCCTGCCGGCGCCTATCCTGCGTCTATCCCGCGATCTGCGACAACTTGAACACCGACCACGCGCCGCTCATCGGGCTCTACAAGAAGGCGCGCGCGCTGCCCGGCATCAAGAAGGTGTTAATCGGCTCGGGGGTGCGCTACGACCTCGCCGCGCGCTCACCCGAATACGTGAAGGAACTCGCGACCCATCACGTCGGCGGCTACCTCAAGATCGCGCCGGAGCACATCGAAGAGGGACCGCTCGCGAAGATGATGAAGCCCGGCCTCGCGCATTACGACAAGTTCAAGGCGTTGTTCGACAAGTTTTCACGCGAAGCAGGGAAGGAGCAGTACCTCATTCCCTATTTCATCGCTGCGCACCCGGGCACGAGCGATGCCGACATGCTCAATCTCGCGCTATGGCTGAAGCGCAACGGCTTTCGCCCCGACCAGGTGCAGACCTTCTTGCCGACGCCGCTGGCAATGGCCACGACGATGTATCACACCGGCAAGAATCCACTGCGCAAGGTAACGGCGGCGGCCGAAAGCGTGAGCGTGGTGCGAACTGGCCGGCAGCGCCGCTTGCACAAGGCGTTCCTGCGCTATCACGATCCCGAGAACTGGCCCTTGCTGCGCGACGCCCTGCGGAGCATGGGCCGCGCCGATCTCATCGGCAACGGCAAGAAACACCTGGTGCCCAGCTTTCAACTCGCAGGCACCGGCACGGCGCAGCGGCGCGCCCGCCCCGCGCAGGCCTCGCCGCGAGGGGCAAGAGCAACGAGTCCCCGCAGATCGGCGCGCCAGCGCTGATTTGATCGCGAAATTTTCGAATGCAACCGATCAGGTCGGCGAACCCTTGCCGGAGCGCAGCACCGTGCGCGCTTGGCACGCCAGCGCCGCGAGCAGAGCTTCTTTCAGCGCCTCTGCGGCAAGGGGCTTATGCAAGAAAGGCAAGCCGCTGGCCGCGGCTTCCGCAAGGCGCTCCGGCGCCGTATCCCCGCTCACGATAAGCGCCGGCACTTCGCCGCCGAGTCGCCGACGCAGCGTCCTCACGGTGTCGATGCCGTTCTCGAGTTGCGGCAAACGCAGGTCGGACACGATCAAATCGACCCGGAGATCATAATTGTCGATCAACTGAAGCGCCTCGGCGAGACCGTTGCAGGTGGCGACCCTGCATTCCCAGGACTCGAGCAGCGTGCGCATGGCCACCCGCACCGCCGCCTCGTCGTCGATCACCAGCACGCTGACACCGTCCAAGCTCCGCTCGTCCACGGCGGGGGCGGCGACCGCCGCCTGCGGCGATTCCCCGGCACCCGCTACGCGCGCGAGGCTCACGACGAAAGTCGATCCGACTCCCGGCGTCGTCTCCAATTCCATGTCCAAGCGAAGCAGGCGCGAAAGCCGTCGCACAATAGCCAGCCCGAGTCCCAGGCCTTTACGACGATCGCGTTCCGAATTATCGACCTGATAGAACTCCTCGAAAATGCGTTCGCGCTCCACCTCGGGGATGCCCGAACCGGTATCGCGCACTGCGATTCGCACTGCGTCGCCCAGCAGGCTTGCCTCGACCGAAACGCCGCCCGCAACCGTATATTTGAAGGCGTTGTCGACCAGATTGCGCAGCACGCGGACAAAGAGAACCGGGTCGGTTTCGATTTCTGCGTCGATGGAGCGAACGGAGAAATCCAGCGCATTTTCGCGCGCGACGGGCCGAAATTCCGCCTCGATGCGATCGATGAGTTCGCTCACGTTCACGCGCAACCATTCGGGTTTCACCGCCCCTGCGTCGAGCCGAGAGATGTCGAGCAGGGAGTCCACGAGTGCGGACAGCGATGAAAGCGCCTCATTGATGTTATTTGCGATTTCACCTACCGTTCCTTCCGGAGAACGCAGCTTCAGCGCCGCGCTGTAAAGCGAAAGGGCATGCAACGGTTGGCGCAAGTCGTGGCTGGCTGCGGCGAGAAAGCGCGATTTTGCGCGGTTCGCCGTTTCCGCCCGATCGCGCGCGAGCAGCACTTCCTGGCGTTCCTGTTCCAGCGCCCCGAGCAGACGTTCGTTCTCGAAGCGTATGACGAACGACTCGCGCACTACGCGCTCATTGTCGCGCACGAAAAGTACAAGAACCACCGAGAACAGGAGGATCAGTGCAGAGATAGCAAGGTTCTGCACATTGCCGGTCATAGCCCACAATATCGAGATCGGCAATAGCGCGGGACCGACGTAGGCGTAGAAGGGACCCGCATATGCCGATGTAGACACGCTTCCCGCCGTCCAGCAAACCAGAATCATCGTGAGGAGCGGTTTGCTTTGATCGGGCAGGTCGGGAAAAAAGAGCGGGGCCGCCGATCCAGTGGCCACACCCGCCGCCAGTGCAAGCAGCACCATTCGATCGAGTGCGCGCTGCGCCTTCACGGGCGGGGCGCGAAGCTGTTGGAGCGCAAAGCCGAGACGCACGCAAAGCACCATGGCGACAGCCGTTGCCCAAGTGATGACGCGCCAAGGCGGCACGTGTCCCCATGCCATCGCCGCGACTACCGCGGTCACGGCGACGATCACAGCCGGCGAGCGGGTGGCCTGTCTCGCTAGTAGATCGAGCTGTGCGCGCCGAAGTCGACCATTTCTGTCCGCATCGTCGACGCCGCTCGCTACTCGGGCCCCGGCAGCGCCAGCATCCCGCACCTCAGGCAAACCGCAGTCCCAATTTTGCCGCGGCGTAAATCGCTTCGGTGCGGCTGTGCGCGCCGAGCGCCTGGAACACGGCCGATAGATGGACCTTGACCGTGCCTTCGGACAATTCGAGCTCGCGCGCGATGATTTTGTTCGACTTGCCCTGAATCGCGCAGCGCAGCACGTCCATCTGCCGCGGCGTCAGCCGCGGAAGGCTCGCCTCCGCGCCCGGCCCCGCCACCGGGGCGCACGCCTCTTGCGAGCGCACCGGCGAGAGTACCGCCGGCGGAAGATAGACGCCGTGCGCCAGGACCAGGCGCAGCGCCTGGATCAGCACTTCGGGTGAGGAGGACTTCGGGATGAAGCCCATGGCGCCGCCTTCGATCGCGGCACGCACTATGCTCGGACTGTTTTCCGCTGAGAGCACGACGAGGGGGGTATCCGCCGCAGCGGCGCGTAGCGCCTCGAGCGCGTCCAGGCCGTTCAATCCGGGCATATTGAGGTCGAGGAGGATCAAGTCGTAGCGGCGCGCCGCGACGAGCTCCAGCGCTGCGGCACAGTCGCTCGCCTCGTCCATATCGACGGCGGCATCGAGGCTGCGCAGCAAAACTCTCATTCCCCCTCTGAGCAGGGGATGATCGTCGATGAGCAGGATGTGCACGGTATGCCGCTACGCGATCGCCACGATGCCACTGAGGATACCGCAGCCGGGCGCCGGGCGCACCCCGGCGATCTAACTATGACTTTCGGCTAGCCGGGTACACCTTTCGGCCTAGTCCGGGCAGACGCCGCAGATCAGCCCGAAGCAGTCGCAAGCGGCGCCGTCAGTGCCGCCTTCCCTACAAGGATCTCCAGTATGATGCGCGTTCCTCGCCCGGGCGCGGAGTCCACGGCGATCGGTATGCCAAGACGAGCGGCCCGCTCCTCCATATTGTGCAGCCCATTGCCGCGCCCGACCGCCGCCGGATCAAAACCGGCGCCGTCGTCGCTGATCGCGATTGCGATCGCGTCGCGCGGCGCGACATATTCGGCCGATACCGTAATCGTCGAGGCGCGCGCGTGGCGCAACGCATTGGCCAGCGCTTCGAGAACGATGCGCTGGATCGACAGCACCATTTCCGGCGTCAACTGCTCCAGGGTGGGCAGCGGCTGGACCTGCCAGGCGAGCCGCACGCCCGATTTCTCGATTGCTCCCGCCATGCGGTAACGGATATTGCCGAGCACCACGCCCAAGTCCCCTTCCATCGGCTGGAACGAATCGACGATCGCCCGGAGATCGGTCAGCAATTCGTCCAGGCGCCGCTCGACTTGCGGCAAGTCCGCTCGCCGTGAGCGCACTAGGCTGATCAAGCTGATCAGGCCCGAGCCGAGGCCGTCGTGCATGTCAGCCATGATGCGTTGCCTTTCGCGCAGCACGGCCTGCTCGCGCAGGGCTTGTTGCATCTTGTTGTAGGTCCACTCCACTTCGCGCATCTTCTCCGCCATGTCGCGCTCCAACGCGGCTTTGGCCCGCGCCAGCGCGCGCACCACCGACAGATGGCGCAGAACGACGGTGTCGGATAGCGCGAGGATGAGGAAAGGCATGGCGAAAGGGGTGAGCAGGAGGTTGTCGAAATCCGCATAGCCCATCCAGCGCGCGCCATCGTGGCCGGTGAACGCGATGAGCATCGCCAGCGCGAGACCCAGAAAGAGCGAATTGCGCTGCCCTCGGCTGAAGCTGATCCGCACGAGCCATGCCAGGCTGATGGTCGCAAGGGAGAGGTACATCACCGCCGCCGCGCCGAGCAGGTGCGGATAGAATTCGACGCTCGCCAGCGTCGCCGCAAGGCAAGACAGGACGAACGCAAGCCACAGCGTCGACTCCAGCCGCGGCACGTGCAGCCCGCCGATGCGCAGGCAGAGCACGGCGAGCGGCGTGACGTAGCCGTGTTCCATCACGAAGAACAGTAACTGCCTGAAGTTCTCCTCTTCGATGTCCGGCGGCCAAAGAAAGAGGTAGGCCGAACTCGCCCAGGCGAGCGCGGCAACGCCGAACCATAAAAGCACCGGATCGCTGCGCCTGCCCCACCAGACGGACAGCGCAAGCACGCCTGCGCACAGCAGCGCCGCCCCGAACATGGCGATGCTCGTCACTTGGGAATCGTAGCGTGGCTGGTAGAAGTTTCCGCGCACTAGGTAGCCGAGGCCGATACTCAAGCGCGACAGGCCGTGGCGATGCTCGGCATGCCCGTCCATGCGAACGTAGAGACGGTTCTCCCCCCCTTTCAGCATCACCGACGGTACGGTCAACAGGATCGGCCGCTGCGTCTCGGTCAGCAGCGGATCACCATACACGCGCCCAAAAGCGAGCGCTTGTCCGTTTAGGAAGAAGCGCACGTGCAGGAAGGCGTTGCGCGGCGAGTAGAGCGCGTGGCCGCGTTTGGCGTCGACGAAATTCTCCGGCACGTCGAAATGCAGGCGGTACCACACGCGCCCCTGGAAGCCGGGGCGGCTGAGATGCCAATTGTCGGGAAGCGCGATCGGCTGCCAGGGCGCGCTGTCGGACGGCGGATCGTCGGCCTCGCTCAGCACGAATGCCGCCTCCTCCATCGTGGTAACTTCGTACTCGGGCTTTTCCGCCTCCGCAGCACCGGCAGCGGCGATTGCGACGAAGCCGATGGCTAGCGCGATGAACTCCCGGAGACCGATGCGAGTACGCAAGCGCTCAGATCAACCGGCGTTGGTCGGCCTCGAATACGGCCTCGGTCTTCGAATGCACCGCGAGCTTGCGGTAGACCCGCTTCAGGTGCGAGTGAACCGTCTGCGCCGAGATACCGAGGAGTCCGCCGGTTTCGGTGTACGAAAACCCGCGCGCAATCATGCGCAGGATTTCGGTCTCGCGCGGCGTCAGCGTGCCCCGGTCCGGCTCGCCGCCCATTTCCCTTTCAGCGGCAGGAGCCGACTCCGGGCGCAGGCGCTTGAGCACTTGGCGTGCGATGACCGGCGACAGCGGCGAGCCGCCCTGCCCCAGTGCCTGGATATCCTGAGCGATGTCGCGCGTCAGCGCGCCTTTCAGCAGAAATCCGCGCGCCCCGGCTTCCAGCGCGGGAAGCACGTGTTCGTCGTCGCCGAAGGTGCTGACCACGAGCACGTCGCATTCCGGATAGCGGGAAGCGACGAAACGGATGACTTCGAGTCCGGACAGATCGGGCAATCCGAGATCGACCAGCAGCACTCTGGGCGCGTCATTCTCCATCGCGGCGAGCGCCGCGCTCCCCGATGCATATTGACCAACCAGCCGCAATTCCGGGTTCGCCGCCACGGACGCGGCGATCCAGCCGCGTGTATCGTCGTCGTCCTCGACGATCGCAACCGACAGGCGTTCAGCCGACATTTACCCCCCCATCCGATCGGCTAAGTCGACCTGGCGCCGCTTTGCCGATTCTTGGATTGATTCGCCGGCAGCATAGCCGAATCCTGGGCGCCAGAGGAAGCATTTCGAAACTGCCAGCGTGAACTATGCCCCAACCGGGGTAGCGTCGACGCACGCAGAGCAAAGGGGCTCGTCAGCGGATCGAAGGGTTTACCCTAATCGAACCGATAGCCTCCCCAAGCGCCCCCACGTCGGAAGAATGCCGGATCGATCCAAGCAATTCTGTTTTCCGGAATGCGGGATCGCCAACTCTGCAAGAGTTCGCTGGCAACGTACCTTCCTGCAAGCTGCCGCCACACCAGTCCGCTCCGGCGCGGAAGCGTCGCTCTTCGCGCGTGGAAAACCTGCTGCCCAGTCCTGGGGATTGCTGACGCAGCTTAGGCCGCCCCATGATCGCGCCGACCGATTGCGGAGCGACGCCAGCCCTGCAACACATGGCACCCAAAGCTCCGCAGCACCGGATCAGATCCGTAGAAATCATAACAGGGAGGAAATACTCGAATGACTGCGCAGCGATTCCAGCTGAAGACGCTTCTCGCCGTTTCGAGCCTTGCATCGGGCCTCATGCTCGCAGGCTGCGGCGGCTCGAGCAGTGCCCCGGCCCAGGTGGTTGGCCCGACGCTTGGCGGCGTCGCCGCGAGCGGCGCGCCGATCCCGGACGCGGCGGTGACGCTCACCTGCGGCGACGGCTCCACCAGAGCGACGACGACCGACGTGAACGGTGCCTACTCCATCAGCCTAGCCGGCTGCGTTGCCCCGTTCGTGGTGTCCGTGACCGGCAATATCGCCGGCACGCAGGACACGCTGGTGTCGGTCCACGCCACCCCGCCGGCGGCGGGCGAGACCTCGGTCACGGTCAATGTCACGCCGCTCACCCACGCGCTGGCCGCGACCCTGGCGAGCAGCGGCGACCCCCTCGATCTGGTGAGCAATCACGCGAAGGAAAAGGCCAACGTCACTGAAACCGCCATCAAGGACCGCAAGGACGCGTTGGTTGCCGCGCTTGCCGACGCCCTCAAGACTGCCGGGGTCACCGATCCCAAGTTCGACCCGGTGAACAGCAAGTTCAAGGCCGACCGCACGGGGGTGGACAAGCTGCTCGACAACCTGCGCGTACGTCCGACTACGCTCAAGGATGGCAGCAAGGGAGTGCTGATCACCAACGTCGGCGACGCGAACAAATCCGATGACATGAAGGACCTCGCCGGCAGCAGCGCCAAGCCCCGCGACGATCTGTCGGGTTCCGCAATCGCTCTTAGCAAGGCGAGCAAGAAGACCGACTTCAGCACGGTCAAGCTGCCCCCTGCCCTGGACGATCACAGCCTGGCCGACTCCATCCGCGACGCGCTCAACGCCTGCTTCGCGCAGCCGTTCGCCCAGCGCGGCACGTTCGCGGCTCCGTCCAAGTTGTGCAAGGCGGTGCCGATCGACGGCAAGTACCTGCACGACGGCAAGGACGGCGCGCAGGAGTTCGATCGCTTCCTCGCCAACGCGAAATACGACAATGCCAGGTTCGACAGGCCGCAGATCATCCGCTTCTACAGTAGCGCCAAGAACGACACGCGCGCCCTCGCCGCGTTTCCGCTCAAGCGCGCCGACGGCGTGGTGATGACCTTGATCACCGTGGTCGAGCAATCCACGGCGACGGGCGGCGTGAAAGAACTGCGCGGCAACCAGCGCCCGCTGAAAGTGGCGGTCACCGGCTTCGCCGAGAAACGCGTGCAGGTCGAAGCGAAGAACTCGGCCAATCCCAAGTCGACCTTCTACACCACAGGGATCAACCTCTACGTCGGCTTCGGCGAAGGAGGTGCGGGCGGCTCCGCGCCCGGCGCCGCCGCGAGCGGCCGCAGGATCGCCTACGTCAAGGTCACCGGGCCGGCGCTGCCGGCGGGCGGCGTGTTCCTCAACCCCCTGCTTGCCGGCTGCGATACGTTCTATGCGATTGCCTCGAGCGCGAGCGCCACACCCGGCGCTTGCAGCAGCCTGTTCACGCTAGCCAGCCGCGCGGCGACAAACACCGACTTCGACAATTTCAGCGCCCGCTACGGCAAGGAACCCAACTTTGCCGCCGCCAAGGCGAGCGACGCTCAGATCCTCGCCATCCAGCCGAATTCCGCGTATCGCTTCGAAGTGTGGAAAGTCGGCAATGCGACGGCGAAGCCGGATTATGTCTTTTACGAGCGCATCCGCAGCCGCCCGCTGACCATGGGCGAGCTCGCCGCCAAGCGCGACGGCGAGATCGACAAGCTGAGGTGG
This sequence comes from uncultured Enterobacteriaceae bacterium, assembly GCA_964565875.1. GTDB lineage: Bacteria > Pseudomonadota > Gammaproteobacteria > Burkholderiales > SG8-39 > 2-12-FULL-64-23. The sequence continues at coordinate 38,025 of CAZMGP010000023.1, forward strand.
AATGCGCTGAGTGCCGACACCGTCGCCGCCATTGACCCGGCATCGGGCAAGGCGTTTACGGGCGGCAACCCTTCGTCTTTCCTCGCGAAATGGACCAACCAGGCGCAGCTGCCGCCGGTGGGGAACGTCCTGGTACAGGCGCGGCCGAGCGGTTTCGCGGGAACGCTCTACTCGGACGAGATCGCCGTGCCGTTTGCCGCAGCTTCCGCGCGCCTATCCAACGGTACACAGGGTTGGCCCGACATGGGAAGCACCAAGGGCACACTGGCGGGCGCCTACAACCTCGCGGAGCTCGTCTCGCACAATCGTTTCGATCTGCAGCTGTTCGCCGTCTGGGTGTATTGAGGCGCGGATTGCAGCGGTCATGACCAGCGCAATAAACGCAATTTTCGCCGCCGCGCCTGGCACCGGCAACAAGGTCTCCGCGGCGGGCGGCGGTGCGATCGAAGTCGGGCAGCCGTGTGCGGCATAGCCGGTAGCTTCGCCTACGAACCGTCCGCACCTTCCGTCGACGCGGGCGAACTGCTGCTCGTGCGCGAGCACATGCTCGCGCGCGGACCCGACGATGCGGGAACATGGTTTTCCCCCGAGGGCCGCGTCGGCCTCGCGCACCGACGCCTAGCCATCATCGACCTCAGCCGTGGCGGGGCGCAGCCGATGGCGACGGCGGACGGGCGGTTTCGCGTCGTGTTCAACGGAGAGATCTACAACTATCGCGAACTGCGGCGCGAGCTCGAGGCCCTGGGTTATCGTTTCCGCTCGACAAGCGATACCGAAGTATTGCTCTACCTGTATGCCGAGCGCGGCGCGGAAATGGTGCATGCGCTGCGCGGCATGTACGCCTTTGCCATTTGGGACGAAGGAATGCGTGCGATCTTCCTCGCCCGAGACCCCTTCGGTGTCAAGCCACTTTATTACGCCGACGACGGCGGGACGCTGCGCTTTGCGTCGCAGGTGAAGGCCTTGCTCGCCGGCGGCGCGGTCGACACCCGCGCCGATCCGGCCGGTCTGGTCGGCTTCTTTCTCTGGGGGCATCTGCCCGAGCCCTATACGCTGTATAAGGGCATCCATGCCCTCCCCGCAGGGACGAGCCTGTTCGTCGACGCATCCGGCAAAAAGCGCTTACGGCAATTCTTCGATCTGCGCGCTGAATTTGCGCAGGCCGCCGCGACTCCCTACGCCGCCTCGCGCGAAGAAATGCGCGAAGAGCTGCGCGCCGCGTTGCGCGACAGCGTGCGCCAGCACCTCGTCGGCGACGTCCCGGTCGGCTTGCTGCTTTCTTCGGGCCTGGATTCCACCACCCTCGCCGGCCTCGTCGCCGAGGAGAATCTGAGTGAGCGTGCGAACACCTTGTATACGGTCACGCTGGGTTTTCACGAATACAGAGGAACGGCAAACGACGAAACCCGGCTTGCGGCCCAGGTCGCGCAGCACTATGGCGCCATGCATCTGCCGCGTTGGATCGACCGCGAGGAGTTTCGCGGCGAAATTCGTCGGCTGCTGCAATCCATGGACCAGCCTTCCATAGACGGCGTCAACGTCTATTTCGCTTGTCGCGCTGCGAAGGAGGTGGGGCTCAAGGTCGTCATCTCTGGCCTGGGCGGCGACGAGTTGTTCGGCGGTTATCCTTCTTTTCGCCAAATACCGCGCATGTCTGCCGCCCTCGCCCCGTTCAGCGCGCTGCCCTATCTGGGCGCAGGCTGCCGCCGCCTGTCGGCGCCGTTCGTCAAGCGCTTCGCCTCGCCCAAGTACGCCGGCTTGCTCGAATACGGCGGCAGCTATGCGGGTGCCTATCTTCTGCGCCGCGGGATGTTCATGCCCTGGGAGCTGCCGGAATTTCTCGACCCCGAGTTAGTGCGCGAAGGTTGGGGCGAACTTCAGACGCTCGATCGCCTCGCCGAGACGGCCGGCGGTCTGGCGAGCCCGCACTGCAAGGTGGCGGCACTGGAGCAAGCCTGGTACATGCGCAACCAGCTGCTGCGCGACAGCGACTGGGCGAGCATGGCGCATTCGGTGGAACTGCGCGTGCCGCTGGTCGACGTTCCCTTGCTGCGCGCGGTGGCACCGATGTTTTACACACCTCACGCACCGGAGAAGCGGGACATGGCCTCCGCCTGCACACCGCCTCTGCCGAGCGAAGTCATCGGACGCCCCAAAACCGGTTTTTCCATCCCCGTCGAACAATGGCTGCTGGACGGCGAGAAACCCGCAACAGCAAAAAGAGGTTTGCGCGATTGGGCCCATACGGTCCTGGGCTGCGAGCGGCGCTTCGAATTCCGCCACCAAGCCTGACCGAGAAATCGCTTCCTCGCCGTCTCTGCCGCCGAGGCCAATCCTCCCGCCACCCGCGACGTATTGCCCTGCGTCGCGGGTTCCTTTTTCTTGCCCGCTGCGTCGCCAGCTTTGCGTTAGCGCAAAGCCGGTGTGCGTCCGCCTATGCGAAAATCGCCCTGGTCAAAATCAGCGGAGACAGCATGCAGTTGCCACTCGAAGGGATCAAAGTGCTCGACCTGAGCCACGCGCTCGCCGGGCCGTTCTGTTCCACCATGCTCGCCGACTACGGCGCCGAGGTGATCAAGATCGAGCCGCCGGGCCTGGGCGATATCGCGCGCGCCTGGGGCTCGCCGCTGCCGGGCGGACAGACCGACTATTTCGTGAGTCTGCATCGCAACAAGAAGGGCGTGGTGCTCGACTTGAAGAACGCGCAAGGCAAGGAAACGTTCCTGCGCATGGCGGAGCGCTGCGACGTGGTGCTGGAGAACTATCGCGTCGGGGCGCTTGCCCGCCTAGGGCTCGATTACGAAACGGCGAAAAAGCGCAATCCTGCCATCATCTACTGCTCCATCTCCGGTTTCGGCCAGGACGGCCCCTACCGAGACCGGCCGGCACTCGACCTTATCCTGCAAGCCGAAAGCGGCATGATCAGCGTCACCGGCGAAGCCGGCGGCCACGGCGCGCGTGCCGGCGTATCGATCGCCGATATGACGGCCGGCATGAACGCTGCCTTCGGCATCATGGTCGCCCTGCGCGCGAAGGAAAGGAGCGGCATCGGCCAGTCGATCGACGTATCGATGATGGAGGGCCAACTCGCGCTGCTCACCACCATGATCGGCAACTACGTGTCCACCGGCGAGATTCCGCGCCCCATGGGTACCGCCTACAAGGCGCTGCTGCCCTACCAGACGTTCCAGACCAAGACGCGCGACCTGGCGCTCGCCGTTGGCAGCGAAAAGCTGTGGAAGACCTTCTGCCCGGTGATCGGTTGCCCGGAACTCGCGGACGATGCGCGCTACCGTACCAACGGCGACCGCAACCAGAACCGGGAAGGCCTGATCGCGCGCCTTCAGGAAGTGTTCCTCACCCGGACCTACGAGGAGTGGGAAGCGCTGCTTGCGGCGAACGGCATACCCGTCGGTGCCATCAACGACCTCGCCCAGGTGGTCGAGCATCCGCAGGTCCAGGCACGCGGCTCGATGGTGGACATCGATCATCCCAGCGCCGGGAAATTCAAGGTGGTGGGGGTACCGGTGCGCATGTCGGCGACGCCGGGATCGGTGCGCACGCCCTCGCCTGCACTAGGCGAGCACAACGATGAAGTGTTGCGGGATCTGCTCGGCCTGGGCGTCGCCGAGATCGTTGCGCTGCGCGCCGCCGGAGCATTCGGCGCGGCCGCCTGAGCGCCGCGTCAGCGAGGGCGTCAGTTGTTTTTCGCGCCCTCGTTCACCCACACCTTGAGCGTCTCAATCTCCTTGTCGGAGAGTTTTTCGCGTCCGTGCGGCATCTGGATCGAGGCGTGGGCGCGACCTTCGACCAGCATGTTGAGCGTGGAAGACAGGGCATCGCCAGGCTTCACCAGCGCGCCGAACTTGCCCCCCTTCATCAGCGTCTGGTAACTCGTCGTATCCAGTCCGCTTGCTTCGAAACCCTTCTTTCCTGACGCGTGGCATTCGGAGCAGTTCTTGGCGAGGATGGGCTGCACGTCCTTGCTGTAGCTCACGCCCGATGGCGAACAGCCGGCTAGGAGCGCAGCGGCCACCGCGGCGAGCGTTCCCTTGCACGCGGTTTCGAAGGCAAGTCCCATAATTCTTCTCCCTGTTTGAATCGCCGCAAATCTACCGCAGCGAAAGCAGAATGGCAATCGAAGCGCGTCAACCTTCGATGCCGAAGGCTTGGCGCATGCCGCGCAATCCCTCCTGGTGCACGCTCCACAGGCGGCCGCCGATCACTCCGCCGTCGACCACCAGATCGTGGCCGTTGATGAAGCTCGATTCGTCGCTCGCCAGGAACACCGCGGCGCGGGCGATGTCCTCGGTCAGCCCGGCGCGCGGAATCGGCTGCATCTTGGCCAGCCCGACCTTCACCGCTTCCGCCGTCCGTTCCGCCTTGTCCGTCGGCAGCCCGAGCGCCTTGCCGAAGATGCCGGTGGCCACGCCCCCGGGTGAGATCGAATTCACGCGCACGCAGGCCTCGCCCAGCTGCATCGCGACGCAGCGCGTCAGGTGGATGACCGCGGCTTTCGCCGCCGAATAGATCATCGAAGAGGATAGACCGGCTCGTAAGCCCGCCACCGAGCCGTTGTTGATGATGCTGCCCGAACGCTGCTTGGTCATGACGGGCGCAACGTGTTTCATGCCGAGCATGACCGAGCGGAACAGAACGGCCATGGCCTGATCGAAGCCGTCCACCGGTATGCCCTCGATGCCGCCGGTCGGCGCAGGTCCGCCGGCGTTGTTGAACAGGCAATCGATGCGGCCGTGCTTGGAGAGCGCGAAAGCGATGAGCGCCTGCACTTGCGCTTCCACCGTGACATCGGTGCGCACGAAATCGCAGCGCGCGCCGATCGATTTCGCGACCGCCTGCCCCTCTGCCTCGCGCCGGCCCGCGATCACCAGCTTCGCGCCCTCTGCGGCGAAGATTTCCGCCGTGCGCTTGCCGATGCCACTGGTGGCACCGGTAATGATGCAGACCTTGTCCTTCAATCTATCCATGTCTCCTCCTCGGGCGCCGCTCACCGGCGAGCCGGCGCAGCGTTCGCTCGATTCTACCTTATCGGCTGAAGCGCACTTCGGCCGTCTCGGCCGATGTCCTAGGGCCTACAGCGTTCGCCGCTTGTTCTCGCACCGCGGCCTGCGAATTCTTGACATTTCGCAAGACGCCAACTGAGCGGAACGCGTAGCGTGGATAGCGCCAGGCCCGTGTCTGCGCCGGTGCCTGCGCACAGCGCAAAAGGATGGTTCTATGCAATCGGCAGCGAAAAGGAAACATCTGTTCGTCGCCTTCGCAGCGCTCGCCGTTCTCGCGCTGTTTTTCGCCTTGCTCGGGCCGCCGCAACTGCTCGCGCGCTCGGAAAGCCCGGTGTTCTGCAGTTCCTGCCATGTGATGGAGGCGGAATTCGAGGCTTGGTCGCACGCGGGCGCACATCGGCGCAAGCAGTGCGTCGACTGCCACCTGCCGAACGATAACGCGGCCATGCATTACGCGTGGAAATCGCTCGACGGCATGAAAGACGTGGCGCTGTTCTATTCGGGCACGGTGCCGGAGGCAATCAAGCTCTCCGCGCACGGAGCCCAAGTGGTGCAGGCCAATTGCATTCGCTGCCACGGTTCGACCGTGGAATTCGTTAACCCGGAGCGCAACTGCTGGGATTGCCACAGAAGGCTCATGCACAAGCGCAGCGGGGCGATGGCGACGCTTTGATCCGCGGCGATAGCCGTTCGCCGCCGCCTCGAGAGTCCCCCCGCTTCCGCAAAGGAGCTAGAAATGAAGAAGACGCCCCTCGTCTTGATCGTCTCCGCCATGTTTGCCGCTGCCGCACTCGTCGGCTGCCAGCCGCCCAAGAGCGAGCCGGTGAAGACCGTCAGCATTCCTCCTAACGAGGTCGACCCCGCGGTCTGGGGCAAGGCGTATCCGACCGAGTACGAGCTATGGAAGAAGACGGAAGAGCCCACGCCCGCCGGCAAGAGCGTCTACAAGAAAGGATTCGATACCGACAAGGTCATCTACGACAAGCTCGCCGAGTTTCCGTACATGGCGCTGCTGTTCAACGGCTGGGGATTCGGCGTCGAGTACAACGAGCCGCGCGGTCATATGTACATGCTGAGCGACCAGCTCGATGTCGATCCATCGCGGGTGAAGGCCGGCGGCGTGTGCCTGAGCTGCAAGACGCCTTACGCGCCGTCGCTGCAAAAGGAGAAAGGCGCAGATTATTACGCCAAGCCGTACAAAGACGTGCTCGCTGCAATCCCGGAGAAAAACCGTAAGCTCGGCGTCGCCTGCATCGACTGTCATGACAGCGCGGACATGTCCCTGAAGATTTCCCGCGGCTTCACGCTAGGGGTCGCGCTGAAGGAAATCGGGGTTGAGCCGGAGAAGCTCACGCGGCAGGAGAAGCGCAGCATCGTCTGCGCCCAATGCCATGTCACATACAGCATCCCCAAGGACAAGGAAATGCACTCCACAGGGCTTTTCTTCCCCTGGCACGGCAGCAAGTGGGGCAATGTAACCGTCGAGAACGTGATCAAGAAGCTGCGCAGCGACGACGCCTACCGCGAATGGAAGCAGAGCGTCACCGGCTTCAAGCTCGCCTTCATCCGTCATCCTGAGTTCGAATTCTTCTCCAACAATAGCGTGCACTGGAAGGCCGGCGCCGCCTGCGCCGATTGCCACATGCCCTATACCAAAGTGGGCGTGAACAAGGTTTCGGACCATCGCGTGATGAGCCCCTTGAAGAACGACATGAAAGCCTGCATGCAGTGCCATACCGAGAGCGCCGAGTGGCTAAAGGAGCAGGTTACGGCGATCCAGGACCGGACCGTCGCGCAGCTAAACCGCTCGGGCTACGCCACGGCGACCGTTGCTAAGCTGTTCGAGATGGTTCACAAGGCCCAGGCCGAGGGCAAAAGCATCGACCAGGCGCTGTACGACAAAGCGAAGGACTACTACGAAGAGGCGTTCTATCGCAGCGTCTACATCGGCGCGGAGAATTCGGTCGGCTTCCACAATCCCACCGAGGCGCTGCGCAACCTCGGCGACGCCACCGCCTTCGCTGGCAAGGCCGAGGGCCTGCTGCGCCAGGCGCTCGCCAAAGCGGGAGTGAGCGTGCCCGTCAAAGTGGATCTGGAACTCAAGAAATACTTGGACAAGCGCGGAGAGAAGAAGCTCGCCGGCAATCCGGCTTTCGAGCTCAAGGATCCGTCGCGCGTGCAGGACTGGTTCTAGAAGCCGAACGGGCGCGCGGCGCGGGGCACGCGCCGCGCGCCTACTTGCTCTCCATCACCCAGACCCCGTTCCAGTCGTCTCCGGGCGGGTTCTGCGCGAGATGGCGACAGCGCTCGACGTAGAGCTTCGCCGCCTTGTCCGCCGGATTCAGGCTCGCGACTTGTGAGAACTGCGCCACCGCGTCGTCCCATTTCCCCTGGCGGTACTTGGCCAAACCGTCACGGAAGTAGCCCAAAGCGTCGACGAGATGCGGATAGCTGTCCTCGGTGTGGTAGTCGAGGATTTCGTAGATCGCCACCGGCTTGGTCTTGCCCTTGACCACCACCAAGTCGACTTCGCGCGCGCGGTAGGTGCCGCGCAGCTTGGCGTAGGTGAATTCGCTCACCAGGATATGGGTGCCGTACTGCTTGCACGCGGACTCCAAACGGGAGGCGAGATTCACGCCGTCGCCGATGATGGTGTAGTCCATGCGTTTTTTCGAGCCGATGTTGCCCGATACCACCATGTCGGTGTTCAAGCCGATGCCCATGTCGATCGGCGACTTGCCTTCGGCGGTGCGCTGCACGTTCCACGCCTTCAACGCGCGCAGCATCGCGATTGCCGCGCGCACCGCGCGGTCGGCGTCGTCCTCGTGGGCGACCGGAATGCCGAACGCGGCCATGATGGCATCGCCGATGAACTTGTCGAGCATCCCCTCTTCGTGCTGGATGCAGTCGACCATGAGGGTAAAGTACTCATTCAGCAGCGCCACTGTCCCTTGCGCGCCGAGCTGCTCGGTGATGGTGGTGAAGCTGCGGATGTCGGAGAAGAGCACCGTCGCCGGCACGCTCTGTCCGCCGAGCAGTTCCGCGCCGCTCGCGACCAGACGGTCGGCAATCCCCGGATCCATGTAGCGCGACATGGTGGACTTCATCCGCTTCTCGCTGCTGATGTCCTCGATCAGGAGCATCGAACCGAGGCGCTTCTTTTCCATGCTGAGCAGCGGCAGGATGGTGACATTCGCCGAAACCTTCTCCTCGCCGACCACGAGTTCGGCATCCATCAGCACATCGACCGCCGCAGTCTCGTCCACGTGCTTCAGGCGCTCCAACAGCCAGGCGTTGGCGCCGCCGAAGAATTCCGCTACCGGCTGATGCAGGATTTGCGCCGGCGCGACTCTTAGGATGCGCAGCCCGGCGGCATTGCAGGTCGCGATCTTTCCGTTCTCGTCCAAGGTGACGACGGCGTTCGACATCGACTCCAGCATCGCCTCGTTGTAATTCTTCATGTTGTGCACGTCGGCGAAGAGCTTCGCGTTCTCCAGCGCGATGGAAATCTGCGCCGTGAAGGCGCGCAGCCGCGACTCGTCCTCGTCGGTGAACGGGCCGCCGCGCTTGTTCAGCACCTGCGTCACGCCGATGGTCTTGCCGTGCTTGTTGACGATCGGCACGCACAGGATGGAGCGGGTGAAGAATCCGGTTTTCTTGTCGAACGCCGGGTTGAAGCGCAGGTCGGCGTAGGCGTAAGGGATATTGATCGCTTTGCTGGTGGTGAACACGGCGCCGGCGATGCCGAGGTGATTCGGCAGCCGGATCTGCACCGACTCCAGCCCCTGGCCGACCTCCGACCAAAGTTCGTTCGTTTTCTCGTCGTTCAGGAACAGTGTCGAGCGCTCGGCATTCAGCATGCGCGTGGCCTCGCCCATGACTTTTTGCAGCAACGATCCGAGCTTGATGTCGGCGGTCACCTCCGATACCACGTCGACGAACTCCATCTCCTGCTTGCGCACCGCTTTCATGCGCTCGATGAACACCGCGCCCTGCAGCGCGAGCGTCCCTTGGGTGGTCATCGCCTCGAGCACGGCGAGATCGCGCCGGCTGAACTTGCCCCGCAGCTTGTTCAGCGTCTGTGCGACGCCGATGATCTCGCCTTTCACCGTCCGGATCGGGGCGCACAGGATGTTGCGCGTCACGAAGCCGGTCTGCTCGTCGACCGAGCGGTCAAAGCGCGAGTCCGAATAGGCGTCCTGAATCAGCACGGACTGCCCCGAAGTGAACACGTAGCCCGCTACGCCGCTGGTATTGAGGATGCGGATTTCGTGCTTGATGTTGCCCTGGGCGACGCGCGAATAGAGCTCGTTGGTGGCCGGATCGTTGAGAAACAGCGTGCCGCGCTCCGCCCCCAGTTCCTTGGTGGTCATTTCGACCAGGGCCTTGAGCACGTCGTCGAGGTTGTCGTGCGAAGCCATCTCGCGCGACACCTCGAGGAGCAGCTCGACCAGCTTCAGCCGTCGGTGAGCGGAGCGCCCTTCTTTCTGTGCGGGCTTACGCTTGTCCGGCAAGCGTCTGACTTCGGCAGCGGTCTTGGCTTGTTCCATGGTTCCCCTATTTGACTCGTGTTGCGATTGCATCCTGAAGCTGCTCGCGCAGCGTGCCTATCGTCGCTTTCAACTGCGTGACCCCGGCCCTGTCGTGCGCGAGCGCAGCCGATATCTCCGCCTGCTTCGACAGGCTCGCCGCCTCGAGCGATTCGCGCAGGGCCGCCGCCGTCTGCCGCAGCTGCCCGATTTCGTCCCGCGCAGCCGCCGCGGTCTGCCGCACCGCCTCGTCCTGTGCCAGGCGCGCTTCCTCCAGCGCGTCGCGCAGCGCGCCCGCAGTTTCCTTCAGCTGCTTGATCTCGTCCTGATTTCCCGTCTGCACCAGGCGCGCCGCTTCATCGCGCTTGAGTGGCCATTGCTGCAGTTCGTCGCGCAACGCCGCAATCGCGGCTTTCAGCTGTGCGATCTCGGCATGCGCGCCCGATAGCGCCTGGCGCACCGTCTCTTCGGAAGCCGCATGCGCACGCTCGAGTTCCTGGCGCAGGGCGAAAACCGTCTTCTTCAACTCGCGCAGTTCGGCGAGATCGCGATCGGCGCTGTCCGTTTCGGCGCTCATATTTCTATTCTAGTTCGGCGCTGCGATTCCACAAATTCAAGACGGCTTCTTCAAGTCCGCATAGGCGATGCGCGCCATTTCGAAGCGATCCGTGATGCGCGTATAGCCTCCCCTGCCGGCGAGCCGGCCGATGGGGTCGATGCGGCCGACGTCGACGTGAAAGCGTTCGTCGACCACGCCGTCGTGAAAATGGTAGTAGACCACCTCGCCGATCACCAGGTGGTAGGGAACGCCGCCAAGTTCCAGCCTGTGCATAAGCCGGCACTCGAGCGCGACCGGTGCCTCGGCGATGCGCGGCGGCCGTACCTTGCGCGACGCGAGGGCGGTGAGCCCTGCCGCCTCGATCTCGTCCACCCCGCGCGGATAGTCGATGGCGCAGACGTTCATCTTTTCCTTGATCGCGTCGCTCACGATGTGCACGACGAACTCCGGAACCTCGAGGATATTGGCGATCGTGTCCTTGACGCCGTGTTCGCTGTCGCCCACGGAAAACATCACCATCGCCGGATCGGAGCCGATGGCGTTGAAAAACGAGAACGGCGCCGCGTTGGCCCCCTTGTTGCCCAGGGTGGTGACAAGCGCGATCGGGCGCGGTGTCACGCTGCCGATCAGCAGCTTGTATTGGGTTTGCCAGTCGAGCTTAGCGGCGTCGAATTCGATCATTTTTCTCTCTTTATCCAAGGCGGCGGATGCTCTAAGGGCAACCGGCCGCGGTTCGAGTCGCCGCCGGCCCGGACTTTAGCGAACGGCCGATTCCGCGGACAGCGCGAAATCTACCCCGGTCCGGGAAAACAGGCAATGCTGGAGCGGCGCGCTCGGGTACGGCCCGCGGCGGGAGTTCGGCCGCCGCCCCTGGGCAGGAAGGGGATTATCCGGCCGATTTCTCCCACGGGGCGAGGCACTTCCCCCTATAATTGGCCACCTCATATCCCGATTGCGGCCGCGCCGCGCACAGCCATGAACCAAGCCCGCGAACTCGATGCCACTCTGGTGAGCGAATTGAAGGCCCTGCTGGGCGATCGCGCCACGACCGCACGCGGCATCCGCGACCAACATGGCAAGGACGAATCCCACTTCCCCAATGCAGCGCCCGACGCCGTGGTGTTTCCGCAAACAACCGAGGAAGTGCGCGATGTCGTCGACATTTGCCGCCGCCATCGCGTACCGATGATCCCCTACGGAGTGGGAACCTCGCTCGAGGGCCATGTATTGGCGGTGAGAGGCGGGGTATGCATCGATTTGAGCCAGATGAACAAGGTGCTCGCCGTGCACGAAGCCGACCTCGACGCGGTGGTGCAAGCGGGCGTCACGCGCAAGCAGTTGAACGAGCACATCCGCCACACGGGCCTGTTCTTCCCCATCGACCCCGGTGCGGACGCGACCATCGGCGGCATGGCCTCCACCCGCGCTTCCGGCACCAACGCCGTGCGCTACGGCACCATGCGCGAAAATGTAATTTCGCTGACGGTGGTGCTCGCCGACGGCCGCATCATCCGCACCGCGCGGCGGGCGAAGAAGTCCGCCGCGGGCTACGACCTGACGCGCCTGTTCGTCGGCGCAGAGGGGACGCTCGGCATCATCACCGAGGTGACGGTGCGGCTCTACGCCGTGCAGGAAGCCATGTCCGCTGCCGTGTGCGCGTTCGACTCGGTCGAGGGCTGCACCAAGACCGTCATCCAGACCATTCAGGCAGGCGTGCCGATCGCGCGCGTCGAGCTGGCGGACGCCACTTCGATCGATTGCATCAATAAGTACAGCAAGACCGATTACCGCGTCGCCCCGACCTTGTTCTTCGAATTCCACGGCACGCAGGCGAGCGTGGTCGAACAAGCCCAGCTGGTGCAGGAGATCGCGCGCGAGAACGGCGGCAAGGATTTTCAATGGGCGACCAAGGCCGAGGAGCGCAGCAAGCTGTGGGAGGCGCGCCACAACGCCTATTTTGCCGGCCTGCAGATTCGGCCCGGTTCGCGCGCAGTGACGACCGACGTGTGCGTGCCGATTTCGCGCCTCGCCGAGTGCGTCGCCGAGACGGTGAAGGACACTTCGAACTATCTGTGCCCGGTGCCCCTGCTCGGCCACGTCGGCGACGGCAATTTCCACCTCATGTTCCTGGTGGATCCGAACAAACCGGAGGAGGAGGAGCTCGCCGCAGCCTTCAACAAGCGCCTGGTCGCACGCGCCCTGGCGATGGAGGGCACCTGCACCGGCGAACACGGCATCGGTTTGGGCAAACAGGATTCGCTCAAAGAGGAGCTGGGCGAGGCGGTCGACGTGATGCGCGACCTCAAGCGGCTGTTCGATCCGGACAACCTGATGAATCCGGGGAAGGTGGTACCGCTATAGCGGCCCTGGGCGCAGCGCCTCTTTACACCTTCAGGAAATTATCGCGGTAGTACTTCAGCTCGTCGATCGATTCGTAGATGTCGGCGAGCGCCTCGTGCTTGCCGTGCTTGGTCAAGCCCTTCGCCAGCTCCGGCTTCCAACGTTTGACGAGTTCTTTCAGCGTGCTGACATCGAGATTGCGATAGTGGAAATAAGCCTCCAGCCGCGGCATCAGGCGGGCGAGGAAACGGCGGTCCTGGCAAATGGAATTGCCGCAGAGGGGGGAGGTCTTTGCGGGCACGTGCTCGGTGAGGAAGGCGAGGCAGCTCTCCTCCGCCTGCGCTGCGGTGAGGGTCGAGGCCCGAACTTTGGCGGTCAAGCCTGAACGGGAGTGCGTGGACTTGTTCCAGTCGTCCATGGCGTCGAGGACACCGTCGGGCTGATGCAGCACCAGCACCGGCCCCTCGGCAACCGTATTCAGCTGGGCGCCGGTGACGACGAGCGCGATTTCGAGTATGCCGTCGCGCTCGGGAACAAGACCGGTCATTTCCATGTCGATCCAGACTAGATTATTTTGATCTTGCGGCATACTTTGAACGCTATCGACTCAAATTGATGGCAAACGCTTATTGTGTCATATTTCAGCCAGATGCAGACTTTCACCGCCGTCTTTCTCGCCGCGCTCGTGCTTAGCATAGGGCTGCGCTTGTGGCTCGCGCGGCGCCACATCCGGCACATCGCAAGTTGCCGCGACGAGGTCCCCGCCGATTTCTCCGAACACATCGAGCTCGCCGCGCACCACAAGGCGGCCGATTACAGCACGGCCAAGACACGCCTGGGGGTGGTCGAAATATTCGTCGGTGCGGCGCTTCTGCTCGCGCTCACCCTGGGCGGGATCCTGCAGCGCTTGCACGAACTGTGGCAACACCTGTTCGAATCCGGCAGCTATGCCCACGGCATCGCCCTCATCGTCAGCGTCACCCTGCTCTCCGGCCTGATCGACCTGCCGCTCGCGCTCTACCGCACCTTCGTCATCGAAGCGCGCTTCGGCTTCAACAAAATGACTTTGAAGCTCTTCGTCATCGATCTCATCAAGCAGACGCTCATCGGCGCGCTGCTCGGGCTGCCGCTACTGTTTGTCGTGCTGTGGCTGATGCAGCGCATGGGCGAACAGTGGTGGCTGTATGTCTGGATCACCTGGATTGCGTTTAGCCTGCTGATTCAGGCGATCTACCCGATCTTTATCGCTCCTCTATTCAACAAATTCACGCCGCTCGAGGACGAAAGCCTGAGGACGCGCATCGAGGCGCTGCTCGTCAAGTGCGGATTCAAGGCGAGAGGCCTGTATGTGATGGATGGTTCGCGCCGCTCGAACCACGGCAATGCGTACTTCACTGGCTTCGGCGCGACGAAACGCATCGTGTTCTTCGACATGCTGCTCGCACGCCTGGCGCCGGCAGAAATCGAGGCGGTGCTCGCGCACGAACTCGGACATTTCAAGCACCACCATGTTTGGAAGCGCATGGCGGCGCTGTTCGGCATCAGCCTCGCCTTTCTCTGGCTGCTCGGCTACGCCATGAAACAGGATTGGTTCTACGCGGGGCTGAACGTGCAGGCGCATACGACGGCGCTCGCCCTGCTGCTTTTCTCCCTGGTCGTTCCGGTATTCACTTTCCTGTTGCATCCCGCCATGAGCCTGTATTCGCGCAAACACGAATATGAGGCCGATGCCTATGCCGCCGGTCATGCGAGCGCCGCCGATCTCGTCCGCGCCTTGGTAAAGCTGTACCAGGACAATGCCGCGACGCTCACGCCCGATCCGCTCTATTCCGCGTTCTACGATTCGCACCCGCCTGCGCTGCTGCGCATCCTGCGCCTGCAGCAGGCCGGCGCTTCGCCGAGGCCCGCGTAAGCCGCTGCCGATGGGCACGCTTGCGCAAAAGAGCTGTCGTCCCCTCGCCAAGGGAACGCCTGCGCTTTCCCAGGCGGCGATCGACGCCTATCTCACCGAGTTGTCCGGCTGGGGCATCGAGGCAGGCACGCTGGTCAAGACCTTCGCCTTCCAGCATTACCACCAGACCGTCGCATTCGTGAACGCGGTCGCTTGGGTAGCGCAACGCGAAGACCATCATCCGCAGCTACTGCTCGACTACGGCAGCTGCCGCGTCGCCTACAGCACCCACAGCGTGGGCGGGCTGTCGGAAAACGATTTCATTTGCGCAGCCAAGATCGAGACGCTGTGCAGGCTTTGACGCTCGCCGGACAGGTAGTCGCCGCCTACGGCCGACACTATCTGGTCGAGACCGAGGATGGGCGGCGCTACGCCTGCTTCCCGCGCGGCAAGAAGAGCATCATCGCCTGCGGCGACCGCGTCGCGTTCACACAAACGGCGGACGAACAAGGGGTGATCGAAAAGGTGGCGCCGCGCTCCAGCTTGTTCGCGCGCTCGGCCGTGCACCGGCAAAAGCTCATCGCCGCCAACGTCACCCAGCTCGCCGTCGTCGTCGCCGCCGAGCCGAGCTTCTCCGAGGAGCTGATCAACCGCTGCCTGGTCGCGGCGGAGCATCAGCAAATGCGCGCCTTTCTGGTGCTCAACAAGTGCGATCTCGAAGCCGCAGCCAAGGCTGCGCTCGCGCGCCTTGCCCCGTATCGCGAGGCGGGCTACCGCGTGCTCGAGCTCGCGGCGCTGCAAGACGCGAGCGCCCTGCGTCCATTGCTCAGCCATCAATCCACGGTGCTCGTCGGTCAGTCGGGCATGGGGAAATCGACCATCATCAACGCGCTCCTGCCGCAGGCGCAGGCGGCCACCCGCGAAATATCGGAGTTTCTCGCCTCCGGCCGGCACACCACCACCCAGGCGCGGCTCTACCGCTTGGACCAGGACAGCACGCTCATCGATTGCCCCGGCATGCAGGAGTTCGGGCTGCAGCACATGAGCCTGGTCGATATCGAAGCCGGCTTCGTCGAGTTCCGGCCCTATTTGGGACAGTGCCGCTTCCAGGATTGCCGCCACCTCGCGGAGCCCGGCTGCGCCCTCGCCCAGGCCGTAGCCGAGGGCGCGATTTCCGCGCGTCGGCTGGAAATGTATCGCCGCATCAGTCGCGCCGAATGCGCGCAGAGGTGAGCATGCGGCCGCTGTACAGTTCGCTCAATCTGCACGAAATCTACCATTTGAAGAACCTGCTCGCCGCCGAAGGCATACGCTGCGAAATCAGGAACGAGCTCCTGTCTCGGCTCGCCGGCGAAATCCCGTTCACCGAATGCGCACCGCAGCTCTGGCTCGCGGACGAGCGCGAGCTGGAGCGCGCGGCGCGCATCGTGCGCGATTTCCGCCGCGCCCCCGCCGCCATGCCGGCATGGAAATGCCCGAACTGCGGCGAATCGCTGGAAGGCCAGTTCAGCGCCTGCTGGCGCTGCGGCACCGAGCGCGGGGCGAGCGCAGCGTAGTAGCACCTGGCGAAGGAGGGTAAAATGCGGGCTCGGCTCGCGGGATAAAATGCCGCCGCACCTTGCTCGACTGCGGTCGAAGCCGAATCGCCTCGCGCCCCCCCACCAACCCCCGATAAAGCAACCACCATGAGCCTTGCCCCCGATCCCCTGTTTCAGCCGTTCTCCATCAAGAATCTGCATCTCGCCAACCGCGTCGTCATGGCGCCGATGACGCGCAGCTTCTCGCCGGGTGGGGTCCCCGGTCCCGATGTCGCAGCCTACTATCGCCGGCGCGCAGAGAATCGGGTCGGCCTGATCATCACCGAGGGCACGGTCATCGACCACCCCGCCTCGACCAATGATCCGCGCGTGCCGCACATCCACGGCGAGGCGGCGCTTGCGGGCTGGGCGCACGTGGTAGCCGAAGTGCATGCGGCGGGCGGCAAGATCATGCCGCAGATCTGGCACGTCGGCGCGGTAAGGAAGAAGGGCGATTACCCGAACCCGGAAGCCCCGCCCATCTGCCCTTCGGGTTATTACAAGCCGGGAGTGAAAGTGGTCGAGCCGATGAGCATGGCCGAGATCGAGTCGGTGGTCGCCGGCTTCGCCAGCGCCGCCGCCGACGCGCGCCGCATCGGCTTCGACGGCATCGAGCTGCACGGCGCGCACGGCTATCTCATCGACCAGTTCTTCTGGGCCGGCACCAACCAGCGCAATGACCGCTACGGCGGCGACCTGGTGGGGCGCACGCGCTTCGCCGTGGAGATCATCCAAGCCTGCCGCCGCGCGGTGGGACCGGACTTCCCCATCGTGTTCCGCTTTTCGCAATGGAAGCAGCAGGACTACACGGCGAAGCTCGCCACTACTCCCGAGGAACTCGCCAAGTTTTTGGCGCCGCTTGCCGACGCCGGCGTGGACGTATTCCACTGCTCGACGCGGCGCTTCTGGGAGCCGGAGTTCGCAGGTTCGAACTTGAACCTCGCCGGCTGGACGAAGAAATTGACCGGCATACCGACCATTACCGTCGGCTCGGTGAGCCTCGACACCGACATGTTCGCCGCCTTCCGCGGACAGGGTGCCTCGATCACCAGCATCGACAAGCTGATCGAAATGGTCACGCGCGGTGAAGCAGATCTCGCGGCGGTGGGGCGCGCGGTGCTGGTCGATCCCGCCTGGGCGAGCAAGGTGCACGCGAACCGGATGCAGGACCTGCTGCCGTTCACCGCCGAAGCGCTAAAGGTATTGTCTTAGCGTCTCAGCGTCCTGCACCAAAGCTAGGCCGGGGCGACGGCCTGCGGCCGGTAGACCGGCACCACGTACGGGCCTTCGGGAATCACGGCGATATGCCGGTCGCCCGAGCGCGCGACACTCTGCCGAATCGCGTCTTCCACCGACTGGATCCGCTGCACGCCGGTGAGGCGCGCGGTATTCGCATCCAGCCCGCCGCTGTACAGATGCACCGTACCTGCGCGCATCGGCTTCAATTGCATCTGCGTCTGCCATTCGTCGATGTCGGCGAAGCGCTTGGCGCCAATGTCGGCAAGAAAGCCTTCGGGCCCTAGGCCGAGCAGGCGCTCCTGCGCCGCGACGTACTCGGGCGAGCCCATGCCCTCGGAGCATTCCGACACGACGATCAGATCGCCGCCCGGGGCGAGCACGTCGATCGGCGCGACCATGCCCTTCACCGTCTGATAATAGGTCTTGTCCAAGGGATAACCCGCGGCGCTGGTAACCACGGTAGCAAATCTGCGCGGCAAGGGCACCTCGGCATAGCGGCGGATGAAGTCCACCGTGGCGAGGTGGCTCGCGACAACCTCGCCGAAGTTGACGAACGACAAGCGGCGGTGTTCGTCGATGACGGTATTCAGCGCCAAGGCGCGCCCGAGCTTGTGCATGATCTCCAACTGCTCCTCGTGCAGCGGATTGCCCTCGAGCACGCAATTGGCTGCGCGCGGGTGCGCCATGAAGCGGGCACTGTGAAAGGTGGTGATGGTGTCTTTATGCGCGACCCCCGGGGCGATCACCTTGCGCCCGCCGGAATAGCCCGCCATGAAATGCGGCTCGACCAGGCCGGTGGCAATGCGCACCTCGGCCTCGACGAAGCGCCGATCGAGCTTTACCGGCGTGCCGCGCGAGGTCGGGCCGAGATCGACGTGGTCGGCGTCGTTGCGAGCGTAGTGGTTCTCCACGCGCACGGTGTCGAGGACCCATGGGTCGCCGACCAGTTCCGCCAGTTCTGCACCTTCGTTCGGGCGGTGCAATCCGGTCGCGACCAGAACCGTGATCGCGTTCGCGGGGATGCCTGCCGCCATAAGTTCGCGCACGAGGAGCGGCAGAATCAGGCCGTTCGGCACGGGACGCGTGATGTCGCAGATGAGAATGCAGGCGCTCTTCTTGCCGCGCGCTTCTGCGGCCAGAGGCTGCGCGGAGACGGGGTGCGCGAGCGCGCTGCGGACTGCGGCGACGGGATCTGGCGCGAGCGGCATGGCGGGCTTCCTGATGATGGTCGCCTCGCAATCGGAGTCGAGTTCCAGACCGAATGTACCTTTGCCGTATCTCAAGTCGACATGCATGCCCTTGCTCCCTCTAGCGATAGCCGCTCAGCCGCCTGTTGCGCCCGCACGCAACATGCGCAGCACGGCACAGGCCGCGCCGTAACCATTGTCGATGTTCACCACCGCGACGCCCGGCGCGCAGCTCGCGAGCATGGCGTCGAGCGCCGCCCGACCGCCGCTGGCAACGCCGTAGCCCACAGAAGTGGGCAGGCCGATGACACAGCCGCGCACCAGCCCGCCGACGACGCTCGCAAGCGCCGCGTCCATGCCCGCGGCGACGATAACCGCCGGCATGTGGCGGATTTCCTCGGCGCGCTCGGCCAGGCGCCACAGCCCGGCGACGCCGACGTCGTGGACCTCGGCGGCCGCTTCACCGTACCACGCCAGAGTGCGCACCGCCTCGCGCGCAGCAGGCAGATCGGAAGTGCCGGCGGAGAGCACGGCAACGCGCGCTTTGCCCGCGCACACGCGCGCGCCTCCGAAGAAACCGGTACGCGACAGCGAGTCGTAATCGATTGCGGTCCGCAGTTCTTTGCCCAACAGTGCGAGCTGCTCGGGCGCAAGGCGGGTCAGCAGCAGGCTCGTGCCGCGGCGCTGCGCCGCGCCGAGGATGGCGTCCAATTGCGACGCGGTCTTGCCCGCGCAGTAGATCGCCTCGTCCAAGCCGATGCGCTCGCCGCGCCCGTGATCTGGCTGGGCCTCAGGCACGCTCATTTGCATGCACGACGAATGCGCTGCCGTTGCGATAGGGCGCGAAGCTGACCGGACGCTCGAGCCCGGAGCGGCGAAAGATTTCGCCCACTGCGTCGCGCAGTTCCGCGCGGCGCTCGGACGCAAGCGCATCGAGCGCGTCGGCATCGAGTTCGATCACGACGCCGGCCGCGCGCACGCGGCAGCGCACCGTGCGCGCTATGATCGCCGCGCCGATCAAGCGTTCGGCCGCATGCACCTGCGTGAGCATCTTGGCCTCGATGGCTATGCCGGTCTCGATCCGACTCGCAAGGCAAGGGGCGGCGGGCAGTTGCGCGATCGGACCCAAATCGAGCGCGCGCGCCAGAGCGCGCACCACGTCTTTGCTCGCGCCGATTTCGACATAAGGATGGCGTACGCCGCGGTCGCTCGCGGCGCGCAGCCCGGGGCGAAATTCGCCCAGGTCGTCGAGGTTGGTGCCGGAGACGATCTGCGCCGCAGTGCGCGCGGCCATGCTGCGGTACAGGCTCGCCTTGCAATGAAAGCAGCGGTCGATCGGATTGGCGCGATAGTCCACGCTTGCGAATTCGCCGGCGTCGAATACTTCCAGCCGCCAGCCCCGCGCCGCCGCCAAGTCGGCGACGCGCGCCGTCGCTTCCTGCGGCACTGCCGCCGATCGCGCGTGGTACATGGCCGCACGCGCGCCCACCGCGGCATGCGCAGCCGCGGCAAGCGTCAGGCTGTCGACCCCGCCCGATACCGCCACCGCGATGTCGCCGATGTCCTTGAGCAGAACTTCGAGCTTTGTCGCGACCTCAGCGATCATGTTCATCTTCCTCGCACTGAGCGGCCGCCTCGGCGGCGCGGCGCAATTCTTCCCTTCGCGCGCGATCGCCCGCCGCGCGCAAATCGTCGCTTTCCGCCTTGGCGCTCGCGCTGCCGTCAGGCCGCCGCGCAAGTTTCACCCGCAGCGACGCGCCGTCCGCGCCCATGACAGTAAGCGCCTTGCGCTCGAGTACGCTGCGGTCGACGATCTGCTGACGCACGCCCAGCGTCGCCGTCTCGGCAAAGCAGGCGGCGACAACGGGATCGAGTTGCTCGGGCCGAGCCAATACCTGCACCTGAGCCGCCATGCGCCCTTTCTTGGCGAATACCGGGCTGTGCATCACATCGAGCACGCCGTCAATCGCACGCAGCCGTTCGAGGCCGATGGCGAGATCTTCCGGCGACTGGTCGTCGACTTCGAACGAGATCCACGCTACTTGATCGCGCAGAGCATAGGCCGAGCGCTTCGCCTCGCTCAAAGCAAGGCAACGCAATACATTGGGCACGCCCGGTAGCCGCTTCGTGCCCAAACCGAAACCGGTCGCGGCAATGGTCTCTGCGCCTGGTATTTCGTTCGACTTCGAACCGAGGTTCGACAAATGCTTCAGAATGGCGGCCCCGGTCGGCGTCACCCGTTCGCCTTCGATGCCGTCGTCGGTGACCGCCATGCCGCGAAGCAGCAAGGCCGTCGCCGGTGCCGGAATGGGGAGGACGCCGTGGGCCGAGTGTATGCGCCCTGAGCCCAAGGGCAGCGGCGACCAGGTCCAGCGATCCTCGCCGAAGGCGGCGATCAGCCACGCGGCAGCGACGAAATCCACGATTGAATCCCAGGCGCCCACTTCGTGGAAGTGCACGTCCTCCGGTTCGATTCCGTGTACCGTGGCCTCCGCCTGCGCGAGCAGAGCGAACAGCGCGAGCGCATGGCGCTTGACCTCGACTTGGAGCGTGCTGCTCTCGATCCAATTGCGTATGCCCCGATAACAGCGTTGGCCCGCGTGTGCGGCATCGTGCTGGTGGGCTACGGCCGCGGCGGGCGTTGTCACCACGAAGCGGCGCCCCGCGATCGCGCCCGAGCGCCGCGCTTCGAAGCGCGGCGCGATCCCCGCAGGAAGTTCGAGTTCGGAGAGCGCACGCAACAGCCGATCTTCATGCTCGGGAAAGGCGTCCACCACGGCGGCGACGAACATGTCGCCTGCCATCCCGCCGATCGGATCCAAATGCAGCCGCATAGTCGACTCGTTTCCGCGCCCGCCTAGAGTGCACGCGCGATTGCGAGCAGCAGCAGGATGAACAGGATGACGACCAGGGCGCGCCAAACCAGGCCGATGGTGCTGTCGAGGAAGCCGACGTCGGCTTCGTCACCCAGACCGAGCTCCGGCCGGTCGACCGGACTCAGATCGGAGAGAAAGGGCATGCCCAAGCGCACGCCCATCGCTCCGGCGCCGCTCGCGAGCACCACGCCGAGCGAAGCATCGGGCCATTTCGACGCCTGGGTGCGCCAGCAGTAGGCGGCATCCTCGAAATCGCCGACCACGGCGAATGCGATGCCCGTGAGCCGTGCCGGCGCCCAATCGAGCAGCTTGAACACCTGGTCGGCAAAGCCGCCGAACACCGCCAGTTCGGCCTCGCCACCCGCTGCCCAGCGGTGGTGCAGGTACGATGACAGCCGATAGAGAATCGCCCCGCTCGGACCGGGGAGCAGCATGAACCAGAACACCACGGCGAACACGTGCTGGTAGGAAGCGATCAGCCCCTCTTCGATGGTGAGGCGCACCACCTCTTCCACGCTCAGACGCTCGCAGTTCGTGCCGCGCCACTGCCCGAGTATTGCCCGCGCCCGATCGACGTCCCCGTTCTTCAGTGCCCAATGGATGTCGGTGAAGTAGTGACCGACCTGGCGGAATCCCATGGTCATGTACAGCACGAGTACATTGAACGCGAGCGCGAGCAGCGGCGATGCGCGATAGAAAAGGTAATGCAGTCCCATCGCGAGCAGAGTAGCCGGAACAACACCGAGCACCCAGGCGATGACGCCGTGGTGACGCTCGCCGGCGTTGAAGTGTTGCTGCAGATAATCGGCAAAGCGAGCGACGGCCGCGCCCAGATATTTGCGATCGGCGAGCGGGCGCCATTGCTCCAACAACAAGGCGACGATCAAGGATACGAGGCTCACGCGCTGAGGAAAGCGTAGAGGTTCATCAGCATCCCGGCCGTAACGCCGCGCTCCGGCGGGCGCAGCTTCGGGCGGGCGCGGGGAATGAGACGGCAAGAGGCTGCGTTCGTCATGACTCAGGCCGTCAGGTAAGCGTACAGATTCATGAGCATCCCGGCCGTAACACCGCGCCCCGGCGGGCACAGCTTGGGGCGGGCGCGAGGAATGCGACGGCAGAAGTCTCTTCTTGTCATGGCTCAGGCCGTCAGATAGGCGTAGAGGTTCATCAGCATTCCGGCCGTCGCCCCCCAGATGTAGCGCCGCTCATAGGGCATGGCGTAGTAATGGCGGGTGAGTCCCTGGTGCTGCAGGGTATTGCGCTGATGGTTACGGGTATCGAGAAAGAACGCGAGCGGCACTTCGAATGCCTCCGCAACTTCGAATTCGTCGAGTTTGAGCGCGAGCGGCGTATCGACCAAACCCACGACCGGCGTCACGCGGTAGCCCGTGACCGTGGTGTACAAAGGCAGCGTTCCCAGCACTTCCACCCGAGAATGCGGCAAGCCGATCTCCTCGAAGCTTTCACGCAAGGCAGTCGCCGCCGGCGAGTCGTCATCCGGCTCGGCACGACCTCCGGGAAAGCTGATCTGGCCCGCATGATCGTAGAGGTGCGCGGTGCGCTGGGTAAAGAGCAGCGTCAGTTCGCCCGCGTGTTTTACCACGGGAACGAGCACCGCAGCGGGTCGCAACGCCTCCTGCGGTCGCCAAAGATGGCCATCGCCGGCGGCGATCGGCGTCACCATGGAACGCGTCGCGAAGCGCTCGCGCAGCCAAGCCTCGGCGCGGGCTCCGCTCAGCTCCCGCGCATCGATAAGCGCAGTCGACATAGCGGAATTGTAGCCCGAAAGCGGGCGGATTCGGCGCCTCGCCTTCGGCGTTTCATCCTCCTCCAATCGCACAGGCAGGCGGCGCAACGCGAGGCACGAGCTTTGAAACAGCCCGCGAGAGCCTTATCCGCGGGCGGTCCTTAAACGGCGATGCCGCGGCGCACCGCGGCATCGTCAGGTTCGCACCCGGCCGGTCTACGGCCGGTGAACGCAGCGCTTACTTGATCGCTTGCAGCTTGTCGTAGACGTCCTTCGGCCAGGGCAGCGGGCTGCCGTCCGGCTGCTTGCCTTCCTTGTAGTACTTTTGCACCGCCGCGAGGAACGGCTTGCGGTCGACTTTGATCACCGTCTTGCCGCGCTTGGCGAAATCGGTCGTGAGCTTCTTCTCGGCATCGACGATCTCGACCGTGGCGCGCGTCGCCGCCTCGCGCAGCACCTCGGTGAAGATCTTCTTGTCGGCATCGGAGAGCTTGTTCCACAGATGCCCGCCGACAATGGTCAGCAGCGCCTCGGTGATGTGCCCGGTCAGCATGATGTGCGATTGCACTTCGTAGAACTTCTTCGCCTCGATGGTCGGCAGCGGGTTCTCCTCCGCATCGACGGTCTTGTTCTGCAGCGCCAGGTAGACCTCGGCAAAGGCGATCGGGGTGGGATTCGCGCCGACTGCGCGCGGGAACATGGTGTAGAGCGGGGCGTCGGGCACGCGGATCTTCAGCCCTTTCATGTCCTCCGGCTTGTTGATCGCCTTATTGGCCGTCACATGGCGCTCGCCGTAGTAAGTGATCGCCACCACTTTGCCGCCGCCGCTCGCCTTCTGGTAGCCATCGGCGAGCTCGTCGAACAGCTTGGAGGTCGAGTATTTCTTCCAGTGATCGAAGTCGCGGAACATGAAGGGTGCGCCACCGATCGACAGCGGCCCATAGGTGCGGCCGGCGAACAACTGCCCGGTGATGATGATGTCCACCGTGCCCAGGGTGAGCCCTTGGTTGATATCGGTTTCCTTGCCCAATTGCGAGGCCGGAAACACTTCGATGGTATAGCGGTTGTTGGTGCGCTTGGCGATCTCGCTCGCGGCCCATACGGCGGCCGTATGATAGGGCTCGGACACCTCGTAGACGTGAGCATATTTCAGCTTGGTCTGCGCCAGCGCGCCGCCGCTGATGGCGAATGCCGCGGCAAAGGCAGCGGCCAGATACTTGAACTTCATAAGTCTCCCCTTATCAGAATATGACGGAATTTAAGCAGGCCGATGGGATTTCGGCTTCTCATTATGGGCCATGCGGGCTCGCGGCAGGTTAGCTGCGCCGCCGCGACTACTTCGATTTCCTCGTTGCCCGCATTGCGGCTACTGAATTACCGATTTCGGTGTCGCGAGCAGACGCGTAACCTGGATCTTCTCGCGAATGATCATGCCATCGTTGACCGGCTTGATTTCATTCAGCCAAGTCGGGCTTTCGTACATCTCGGCATACAGGCGCTGGCGCTCCTCTTCGCTATCGAAGCGGCGGATCCACACATACAGATCCGGGTCCTCTTCCGCGACGAAGCTGCCGAGCACCGTCACCCCCAAGGATACCTGATAGGGGATGATCTTCTGTTCCATCCACTTCACCCACCGCTCGCGCTGCCCGGGTTTGAGGCGGTATTGGCGCAGCTCGAAAATCATGTTCCTCCTCCGGCGCTCGACAAATGTTTAGGGTAGCCCATTACGGTTGTTACGCGCCGCGGCTAGGGCATGAGCAGCGTCGAACCCGTCGTCTTGCGCGCTTCCAGATCGCGGTGCGCCTGCACCGCATCCTTGAGGGCGTAGCGCTGGCGCACCTCGATTTTCACCTTGCCCGCGAGCACGATGTCGAAAAGATCTTTGGCGGAGGCGACCAGGTCCTCGCGCTTTGCCGTGTAGTGCATCAGGCTCGGCCGCGTAAAGAACAGCGAGCCGCGCGAGGCGAGCATGCCGGGATCGATCGTGGTAACGGGACCGGATGCGTTGCCGAAGCTCACCATCATGCCCAGCGGTCGCAGGCAGTCGAGCGAACCGACGAAGGTGTCTTTGCCGATCGAATCGTAGACTACGGGCAGCAATGCCCCGCCGGTGATTTCCTTCACCCGCTGGGCGAAATTCTCGCGCGTGTAGACGATGGGGTGATCGCAGCCGTGCGCTTTGGCGAGTGCCGCCTTTTCATCCGAGCCGACCGTGCCGATCACCGTCGCGCCGAGGGCTTTGGCCCACTGACAGGCGATTAGGCCGACGCCGCCCGCCGCCGCGTGGATGAGGATGGTGTCGCCGCGCTGGACCTTGTAAGTGCGCTTGAGCAGATACTGCGCGGTAATGCCCTGCAGCATCATCGCCGCGCCCTGTTCGAAGGAAAGGCCGTCCGGCAGCTTCACCAGGCGGTCTGCGGGCATGAGGCGAACCTCGGCATACGCACCGATCGGGGGCGATGCATAGGCGACGCGGTCACCTTTCTTCAACTCGCTTACCCCCGAACCCACCGCCTCGACCACGCCGGCCGCTTCCAGGCCGAGGCCGCTCGGCATCTGCAAGGGATACAGGCCGGAGCGGTGATAGACGTCGATGTAATTCAGGCCGCAGGCGTGGTGGCGCACGCACACCTGCCCGGCTCCGGGTTCGCCGACCTCGACGTCCTCCCACACCATGACTTCTGGGCCTCCTTGCTTATGCAATCGGATCGCTTTTGACATGTTCTATTTCCACCAGGTTGATTTAGGTTGAATCGGGTAATGCCAGCGACCGCGCAGCGTCGGCGCTACGCGCCCGATCGGACCGCCATGTTACAACACGACTCGAAACGCCCGCTACGCTTACTTCGCCTTCGGCTTGGGGTGCGCGGGCCGCTCCTCCGCGACTGGCTTGATTGCCGCCGCAGTTGCCGCCTGCATCATCGACCACCAAGCGGTGGGATCGGGTATCCCTGCCTTTGGCGGATCTTGCCCCGCGGACGTAGCCGCGGGCTGCATCGCCTTCATCGCTGCAAGGGTATTCTTCTGCATCTCGAGCCCCTGGATCGACAAGCGCAGCATATTGAGATTCAGCGTAAGCCAGTTCTCCACCGATTTAAGATCGGTGATCTTCTTGTCTATGGCATCGACATCGAGCGTGGGCGCAACCATCCCGGGCATGGGCAAACCCATCGGGTTCCACAAGTTCTTCATGAACTCGAACGGATCGGGCAACGGATCGGCCATGGTCGCACCTCGATGCGAAACGCGGGAATCGCAGTTTAATCCAAATTCAGTGCGCCAAGCCGAGGAAGTCGACCACCGCATCGCGCTGCGCCATGGCATCGCGATAGCCGAGATCGACGAGCGCCCGGCAATAGCCTTCCTCGAACAACAAATAGCTGGCGAGGTTGGAGCCGGCCCGGTTCATCGCGCCGATTCCGCCGAGCACGAACTTCAGCGCGCGCGGCAATTCCTGCACGTGCTGGCCGGCGATGCGCTCAATCGACTCGGAAGGAGAAATCACCAGCACCCTGATCGGGCGCAGGTGCACGCCCGCCTCGAGCCGCTTTTCCTCCGGAATCAGGCTTACAGTGCGGTTGATGCGCTGCAGCCGTTCCAGATCCACCGCGAGCCCGTCGAGGAAGATGCTGTTCAGCGCATGCCCGGCGATCTGCGCAATCGAGGGATAGACCTGCGAGCGCACGCGCGCCCCCTCCACCTGCGCCCGTCCGGTGCCGATCACCAGCACGCGCTCCGCGCCCAAGTGCAGCGCCGGGCTGATCGGCGCGATTTGGCGGATCGAGCCGTCGCCGAAGTATTCGCGGTTAAGCTTCACCGCGGGGAAAAGGAAAGGCAGCGCCGAGGAGGCCATGAGGTAGTCGACGTTGAGGGTGGTCGCGGCCCCCACGCGCTGCGTGCGCTCCCAGGCCTCCAAGCCCGGTCCGCCCTGATAAAAGGAGACGTTCTCGCCCGAAGCATAGCCCGAGGCGGTGACCGACACGGCGTAGAGCGCACCCTTGTCGATGTTCTCCTGGATGCGCTCGAATTTCAGCGTCTTGTGCAGGGTTTCGCGGATCGGCGTGTTGTCGAACAGCGAGGCCGGACTCGAACGCTTGATCCACAGCATTGCGGCGAACCAGCGCGCGCTGGTCTTCGCCATCGACCAGGGATCGGCGCGGTAGACCTGCTCCACGCGAAAGTTCTCCCACACATCGAGCAGATGGCCGACGCCGCGGCGGAAATCGTCTGCGTAGATGGCGAGCAGCGCGGCGTTGATGGCGCCGGCGGACGTGCCGCAGACGATAGGAAAGGGATTCTTCGACTGGTCGGGCAGCAAATCGCGCACCGCCTTCAGCACGCCCACTTGATAGGCGGCGCGCGCACCGCCGCCGGTGAGTATCAGGCCCGGACGGAACCTAGTGGCTTCCATCGTTCATGGCTGCAGCGCGCCCGCGCGCGAGTCGTATGAGCGACCCATCCCGCCCGGCACCGGCCTGCCGAACTCAGAGGGAGAGTTGCAGCTGGCTGCGCGCCGCATTGGCGTCGACCACCGTCAGAGCGGCCATGTTGACGATACGCCGCACCGTGGCCGACGGCGTGAGGATGTGCACCGGCCGCGCCGCACCGAGCAGTATCGGCCCGAGAGAGATGCCGTCGCCCGCCGCGGTCTTGAGCAGGTTGAAGGCGATGTTCGCCGCATCCACCGTCGGCATGAGGAGCAAGTTCGCCTCGCCTTTCAAGCGCGAATGCGGGAAAGCGGCTATGCGCACCTCCTCGGACAGGGCGGCGTCGCCGTGCATCTCGCCGTCGATCTCGAGCTCCGGCGCCCGCGCCTGGATCAGCGCCAGCGCCTGCCGCATTTTCATCGCCGTCGGCTGATTGCTGGTGCCGAAGCTGGAATGCGACAGGAGCGCCGCCTTGGGCGTGATGCCGAAGCGACGTATTTCCTCCGCCGCGAGCACCGCCATCTCGGCCACCTGCTCGGCGCTGGGATCGAAGTTGACATAGGTGTCGCAGATGAACACCGTGCGCTTCGGGAGCAGCAGCACGTTCATGGCGTAGAAGTTCTTCACTCCCGGCCGCAGGCCGATGACCTGGTCGACGTAATGCAGGTGCAGCGCGTGGGTGCCGAAGGTGCCGCAGAGCATGCCGTCCGCATCGCCGCGATTGATCATCATGGCGCCGATCAGGGTCAGCCGGCGGCGCATTTCGATCTGGGCATAGTGCTGCGACACGCCGCGGCGCTCGGTGAGGCGGTGATATTCCTCCCAGTATTCGCGGTAGCGCGGGTCGTTCTCGGGATTGACCAGCTCGAAGTCGACCCCGGGCTTCATGCGCAGGCCGAAGCGTTCCAGCCGCCGCTCGATCACCGCCGGCCGGCCCACGAGGATAGGCCGCGCGAGGTGTTCGTCGGCGATGACCTGAGTCGCGCGCAACACGCGCTCATCCTCGCCCTCGGCGAGGACGATGCGCCTCTTCTGCGCCTTCTTCGCCGCGGAGAACACCGGCTTCATCAGCAGGCCGGAGTGGTAGACGAATTCGTTCAACTGCTGGGCGTAGACCTCGAGGTCGGGAATCGGGCGCGTGGCCACGCCCGATTCCATCGCCGCCTGCGCCACCGCCGGCGCGATCTTGATGATCAGGCGCGGATCGAACGGCTTGGGAATGAGGTATTCGGGTCCGAAGGCGACGTTCTGCTCGCCGTAGGCGGCGGCGACGACTTCGGACTGTTCCGCCATGGCGAGGTCGGCGATCGCATGCACCGCGGCGAGCTTCATCGCCTCGTTGATGGTGGTCGCGCCGACATCGAGCGCCCCGCGGAAGATGAAGGGGAAGCACAGGACGTTGTTCACCTGGTTGGGGAAGTCCGAGCGGCCGGTCGCAATGACGCAATCGGGCCGCGCCGCCTTTGCCAGATCGGGCTGGATCTCCGGTTCCGGATTCGCGAGGGCGAGGATGAGCGGTCTATCCGCCATCTTCTTCACCATTTCCGGCTTCAGCACCTTGCCGGCGGACAGGCCGAGGAACACGTCCGCGCCGCCGATGATGTCGGAGAGAGTGCGCGCGTCGGTCTCTTTCGCGTAGCGCGCCTTGATCGGGTCCATCTCCTCCTTGCGCCCGGTGTAGACCACGCCCTTGATGTCCGACACCCAGATGTTTTCCTTCTTCACCCCCAGGCTCACCAAGAGATCCAGGCAGGCGAGCGCCGCGGCGCCCGCGCCCGAGACCACCAGCTTGACTTTGGCGAGGTCCTTGCCGACCACACGCAGGCCGTTCAGGATCGCCGCCCCCACGATGATCGAGGTCCCGTGCTGGTCGTCGTGGAACACGGGGATCTTCATCCGCTCGCGCAGCATCTTCTCGACGTAGAAGCACTCCGGCGCCTTGATGTCTTCGAGATTGATGCCGCCGAATGTCGGCTCCAGCGCGGCGATTACTTCGACCAGCTTCACCGGGTCGAGCTCTTTCACTTCGATGTCGAAGCAGTCGATGCCTGCGAACTTCTTGAACAACACCGCCTTGCCTTCCATCACCGGTTTGGAGGCGAGCGGGCCGATCGGCCCCAGGCCCAGCACCGCCGTGCCGTTGGTGATGACGGCGACCAGATTGCCGCGCGCGGTCAGATTGCTCGCCTCGGCCGGGTCGCGCACGATCTCTTCGCACGCCATCGCCACGCCCGGCGTATAGGCGAGCGCGAGGTCGCGCTGGTTGATGAGTCCCTTGGTCGGCGCGACCGAGATCTTGCCGGGCTTGGGCAGTCGATGATAGTCGAGGGCGGCCTTGCGCAATTGATCTTCCATGATTCTTCCTGCCCAATTGAGAGTCTGTAACAAAACGAGGGGATACCTCCCCTCGTGCTTCCCTAGATTGGCCCGTCGCAAACTTCAGTTTGCAACGGGTTCTAAGTCGCTATGAGAGGCGAGGATTATAGTCCTCGGGCAGGCGGAAAGCTAACGCGCGGGGCGGTGAATGCCGCGCGTACGACATGCAAAATTTGGTTCATCCCGCCACGGCGCCGATGTCATAATCGGACACGAACGAGACAAAGAAACGACGGCCAGGGTATGAACAAGCGCGATACGGCGATCAGGCTCGCCGCGAGGATGTCCGAAATCCAAGCCTTCCAGGTGATGGAAATCTGGAATCGGGCAAAAGAACTAGAAGCGCAGGGCAGGCGCATCGTACAGATGCAGATCGGCGAACCGGACTTCACCGCGCCCGAACCGGTGATTGCAGCGGCGACCGAGGCGCTAGCGCGCCACCCGGTGCACTACACTTCGGCGCTCGGCATGCCGATGCTGCGCCAGGCCATCTCGCACCATTACCGCGAGCGCTATGGACTGGAAATTCCGGCCGCGCGCATCGCCGTCACCGCCGGCGCCTCGGGGGCACTGCTCACTGCGACCGGAGTGCTGGTCGATCCAGGCGACGAATTCCTGATGCCCGATCCGGCCTATCCCTGCAACCGCCATTTCGTGCGCTTTTTCAACGGCAGCGTGAAGAGCATTCCGGTCGGTCCGCAGACGCAATATCAGCTCACACGCGAGCTGATCGAGGCCAATTGGTCGGACAGGACGCGAGGAGTGCTCATCGCCTCGCCGTCCAACCCCACCGGCACCATGATCACCCCGTCCGAGATGCGCGCCATCGTCGAGGCCGTGCAGGCGCGCGGCGGCGTGGCGATCGTGGACGAGATCTACCAAGGGCTCACCTACGCGAGCGAATTCGCCAGTGCGCTGGCTTATTCCGACCGCATATTCGTGGTCAACAGCTTTTCCAAGTACTTCAGCATGACCGGCTGGCGGCTGGGCTGGCTGGTCGTGCCTGAGGACTGCGTGCGCGAAGTGGAAACCTTCGCGCAGAACGCCTTCATCTGTCCGTCGGCGCCGTCCCAATACGCCGGCATCGCCGCGTTCGCGCCGGAAACCACCGCCATCCTGGAAGCGCGCCGCGCGGAGTTCAGGCGCCGCCGAGATTTCCTCGTCCCCGCCCTGCGCAAGCTCGGATTCTCCATCCCGGTGATGCCGGAAGGTGCGTTCTACGTCTATGCCGGAGTGGAGCGCTTTAGCCGCGACAGCGGCTCGTTCGCGCTGGAAGTATTGGAGCGGGCGGGCGTGGCGATCACGCCGGGCAAGGACTTCGGCGAGAACGAGGCGCCGCGCTACGTGCGCTTCGCCTATACCCGCTCGATCGAGGAATTGGAGGAAGGGGTGCGGCGCCTGGCGAAATTCCTCGCCGCTTGAACGCGCTTGCCCGAGCCGCGAAAGCTGCCGCCTACGCCCGGGGCTGGGTGCGCTTCAGCGTCTGCTGCATGCGCTCCTTTTCCGCGATTACTTTCTGCGCGTACTGCTGCCCCTCGTCGGTGAAGCCGCCGGAATAAAGCTGCAGGCCGGGAACGAGACCGCCGCCGCGGCGCATGGCGTCCTTGAGGATGCGTGAGCCCACCATGATGTTGGTCATGGGATCGAGCACGGAATCTTCGCCGCCATGCTCGTCGAACTTGTCCATGTGGAATTTCGGAATGACCTGCATCAGGCCCTTCGCCCCCATGACGCTCTCCGCGATGGGGTTGAAACGCGACTCGACCGCCATCACGGCGAGGATCAGCAGCGGGTCCATGCCCAGTCGGCTACCGGCTTCCTGCGCCGCGCCCACCAACTGCTCGGTCGCATCCAGGGCCACCTTGTAGCGGCGCGCAAGATACGCGGCGAGCACCCGGTTCTGCGAATTGTCGGCTTCGGCGACCGGAGCGTGCAGGGAAATGCCGTCATGGCGAATGGTGCCGAATGCGGCGGAGGCCGCGCCCGCTTGCGGATTCTGCTCGACGACTGGGCGCGCACCCATCAACAAGGCGATGGCTGCGGCCGCTCCGAACAGAGCCAAACCGTTATGCAACAGTGCTGCGATCCAGCTGTAGGTCTGCACGGCAATCTGTTTCAGGTTGTCCATGTGTCCCTCCTTGCCAAATTCATTCGTTTGCAGCCGGCCGCCGCGCGCGCAAGCGCGCGCGTACAAGCACAGCTACGCAAACCCCTAAAATCTAGTTACTTGGAACGGCCTGCAAAGACGCCGTTCGAACTATAAGAAACTGCGACTAAAACCTGCCTGAATCCGAGGGCAGATCTTGCGGCGGATACCGACGTGGTGTATTGATACGCCGGCTATTATATTGAATACATTGGCTTATGTCAACCAGAGCCAATTGGCGTCCGGCGCGCCAGGCGAAATCGCCTCGGACGGAAATTGACGCCGCCTTCGACTTGAGGCAAGCTCATCCCAGGCTCCAACGCATCCCAGAAACAGTCCCAGCCGCACTACTGCCCCGACCTCGAGGAAGAAGCGAGTAGAGCAGCCGGGAGGATCCGGCTCAAGAGAATGTCCGCGGTTCAGCCTTCGCTTTCGCTCGGGCTGACCGCGAGACATTCCAACCTACGCTAAGGCCTTGAGCCTGTTGGAAAAGGCCACGCTGCCGCCGGATTCAGGGCGGTCTTCGCCCCAGGCGTCGCCGCAGTCGACGGGGCTGCTGGAGCCACCGCCGGACGTGCTGCCGGCATCGCCGCTTTCACGGCAGGTTTAGCCTTTTTTTTTGCCGCTTTCTTTTTGGCGGCTGGCTTCTTGGCCTTTCTAGCTGGCTTCTTTTTAGCTACTTTTTTTTTCGCAGCCTTTTTCTTAGCGGCCTTTTTCTTGGCCGCTTTTTTCTTTGCGGGTTTTTTAGCTACTGCCCTCTTTTTCTTGGCTTTTTTAGCCGGTTTCTTAGCTGCTTTCTTCGCTTTTTTCTTCGTTGCCATGGTAAAGCTCCTTCATAAAGTTAAAGAAAAACAACTACTGCAAACCCGGCTACGCTAGCCCGGATTATCCGATCGACCGAGAAAACTCGGCCAACCGAATCCCTTTGCCGCAAAGCAGCGCACTCTCATGCCGCCTTGCGCTCCAGCAGATCGCGATACAACACGGCGGGGTCGAGCTCAATGCCGCCGTCCCAAACCAGGGTCTTCGCCGCGGGGTCGATCGCCACGCGGCGGAACTGCTCCTGGTCGCGCCAGAGCTTGAAGGCACCGATCTCCAGGAGATTTCCCAGAAATACGCTCCCTTCCAGCCCGTCGTCGAAACGCAGCCACAATCTGTAATCGTCGTCTGTCCGTACTTCGGTCAACTTACCCATGCTTGCCCTCACCTCCGACGATGTGAAAGTGTCTAGTCCCAACTGAGCGCACCCCCGGTCTGGTACTCGATCACTCGGGTTTCGAAGAAGTTGCGCTCTTTCTTCAAATCGATCATTTCGCTCATCCAGGGGAAGGGATTCCCTGCCCCAGGATAAAGCTGCTCCACGCCGATCTGCTGGCAGCGGCGGTTGGCGATGTAACGCAGGTACTCCTTGAACATCGGTGCGTTGAGCCCGAGGACGCCGCGCGGCATGGTGTCCTCTGCATAGCGATACTCGAGTTCCACCGCCGTCTTCATGTAGCCCTGTATCTCCTCGCGAAACGCCGGAGTCCAGAGATGCGGGTTCTCCATCTTGATCTGGTTGATGAGATCGATGCCGAAATTGCAGTGCATCGATTCGTCGCGCAATATGTATTGGTACTGCTCCGCCGCCCCGGTCATCTTGTTCTGGCGCCCCAAGGCGAGGATCTGCGCGAAACCGACGTAGAAGAACAGCCCCTCCATGATGCAGGCGAAGACGATCAGGCTCTTCAGCAGCTTCTGATCGGCTTCGGGCGTGCCGGTGACAAACGCCCGATCGGTCAGGGTGTCGATGAACGGGATCAGGAATTCGTCCTTGTCGCGGATGCTCGCGATCTCGTGATAGGCGTTGAACACCTCGCCCTCGTCCAGCCCCAGGGACTCGACGATGTATTGGTAGGCGTGGGTGTGGATCGCCTCTTCGAACGCCTGGCGCAGCAGATACTGGCGGCATTCCGGCGCGCTGATGTGGCGGTAGGTGCCGAGAACGATGTTGTTGGCGGCGAGCGAGTCGGCGGTGACGAAGAAGCCGAGATTGCGCGTAACGATGCGCCGCTCGTCCTCGGTCAGGCCATTCGGGTCCTTCCACGTGGCGATGTCGCGGCTCATGTTGATTTCTTGCGGCATCCAGTGGTTGGCGCACGCGGCCAGGTACTTCTCCCACGCCCACTTGTACTTGAACGGCACCAGTTGGTTGACGTCGGTGCCGCCGTTGATAATGCGCTTGTCTTCCACGCGGATGCGGCGCAAATCCGCGCTCGCCGCCGCAGGCGACTCGTCCGCCGCGCCGGGGAGCGCAGCCGGCGACGCCGGCATGAAGCCGCGCGCCGCTTGCAGGCCCAGGCCGGGGAGCGGGGGGACCGCGATGTCGTCTTCGAAATTGAGCATCTGTCTTCTGTCTCCTGTCTCGCCGGCTACTGGCACGCCTCGCATTCCGGATTATCGATGGAGCAGAATTTCGGCTCTGCCGCATCCTGCCCCATGGCCGAACTCATTCCGCCCTCGGGCACGGCATTCAAAGCCCCGGCCTTGACCGTCGATTTCTCCGCATGCGTCGCGCCCATCGAGCGCAGGTAGTAAGTCGTCTTCAGCCCGCGTTTCCAGGCGAGCTTGTAGGTGTCGTCCAGGCGCTTGCCCGAGGCACCGGCCATATAGATATTGAGCGACTGCGACTGGTCGATCCACTTCTGCCGCCGCGCAGCCGCCTCGACCAGCCACTGCGGCTCGACTTCGAACGCCGTGGCGTAGAGCTTGCGCAACTCCGCTGGGACGCGGTCGATCTTGGCGAGATTGCCGTCGAAATACTTCAGGTCGGCGATCATCACCTCGTCCCACAGCCCCAGCCGCTTCAGGTCGTTCACCAAATATTCGTTCACCACCGTGAACTCGCCCGAGAGATTCGACTTCACGTACAGGTTCTGGTAGGTCGGTTCGATCGACGCCGAGACGCCGATGATGTTGGCGATGGTCGCGGTCGGCGCGATGGCGAGGCAGTTGGAGTTGCGCATGCCGTGCCGCTTGATGCGCTCGCGCAGCTGATCCCAGTCGAGGGTGGTGCTGGTGTCGATTTCGACGTGGCCGCCGCGCTCCTCGCGCAGCAGCGCCAGCGTGTCCTGCGGCAGGATGCCGCGATCCCAGAGCGAGCCGCGGTAGCTGGAATAGCGGCCGCGCTCTTCGGCGAGCTCGGTCGAAGCCAGGTAACCATGGTAGGCGACCGCCTCCATCGACCGATCGGCGAACTCCACCGCTTCCTGCGACGCGTAGGGGATGCGCAGCACGTGCAGGCAGTCCTGGAAGCCCATGACACCCATGCCCACCGGCCGGTGCTTGAGATTGGAGT
>CAZMGP010000024.1:0-72649 GCA_964565875.1 uncultured Enterobacteriaceae bacterium
TCCACGGCATAGACACCTCCCACCAGAAGGCAGAAAGTGTTACCTATGTGTCCGGTACGCTTTGTCACCTATGTCTCGGGCCGCTCACTGATCGAGTGAACGCGCGCAGCGCGAGCGGCCGACACGATTGTCGGCCGCCGCCTGCGGTTCAATCTGCGCGGATGTTGTTCTCGCGCACTACCTTGCCCCAGCGCGCCATTTCGTTGAGCAGGAACTTCTGCTCCGCTTCCGGCGTGCTCACCACCAGATCCATGCCCAACTGCTCGGTGAGCGTCTTGCGCAGATCGGGCAGATTGAGCGCCTTCACCAACTCTGCGTGGAACTTGTCGAGTATAGGCTTGGGAATTCCCGCCGGCGCGAACACGCCCCACCAGGCGAGGGCGGAGAAGCCCGGGAATCCTTGCTCCGACAGCGACGGCACGTCGGGCATGGAGTGCGAGCGTTTGTCTCCGGTTACGGCAACGGCGCGCAGCTTGCCGCTCCTTACATGCGGTGAGATGACCGCAACCGAGCCGACCGCGAGCTCGACCTGGCCGCCGAGCGCGTCTTGCGTCATCGGCCCGCCGCCCTTGTACGGCACGTGCACGATCTTGAAACCGCCGGCCTGCTGTACCAGGGTCATGGTCAGGTGTCCCAGGCTGCCATTGCCGATGGAACCGTAGCTCACCGTGTCGGGCTTTGCTTTCGCCGCGGCGATGACATCGGCAAAGGTCTTGTACGGTTTAGAGGGATGCGTCGCGATGGCCATCGGCGCAGTACCGATCAACATCACTGGGGCGAGATCCTTCGCCGTGTCGAAAGGCAGATTGGGGATCAGCGACGGGTTGACCGCATGGGTGTCGAAAACGAAGACGAAGGTATAGCCGTCGGGCGCCGACTTGGCGACGTACGCGGTCCCGATCGAGCCGGACGCGCCCGGTTTGTTTTCGACGATGAACTGCTGTCCCGTCGATTCGGAAAGCCTTACCGCGAGCAGCCGCGCCAGCGGATCGACCGAGCCGCCCGGCGGAAAAGGCACCACGAATTTCACCGGCTTCGTCGGCCAATTTACGGCTTGCGCCGACGCGGTGGTGGAGGCGAGTGCGGCGCATAGCGCGAGCCCCGCGATTCCGAGGCGAGCGAACAACTTGCTTGTCATGATTTCTCCCGTAGACGATGGGGATCGATGCGTGCGCGGTCGATCTGAATCGAATTTTACCATCGACCTAGACGCCGGATTGATTTGCACCGTCGCTGCGCGCGAGCTTAGGGCAGAATCGCCTCCGTGCGCTCCGCCCGGCGCCACGAGGCTACGATGGCAGGGCGCTGCTCTCCCGCGGACAAGAGAGAGAATTCATTGCGATCTAGATGCGTTGCGCCCTGCAGGCGCACTTCAGAGTCGTAGAACACGGGGCCTTTCAGCCATGCGTCAAGGCGCTGCGGCGCTGCGGGATCGATCGCCGGCAGCCGCGCCATGCATTGCCCGAGGACGAGTTGCGGATGATGAAAGGCCTGAGGGAAGCCGAAACTTCTTGCATACCAGCGCGACCAGTGGATGCCGTTGTAGTCTCCCGTCAAGCCACCGAAGCGCCAGCCCACTCCGGTCTGCGTGCGCCAGCGGGCGAGTTCCGTGCTCGCAGTCTTGGGTTGCTGCGCGAGTGCCGATGCGGCACCGGCATCGCCGTAGCGGCCGCGGTAGTAGAAGGTGTTGAGGCTCTCCCACAGCAGCTCGCCGTGCGAACGAACGCGGGTGCGCAAATCGACCTCGGCGCCCTTTCCGAGAATGCGCTGTTCGGCGACGCTCGTCTCCAACTCGAGTTCGGCGTCCGCGCGCAGCGGCCGGTGCAGCAGCAGGTGATTGCGAATCTGCAGCGCGCCCCAGATCGGCAGCGGAAACGCAGGATGGGTGAGGATTGCCATCTGCAGCGGAAAACCGAAGACGTGGGGAAAGAGAATGGGCAGGTCGCCGCTCGCGTGCAAGCCGGTCAGCTGCGCGAACAACTCGAGTTGCCGCCGCTCGCTGCGAAACGGTCGCCAGCTCGCGCGCACCGAGGGAAAGCGCCCCGCTTTGCGCAAGCCGCTGGAGCGATGGAACGCGCGCAGCATGTAGGCCAGCGTCGACGGACGACGGCTGAATGCCATTTCGAGCTTGGCGGCCACGTTCGGTATCCGCTTAGATTGCAAACGATATGGCGTGCGGGCTGCATTCGACTGGCGCCGCAGCGAGCCTCGTTTCGATTGTACAACTTGCATTCGCTCTTCGCCGTCACCGGCTGAGTTTAGATACAGCGGCATTTCCCAGAAGGGCATTGACCGGTAACATGCGTCTTACGCAGAGCAAACTACCGATGGGAGTCTACGACCATGCAAACCAAGGAAATCGCAGGACGCCGCAAATTCCTGATCAGCGTCGCGGCCGGCTTGGTTCTCGGCGGCTTGGCGCCTGCACGGCGCGGGTTCGCGCAAGGCGCCGGCAAAGCCAAGATCGGCGTCATCGGCTCGGGCAAAATCGGGTCCACCGTGGGCGGCCTGTGGGTCGCGGCGGGCTACCCGGTGATGTTCTCCTCGCTCGATCTTGCGCATGACCAAGCCTTGGCCGCGCGCATCGGGGCAGGCGCGTTGGCCGGTACGGCGAAAGAGGCGGCCCGTTTCGGCGACGTGCTGTTCTTCGCCGTGCCGTACGCTGCGCTCCCGCAGCTCGGCCGCGATCTGGCCGAGTACCTCAAAGGCAAGATCGTGCTCGATGCCTGCAATCCCATTGCCGGCCGCGACGGCGAAATGGCGGTGGAAGCCAAGGCCAAGGGGACCGGCGTCGCTTCGCCGCAATTCCTGCCCGGCACGCGGCTGGTGCGGGCATTCAACTGTGTCGGCTACGGCAAGCTGCAGAGCGAGGCGCATCGCAAGGGCGAAAGAATCGCCATTCCCCTGGCGGGAGACGACGCGGCGGCAATGCAGATGGCGCGGCAACTGGTGACGGACGCGGGCTTCGAGCCGGTGGTGGTCGGCGGGCTCGATCGTGCGAAAGAGTTCGATGTCGGCACAGCCGTATTCGGTAAGGGGCTGACGGCGGCCGAGCTGCGCCGCGAACTCGGCTTGAAGTCCTAGTCGAGGCGGCGGCCCGGGTGAACGGAGGGCGCGGCCGACGCGCGTTGCAGGGCTTGGTCAACGCGCGGCCGGATGAAATCCGGGCGCTCGGCTGGTCGTTCGCTTATTTCTTCTGCCTGCTTGCCGGCTATTACGTGCTGCGCCCGCTGCGCGACGAAATGGGCATCGCCGGCGGCGTGCGCAATCTGCAATGGCTGTTCAGCGCCACCTTCGTCGTCATGCTGGCGGCGGTGCCGCTATTCGGCGCCGTGGTGGCGCGGTTGCCGCGCCAACGCTTCGTTCCTCTCGTCTACCATTTCTTCGCCGTCAACATCGCGCTGTTCTGGCTGCTGTTGAGCCTCGGCATCGCCAAGGTCGAAGTGGCGCGCATCTTCTTCGTCTGGATCAGCGTATTCAATCTGTTCGCCGTTTCCGTGTTCTGGTCGTTCATGGCCGATCTGTTCTCCGCCGAGCAGGGCAAGCGGCTGTTCGGTTTCGTCGCGGCGGGCGGTTCCGCCGGCGCGCTCGTCGGTCCGGCGCTGACGGTAGGCCTCGCGCAGCCGCTAGGACCGGTGAACTTGCTCCTCGTCGCCGCGCTGCTGCTCGAGTTCGCCGTCATTTGCGCGCATCGGCTCGAATCGGCTGCGGCGAAGACTAGGACGACCGAGGACTCGGCTCAGGTGCAGCCGGCCTCGACCCGCAACGAAGCGCTTGGCGGCGGATGGTGGGCGGGGATCGCCATGCTGCTTCGCTCCCCCTATCTTGCCGGCATCGCTCTGTGGGTGAGCCTGCTGTCGCTTGCCGGAACCTTCCTCTATTTCCAGCAGGCAAACATCGTCGCTGCGGCATCCGACGATTCGGCAGTGCGCACGCGCATCTTCGCCAGCATCGATCTTGCCATCGGCATTCTCACCTTGGCGGTTCAATTCCTCGCCACCGGCCGGCTGATCAAGCGCTTCGGCGTGGGGCGGGCGGCTGCACTCCTGCCCCTGGTTTTCGGCATCGGATTCCTGGCGCTGGGCGCCGCTCCGGCGCTTCTAGTGGTGATCGGATTTCAGGCAGTGCAGCGCACGGCCAATTTCGCCCTATCCAATCCGGCGCGCGAAGTCCTGTTCACGGTGCTCGCGCGCGAGGAGAAGTACAAGGCGAAGAATGTGATCGACGTCGTCGTATTCCGCGGTGCCGACGCCGTGAGCGGCTGGCTGTTTTCGGCTGTGCGCGGTGCGGGGCTGGAGCTATCTTCCATTTCTTTTGCGACAATACCGCTCATGGGGCTCTGGCTCGCTTTGGCGCTCGAGCTCGGTCGAGCACAGGAGCGCCGGGCGCGGCAGCCGGACTGACGCCGCGCAGCCCGCGGCGCGCATGGAATCATCCAGGGAGATGAAGAATGGAGTCGGGTATCAGCATCTCGACCGTGTCGCATGTCATTCAGCTCGCGATCGCGCCGGTGTTCTTGCTTACGGGCGTCGGCTCGATACTCATGGTACTCATCAACCGCCTGAGCCGCATCGTCGACCGCTACCGCGTGCTCGAGACCGGCATGCCGCGCGCAGCGGACGGCGAGAAGGCGCTTGCGCGGCTCGAAATGCGCATCCTCGCGCGCCGGGCGCGCCTGATCCATTGGGCGATCAGCCTGTGTACCGTCGCGGCCCTGTTCATCTGCATCGTGATCGCGACGCTATTCGTCGGTTCCATGTTGCACGTGCCCGTGTCCCAGGCGATCGCGCTGATGTTCATCGCCGCCATGCTGGCCCTTATCGGCGGGCTGCTGTGCTTCCTGCGCGAGATCGCATTGGCGACGGGCAACATGCATGTCAAGACGCACTGAGGACGGGAGCGGAGCCAGATTCGAATTAGATCACTATTCGGAAAGGACCGTGAAATGAAAGACAGGAAAGACCTGAAGATTCGCCGCCTGCGCGTTCGGCCGGTGCTCGTCCCTATGCGACTGCCGCTGCAGACCAGCACCGGCGCACTGCGCACGGCGCCGCTGGTGCTCATCGACTTGGAAACGAACGCAGGCATCACCGGCCGTTCCTATCTATTCGCCATCGGTCCGCACAATCTGAAACCCATGGTCGCTCTGGTCGAAGCCATGGGGGAGATGGTCGCCGGCACGGCGGCCGCGCCCTTCGAAATCGAGCAATTGCTGCGCAGGAAATACACCCTGCTCGGCGTGCACAATATTGTGCTCATGGCGATGGCGGGAATCGATATGGCTTGTTGGGACGCGTGCGCGCGGGCGCTGTCCCTGCCTCTGGTGACGCTGCTTGGCGGCGCGCCGCGTCCGGTGCGCGCCTACAATTCCAAGGGCCTCGGTATCATGCCGCTCGCCGCGCTCGCACGCGAAGCCGAAAACCTGGTCGATGAAGGGTTCAGCGCAGTCAAGCTGCGCCTGGGGCGGGAGGATGCGGCAGACGATCTGGCTGCCGTGCGCGCAGTGAAGAAGGCCATCGGCAAGCGGGTGACGTTGATGTGCGATTTCAATCAGGCGCTCAGCGTGAACGATGCCATTCTCCGCGGCCGCATGCTGGACGACGAGGGTGGCGTGTACTGGATCGAGGAACCGACCCGCGCCGACGATTTCGAGGCCAGCGGCCGGATCGCCGACGCGCTGGAAACTCCGGTGCAGATCGGGGAGAATTTCATGGGGCCGGAGCAGATGGCGCAGGCGCTCGCGCTCGAAGCCTGCGACTACGTGATGCCCGATGCGCAGCGGATCGGCGGTGTCACCGGCTGGATGCGCGCCGCCGCGCTCGCCCAGGCGGCGGGATTGGAGATGTCATCGCATCTGTTTCCGGAGATAAGCTGCCATCTGCTCGCCGTGACGCCCACCTGCCACTGGCTGGAATACGTCGACTGGGCCTCGCCCATCCTGACCGAGCCGCTGGCGGTGAAGGACGGTCACGTGATCGTCTCGTCGAAGCCGGGTACGGGGGTGCTCTGGGATGAAAAGGCGGTGAAGAAGTTCGCCGCCTAGCGCGGCGAAGCCGCGTGCTGCTGGAGGGATATTAGACACCGCTCCGGGGCTCCGCGGCTGCAGAACCCCGGATCGCGGGGGATGCGGCTACTTGCTTACCGTGCGCGTGCCGACGACTTCGATTTCGACGCGGCGGTTCTTCGCGCGGCCTTCTTTGGTCTTGTTGTCGGCGATCGGCTGGGCTTTGCCCTTGCCTTCGGTATGGATGCGATTGGCTTCGATGCCTTTGCTCACCAGGTAGGCCTTGACTGCATCGGCACGGCGTACCGAGAGCTTCTGGTTGTACGCTTTGCTGCCAATGCTGTCGGTATGGCCGACGGCAATGATCACTTCCAGGTTTACCGCCTTCAGCTTGGACACCAAGTCGTCGAGCGCTGCCTTGCCTTCGGGCTTCAATACCGCCTTGTCGAAGTCGAAGTGCGTGTCGGCGGACATGGTAACTTTCTCGCTCACCGGCGTGGGCTTAGGCGCAGGCTTGGGCGCGGGAGCGGGAGCCGGAGGGGCAGCCTTCGGCGCGGGCGCCGGCTCGGCCTTCTTCGGCACCAAGTCCGGATCGCATTCCATGGTCGCCATCGCGGGAGTCCAATAGCCGGTGCGCCAGCAAAGTCCGTACGGATCCTTCACCACGACGCCGGAAACCGGTGCTTCGACGTAACCTTTCACCTGTGCATAGGCAGTGCCCGCACCCATGCCGAGTGTCAACGCGCTCACTAGCAATATCGCGAATTGTCTAAGTCGCTTGTTCATTTCCTTTCCCTCAATCTGATTCAATTACAAATGATCGTTTCGACCAATATGGCGAGCGCAGCAGCGCATGCCGTGGCCGCTTCGTTTCTTGGCTGATTTCAGCATATCTATGCACGGACAGGTTTGACCAATCTCACAGATGCCGCAATCTTCGCCGGCGATGCAAGCTGCGGATGCGGCGCGTCCGCTTCGATACGTGATAAGGTACCTGCCTTTGTCGACGAAACCCGATGGGGCATCCCTGCGCGAGCTACGTGAATGTCGCCGCGCCGCGCAGGACAGGCGCCGATCGAACCAGGTGAAGAGCCATGACCACCGCAACCAATCCGCGCATGCCGATCATTTTCTTCGGCCACGGCAGCCCAATGAATACCCTCGCGAGCAACCGCTATACCGAGGCATGGCGCAAGCTCGGAGCTGCCGCACCGGCCCCGAAAGCGATACTTGCGATTTCGGCGCACTGGTTCACGCGCGGCACCGCGGTCACCGCGATGGAACGGCCGCGGACCATACACGATTTCGGCGGCTTTCCGCGCGCCCTGTACGAAGTGCAGTATCCGGCCAAAGGCGATCCGGCGCTCGCAGCGCGTGTGCGCGAGCTGCTCAAGCCGGTCGACGTGCATCTGGACGAGTCCTGGGGGCTAGACCACGGCACCTGGTCGGTGCTCGCGCACGCGTTTCCCGATGCGAGCGTCCCCGTCGTGCAACTGAGCATGGACGGCACCAAGCCGGCCGCGTATCACTATGATCTCGGCAAACGGCTTGCGCCGCTGCGGCAAGAGGGCGTGCTGATCGTCGGCAGCGGCAACGTGGTGCACAATCTTGCATTGATGCAGCGCGGCGAGGCCGTGCCGCCGTTCGACTGGGCGCGGCGCTTCAACGATAAGGTGCGAGACGCGCTTGCAGCGCGCGAGCATGCGGCGCTGATCGGATTCGAGCAAGGCGGCGAAGATGCGCGCCTCGCCGTGCCGACGCCGGAGCATTTTCTGCCTCTGCTCTATATCGCAGCGCTTCAGGCCGAGGACGAAGCAATGGTCTTTGCCGTCGACGGCTACGAGGCCGCATCGCTCGGAATGCTCACCGCGGCTGCGGGCATCGATGCGGTGTAGTCGTTAGCCAAACGTTATGATTGCGGCGTGGTGAGTCCGAATGCGCTGCGTTGCGAAAGACCTTAAGCGGTAACGGAAACGCGGCGGCGGAAGGTACCAAAAGAAGGAGAAAGAAATGCGGATGTGGGTAGTCATGGGAATCTTCGCGGCGCTGGTGACGGGCCGCGTTCTTGCCGGAGACCTCGAGGACGGCCTGCGCGCTTATCAGGCCGGAGAATTTGCCAAGGCAGCCGAAGCCTGGGAGAGAAGCGCGGCGAAGGGCGACGCGTCGGCCCAGTTTGCTCTGGGTGCCCTGTACGAGAAGGGGCAAGGCGTGCAGCAAGACAGCCAGCAGGCGTTCGCCTGGTACCAGAAGGCAGCGGAACAGGGTAATCCCGCGGCACAGACCAATCTCGGATTCATGTATGAAAGAGGGCAAGGCGTCCTCGCCGACAACAAGCGCGCCGTATATTGGTATCAGAAGGCGGCGGAGCAGGGCATGGCTGAGGCGCAGTACAACCTGGGAAGGATGTACCAGACCGGCCAAGGGCTGGCGCAGGACCCCAAGCAGGCGGCGGCCTGGTACGACAAGGCGGGAATGCAGGGACACACCTGGGCCCAGTCGGCTCTCGCGCTGATGTACGAAGTCGGTCAGGGCGTGCCGCGCGACTACA
Organism: uncultured Enterobacteriaceae bacterium; assembly: GCA_964565875.1. Taxonomy (GTDB): domain Bacteria; phylum Pseudomonadota; class Gammaproteobacteria; order Burkholderiales; family SG8-39; genus 2-12-FULL-64-23. Next base: position 8,553 of record CAZMGP010000024.1, read on the forward strand.
AACTCGCAGTTTCCTGGTACCAAAAGGCGGCGGAAGGCGGCGACGCCATGGCGCAATTCGACCTCGGGCGTATCTACGAAAGCGGCCAGGAAGGCGTGCCGACCGATTACGTCGAAGCGCACATGTGGTGGGATATCGCGGCGGCGAACGGCGAAGACCGAGCCGGCAGAAGCCGCGCCCTGGTGGAGCGGCTGATGAAGCCGGAGCAGATCGCCGAGGCGAAAAAGCGGGCCGAAGAATGGCTGAAAGCGCACCCCAAGCGCTGACGCGCAGGGGACGTCGGACGCATGGGCATCGTATTCGCGTTGCTGTCGATGTTGTGCTTTGCCACAAACATATTCATCGTACGCGCCGCCATGGCACGCATGGACGCCGACATCGGCTTTCCCATCGTGCTGACGGTCAATGTCGCATTCGCTGCATTCGTATTCTGCATTGAAGCATGGGGCGGGGGCGGGCCTCTGCCGTTTTCGTGGAAGGGGGCAGGCTGGTTCGCGCTGTCGGGGGTGGTCGGAATCTATCTTGGCCGGCGCATGCTGCTCGACGCGGTGCATATCCTGGGGCCTGCGCGTGCCAGCGTGCTGCACACCGCCTCGCCCGCGGTCACCATCGTCGCCGCGTGGTTTCTGGTGGGCGAGCGCTTAGGGGCTTATGAATTCCTGCTCATCGCCATGGTCATCGCGGGCCTGCTCGCGAGCCAGATTCAGTCGGCGCGCTCCGAATTTCGGCGTGGCGATCAGCGCGCCGGCTTGCGCCGAGCCGCCCTGTTGAGCCTGTTTACCGTGGTCGGTTTCGGCGTTGGCAACGCGATCCGCGGTCTGGCCATCCGCGAATGGAACGAGGCTGCGCTCGGCGCGGTGTTCGCTTCTGCGGCAGCGCTCGCCTGCCAGTTCTTGACCGGGTCACGTATCGGCAAAGTCGTCTCGGGCTTGCGCAGGGGCGACGGGGGTGCGATCGCGCTCTATGCCGCGAGCGGCGTGGCGACCGTTAGCGGCACCATGTTTAGCGCCATGGCCATGCACCGGGTGGAGATCGCAGTCGCGACGGTGGTGACGTATACGACGCCGCTCGTCGTCTTTCCGGTGAGCGCGCTCGTCTATAAGAATCGCGAAGGACTCAATCTGCGCACTGCAGCAGGGGCGGCGCTGGTGCTCGGGGGCATCGCGCTACTCGCGTTTCGCTGAAAGATTTTGGACAAAAAAACTATCCACAATTTCTGTGCATAAAGCTGTGAGTTGTTCGATCAAAAATTGATGGCCGCTTCGGAAAACGGCGCGAAAAAATGCGTGCTTAAGATTTGTGCAGAATCCGACGCAACTTCCATACCAATGAATGGCAAGCCGACGCATCGGCACATAAAAGCAATCGAGAATTGCCTGCGTACGGCCGCAATGCCGGGCAAGCCGCGCGCAGGACTAGACTACAGGCGGAAAGCGGTAATTGGGTGACGCGGGCCGGCGTCCGCCCTCCTGTAGGCAGGACTGCACACACTGCAGAAGTTGCTCGCGGGTAACCGGTTTGGCGAGGAAATCCGCCGCACCGAGTTCGACCGCGCGTGCCATGGTGTCGCTGTCGCTGCTTCCGGACACGACGACAACCGGAATCGTCGCAGCATTTTCGTCGGAGCGCATGAGCGACATTAATTCCAGACCATCCAGGTAGGGCATATTCAGGTCGCAAAGAACGAGGTCCGGCCGGCGCGCGAGCAGCGCCTTGCCCCCCTCGACGGCGTCTTCCGCGACTTGGGCTTCATAGCCCGCCGAAGTCAAATGCAGGCGCATCAATTCGGCGAATTCGAGATCGTCGTCGATGATGAGGATGTGGTTTGCGCTGGGTTGCGGCATGCGCTGTCGAATGGGCTGAAGGAGGCGGCGAAAAAAAATGTAGTCCTGCGCCGCCGCGATGTCAATCTTCCGTGCCCGGTCCACGCCCAATCAGATGATGCAGTTTCTTGGAGTCTATAACAATGTGATGTCGGTTGCGGGTTCCTAGTATCCGCCTACGTCCTTCGATTGCGGCGCCTCGTACGGCGGCGGCGCAAGCAGCTGCGCACGGATTTCGCCCCCGGGGTGCGCGGCACTATGCACGTTGACGTATAAATTGCCCGCGCTATAGCCCCGGTACTGCACCTCGGTGAGCTTGGCCCCCGCAGGCACGGACCAGATATTATCGCCGCTCTTAGTCAGAGGAACGATGACCGGACCATTGGCGTTGGACGCGCCCATGTGGATGTGGGCCATGGTGCCCGCGATGCCGCTGGTGGTAACCGTTCCGGCGACGGACCGGTCGGGCGCGACGCTGATGCTCGCCCGGCCGGAGGCGTTGGTGGCCACCGGGGGCACTTCGTTGGTGCCGGCCAAGGTGGCCTCGCTTTGCGCTTGGTAAGGCATTGCTCCGCAGCCGGCAAGCGCCGCAGCGGCCAAAGCGATGGAAATCTGGGTCCACATCCTTGAGTATCGATTCATATCAACATCCCTTATGAGCGAAGTAAGAAGGAACAGGCGACCGGCAAACAGGAGCGCGGCGAGGTTTATTCCTGCATAAGTGGCCTGCGGCGAGCGGACCGGCTGTTGCGGTTCGAAGCTTCGGGCCGTAACATGACTTGGCCCATGCCCGCACTCGATCGTTCCGACGCAAGGCTGCGGCGGCGAGGAGGCTGACGATGACTCCGAAAGAAACAGGAAGCGAAGCACGCCGAATCAGTCGCGCCCGGTTTCTGCGGCTTGCATTGCAGATCGCCGGCGCTTGTGCGGCGGGCAGCCTGTTTCCCTCGGCGCTTGCCTCCGGCTCTGCCGCCCGGCCGGTTTTGCGTCGACCCGTTCCGTCGAGCGGGGAACTGCTGCCCGTCATCGGCGTGGGTACCGCGGTGGTCTATGACGTCGACCCGGGCGATGCGCGCTTTCCGCTCCTCGTCGATACCGTGCGCGCGTTTCTCGACGGCGGCGGCGCCGTCATCGACACCGCACCCAGCTACGGGCGGGCGGAGAAGAGCCTGGGCGAAGTGCTGCGCCGCGTCGGTGCCGACGAACGCGCATTCATCGCCAGCAAAATCGGCGCAGTCGGCGAACAGGCGGGAATCGACAGCTTCAGCGCGTCACAGCGCGCGCTCGGCCGCGAGCGAATCGACCTGCTGCAAGTGCACAACATCCGCGACACCGCAGTGCAGCTGCGCAGCATTCGGCGTCTGCAGAGCGAGGGCAAGGTGCGCTATGCCGGCATCACGACTTCATTCGAGCGCGACTACGTCGAGTTCGAGCAGATCATGCGGCGCGAGAAGCTCGATTTCATCCAGATCGATTACGCGCTCGACAAGCGCAAAGCCGAGCAGCGCATCCTGCCGCTCGCGCGCGACTTGGGCATTGCCGTGCTGATCAATCTGCCCTTCGGCCGCGGCCGCTTGTTCGCGAAAGCACGGGGCCGATCCCTTCCTTCCTGGGCCGCAGAGATCGACTGCGCCAGCTGGGCGCAGCTGTTTCTCAAGTTCGTGCTGGCGCACCCCGCCGTGACCGTCGTCATTCCGGGCACCGATCGTGCGGAATATGCGATCGACAATCTCGCCGCCGGGCGCGGACGCATTCCCGATGCGCAGATGCGCGAGCAGATTCTGCGCTACTGGGAAAGCCTCGTTTAAAGGCGCGCATGACGGAGCTGTATCTTGGTGCGAGGCCGGCGATGGATGTAACGCTTTCACATAGGCGAAATTTCTTTTCGCTTACGCGATTGTGTCATACTTCTCCGCGCCCCAATTACCTCCCTCATCTCAATCCTATTCGGTGGAAACATGGCTAACGATGTTGGAATCCTTTCTTATGGCGCGTATCTCCCACGACGGCGGCTGCAGCGCAAGAGCATAGCGGCCGCGAACAATTGGTTTAATCCCGGCTTGCGCGGACTCGCCAAAGGCGAGCGCGCCATGGCGAATTGGGACGAGGACACGGTCACGATGGCGCTCGAGGCGACACGCAACTGCCTCGCCGGTATCGGCGTCGATGGCCTGGAGCAACTGCAACTCGCTTCGACCACCCATCCTTATGACGACAGGCAGAACTCGGCGGTGATCGCCAACGCCTTGCATCTGGATTCGGCGATCCGCGTGCTCGACGTGACGGGCAGCCAGCGCGCCGGGACGGCGGCTCTCGCCTCCGCCCTTGCTGCCGGCGGGAGGTCTGTCGTCGCGGCGGCAGAGCATCGCCTTGCCAAGGCGGCGAGTCCGCAGGAGATGCACTACGGCGACGGCGCGACGGCGCTGCTCGTCGGCCGCGGCAAGCCGATCGCGCGCCTCATCGGCTCGCATAGCGAGACAGTCGACTTCGTGCACCAGTTCCGCTCGAGCGAACGCGCACACGACTACGCCTGGGAAGAGCGCTGGATCCGCGACGAGGGCTATGCCAAGATCGTGCCGAAGGCCGTTGCCGCCTTGTTCAAGGCCACCGGCGTCGCCCCCGCGGCCGTCACCCATTTCTGCTTGCCGTGCACGCTGTCGCGGGTGGTGCCCGGTATCGCCAAGCGCGTCGGCATCGGCGAGACTGCGGTGCGCGACAACCTCGCGGCAGTATGCGGCGACACCGGTGCCGCGCATCCCCTATTGATGCTCGCGCACGCCCTGGAGCAGGCGAAGGCAGGCGATGTGATCCTGGTCGCGTCCTTCGGCCAGGGCTGCGATGCGCTGCTGTTCGAGGTCACCGATGCGATCGCGGCGCTGCCGGCGCGCCACGGCGTCGGCGCGGCGCTGGCGCGGCGCAAGGAAGAATCGAACTATCAGCGCTTCCTAGCGTTCAACGACCACATCACCATGGAGCGCGGCATGCGCGCCGAAACCGACAAAGGCACGCCGCTCACCACGCTGTACCGCAATCGCGACATGATCACCGGCCTCATCGGTGGCCGCTGCCGCAACTGCGGCACGCTGCAATTCCCGCGCGGCCGCTACTGCGTCAACCCGAAATGCAACGCGCTCGACAGCCAGGACGACCAGCCGTTCTCCGACATGGGGGCGAAGGTGATGTCCTATACCGCGGACGCGCTCACCTACAGCGCCGATCCACCCGCGTATTACGGCATGATCGAATTTGCCGCGGGCGGTCGCATGATGGCGGACTTCACCGACATCGACGAAGGCAAGGTGGAGGTGGGAACGCCGATGCGCATGATGTTCCGCATCAAGGAGCACGATCCGGCGCGCGGCTTCGTCCGCTATTTCTGGAAGGCGGCGCCTACCGTTTAATGGTGCGGGGCGCAGCGTGCCCCGCCGAGATGAGTCCGACAGGATCGGAAAGGAGAGAACAATGGCAACCGGAATTCGCGACAAGGTGGTGATCCTCGGCATGGGCTGCTCGAAGTTCGGCGAGCGCTGGGACCGGAACGCCGAAGACCTGATGGTCGAAGGCTTCGAGGAATGCATCAAGGACGCGGGCATCGAGCGCAAGCAGATCGAGGCCGCCTGGTTCGGCACCGCGATCGAGGAACAGCATGTGGGGAAATCGGGGGTGCCGCTGGCGATGACTTTGCGCCTGCCCTACATCCCGGTGACACGGGTGGAGAACTATTGCGCCACCGGCACGGAAGCCTTCCGCGGTGCGGTGTATGCGGTGGCCTCCGGTGCGGTCGACATCGCGCTCGCGCTCGGCGTGGAGAAATTGAAGGACACCGGCTACGGCGGCCTGCCGCAACGTGGCCGCGGCGGCTTGAACAACATGTTCTGGGCCAATCTCTCGGCGCCGGGTTCGTTCGCGCAACTCGCCGCGGCCTACCGCGCGAAGCATCACGTCGACCCGAAGGACCTGAAGCGCGCGATGGCGCACATCTCCGTGAAGAGCCATGACAACGGCTCGATCAATCCCAAGGCGCATCTGCGCAACAAGATCACCGAGGACGACGTGATGAACGCGCCGATGGTCGCCGATCCGCTGGGGCTGTACGACTGTTGCGGCGTGTCCGACGGCTCCGCCTGCGCCATCGTCACCACGCCGGACATCGCGCGCGGATTAGGGAAGAAGGATCTGGTGGGGGTCAAGGCGCTGCAGCTTGCGGTATCGAACGGACAGGAGGTGCAGTTCGGCGAATGGGACGGCTCGTATTTCGCGACGACGCGCGTGGCGGCCAAGCGCGCCTATCAGGAGGCCGGCGTAGACCATCCGCGCCAGCGCATTTCCATGTTCGACGTGCACGACTGCTTCTCCGTGACCGAGCTGGTGACGGTGGAAGACCTGGGCATTTCGGAGCAGGGCAAGGCCATCGGCGACGTGCTCGACGGTTTCTACGACGCCAAGGGGAGCATTCCTTGCCAGATCGACGGCGGGCTGAAGTGCTTCGGCCATCCCATCGGTGCATCGGGATTGCGCATGATCTATGAAATGTACCTGCAGCTCACCGGTCGCGCGGGTGAACGCCAGCGTCCGGATCCGGTGCTCGGCATGACCCACAACCTCGGCGGTTTTCCCAGCCAGAACGTCTCGGCGGTCACTATCGTCGGCCGCTACGGCGCCTGAGAACGAGCCTGCGCCCGGTGCAGGGTGCAGGCTGGCAAAAAAAGAGGCCCAGGGAGGAGAGACCGTGGGCCTTTGCGTCCGGGGGGAGGAGGAGACCTCGTGAGGACGCGACTGGATTGTGTACCGCGGCGGCGAAACCCTGCCGTGAACTAGTTCCTGTCTGGCGCGATAAAGTCTTAATGCCTATTCTTATTGTGGACATTGCGGCATGCCGGCGTCGCCGGATGCGCTGCCATCGACACGCGATTTGAGGAGACCTTCATGCTCGACCACCTGCTCACCGATTCCCAGCGCGCGATCCGGGACGAAGCACGCGCCTTCGCCGAGGCGACGCCGCGGCAACTCATTCTGGACATGGACGAGGAGCGCGTGCGCTTTCCCAGGGAGTGGCTGCGCGAAGCGGGGCGGCGCGGGCTGCTGGGCGTGCGCCATCCGCGTGAATGGGGCGGGCGCGGGATGGACTGGGTCACGGCCTGCGCCGTGAGCGAGGAGATCGGCAGCCTCAGCTACGAGCTCGCCTGCGTCTTCGGCGTCGGCGCGGATCTGGTGTGCGATGCCATCATCAAGCACGGAACGCAGGCGCAGAAGGAGCGCTACGTGAAGCCGCTGCTGAAGGGCGACCTGTTCGCCGCCGAATGCCTGACCGAGCCGCGCGGCGGATCGGATTTCTTCGGCGCGGCTTCCACGGCGGAGGACAAGGGCGATCATTTCGTATTGAACGGGCAAAAGCGCTTCATCGTCGGCGCGGAAGGGGCGGACTACTTTCTCGTCTACGCCCGCACCAGCAGCGACCCCGCTACGCCGCCGCAGCAGCGCATCAGTTGCTTCATCGTCGATCGCGGCCCGGGTGTGGAGGTCAAGTATCTCTACGGACTGATGGGATGCCGCGGCGGCGGCACCGGGCGCCTGGTGTTCGATCGCGTCAAAGTGCCCAAAGAAAACGTGCTCGGGAAAGTGAACGGTGCCTACCCGGTATTCAATACCATGATGATCCCGGAGCGGCTCGGTACCGCCGCCATGACGGTCGGCGCCGCGCGGCCGGCGCTCGATGTGGCGACCAACTACACCACGCGGCGCAAAGCCTTCGGCCAGGTGATCAACCGCTTCCAGGGAGTGAGCTTCCAAGTCGCGGAAGCGGCGATGCTGCTCGATGCCGCCCGGGCGATGTGCTATTCGACCTCGCGCGCCGTCGACGGCGGCATGGACATGGACAGGATACGGCGCCTGGTGTCGGAGACCAAGAAGTTCGCCACAGAGTCCTGCCAGAAGGTGGTGCACAATGCCATGCAAGTGGTGGGCGGCCTCGGCTATACCAATGTGCTGCCGCTGGAGCGCATCTACCGCGACATCCGCCTCGCTTCGATCTGGACCGGCACCAACGAAGTGATGGCGAGCATCATCGCGCACGAATGGTATCGGGAGGCCGAAAAAGCACGTCTCGCGCGCCGCGGCCGCGATCACGCTGCGGATGCAGCCGAGGCGGACGCCGCCGACGAGCTCATTTACGAATAGGATGATCGCTGCGCGTAAGATTTTGGAAACGTCGATGCCTGCACTACGATTTCACTTCGCCCTGTTGCTGGGGTTCGTGCTGTGTGGTTCGGCGGCAGCAGAGACGCTGTACAAATCGACTGATCGCAACGGTCGCGTCACTTACGGCGACAAGCCCGCGCCCGGCGCGGCGAAAGTCGACCGCCTCGAAGTGATACGCGTCGCGCCTGAAGACGACGCCCGTGCCGCGGCGGAGCGCGAGCGCATCGAGCGCGAAGCGGAGGTGGTGCGCGAGCGCGAACGGCGGCGCGAAGCGGCGCGCGACCGGGCGCAGGCCGAAGTCGTGGCGGCGCTCGCGGCGTTGAAGGCAGCGCAGGAGCGGCGCGAAGCCGGCACCGAGCCCCTTCCCGGCGAGCGCCGGGGAAACCTGCGCGGCGGAAGTCGCTTGGACGACGCGTATTTCCAGCGCCAACGGGAACTCGACCAGGCGGTGCGAGATGCGCAACTGCGCCTCGAGCGTGCCTATGCGCGGAGCAACGATTTGCGCGAGTAGCGGTGTCGTTCTCTATGCCCGGGGCCAAACCGGGGGATGGCTGCCGGGGGGCATAGAAGTCCGCGACCACCCGGCCGGCGTGCGCGAGAGTTGCGCGCTGTGGCGCAGGGCGACGAGCTGGCCGAAGCCCGAGGCTTCGCTTTCCAAGTACGGCGCCGGACTGGGCTGAGCCAGCGCGAATCCCCCTCCGATCCGGCCCAGGCTGCGCAGCCACTCGCCCGTTTGCGCGAGCGACACCTTGACCAGCCAGCTGCCGCCTTCGCGGCGCTGGCGCGCGAGCGCTGCGGCCGCTCCGAAAGCGATGAGGTAGCCGCTCGCGTGGTCCAGGATCTGCATCGGCAAGGCGCGAGGCTTGTCTTCGCCCGCCGCCGCGCCTTCGGCGTGGTTGAATCCCGTCGCCGTCTGCACCAAGGAATCGAAACCGCGGCGTCCGGCCCAGGGACCGGCGTCGCCGTAGGCGGATAGCGACACATAGACGATGCCCGACTGCAGGCGCGCGAGCTCTTCCGCGCCGAAGCCGAGCGCCGCCATGGCGCCGGGGCGATAGCCCTGGATGAAGACGTGCGCGTCGGCAAGCAGTGCGCGCAGCGCCGCTCGGCCTTGCGTTTCGCGCAGATCGACCTGCGCAGAAAGCTTGCCGCGACTGGTCACGGCGATGGCCTCGATGTTGGGCAAATTGGGGGAATTGACGAGCATGACCGCTGCGCCGTAGGCGGCTAGCGCACGCCCGCCGACCGGTCCGGCGAGGATGCGCGTGAGGTCGAGCACACGCACGCCGTGCAGCGGCGGAAGCGCCGCGTCGGATGCAGTGAACGCCGCGAGCCTTCGTGGCGGCGCTTCGCTTAGGCGTTCGATGCCAAGCAGCGGCTGCGCTTTGAGCGCTACCGCCTGGGGCGTAGCATCCCATTCGTCGAAGCTGCGCAAGGCTGCGACGACCAAGCCTCTTTCGGCGGCGGCTTGCTCGAAGTCGAGTGCGTTCCAGCTCTGCAGCGCTCGTTCGATGTCGGCGCGCTCGGCCGTCGCGGGCGAGAGTCCGAGCAGATGCAGTGCGCCATCGCGGTGGTGGGCGAAGTTGGCGTGGATGCGCACCCAACCGTCGGCGCAGCGATACAGCCCGGAGAACTTGTCCCACTGCGGCGGAACGCGGCCGTCGATACTGAACCAGCCGACGCATTCCAGCGCGGCATGCAGCATGTCGACGGCGACTCGCTGCCGCGTGGCACCGCGCGCGTGGCCGAATTCGCAGGCGGCGAGCGCGGCGGCGGCAATCGTGACCTGCGCCGCCGTGCCCACGGCAAACGAGGAGGGCAGCACCGGTTCCGCACCCGTGAGCAGCAGTTGTTCCAGCGCGTTCGGGGCAAGGCCGGCACCTAGCCACAGCTTGCGTAGCGCGCTTTGCGCATCCATGCTCAAAGGACTTCCCGATCCGCGTCCGGTTCAGCCGCAGGCGAGCGATCGGGCATGCTAAGTCCTAGCCTTGCGCCGCGACCAGCCTGCGCCTGATCCAGGCGCTCGCCGCGTCGATGGCGATCACCAGGGCGAGCATCGCCCCAACCACGGTGCAGGCCCGCGGCTCGTTCAGCAAGGCGAGTTGGTAATAGAGCATCTGGCCCAGTCCTCCGGCGCCGACGAATCCGAGTATGGTCGCCATGCGCACGTTCATCTCCCAGCGGTAGAGGCTGTAGGCGATGAGTTGCGGCACGATGGTAGGGAGGGTGCCGTAGACGAAGGCGAGCGCCGGTCTCGCGCCGCTGTGCGTCAGCGCTAGGGCCGGCTCGGTTGGCGCATTTTCCAGGCTCTCGGCAAATAGCCGGCCGAGTACGCCGCTGGTGTGCAAGGCGAGGGCCAGAGTGCCGGCAAACGGACCCAGACCAGCGGCGAGCACGGTGAGCGCCGCCCAGACGAGCTCGGGCACCGAACGCAGGGCATTGAGGGCGAAACGGGTGGCAAGCTTGAACGCAGGCCCGAAGCGCCCGCTTGCGGGCAGCGCGAGGACGAGGCCGGTTCCTGCTGCAAGCAAGGTGCCGATCGCCGACATCGCCAGCGTTTCGAGAGAACCCCGCAGCGTAGCGTGCAGGAACGCGGGAGAAAGGTCGGGAGGAAAGAAGCGCGCCGCGTAGCCGGCGATTGCCCGCGCGGAATCGAGCGTGAAGAGTTGCGTCAGATCGAGCGCGAGATAGGCGAAACTCGCCCAGACCACGGCGAGCGCGGCGGCCAGCGTCAGCCAGCAGTTGAGGCAATGCCCGAGGAAGCCGCGCCTGCTGCCGAAATCGGCTTGTTGCGCGCTCACGCGATCACCTTTCTCAAAGTCGCGCTCACGCCGTCGGCGAGCAGCACCAAGAGCAGGAACACGATGAGTATGGTCGAGACTTCACCGCCCGAGAGCATCTTCATCGACTGGTCCATCAGTTGTCCCAGTCCGCCGGCGCCGACGAAGCCCATGACCACCGAGGCACGCACCGCGCACTCCCAGCGATACACCGTGTAGGAGACAATTTCCTGCGCGCTGCCCGGCAGCAAGCCGTAAAAGAAGGCAAGCAGCCGCCCGCTGCCCGCCTCGAGCAGGGCGCGCGCCGGACGCGTGTCGCCGGAGTCGAGGATCTCCGCATACACCTTGCCGAGCATGCCGCCGTAGGTGATGGCGAGTGCCAGCACCCCGGCAGCGGGACCGAGCCCGAGTGCGCGCACCAGCATCAGCGCCCAGACGATCTCCGGCACGCCGCGCAGGAAGACGAGCGCGAGCCGCGCCGCGGCGCGCAAGGCTTCGCCGCGCGCACGGCCCGAAGCAGGACCGATGCGGGAAATCGACAGGCTGAGGCTGAGCGCGAGTCCGAGCGGCACGGCGATCACCAAGGCGAGAGTAATGCCGGCGGTCGCCATGGCAAGCGTCTCCAGCGTCGCCTTCATCACCAGCCCGAGGAACTCGGCGCTCGTCCTGGGGGGGAAGAACTGAACGAGGAAATTGCGCATGACCGCGAGGTTTTCCGCATCGAACAAAGCCGCCGGGTGAACTTCGGCGAGATGGACGAGCGGCCACAGCGCGGCGATGAAAGCGAGCGTCCAGCCGGCGCGGAGGAGCGCGTGCGGGTCGCGCAGTGCGGCAGGCTTGTCCACTGCGCTCACACGATGCGTGGCGGCCGCAACGCCCGCGGGCCCGGAGCCGCCTCGACGTCGAGCTCGAAGGGCTGGTTGTCCTGCGTCGGCAAGGTGCCGGTTTCCGCCGCGTACAAGGCGCGCAGCATGGCATCGCTGATCTTCACCGGCGGCAGATCAAAGGCGATCGCACCGGCCTTGATACCTATGACACGCGGGAACCAGCGCAGGGCGAGATCGACGGCGTGCAGGCTTGCCACCACGGTGACGCCGCGCGCCGACGCCTCCTGGATGAGCTGATTCACGGTGAGATCGGCCAGAGTCGGATCCATGGCGGACACCGGCTCGTCGGCCAGCAGCAGGTCGGGGCGCTGGTAGAGCACGCGCGCGACGCCCACCCGCTGCAACTGCCCGCCGGAGAGCCGGTCGCAGCGCTCGAACAATCGGTCCGCGAGATCGAGGCGCGCCAACTGCTCGTGCGGTCCGGCGATGTCCAAGGGATAGACGAGCGACAAGGCCGATTTCCACCAAGGCCATTGCCCGAGCCGCCCGGCGATCACCGCGCTGATCGCGCGCTGCCTGCCGGGAATCGGCGGTGCCTGATGAATGACGCCGATGCGGCTGCGCAGTCGCCGCAGTTCGCCCGCGCCGATCTGCCACGGGTTGACGTCGAGCACCTTGACGCGACCTTCGGTCGGCCGCAGCGAAGTGCCGATGAGGCGGATCAGCGAGGTCTTACCCGCGCCGGAGGGGCCGATGATCGCGATGCGCTCGCCGTCGCCCGCTGCGAGCGAAATTGCCGCAAGCGCGCGCTGGCCGTTGGCATGGACCAGACCTGCTTGCGCCAGTTCGAAGCCCATGCAGAGCGCTTACTGCGCGGCGATGGCGTCAGCGGATGAGGCCGGCGGAGCGCGCCGCGGCTTCGATGCCGTCGTAGTTCGACGCCTTGGTCGGAATGAACTTCGATGCGCGCTGCAGCGCCATGATCTCCTTTTGCGCCGGATCTTTCGGGTCGAGCTTGAGAAAGGCCTCGGTCAGCTTCTTCACCAGCGCGGGATCGAGATCATTGCGCACCGTCCAGTTGTAGTCGAAAAACGGCGACGTATTGGCGAGCACTCGGACTTTCGCGGCGTTCGCGTCCTTGCTCTCCACCAACTTGTCCCAGACCGAGGCGTTGAGTACACCGGCTTCGGCTTTGCCCGCGGCGACGAACGCGACCGTCGCGTCGTGCGCGCCGGAGTAGGCGACGTGCTTGAAGTCTCTCTCCGGATTGATCCCGGCTTGCAGCAGGAAATGGCGCGGCATCAAGTGTCCCGAAGTCGAGGACGCGGGGCCGAAGGCGAAAGTCTTGCCCTTCAGATCCGCCAGCGTCTTCGCGGTGCTGTTCGCCGGGACGATGAAACGGCTGATGAAGCGCTCGTCTTCCGCGCGCTGCACGATCGGGGTGACGCCCCCGTTGGTGCGCAGCTTCGCTTGCACGAAAGTGAAGCCGCCGAGCCAGGCGAGGTCCAGGCGCTTGGTCGCGAGCGCCTCGACTACCGCGGCATAGTCCGTTACCGGGATGAACTCAACCTTCATGCCGGTCGCTTTTTGCAGGTATTGGCCCAAGGGCTGGAACTTGCGCTGCAATTCGGTCGGCGCCTCGTCCGGAATGGCGGAGACCTTGAGCACTCCCTGCGCGAGTGCGGCGGGCGCAGCGGCGGCAAGCGCCAAGGCCGGCAGGACGCAACGGCGGATTCTCCAGAGCCAACTGGATTGCATGGTTTTCCCTCCTTCTGTTGTTGTCGCGATGGGTAGATTTTCCCGGCGCTCCGAACGATTCTAACTGAATAATTCCGGCCTTCGCTCGAATTTGTCGGCAAAGCGGGTAGAACTACTGCCTGCAACCGATTGCAAGCGATCGCGCAGTCGGCGTAGCATGAGTCACCTGGCCGGCACGCCGGTTGCGGCGTTCATGCAGAGCCGGGGCTCGAACTTGGATGGGAGAAAGCCTATGAAATCCGTTAGACAGATGTTGGCGCAAAAGTCCTCGGGCGTGGTGAGCATCAGTCCCGAGGCGACCGTACTCGATGCGCTCAAGTTGCTCGCGCAAAACGAGATCGGCGCGGTGCTGGTGATGGACGGTGAGCGGCTGGTTGGCATGATGTCGGAACGGGACTACGCGCGGAAGGTCGCGCTGAAGGGCAGATCGTCGAGCGCGCTGCCGGTGAAAGAAATCATGACGCGCGAGGTCGTATTCGTCACTCCGGCGCGCACCAACGAGGAATGCATGGCTCTGATGACGGAAAAGCGAATCCGCCATCTTCCCGTCATAGACAACGGCCGCGTCGTCGGGGTGTTGTCTATCGGCGATCTGGTGAAGGACGTGATCTCCGAGCAGCAGTTCACCATCGGCGAACTCGTGCGCTACATCCACGGCTAGAGCGCGGCCGAGCGTTTGCGTCCCGGCTCGTTCTCTGGCGTTGCCAGCCGCGGCCGGGGCGGCTATGCTTTAGCGTAGGAGGGAGGGGAACGGCGACGAAATAGGGCGGTCTCATGTCAGACGCCCGCCAGGAGGTCGACCCCGCAGGGGTCGAGCCGCCAGAGAGTCCGCTATTTCTGGCCACCCCGCGCCTTCGCCGCTCCCCACCGCGTTCTCGGCCGCCGTCCGGGCGGCTTCGGAGGAGGGGCTATCGATGTTCCTCGAGCAGCGTTTTGAAAGGACGATCGACCGGATTCGCGCGAGCACGGCCATCCCGTTACGCATCGAGCTGTGGAACGGACAGCATTTCGACCTGTCGCCGGCGCCCACGGTCACCGTCGCCATTCCGCAGCTCTCCGGGCTGCGCTATTTCATATCGCCCGATCTGAACAAGCTCGGTGAAGCCTTCGTCGAGGGCCATATCCGAGTCGAGGGCTCGATCCACGACGTATTCCGCGTCGCCGAAGAACTCGCCCGCAGCGTCGCCGACGGCACGCGCCTGGGCTACCACCGGGTCAAGCGCCACAACAAGCAACGCGACCGCGAAGTGATCCAGTACCACTACGATGTTTCCAACGATTTCTACGCCCTCTTCTTGGACGCGAACATGGTCTATTCCTGCGCCTACTATCGCAGCGAGGACGAAACGCTCGACGCCGCGCAGGAGCACAAGCTGGACCACATACTGAACAAGCTGCTGCTCAAACCGGGCGAGCGCTTCCTCGACATCGGCTGCGGTTGGGGCGCGCTGATCCTGCGCGCTGCGGCGAAGTACGGCGCGCGCGCTACCGGCATCACGCTGTCGCGCAACCAATACGAATACGCGCGCGAGCGCATCCGTGAATTGGGCCTGCAGGATAGGTGTCGGGTCGAGTACCGCGACTACCGCGAGCTGACGGATGCCGGGGAGTTCGACAAGATTGCGAGCGTCGGCATGTTCGAGCACGTCGGGCTGAAGAACATGGCCACCTATTTCCGCTGCATACAGCAGCTCCTGTCGGAGAACGGACTGGTGCTGAATCACGGCATCACCACCAGCGACCCGGACAGCCGCTGGATGGGGCTGGGGGCGGGCGAGTTCATCGATCGCTACGTCTTTCCGGAAGGCGAGCTGCCGCATCTCGCTCTGGTACTGCGGGAGATGGCAGTTGCCGGGCTCGAGGTCGCCGACGTCGAATCTCTGCGCCTGCATTACGCCCGCACCTGCCGCGAGTGGGCCAACCGGCTCGACACCAATCGCGACCGGGCCGGCGTCATCGCCGGCGCCAAGCGCCTGCGCATCTGGCAGATCTATCTGGCGGGCTGCGCCTATGGCTTTGCCAATGGCTGGATGAACCTGTATCAGGCGCTGGCCTGCAAAGCGAGCAACGAGCGCCGCCTGCCGCTGCCGCTCACCCGCGACTACATGTACGTCCCTGTGACCTGAGCGCGTTTGGGCTGGCGGGAATCACACGGTGCGGGGCGAGCGATAACCCTAAAGTCGTGAGGGCGAACTTCTGCATTTCGCCGGCGGAAGGACACTTCCGCCTACGCGATTTCCCGTATTGACCCGCTTCGTTTGGCGCGCGCAGCATGATTCGAGCCTCACACTCGCGGAGGGCGCGGCCGCACGCAGCCGCGATCAAATCGCGTTTGCCGCGGTCTAAGCACCTAAGTGCACCGACGGCCGATTCGTTCACTAGATCGGAGGCACGAAACGCACGGATCAGGTCGGCCGGCGGCATGCACCCCGTAGCGACACCGATCTGCACATTCAATGGAGATTGCTTATGACTATTCGCATTGGTGACGAAGCCCCGGATTTCACTGCCGACACGACTGAAGGCAAGATCGCCTTTCACAAATGGATCGGCAACAAGTGGGCGATTCTATTTTCGCATCCCAAGGATTTCACGCCGGTATGCACCACCGAGCTGGGCTATGTCGCAAAACTGAAGGCGGAATTCGACAAGCGCAATACCAAAGTGATCGGTTTGAGTGTCGATCCGGTCAGCGACCACAAGGCCTGGGCCGGAGACATCAAGGACACGCAGGGCGTCGGCGTCAATTTTCCGATCATCGGCGACGCCGACCTCTCGGTATCTAAGCTCTACGACATGATTCACCCCAACGCCAGCGGCGGCAAGCGCTCGGCGAACGACAATGCCACGGTGCGCTCGGTATTCATGATCGGTCCGGACAAAAAGGTAAAGGCGATTCTCGTCTATCCAATGAGCGCCGGGCGCAATTTCGACGAGGTGCTGCGGCTGCTCGATGCACTGCAGCTGAACGACAAGCACACGGTGGCGACTCCGGTGAACTGGAAGCCGGGTGAGGACGTGATTATTCCGACTTCGGTCTCGGACGACGACGCGCACAAGCGCTACCCGCAGGGGTTCAAGACGCTGAAGCCTTACTTGCGCACCGTTTCGCAGCCTCGTTAAAGAGCAGCCTCGGCGGCGCGGCTGCGCCGGCGGCGGCCGGCACAGCCGCGTCCTTGCACGTTGAAGGAGTCAGGAGCAATGAACGAAGAGACCTTCAACCTCAGCATCCGCAAATTCCTCAAAGTCGTCGGCATCAACTCGCAGCGCGCTATCGAGCAGGCCGTGGCGAAAGCCGTCGCCAGCCGCCGCATCGGCGGGGCGGAATCGTTTCCGGTGAAAGTGACGCTCGAACTGGCCGCTCTCGAGCTGAAGGAAGAATTCGGCGGCGAAATCAAGCTCGAATAGCCGCGCGCTTGCCGTATCGCAGGGGGCATTCGCGCGGCTAGTCGTCGCTAGTCAGTTCGACCTCGCGTCCGTCGGCGTCGATCGTGTGCAGACGCACCGGGCGGCGCCAGACGCGGTGGACATATTCGATCACCTTGTTCGCACGCCCGAGATCGAGGCCGCGGCCGTCGCTGGGATGGTCGTGCAGGAGCGTGAGGCTGCCGTCCGCGCGCAGTTCCGTGACGGCGATGCGCGGGGCGCCGTAGTTGAATTTGGGTGCGAGGATCGCTTCGCGCACCTGGTGAATGTCGCGGCTGGCCACCTTGATCTCGCCGTCGCGGCGCGACTCGTAGACGAACAGGCCGAGCTTTTGTGCAAGCTCGCGGTCGAGGTAATTGCGGATGAAACCGAAGTCGTCCTCCTCGCGCATGATGGTGCGCGCACGCTCGACGCCCTGCGCTTCGACGATCGCCTCCCACATGGAGAAGCCGAGATGATAGGGATTGACGGCGAGCGCCGTCTGCTCGTCGGCCGCATAGAGACTGACGACGTCGGAGTGGATCTTGATCGCCGATAGGTAATGCTCCTGCGGCACGAACTGCGCTTCGCGCAGCAGGCGCGCGTGCCAATAGGATGCCCAGCCTTCGTTCATGATCTGGCAGGCGAACACCGGATAGAAGTAGAACGATTCGTCGCGCACGGCGAGGAAGACGTCGCGCTCCCAGTCCTCGAGCTCTTGGCCGTAATGGGCGATGAACCAGAGCAGATCCGCTTCGGGATGCGGCGGGACGGGCGCGCGGCGATATTGTTCCTCGGCGGGCGCGGCGGGCGCGGCCCCGGGAAGTTCGCTGAAGCGACGCCGGAATTCGTCCGGCTGCTCGTCCTTCTTCAGGTGCGGCTGCAAGCCGGAATAAGGCGGACGATGCAACTCGCGCTCGGTATCGACGTGGGGCTCGAGGGCGAGCGCGGCGTCGAGAACCGCCTCGACGCGCGCGACGCCGTACTGGCGCATCGCCGCATCGATGCGCTGCGCATGCGCTGCGGCATGGCCGACGATATTGCCGCCTGCCATGTCGTGAAAGCGTGCGAACAGCTGATTGTTCTTGGTGAAATCGGCGTGACCGAGCACGTGCGCGATCACCAGAGTATTGGCGGGCGGCGAATTGGATTCGACCAGGAATGCGTAGCAGGGATCGCCCGGAAACATGACTTCGAAGGTTTTCGAATGACCCATCGTCTGGCGTATCAGCTGGTGGATGTAGCGCACGCCGAAAGACCAATGCGGCATGCGCACCGGCAATCCGTAGACCGAGATCTCGAGCATGAAGTTGGACGGGGCGAGTTCGAAGTCCACCGGGTAGTAATCCAGGCCGAACTGGCTCGCCAGCGCCTCCATGCGCGCGACGTCCTCGGCCAGTCCCGCGGTCACGCCGCCGCCTCCAGACAGAAGTTGCCGTGCGGGGTGCAGTTCCGTCGGCGGCCGGCGGCAATCGCGGGCGGTCGCATCCCGGCTGCGCCGGGTCCCTGCTTCCTGCTCATGCCGCCGCCTCCGTCTGTTCCTGGAAGAAGTGGCGTATCGCGCGCCACACATCTTCGACGATGGCGACCGGCATCGCCGCGGCCGTGTGGCCGCGGCGCTTGATCTCGGCAAACATCGCGCTGATCTCGGTCGGGGTGCGGCGGATGCCGTTGGCGAGAAGTTCGATGTAACCGGCGTAATTGAGGTCGGCGGCGAGATCGGCGAGGGATTTCGCCGCCGCTTCGCGGTCATCGGAGGAGTTTTCGCCGTCCGAGGCGTAAAACAGGTAGGCGTTGTACTGCGATGGATCGTAGCGCGCCTTCAGGATGTTCGCGCACAGCTCGAATGCGCTCGAAGCATGCGTGCCGCCGCCGCCGCTCACCTGGAAGAACTCTTCCTCGGGAAACTCCCAGGCATCGACGGTATGCGCTACGAACACCATGTCGACTTTCGCGTACTGGCGGCGGATGCCGTGCAGCGCGAAGAAGAAGAACATCTTGGCGAGCTTGCGCTGCGCCTCGTCCATGCTGCCGGAAACGTCGAGCGCAAACATGACCACCGCATTGACGCAGGGAGTCTTGCGTCTGATGAGCTGGCGAAAACGCAGGTCTTCGTTGGAAAAGGAGACGGCATCCTCCTGCATCGCCCGGCGCTTGACTGCTTCCTTCACCGTGCGCCGCCGATCCAGGCGCGAGCGCGGCCCGCGCCGGTCCCAGCCTTCGCGCACGAACTCGGGGTCCGCCGCGATCGCGCGTTGCCGCGGTTTGAGCTCAGGCAGCTTCAACTCCTCCCACAGCCAGTCGAGCACGTCGTCGATCTTCAACTCGAGCACGAATTGGTATTCACCGCGGTCGTCCCCGCCGCCCGCAGTCGCCCGCTCGGCGGCATCCTGCGCCGGGCGCAGGATATCGCCCGGCTCGCCGCGGCCTTGTCCGGCGCCTGCGCGCACGTACGGCTTGCTCAGACGGAAGCGCGCGTGCTCGAGCATGCGGATCGGCACCAGCAGGGTGCGATCCGAGGAATGCGTGAGGACGTCCGGTGCGCTCAGCAGGTCGGGCATGCGCGTCTTCACCGTCTCGCGCACTTTTTGATTGTGCCGCAGCCAATCGCGCGCGCCGCGCGAGAAGAGCTCGTACCAGGGTGTTTCGGCGGCGATGCGCGAAGGCGCCGGCCGATCATCGAAGGGGCGGGACATGTCTATTCCTGTGCGAGCAGAGTCGTCACGTAGTTGAGCGCCTCGCGCGCGCTGTGGCTGTCATAACCGTATTCGTCGACCAGGCGCTGCTCGACCACCGATATCTTCTGCCGCGTTTCTTCGTCGGGCCGGGTGGCCGAGCCGACCAGGCGCAGCACGTCGCGCCGCTGCTCGAATAGATATTTCTCGACGGCGTCGTGCAGTTGCATATGGCTGTCGAGGGTGAACTTTTCGCCGCGCTTGTACGCGCCCATCGCCTTGCGCACCACTTCCTGCCGGAAGGACTGCTTGCCCGACTCCGACACCTGGATCTTTTCTTCGACTGAACGCAGGAAGCGCTCGTCGGGCTTGCGCTCCTCGTTGCTGATCGGATCGCGGATCTGGCGGTTGTCGAGCATCGCTTCGACTTCGTCGAGGTATTTGTCGAGCAGCTCCTGCGCCTCCTGCTCGAAGGACACGAACAGCGCCTTGTGCACGTCCTCCTTCACCCAGCGGTTGTAGAAGTCCTTGCGGGCGATGACCAGGAAGTCGACCCAACGGCGCTTCTTCTTGCCGTCGATGCGCGCATCCGATTCGATCGCGTCCTTGATCGCGAGGAGCACCTCCATGCTGGTGAGGCTCTTGGCGTTCGACTGGATGATGGCGCTGGAGAGCGCATTGATAACGAAGCGCGGCGATACGCCGGTGAGCCCTTCGTCCGGCTTCTTCTCGCGGATCTTGTCGGCCTCGGTGCGCGACATGCCCTCGACGTCCTCGCCCGCGTACAGGCGCACTTTCTTCGTCAGTTCCGCGTCCTTGTCTTCGCCTTCGCCCAGGCGCGAGAGAATGGCGAACACCGCGGCGACGCGCAGCACATGGGGATCGAGGTGCACCTCCTTGAAGGCGAGGGTGCTCGAGGTGAGCTTGCGGTAGATGCGCGCTTCCTCGGCATAGGACAGGGTGTAGGGGATCTGGATGATCACCATGCGGTCGAGCAGCGCCTCGTTCTCCGCCTCCTGCAGGAACTTGCGGAATTCCGCCAGATTGGTATGGGCGATGATGGTTTCGTCCAGAAAGATCAGCGGGAAGCGCGATACCTTGATGTTCTTTTCCTGGGTCAAGGTGAGCAGCAGGTAGAGGAATTCGCGCTTCACTTTGAGGATTTCGATCATTTCGAGCACGCCGCGGCTCGCCGCATAGACGGCGCCCGACCAAGACCAGGCACGCGGATCGCCTTCGTCGCCGAACTCCGCCACTTTGGACAGATCGACCGAGCCGACGAGGTCGGCGATGTCCGCCGTGGTGGGATCGTGCGGCGCGTAGGTGCCGACGCCGACCCGGCCCGCTTCGGACACGAAAATGCGATGCACCGGAATCTGCATGAAGTCTCCGGCGAACTGTCCAGTGACGCGGCTGACGCAAAACGGACAGAGTTCGCCGTAGATCTCGACCCCGTAAGTTTCGCGAAACGCAGGCCGCAACGTGTGCGGAACGAGGTGCAGCGGCGATTCGTGCGCGGGACAGCCTTGGATGCCGTAGATCGCTCCGGCATCCGTGTGGCTGTATTCTTCGAGCCCGCGCTTGAGCAGAATGACGAGCGTCGACTTGCCGCCGGAGGGCGGCCCGAGCAGCAGCAGCAGGCGCCGACCGACTTCCGAACCGGCGCTCGCCGCCTTGAAATAGTCGACCAGGCGCTCCAGCGCGTCGTCGATTCCGAACAATTCGTCTTCGAACAGCTTGCAGCGGAACCGGCCTTCCTCGTCCGTTCCGCCACCCCAGCGAATCATGTCCCAGATGTATTCGTGGCTGCTCCTCGCTATCGCTCTGGGATCGTTGGGTAATACCTTGTCCAGGAATTCTGCAAAGTTTCCCGACCAATGTGCGGCGCGGTGCTCGCGGCTGAAGTCAACCAGGGATTTGCGAAACAGTTCGTGCCGCCTCTCGTGGTCGAAAGTGCTGTTCTTGCCCATGGCGCACCTCCCATGGAAAATTTACGATACCTTCCACTCGTGAAATGTGGAGGTAAGACACAGCCTGGGACGCATCGTTCCGTGCCGAAGTGTCCGGCTAAGCTGTTGAATTCTTGACGCCATCCGGACTGGCACCAACGACACTGCGGCGGTGTGGGCGTAACCATGATAATTTCATGGTATAGGCGCGCGATGGCGGGCCGGCGCAGCCTATCTAATTAGGAGAATGCGATGTCGCTTCCTACTCGCGCCAATCCCTATAACTTCGACGCCTTCCTCGAGTGGCGGCAGAGAGTCGATTATTACCGCGATGATCCATTCGTGCGCGCGGCATTGCGCCATTACGCCGGCCAGGATTGGGCTGCGGCCGATGCCGCGGCGATCGAACTGTCGAGCAAGGTCTCGTTCCGCTGGCGCGATCTTGCCGAGAGCATGGCGCTGCCGGAAAAGCGCCCGTTCGTGCTGCATTACGACGGCCACCATCGACGGATAGACCGCATCGTTCGCCCGCACGAAACCGAGGTCCTGGAACGGGAAGTATTCGCCGAAGCGATCTTCTCGGCGCAGACGCCGCCGTGGACGCGCCTCGTCAAGATGTTCCTCATCTATCAGAACGGCGAAGCCTGCATCGCCTGCCCGCTCACCTGCACCGAGGGGCTGATCATGCTGCTCGACAAATACGCGGACACGGTGCAGACGCGAAAGATACTTGAACACTGCAAGGAAGGCAGCGGCGGCGAGTTCGCCATCGGCGCGCAATATCTTTCCGAGATTCAAGGCGGTTCGGATGTTCCCGCCAACGTGCTCGAGGCCGTGCAAGAGCAGGACGAGTGGCGCCTATATGGAAGCAAATTCTTCTGCTCGGCGACTCATGCCGACTATGCCGTGGTCACGGCGAAACCGCGCGGTTCGGAGGAAGTGGCATTGTTCGTCATGCCTTCGTGGCTGCCGGGTGACAAGCAGAAGGAGCGCCGCAACGGCTACACCATCGATCGCATCAAGCGCAAGCTCGGGACCACGGAATTGACCACGGGCGAGCTCAGCTTCAACGGCGCGCTCGCCTATCCCATCGGCCCCCTGAACAAGGGCGTCGCGCTGGTGGTCGGCATCGTTCTCACCTGCTCGAGGCTGACGGTCGGGCTGTCGGCCGCCGCGTTCATGACGCGTGCCGTGCGCGAAGCGAGGAAATACACTGAATTCCGCGAAGCGTTCGGCAGCGCGATCGGCCATTTCCCTTTGGTCGCGATGCAGCTTGCGCGCATCGAGCGCGCTGCGCAGCGTACCACCGCCGGCGCCTTCCGGCTGTTTCGCGATGTGCTCGCGCTGGAGGGCGGTCTAAGCGGCGCGGCAAGGGGCGAGTCCGAGAGCGCGCGCAGAAAACGGTTCGAGGTGCGCGAGCTCATCATGCTGCAGAAGATCACAGCCAGCTGGGATTGCACCGCAGTGTTGCACGAGGCGATGTCGCTCTTCGGCGGACACGGAGTGATGGAGGATTTTTCGGCGCTGCCGCGCCTCTACCGCGATGCGGCCATCAACGAATTGTGGGAAGGGCCGCGCAATGTGCTGCTGACCCAAATTCACCGCGACTTGCAGCAATGCGCAAACTCGTATTCCACCGCCGACTTCGTCGCGAGCGTGCTCGCGGGGAGCGAAGCCGGCATCGTTGCACGGCTGGCGCAAGAAGGGACCGAACTCGTCGCGCACCCCGACCTCGCCGCCAACGACGTAAAGACGCTGGAGGTGTGTCGGCGCTGGGATCGCTTCTGCGACGAGTTTTTTCACGCCTACCAAGACGTGGCGCTAAGCGAAGTGCATGTTTAACGCCGACTCTCGAAATTTCACAACTCGATTTAAGGCACATCGCGGGTGGCGCTATTCGCACAGAGGCGGTGCATTGATCACCGCGCTGGTGCAGTCGATGCCAAGTTTGATATCGAGCGCTGCCCGGGCTTGAACTGAACCGAAGCAGACCGGGCTTGTCCACCGTGTGTGGCGCGTGTACGGAGAAGGCATGTGCGCGCATCACTGCAACTAAGTTCACGATACGGAGCGCGAGGCACTTACGCTTTGTGTCGTGTGAATCACGCAACTTGGTACACGGAGGTCCATGATGCAGTTACGCAAATTTGTCTACGTTCTTGTGTACGGCGCAGTGCTAGTCTTGCAACAGGGCTGCGCTACTTCGCCGTCGGGATTTACTCCGCCAAGCAACGCCGTAGACGACGACATCAACAATCCTCTTTCCGGCAAATCTGGCGGCTGACGTTCTTCTCCCAGCCATCCGCGCCGGCGGTGGCTGATAACACACCCAGCGATATCTGACCGGCCGAGTGCAATGGCCCGACGGCGCGCGTTTGCGCGTCGCCGCGGCCTTGCACCCGTAATCGAACTCGCACGGCTCGAACCGAATCCACCACGTGCGATGGCGCAACCTGTTTCCGCGTCGTCATGCCGGCGCGGCAAGTGTGTCGTCGCATGACGACAGTAATGTGCCTGCCGAGCTGCTGCAGCGTCACGGCTGCGATGATGCGTGCAAGGAATGGACTGCTTTATTGATCTAGGTTAAGACAGAAGAAGGCAAATCCCTTCATCGTCGCCGGATGCGAATTGCGCGCTCGGGAGATCGGTGAAAGCGATAGGAGCCTTGGCCTGTGTGTCGCTACTTCTCGCGGCATGCGCCGTGCCCAGCACGCGGCCCGCAGTAGTCGACGATGGCGCAGTGAGAGCAGAAGCGGAGAAAGAAAAGGATTTAGCCGTGCGCGAAATCGTGGCGGAGCGAATTCGCCTTGCGCGCGTCTACCGTCGACTCGCCACGAAGGCGCATCGGTTCTGCGGCCGCGAGCTGGCAGCCAGCACCGGCGCGGCGTTTGCGTCGAGCGCAAGCGGCAGCCTGGGATCGGCCTACGCGCGGCTATACGGCGTAGCGGCCCGACCCACTGTGCTGTTCGTGCTGGAGGGCAGCCCCGCGGCCGCAGCGGGGCTGAGGGAGCACGACATCGTCACTCGCATCGAGAACCGAACCGTGGCGAGCATGGATGACTTCGATGCGATCTACCGCGCGCTTACGCCGACGAGACCTATCCGTATGGAAGTCGAACGCGATGGCGCGATCTCGACGCTCGCGTTGAATCCGGACGCGGCGTGCAAATATCCGGCTGTGCTGCAAGCCGGACTGGCGCCGGATGCATACGCAGACGGCGCACAGATCATGGTCACGCGCGGCATGATGGCATTTGCGCGCAACGACTTCGAGCTGTCGCTGGTACTCGCTCACGAGCTGGCGCACAACGTCATGCGCCATATGGAGGCGAAACAACGCAACGCCGCAGCCGATTTCTTCGCGCGCATCCTGACTGCGGCGAAGTTCGAGGGCGGCGCATGGAGCAGCCTCTTTTCGGCCTCGGACACGCAGGTCTATTCGCAGGAATTCGAGGCCGAGGCCGATTACGTCGGTTTGTACATGCTGGCTGCGGCCGGTCTCCCCCTGGACGATGCCGCGAGCTTCTGGCGCCGACTCGCGGCAGCCAATCCGTCCAACATCGACGGCGGCAGCTCGAGCAGCCATCATTCCGTGCCTTACCGCTTGCTCGCGCTGCAAGCGACGGCACGCGAAATCAAGCGCAAGATCGAGATCGGGGCGCCGCTCGAACCCAACATGCGCGAGGGCGAAATCGCGAGCTGGCGCCACTAGCGCGACGCCCAGGCGCGGTTCGGTGCCTTTGGTTATCATGGCGCCTTCGCCATGAACACGCGCGCGCCTTCTCCTTCTGCCGAATCGCAAAATCGATCTCAGCCGCCGGGTTTAATCATCCGCGATGCGACTCAGGCCGATATGGAGGCCGTGCAGCGAATCTACGCCCACCACGTACACCACGGCGCGGCAAGCTTCGAGGAGACTGCGCCGGACCTCGCGCAGATGCAGGAGCGCCGCAGCGAGGTCCTGCGCCAGGGATTGCCCTATCTGGTCGCTGAAATCAGCGCGGAAGTCGTGGGCTACGCCTATGCGAGCGACTATCGCTCGCGCTCGGCCTATCGCTATACCCTCGAGGATTCAGTCTATGTCGCCGCGGGGCAGGCACGCCGCGGCATCGGCCGCGCTCTGCTCGGCGCGCTGATTGCGGGCTGCGAGCGCGGACCGTGGCGGCAGATGATCGCGGTCATCGGCGACAGCGCCAATTCGGGATCGATCGGCGTGCACGCGAGCCTCGGCTTCGCACGAATAGGCACGCTGCAAGCGGTCGGGTTCAAGTTCGGCCGTTGGGTCGACTGCGTGTTGATGCAGCGCGAACTCGGGGCAGGCGCGGCTACGCTGCCGGCCGGGCTGCCGCCTCGATGATGGTCGGCTGCAATTCGCGGCAGCGCCGATTCCACACTTCCGAATTCTCGCCTCGTGCGCTAGGTTGCAGGGCGCGCTTGTGGCGCTCTTCGGCTCCGAGCCAAGCTTGAAGACCATCCAGTTCGTACTCGCGCTCGCGCTCATCAATTTCAGCACCGTCCTCGGCGGGCGCGTCGTGCTCGCGCTGTACGCCTTGAATTTCGGCGCGCAACCCTTCGCAGTGGGCGTGCTCGCAGCAACCTTTTCCGCCATTCCAATGTCGCTCGCCTGGCTCGCGGGTCGGCTGACCGATCGCATCGGCGCGCGTTGGCTGCTGAGCTTCGGTGCGGCGGTGGGCGCTTGCGGCATGGCGGTTCCCTACCTGCTGCCGCGCCTGCCCGCGCTGTATCTCACGGCCGCGCTGCTCGGCCTCTCCTTCACCTTCTATACGGTGACGCTGCAGAATCTGGTCGGGGTGCTGGGAAGAACGGAAGAGCACGCGCGCAACTTCAGCAATTTCGCCATGGTGGCGGCGTTCGCGAATTTCCTCGGTCCGATGATCGCCGGTTTCTCCATCGATCACATGGGCTTCGGTTCCGCTTGCCTGAGCTTCGTCCTGCTTTCGCTCGTCTCGGTGGTGCTGCTCGCTTGGCGCGGCGCCATCCTGCCGGGCGCCACGCCGCAGGCAGGCAAGGCCGGCGGCTTCAAGGACATGCTGGCCGACGCCGACGTGCGCCGCGTGCTCGTCACCAGCAGCCTGGTGCAGTTCGGCATCGATCTGTTTCAGTTCTATCTGCCGATCTACGGCCACGGCATCGGCTTATCGGCGTCGGTGATCGGCATCGTGCTCGCCATGTTCGCCGCCGCCTCGTTCGCCGTGCGCGCGCTGCTGCCGCGCCTGATTGCGCGCCTGGGCGAGGAGACCTTGCTCGCCTACGCGTTCTACATCGCGGCCGCGAGCTTCGTGCTGATCCCTTTTTGCCGCGAAGCGGTGCTGCTGTCCCTGGTCGCTTTTTTGCTCGGTCTGGGCATAGGTTGCGGTCCGCCAGTCACCATGATGATGACCTATAGCCAGTCGCCCAAAGGCCGCTCGGGCGAAGCGTTGGGGCTGCGCTTGACGGCGAACCATGTGGCGCGGGTCATCGGGCCGCTCGCCTTCGGTTCCCTCGGTTCCGCGTTTGGCCTGTTCCCGGTGTTCTGGGTGAACGCGCTGCTGATGGGCTGCGGCGGCTGGATCTCACGCGGCGTGCACGGTCGCAAGGACGCGCCTTCTTAGCCGCGGCGCGCCTATTTGCCTTCTAGCGCGGCGAGTCGCCGCTGCAATTCCTCCGAGCGCACCGAATTCATGAAGGCCTCGCGCAGCGCCGCTTCGTCGAAGCGGCCGTCGGCGGTCTGGTTCAGATGCCGCTTCATCGAAGCGACGACCACGGGCTCGCACTGGGCGATGGCTTCGACATAGCGGTTCACTGCGGGCGCGAGTTCGCCCGGATCCACCAGCTCGGTGAGAAAGCCCATGCGCAGCATCTCCGGCGCATCGATGGCGAGGCCGGTGAGGAACAGCTTCTTCGCGCTGGTGAGGCCCAGGCGCGTGACATAGCGGCGGATGCCGCCCGGATAGTAGTGCAGGCCGAATTTCGCCGCGGGCATGAACATGCGGCTGCCGTTCACGCCGATGCGGAAGTCGCAGCACAGCGCGAGGTCGATCGCGCCGCCGTAGGCGCTGCCGTTGAGCGCGCAGATCGTCGGCAACGACAGAGCTTCGAGCGCGTCCAGGAGTGTTTCCAGCCGATCGTCCAGATGCTCGCGGATGGCTTGCACGGTGTAGCCGGAGCTGAACGTCTTGTTGCCGCTGCCAGTCACCACCAGGACGCGGATGGACGGGTCGCTGCGCACGCGGTCGAGGTATCCCGTGAGTACAGGCAGATCGGCCGGATCAAGCCGATTGTGCTCGGCCGGACGGCACAGGCAGATGGTGGCGCGCGCGCCGTCGACGATGAGTTGGGGCTGGGTGGCGTGGGGCATGGCAGCGAGGGGCAATTTAGATGAAGAGGCGCGGATCGAGCGCAAGACATGGGCAAGGAGTCGCGACGACTGCCCGCGAATATATGCGCGTGTCGCCGCGCGGTCAAATCAGGTCGGAGTGGCTGGCGTGCGCGCTACGGCGCACAGGCGAATTAGCGTCTGCGTTGAGGTATGATGGGCGCACTGCGCGGTTCGATTCACCCCTCAGCACGAAGCTCCTGTTTCTTTCCCAAGCACAAGGAGATGCACCCATGATACGTCTTGCACGATTCGTACTTCTCGTTCTGTTGTTCGGCCTGACCGGCATCGGATCCGCACTCGCGGCGGATTACCCGACGCGAGCGGTGAAATGGATCGTGCCGTATCCGCCAGGGGGAACGACGGACGTGCTGGCGCGCATCGTGGCGCAGTGGCTGACGGAGAAGATGGGGCAGCCGTTCCTGGTCGAGAACAAGCCGGGTGCGGGAAACAATATCGGCGTCGAGGCGGTGGTGACGGCGCCCGCCGACGGCTACACGATGCTGCTCGTGAACCCGGCGAACGGCATCAACGCCTCGCTCTACAAGAAGCTGCCGTTCAATTTTATCCAGGACATCGCTCCGGTGGCTGGCCTCATCCGCACGCCCAACGTCATGGAAATTACGAACTCCTTGCCGGTGAAGACGGTGGCGGAGTTCATCGCCTACTGCAAGGCGAATCCGGGCAAGCTCAACATGGCTTCCTCGGGTAGCGGCACCTCGGTGCATCTGTCGGGAGAACTGTTCAAGTCCATGACCGGCTGCAAGATGACGCACGTGCCGTACAAGGGTGCGGGTCCTGCGATCACGGATCTGATCGCAGGGCAAGTGCACGTGCTGTTCGACAATCTCCCGTCTTCGGCGCCGCACATCAAGGGCGGGCGCATCCGCGCACTTGCCGTCACTTCCGCCAAGCGCGAGCCCTCCATGCCCGAGCTGCCCACGGTGGGAGACACGGTGAAGGGTTACGAGGCCACCGCTTGGTTTGGCGTCGGCATGCCCAAGGGAACGCCGCGCGCCATCATCGAAAAGGTGAACGCAGAGGTGAATCGCGCGCTCGCCGACCCGAAAATGCGCGAGCGGCTGGCGGAACTGGGCGGGCACCCCATCGGAGGGACGCCGGAGGATTTCGGCAAGGTGATCGCGGCCGAGACGGAGAAGTGGGCTAAGGTCGTCGCCTTCTCCGGCGCCACCGTCGAGTAAGCGATTTCCGATCGGGGTCCGCTGGCGCGGCGGCTAGCGGGCTGCCTGCTGCAGCCGGGCGAAGGTCTGGAGTTCCCCGGCTTCGAGGTCGGATACGGCCCAGAACTGCATGCCGGCATCGCGCCAGTCGACAATGTTGAAGCCGTTGCGCGCGAGCGAGGACGGGCCTGGCGCGGCGCCGTCGGCGGGCCACACGAATAGATTAATGGTGTGCTTGTAGCGCCGATACACCAGCGCCGCAACCGGCCTCTGGTCGATGTAATCAAGGCGTCCCCCGATCAGCGGGAAACCCTCGGCTGCGAGATCGCGCACCGGCGGCGAATAGTCGAGCTTCCCGGCGAACCAGGGTTTCACGCTGTGCTGGTCGGACGAGGCGATGTCCGCCAGATGCGAGACCATGAGCGAGCGCACGTGGCCGGCCAGCACTTCTTGGACGATGGCGTAGTCATCCGCGGGCGCGGGGCGGAAGTGGACGAAGGCCCAGCTTGCGACCACGCCGCAGGCGAAGGCGCCGGCAAGGGCGCGCCAGCTACGCCAGATCGCGGGCCTGGCGCGGTCCGACGCTGGCGGCGCGAGCGGCTCGCTCAGCGCAGCCGCGATCCGTTGGTGCAATTCCGCCGGTGCCCGATGCCGGCTTGCCCGGTCACGAATGGCGCGCGCGAGCGCCAGATCCTCATTCTGGTTCATGTGTCCTCTTCGCCGGCAGGTTCGATCAGGGCGGCGCGCAGCAGCTTGCGCGCGCGCGCCAGGCGCGACATCACCGTGCCCGGCGGGATCGCCGCGATCTGCGAAATTTCCGCGTAAGACAGCCCTTCGATATCGCGCAGCACCACCACCTCGCGAAATGCGGGCGCGAGCGAATCGATGGCAGCGTCGATGCGCGCGCGCTCGAGTTTTTGCAGCAGCAGGCGCTCGGGGTCGTTTTCAATGTAATCGACCCCGGCGCCGCGGCCGAGGCTGTCGCGCTCTTCGTCGAACTCCACGAGTTCGCTGCCATGCGCAGCGCTGCGCAGCCAGGTGTAGCAGGTGTTGCGCACGATACCGAGTAGCCAAGGGCGCGCATCGTCGCCGCGAAATCCTCCGAAGTAGCGCAGTGCGCGCAGATACGCCTCCTGCACGGCATCCTGTGCATCCTGATCGTTGCGCAGCAGCCAACGGGCAAGATTGTAGGCGGCATCCAGATGCGGAAGAGCGATCGTCTCGAATTGCCGTTGCCTGTCCGTCACGCTGGTCCCTTCTGGCTGCTATACCGCGCTTGCTGGGCAATTATTCCGCGGTCTCTTGCTGAACTCGCACGCTTGCAAGGATTGAGCTGCCTCGACGCCGCCACCGTACGCGATTCGCCTCCGCGGCTCAAGTCGCGGCGAGAAATCGACGCAACCGGGAATTTCTATTCGATGAAGACGGTAATGCATGGCGGCAGACGCTGGCGGTCGGCGCCAGATATTACCGACGGAGGTAACCATGATGCGACGCAGGGATTTTCTCGAGCTTGCCGCGGCAGGCGGTGGTGCGGTGTTTCTGGCGGGATTGCGCGGTGCCGCTAACGCGGCCCCGGCCCAAGGCGATTTCTATTTTGTGCAGTTGTCCGACAGCCATTGGGGTTATGCCGGGCCGGCCAATCCGGATGCCGCCAATACCCTCAAGCGCGCGGTCGCGGAGGTGAACGCCATCAAGCTGCCGCCCGATTTCGTGCTGTTCACCGGGGATCTCACCCACAGCACCGACGATCCGCAGGAGCGGCGCAAGCGACTCGCCGAGTTTCGCGACATCGTCGGCGCATTGAAAGTGAAGGACGTGCGCTTCATTCCGGGCGAGCACGACGCTTCGCTCGACGCCGGCGCCGCATTCAAGGAGTTCTTCGGCGAGACGCATTACTCGTTCGACCACCGCGGCGTGCATTTCGTCGCCGTCGACAATGTGTCGGATCCGGGGGGAAGCATCGGCTCGGCGCAACTCGCCTGGCTGGAGGCGGATTTGGCAAAACAGGACAAGGATGCTCCGATCGTCGTGTTCACCCATCGACCGCTGTTCGACCTCGTGCCGAAGTGGGATTGGGCCACGCGCGACGGCGCGAAGGCGATCGATCTGCTCCTGCCTTACCGCAACGTGACGGTGTTCTACGGCCATATCCACCAGGAAAATCACCATCAAACAGGGCATATCGCCCACCATTCGGCGAAGTCGTTGATCTTCCCGCTGCCCGCGCCCGGGTCGCAGGAAAAGCGCTTGCCGCTTCCGTGGGACGCCGCCGCGCCTTACAAGGGACTGGGGTTTCGCGAAGTGGAAGCGAAAGCGGCGCAATACGCCATCGCCGAATTCCCTCTGACGGCGGCCTGAACCATGCGACGCTTGATTGCGCTGCTCTTGGCGGCGAGCGCCGCGCTGCTCGCCGGCACCACATTCGACGCGGGAGCCGGGACGCGCGGCGCGAAGCCCAAGGTCAAGGTGGTGAAGATCGTGGCGCGCCGCTTTTCCTACTCGCCCAACCAAATCGTGCTGAAGGTAGGCGAGCCGGCGGTCCTGGAATTCAAGTCGCTCGATTTCATCCACGGCTTCAGCATCCCCGACTTGAATATCCGCGCCGATCTTCCGCCGGGCAAGCTGACGCGGGTGGCGTTGAAGCCCGAAAAAGCCGGCAGCTACGATTTTCTCTGCGACAACTTTTGCGGCTCCGGCCACGAGGGCATGAGCGGACGCATCCTGGTTACACAGTAAGGCGGCGAATCCTAGCGCACGGCATCGAGCCGCGGCATCTGCGTTTTCCACACGGCATCGAAGGTCTGGCGAAAAGCGAGCGCGGCACCCGAGAGCGGGCGCTCGAGGTGATGCAGGACGGCCACTTCGACCCTGGCGCTGGGCGTGAGCGGTCGTGCCGCGAGTCCGGCGAAGCGCGCACCGACCACCGTCGGCTCATCCACGATGGCGACGCCTACGCCCGCCTGCGCGAACCAGCAGGCGAGGGGCCCGGAGCGCACCGCCATGTCGAGCTTGAGTCCGGCGAGCGTCTGCTCGAGCGAGCCCAGGGTGCGCGAGAAGGAGATGACGCGCTGGCCGGCGAGGTCGGCGCGGCGCAGCGCGCGGCGGCTGGCGAGCGGGTGTGCCGCGGGCATGACGCACACCAGACGGCATACGTAGCGCGCGGCGACGGCGATGTTGGGATGCGCAGGCGGGGAGAGCGCTACCCCCACGTCCGCGGTGCCGTCCAGCAACTCGCGGATGACCTCCACCGCGGGCAGCATGTCAACCTTCAGATTGAGCTGCGGAATCGCGCGGTAGAGTTCGGCGGCGACGAGCGGCACGAGGTGCGTGCCCAGGCTCGCGGTGCCCGCCACCCATAGGTTCGACGCGGTGCGCTTCGCCAGCGTCTGCGCGGTACCGCGGATGCGCTCGACGCCTTTCCACAGCGTTTCGATCTCGGCATAAAGCGTGCGGGCGTCCGGGGTCGGCAGGATGCGGCCTTTGACGCGCTCGAACAGGCGCAGCCCCGCGCGCCGTTCGGCCGTGGCGAGGAGCTTGCTCACGGCGGGTTCGGAAACGTTGAGCATTTGCGCGGCCCCGCTCACCGTGCCGGCGCGCATCACGGCGCGAAAGACTTCCATATGGCGAAGGTTCATCGCACGGCCATAGTCGATAACCAAAAGTTAATCCTAGCTCATTTCTTTTCATTTGACCGGCTGCGCCTCGAGGCCAGAAAATCTTTGCCTCTCCTGAGGAGGAGGGGGCTCGCCCGGCGGCGCGGAGGCTCGCATGACCGCGCCGCCGGCGACCATCAAAAGGAGGAGACGATGATCACGAGACGCAGATTCGCCGCGGCGCTTGGGGCAGGTGCGGCTGCGCTGGCGCTGCCGCCGTGGGCGCAGGCGCAGTCAGGCAAGACGCTGAAGATGATCCTCAGCGTGCCGCCGGGGGCGGCGCTGGATGCGAGCGCGCGACTGCTCGCGGAAAAGTTGCGCGTGAGCCTGGAGCGCAACGTCCTCATCGATTACAAGCCGGGCGGAATCGGCCTCGCTGCGGGCGAGTTCATCAAGAATACCGAAGCGGACGGCTCTTATCTGCTGTACACGCCGACGGGGTTCTTCTCTTATCACACCTTTCTCTACTCCAAGCTCGCCTACGATCCGGATCACGACCTGGTGCCGGTATGCGAAGGCACGACCATTCCCACGGCGATCACCGTGTCGGCGGCATCCGGCATCGCCACGTTCGGCGATTGGGTAGAGGCGATCCGCCGCGAACCGAAGATGCGCTTTGTCGGGGCGCCGAGCGCAGCGGGCGTGGGCGCGTTCCTTACGCTCCTCATGGGCAAGACTTTCGGGGTGGATCTGCAGCTCGTTCCCTACAAAGGCGGGCGCCCCCTGCTCACCGACTTGCTCGGCGGCCAGATTCCGGCGAGTGCCTCGGTGATCGCAGACTATCTGGAGCTGCACCGCGCCGGGCGGCTGCGCATCCTGGCGCAAAGTTCGAGCGGCCGCTCGCCCCTCGCCCCCGACATCCCCTCGTTCACCGAACTGGGCTATCCCGATTTCGTCGGCAAAACCTCGTTCGGCTTCTTCGTCCGCGCCGGCACGCCGCAGACGACGATCGAACAGTACGCCAAGGCGATCACCGAAGCGCTGCGCGCACCGGACGTGACGAAGCGCCTGCACGAAATCGGCTTGGAGGTCGCGGGCGGAACGCCCGAGGAGTTCCAGAAGACGCTGCTCGCCGACCGCAACCGCTGGGCGCCGATCGCCAAAGCGGCGGGCATCCGGCTGGATTGAGGGGACGAGCGTGAGACCGGCAAGATTCCAGGGCAAGGTGGCGGTCGTCACCGGTGCGGCGAGCGGCATTGGCGCAGCGACGGCGCGCGCGCTCGCGGCAGAAGGCGCGCAGCTCGCGCTGCTCGACGTCAACGCAGACAGCGCGCAAAAGCTGGCGGCCGAATTCCCCGCAGCGAAAGCGTTCGCGGCCGACGTCGCCGACGCGGCATCGATCCGTGCGGCTTTTGCCGCGGTGATGCGCGAGTTCGGCAGCGTGCACGTGCTGGTCAACAATGCGGGCGTGATCGGCAAGTGGACGCTGCAGAACATGGCGGAAGAGGAATGGGATCGGGTGCTCGACATCAATCTCAAAGGCACCGCAATGTGTACCCAGGCGGTGATCGCGCCGATGCGCGAGCAGGGCGGCGGCGCGATCGTCAACGTGGCGTCGATGGCGGCGAAGCGCGTTTCCTACGCCGGCGCCGCCAATTACACGGCCTCCAAGGCAGGCGTGCTCGGCTTCACCTGGCATGCCGCGTTCGAGCTCGCCGCTTACAAGATCCGAGTCAATGCGGTCTGCCCGGGGCCGACGCTCACCGGCATGTCGTCCAAGCGCACGCCTGAGCAGCGCGCGGTCGTTGCCGCACGGATTCCGCTCGGCCGCTGGGTCAAGCCCGAGGACGTGGCGCACGCGATCCTGTTCCTGGCGAGCGAGGAGGCGGCGATGTGCACCGGAACCGCGCTCGACGTGGACGGCGGCATCTTGGTGTCGAACGGAAGCAGCTACGAGGAGTATTTTTCAGTGCGCACCTGAATGCGCACGGTTCGAGGAGTGCAAAGATGCAGCAGCAAGCTGAGCCAAAGGATGCGATCGCGTGCGGCGTGAGCGCGGACGCCTGCGAACTGGAAGCGTATCCGGGCGAGAACATGGAGCGGCGGGTCGCGGCGGGCGAATTCGCGGCCGCAGGCAAGCGTTTCCGCGTGTTCAATCCGCGGGGGACGCCGCCGGCGATTTCGCTGCGGCGCATGGCGCCGCGGCCGCAGTCGCTCGCCGGCAAGACGATCTATTTCGTCGACGTGCGCTTCATGAACGGAGCCGCTTTCCTCGCCGAAATCCAGAAGGTGTTCGCCGAGAAATTCCCCGAGGTGAAGACCGAGCTGCGGCAGAAACGCGGCGGCTATACCGAGGACGACCCCGAGCTGTGGGACGAGATCCAGGCGAAGGGCGCACTGGTGGTCATGGCCATCGGTCACTGCAGCACCTGCGCTCCGGCAGTCGCCGTGCATTGCATGAACTTGGAAGAGCGCGGCATTCCTACCGCACCGCTGGTGACGACGGCGTTCGACGACCTGGTGAAGGCGGTCGCTTTCAAGGCGGGCATGCCGCGGCTGCGCTTCAGTTTCGTGCCGCATCCGGTCGGAGGCAAGCCGGCCGAGGCGCTGCGCAGTTACGTTCTTGGCGCAGACCCGGTGACGCAGCGCCCGGTGCTGGAGGAAATCGTCGCCGCTCTCACACAGGCGCTGTCCGAGGAGGATCGCAAGACTGGCGGGCTCGCGCGGCCGGTGCCGCGCCTGTTGGGTGCGAATAGCGAAGACGCCTTGCACGAGCTGTTTCAGGAGGCGGGTTGGACCGACGGCCTGCCGGTGGTGTTGCCGACCGAGGAGCGCGTCGCGGCGATGCTCGAGGGGACGAGCCATCGTCCGAGCGAAGTAGTCGGAAAGATGCGCCCGACCGAAACCCAGGAAGACTGGCAGTACACGGTCGAGCAGGTGGCCGTGAACGCCGTCATGGCGGGGGCGAAGCCGGAGTATTTCCCGGTGATCCTCGCGCTCGCCTCGACCCAGGTGACGGCGCTGCACAGCTCGACCAGTTCCTTCGCCGCGATGGTGGTCGTCAACGGCCCGATCCGCCGCGAAATCGGCATGAATGCGGGTCTGGGCGCGCTCGGCCCCTTCAACCGCGCCAATGCCAGCATCGGGCGCGCCTACGGCCTGCTGTCGCGCAACCTCGGCGGCGGCGCGATCCCGGGGATGACCTATCTGGGATCGCAGGGCAATCCGCTCAATTACAGCAACGTGTGCTTCGCCGAAAACGAGGAGCGCAGCCCGTGGGAGCCGTTTCACGTGCAGAAGGGCTATGAGCCCGGGGAAAGTGCGGTGAGCGTGTTTCGCGGCCGGACGTTCAGCCATCTGCTCGAAGTGCGGGAGAAGACCTGGCGCGAGCAGTTCTTGAACCTGGTGTCGGGCTTCACGCCGACGCCGCGGACGAATCTCACGCTGCTGCTCGAGCCCATCGCGGCGCGCACGCTGAAGACGCGCGAGGGCTTCGATTCCAAGGAGAAGCTCGCAACATGGTTCCACGAGCATTCGCGCCTGCCCGCCTCGGTGTACTGGGATTACCAACTGGTCATCAACTACATCGAGCCTCAGGCGCGAAAAGGGGTGGAACCCTTCGCGTCCTACCTGAAGCTGACGCAGGACGCGACGGTGCCGCGCTTTGCCGATCCGCAGGCGATCAGCGTGGTGGTGGCGGGAGGGGAAAAGAACGCCTACTGGTTCGCCACTGATTTCGGCTATCTGAAAAGCGCGTCGGTCGACGCCTGGCGCTGAGGGCGAGGACGTAGACTCCGCCCGGGCAATCCTGCGGTATGCTTGACGGCAGTTCGATGTGGAGGTGTGCAGACATGATTCAGCTCGTTGCGGCGGACGGCCACCAGCTCGATGCCTACCGCGCCGATCCGCCGGGCAAGCCGCGCGGCGCCGTTGTCGTGGTGCAAGAGATCTTCGGCGTCAATAGCCACATCCGCGCGGTGGCGGACGATTATGCCGCACAAGGCTACCTTGCCATTGCGCCGGCGCTGTTCGACCGAGTGCAGAAGAACGTAGAAATCGACTATGCGCCGGCCGACGTCGAGCGCGGACGCGCACTGAAAGCCGCGTGCCTACCGGACCCGGCGCTGCTCGATATCGCTGCGGCGGTGCGTGCGGCTTCGCCCGCGGGAAAAGTTGGCGTGGTCGGCTTCTGCTGGGGCGGCTACCTCGCCTGGATGGCGGCGGCGACGCTGCCCGAACTCGCCTGCGCCGTGCCGTACTACGGCGGCGGGATCTTGGACAATGCCGAGCGCGCACCGCGCTGCCCGGTGCAATGTCATTTCGGCGAGAAGGACGCCATGATCCCGGCGGAAGGCGTGAAGAAGCTCGCCGCCCGGTATGCGCAATACGACATTTACCTCTATCCGGCGGGCCACGGCTTCAACTGCGACCAGCGCGCCTCCTGGGATGCCGCATCGGCCAAGCTGGCGCGCGAGCGCACGCTCGCTTTCCTGCGCGAGCATCTCGGCTGATCCCTCAGATTTCGGACGTCGCTTGGGCCAGGAGCAAAGGCAGCTCGTCGAAGCAGCGGTGCTCATCCCGCTCTACCGCCGCGCGGGCGATCTGCGCGTGGTGCTGATCCGGCGCAGCGAGGTCGGGGCGCACGGCGGGCATTTGGCCTTCCCGGGCGGTAAGCGCGATGCAGGCGATCGGTCCACGCTCGATACCGCCTTGCGCGAAACGCAGGAAGAAGTCGGGATCGGGCCGGAGCGAATCGAGATCTTGGCAGAACTGCCGCCTACGGAGACGCGCTCCACCAGCTTTCGCATCTATCCGTTCATCGGCCGCATCATCCAGCCCGTTGAATGGCATAGAAACGAGCGCGAGGTGGCCGAAATCCTCGACGTGTCGCTCGCCGGACTGGCGGCGGCCGAGGTCCACGTCGATGCCGGCCCGCATGCGCACCACGCTCCCTACTACCGCGTGGGCGAATACCGCCTATGGGGTGTCAGCTATCGCATTCTGCAGGGCCTCATGCCGCGGCTGCTGAGAGGGGAGTGGAACGTCTGATTGCGGTTGCGCCGGGCTTCACTGGTTGGGGCCGATTCGGGCCCCTTCGCATTCCCAATTCTGGGCACAGGAAGTTGCGCACCCCCAATCCTGGGTGCTCAGTCCCCAACACATGCGCCTCGCCCGATGCCGCGCGCTTTGGCACGCCCGGCTTGAAAGGGGGCGCCTTTAGCTCGGTTACGACTCCCGTGCGGCCGGCACGCGCGGTGCATCGCTTGTCGGCGGTCGGTTCGACTAGGTCACGGTGGCGCGGCGGCCGGCACTCCTGGAACCAGGCTTGGGTAATCGGGCCTAATGCTTTGGGGATGCGCCTTGTGCTTGTCGCCGTGCAGGCGGTGCAAGCCAGGCCGGAGCGAACGGACCAAATTCCACGCCGGAAAACTGAGCGAGAGAGGTCACGATGAGGAGAAGGATCTATTTCATGATGTCGGATATCGAAGGCGCGCGGCAGATGCTCGATGAAATGCTGCTGGCACGAATCGAGGCGCGTCACATTCGCTTTCTTGCGAAGCGCGATACCTTGCCGCCGGACCTGCCGCAGGCGGGTGTATTGGAAAAGACCGATTTCGTGCACGGCGCCAAGTTGGGCATGCTCGTCGGCGGATGCGCGGGAATCCTCTTCGGCGGCGTGTTGGTGCTGGTGCAGCCCTTCGATTCCCAGGGAGTGCATTTCGACCTGGTGGCGATGCTGATCGGCGGCTTGCTCGGGGCGCTGTTCGGGACCTGGGTCGCGAGCATGGTGGGCACGCAGGTGGCGAATTCCAGGCTGAAGCCGTTCTACGACGACATCGAGGATGGCAAAACCTTGATGATGGTGGACGTGCCGCGGGCACGCGTGGAGGCGATCCGCGACCTTGCCTACCGGCGCTGCCCGGAGGTCGTTTTCGGCGGCATCGAGCCGAGTATTCCGGCCTTCCCCTGAACGGCTGCCCAGGCGGTAGGCAAAGGCCCCGCGCTGACAAACTCTTACAAAAGGATACACATTCTGCGTTGAACGCCGAAATGGCGGCGGCTAGACTTGGATCGTCCTCCGGATTCGCGTCCGGGCAAGGAATCTTCCCATCTAACTCGCCACAGAGGTGACCATGAAGACGTTCATCGCACGCACGCTGTTGCCGATTTGCCTTGTTGCCGCAGTTCCTCTCGCTTCCGCTCAGACGGCTGACCCGGCTGCGCCGCACCGGCCGCACCTGTCGCAACATCACGCGCAGCGTCCGTTCAGCCTGCCCAGCGAGCGCATCGATGCGCGCCTGGCGTATCTGAAGACGGCGCTCAGGATCACGGACGCCCAGCAGACGCAGTGGAATGCGTTCGCCGATGTGATGCGCAAGCACGCCCGCGACATGGACGAGCGCGTCGTTGCCCGACGCGCGCAATTTCACGAAGGAGCCGCGTCCCGCAAGCAGACTGCGATCGAGCGTCTGGAGCAGGTGCAGCAGCGCCATGCCGAAGCCGTCACGCGCCTGAATTCCGTGCTGGCGGTGGAAAAGCCGCTATACGCCGCGCTGTCGCCGGAGCAGCGGCAGATCGCGGACCAGGTGCTGGTTCCGCATCGGCCGCGCGGCCACATGCGCTAGAACGGTTAGCTTGCCTCGCACGCGCAAACCATGGGCCATGCGTCTGCCCTGAAGACGCATCGGGCGGAGTCCTCGCTCGTGTAAACTGCGGAATCGAAGCTCTGGTAGGGCCTGTCGCCATCGCCTGCGGCCCTTCGTCGATTTTGCACACACCCGAGGATTCATGCCGACAGTAAGCTTGTCCGTGTCCGATGCGCTGCGCCAGCGCGTCTCCGTCCGCGCATTCAAGGAAACGCCGGTGCCGCAGGCGGTGCTTGAAGAAATCTTCAACCTAGCGCGGCAGGCGCCGTCGAACTGTAACGTGCAGCCCTGCCAGGCTTACGTCGTGTCCGGGGCGAAGCAAGAGCAGCTCAAACGCGAGCTCATCGAACTCGCTCTGAGCGGCAGGCCGCCGAATCCCGATTTCGACTGGAACGTCGCTTACCGCGGCGTGCATCGCGAGCGCCAGTTCGGTTCGGCCAATGCGCTCTACGGCGCCTTGGGCATCGACCGCCAAGACAAGCTGCGGCGCCAGACGGCCATGCTGCGCAACTGGGGCTTCTTCGACGCGCCACATGCAGTGTTCTTCACCATGGAAAAGTACCTGCGTATCACGGGCGCCGTGGATGTCGGCATCTATGCGCAGACGCTCGCGCTGCTGATGGCCGAGCGCGGCATCGCGAGCTGCATGCAGGGCGCGCTCGCGCTTTATCCCGATCCGGCGCGCGCCATGTTCGGCCTGCCCGAAGAGATGGGAATCCTGTTCGGCATGTCATTCGGCTATGCCGACGAGGGAGCGGCGGCCAACCGCGCGCGCACCGAACGGATTTCGCTCGACTCGATGGTGCGCTTTCTGAGCTAGACCGGACCTGCGCTTTCTAGATCTTCAGCCAGCCGCGGCGCGAGGCGTGGTGGGCGAGAAAGCCGAAGATCACGGCTATGCCGACGTTGAAAATGCCGAACGCCGCGGTGGTGATGATGACGAAGCGCTCGACCTTCTCTCCGCCGGGTTCGCGGCTGCCGAGCGCAAGTTCGGTGCCGGCGAGGAACAGGACGACGCCGAGGACCGGAGGCGGGAACAGCCGGAACAGGGTAGCGATCGAATCGGCGAAGAACAGGCCGAGGAGTGCGAGCAGCAAGCCCAGCATGACGGCAGCGCCGCCGGTGCGCGCGCCGAATTTCACGTGCCCCGCCATGCCGCCCGCACCGTGGCACATGGGAATGCCGCCCAGCGCGCTCGACCACAGGTTCATCAGTCCGGTGGAGAAGGCGACGCGCCGCTCGGCGACCGGGCGGTCCGGGAACAGGCGATTGTTTTCCGCGGTGACGGCGATCAGCGCATTGCCGAAAGTCAGCGGCAATTGCGGCAGCGCGAGCAGGACCATCCCTAGCCAAAGGTCGTGCCAGGAGAGGGCGGGCCAAGCGAAGGCCGGCAGATGCAGAGCGGGCTTGATCAGGGCCAAATCGCGCGACAGCGTCGGCTCCTGCGCCAAGGCGATTGCCGCGCCGGCCAGCAGCAGAACGACCATAGCGGGCAAGCGCGAGCGGGCGAGCAGCACCAGCGTGAGCGCAAGCAGCGCGGCGGAGATTGCCCAGTTTTGCGCCATCATGCGTATGCCTTCGAGCATGAAGCTGAAGCCCAGCCCCATCACCACCCCGAGCAAGGCGGAGCGCGGTATCCATTGCGCCAGGCGCAGTGCGAGGCCGGAGGCGCCGAGCGCGACCCAGATGAGCGCGGTGGCGAGCCCGGCGCCGGTCACCATCGCCGGCGTCAACGCGACCGCGCCAGCAGACTGGGTGATGGCGGCCGCGCCGATGGCTTTCATCGGCTGTACCGGGAACGGGGTACGGTAGACGAGGCCCACGACGATCAGGCTGCTGCCAAAGGCAAGCAGAATCCCCCCTGCATCCATTTTCAGCAGCGAAATGTAGGCGACGACGAACGGAATCAGAGTGCCCAAGTCGCCGAAAGCCCCGGCGAGTTCGTGAAAATCGTAGCGGTTTTTGGTCATTGATTGTCGGCAATCGGCGCGCAATCGCGCTGCCGGCTGCGTTCCTGTCCATCTAGGCTTGCTCCTCCGCCATCGATTGTACCTCCGGTCACTGTTACGGGTCGCCTAAGCCAACCGGGTTGCTCAATGCAAAAAATGGGCATAATCTAGCAATTTCCTATCCGAAGAAGAAGAAATCAAAATGCCGAACATTGCGATTGCGCTCAGGCAAGAGATCACCCGACTGGCGCGCAAGGAAGCCCGGGGACTCACGGCGTCCTTGCACAAGTCCTCGACTAAGTTGCGCCGCGATATCGCCGAACTCAAACGCCAGAACACGAAGCTGCAAGCAGAAATGTTGCGGCTGACCCGGCAAGGCTTGCGAGGAGAGGCCGCGGTTGCGGGTGCGGAAACTCCCAAAGTCCGTTTTACCGCGCGCAGCGTCAAGTCGCAGCGTCATCGACTTGGATTGGCGGCGCAAGATTATGCCAAACTGATCGGCGTGACCGCGCATACCGTCTACAAATGGGAACATGGAACTTCGCGGCCGCGCCGGACCCAGGTGGCGGCGATCACCGCGCTGCGCGACGTCGGCAGGCGGGAAGCGAAAGTGCGGCTGGAGAGCCTGTCGAAGAAGCGGCCCAAAGGGCGCAACGGCAAGCACTAACGCGAGTAGGGCGCTGCACCCGATGCCCAGATACGCGCCAAACGCGTAGCGCGCAGCAGCGTGCCGAAGTTAGATGCACCGGCGCTGCCGTCGGGCGGCGACCACAATCCACTGCAGAAGGAAGAGGACCCTATGTTGCACGAATTGCGGATTTACCATTGCGCCCCAGGCAAGCTTCCGGCGCTGAACCAGCGCTTCGACACCGTTACCCTGAAGTTGTGGCAGAAGCACGGCATCCGCCAGGTCGGCTTTTGGACCGTGCTCATCGGCGAGAGCAACCACGATCTGTACTATATGCTCGAATGGGAAAGCCTGGCCGAGCGCGAAACGAAATGGAATGCCTTCATGGCCGATCCGGATTGGCAATCTGCGCGCGCCGAAACCGAACGCAACGGGCCGCTGCTCACTTCGCTCACGAATTACATCCTGACGCCCACTAGCTATTCGAAACTGAAATAGCGGCTGGGCGGGTCCGCCGCAAAGTCCGGCTAATTTCGGCTCGGTCTGGCGTGGGCGTTCGCGTCGCAGGGGTAGGAAGCGGCATCGCCTGCTGCTGCATCGAAGTCGCTGCGATCGGCGCCATTT
Organism: uncultured Enterobacteriaceae bacterium; assembly: GCA_964565875.1. Lineage (GTDB taxonomy): Bacteria > Pseudomonadota > Gammaproteobacteria > Burkholderiales > SG8-39 > 2-12-FULL-64-23. The sequence goes on from CAZMGP010000024.1 coordinate 50,969, forward strand.
GCTGGTGCGAACGAGGGTGCGGCTCCTGCAGTTGAGGCAGGCGCGCCACTCAAATAGCGTCGGGAGTCGGCTAGAAATTTCTCGAGCAATTCTCGTCTCATTTTCTTCACCTTTCGTAAGCATCCCCGGTCAGTCGTAACTAGACCGCACGTTGTGCGCGCTTCTCTTGTCGCAGTCAGCGCAGCGCCGATCGATCTGACGCGTCCATCATAGGGTCGCGCAGCGAGGCGCAAGCGGGAATTTTGTAAAGAGATGTTTCCGGCGTCGGTGCTTGTTGGCCTCGCGGCCGGAACTCCATCAGGCCGGCATGGTCTACTAGCGACAGCGGGCGGAAAGCGCCCCAATTTCCATGTCCGCCGACAGCGCCGACCGGATTCAGGCTGCGGCGGTCGAATCGTTGCAAACCAGCCGAGCGGAGTTCACCTAATGCTGAGACACATCTTGTCGAGCTGTCTGTTGTTGATCGGCGTGGCTTTCGCCGGGCAGTCCCTTGCCGCCGAGGATCCGACCATGCATCAAATCTATCAAGCGGCGGAAGCGGGGCGCTTGGACGCGGCGCAAGCGATGATGAGCCAGGTCTTGCGCGATCACCCGAACAGCGGAAAGGCTCATTACGTCGAAGCCGAGCTGCTTGCGAAACAAGGTCGCATGGCAAGCGCGAGATCGGAGCTGGCGACGGCCGAGCGCCTGGCACCGGGGCTTCCCTTCGCCAAGCCGCAGGCCGTGCGTGAACTCGAGCAGCGCATCGCCGGCACGCCTGCGTCCGCATTCTTCAGCGGCGCTCAGGGGCCGTCGTTCGGCGGTACTGCCCGCGGCATCCCGCTCGGTCTGCTGCTGATCGGCATCGCGTTGATTACCGCGCTGGTGTATTTCATTCGTGCGATGAGCCGACGCAACGCGAGCGCGTTGGCACCCGCTGGCGGTCCGGCATACGCCCCGGCGCCGGTCGGAACTGCAGGCGCAGCGGCGCCGATGGGAACCAGCGGAATCGGTTCGGGAATCCTGGGCGGGCTCGCGACTGGTGCCGCGCTGGGAGCCGGTATGGTCGCTGGCGAATCGCTCATGCATCGTCTGACAGGCGGAGGCGGCGCTCCATTGCAGAGCCCCGCATCGCTTACGCCTTCCGCCGACTGGGACAATGGCGCGCCCGATGGCATGGGCGGGACCGATTTCGGCGTCTCCGACGCGTCATCTTGGGACGACGGCTCTGTTGGCGGCGGCGACGATTGGAGCTGAAGCGCGGCAGGCGCGCGAGTCCTATCCGATGCAGCGCGCGCCGGAAGCCGCGGCGAGCCTGAGTGGCCTGCGATTTTTGGCGCTGCTCGCTTTGCTAGGTGCAGCAAGCGGCTGTACCGAAATCAAGGAAAAGGCGGGCGAGGCACAGGAGGCTCTGCGCAAATTGCGCGGCGTGGAGCCGGCGCCGGCGAGCCCGGCTCCGCCGCCGACACAAACGGCGAAGCCCCGGCGCGAAGCGACGCCGACGGGCCGCCCGATCAGCATTCATGCCGCATGCGAAGCTCGCGACGAACGCGGCTATGCCGAGTCGATACGGCTTGCGCTGGACGACGGTCGCGTGGCGCAGCTCGAAGCGAAAATCGACATTCCGCGGCGCGGTTCCTGCCAATTCCATCTCGCGGAATTTCGGCAAACGCGCACGGCTCCGCACGTCGAACTGCTTTCGAATTCCGGCTCCGCGTGCGTCGTGCGCATGTGGGAGCAGTCGGGCCGCGTCACCGTGGCCTTCAGCGGCTGCGAGGAGAAATGCACTCGCGGCGCGTTCGACTACCTGTGGCCGGTCGAGTTGAATGCCAGGAGCGGCACCTGTCTCTGAAGCGACTTCAATGGGACGACTCGCCGGCGTTCTCCGTGCGGCCGCCGCTTGTCATTGAGCCAGGCAAAAGAAAGCCGGGGCAGGGCCCCGGCTAAGGCTAAGAGGAGATACATGAAGAAGACAGAAGTCGCGTGCTGCCTACGACTCCTGCGTGCGCAGTCTAATAGCGCCGCCGCCGGAATCGAATGGGCAAATACCCCACTTCTGCCGGGGGCAAACCCCTAACGCGCAGCTGATCAGGCGCGCCGGAATCCGAGCTGCCGGCAGCCGGCGCAGTCGGGTGCGTTCGCGCCAGCGCGCTAGTCTTGGGGAATGCCCGCCTCGCGCACGATCTGTCCCCAGGTTTGAACGTCGTTTTTCAACATCGCGGTCAGCGCTTCCGGCGTCGACGGTTCGGGTTGGAAGCCCTGCTGGTCGTACTTGTTGCGCACCTCCGGGCTCTGCAGGATGGCGTGCAGTTCGCGCGCCACGCGTTCGGCGATTTCCTTCGGCAATTTCGGCGGGCCGAAGATACCCTGCCAGGGCGAGACGGTGATGCCTGCCATGCCCGCTTCCGTCATGGTCGGGACCTCCGGCGCGACGGCGACGCGCTTGGGCAACACGGTCGCGAGCAGGCGCAGCCTGCCGTCCTTCACTTGCCCGAGTCCGGCCGAGATGGGCACGAAATCGAGCTGCACGCGTCCGGCGACGAGGTCGGGAATCGCCTGCGCTGCGCCCTTATAGGGCACGCGCACCATGCTGATCCCGGTCGACTTCATCAACTGGGCGGCGAACATGAATTCGGTCAGGTTGCTTGCCGCGAAGTTGAGCTTGCCCGGATTCGCGCGGGCGTAGTCGACGAATTCCGCCACGGTCTTCGCCGGTACGCCGGGATACACGAACATGCAGAACGCGTAGCGTCCGATGAGCGATATGGGAGTGAAGTCGGCGACCGGGTCGAAGGGCGGTTGCTTACGCAACACCGGCACCGAGACCATGGTGGAACTGCCGCCGAAGAAGAACGTATAGCCATCGGCAGGCGCAGTGACCACCGCCTGCGCCGCGATCGCGCCATCGGCACCGGGCTTGTTCTCGATGATGACCGGCTGCCCAAGCGCGCGGGCGAGCGCAGGCTGAATGGTGCGCGCCGTCGTATCCACCGGCCCGCCGGCGAGGAAGGGCACGAGGATGTGGATGGGCTTGGTCGGATACGCGGTTTGCGCGCGGGCGACGCCGTGCAGGGTGAAGAACAAGGCGAGCGCCGAGGCGAGCAGCTTGCAGGCGGCATTCATGTCCGTTCCTAGGCAGCGCGGCGCGTGCGCCCGTCGGCGGCGAGGAGCCCGGCGCTGATCAGCGCCTGCTTGATGCGCTGGATTTCGTCGGCAGAAAGTTTCACCAGGGGCGGGCGCACCGCTGCGCAGCTCAACTTGCCGAGCAGCACCAGGGCTTCCTTCATGCGGTTATGCATGTCGCTGCGCGGATCGGCGTAGAACACGGTGGACGTGGCGCGGATGCGCGTGTTGAGCTCGCGTGCGGCCACCAGGTCGTCGGCTTGGATGGCGCGATAGAGCCTTGCCTGCAGGTCCGCGATGACGCTGCCGCTGCCGGAGAGCAATCCCTTGCAGCCCATGACCAAAGAGCTGAACAGCCAGGCGCTGTGCGTGGACAGCACGTTGACCGGGCGTGCTAGCGACTGCAGGGTGCGGATGTGCTGCTCGTGCTGTTCCGGGCTGGCGCAGCCGTCCTTGATCGCGCGCACGCTCGGCACCGCCTCCATTATTCTGAGCAAGGTCGCGAGCGGATAGCCCTGTCCGCTCGCCAGCGGATATTGAAACAGGATGAGCGGCAGATCGGTGGCTTCGGCAATGCGGCGAAAGTGCTCCACTGCCATCTCCGGCCGCTGTCCGCCGCGGAACACGTTGGGCGGGAACACCAGCAGGCTGGAAGCGCCGGCTTCGCTTGCCATGCGGGCGAGGCGTTGCGCTTCCAGGCTGCCGTCGGCGTAGACGCCATTGACGATGGGCGTGCGATCGCCGACGGCTTCGAGCGCGGCATCGAGTACGCGCCTTTGTTCGTCGAAGCTGCATGAGGACACTTCGGTGGAATGCGCATTCAGCGTGATCGCAGTGACGCCTTCAACTTGCGCGACATCCTGCGCGTGGCGCTTGAACTGATCGAGATCGAGGGATAAATCTTCCTTGAACGGCAGCAATATCGCGGGAATGACGCCGTGCGGCAGGTAATCAAAAAAGCGTGGCATGAGTGATTCCTCGATGGGCTATGAGACAGGCGATGGAAATGAATCCCGATCAGTTTTGCTGGGGGTTTCTCCTCGCGCCCATTCTGGGCGACATCGCCGCGCGCTGTCAAAAACGCGCATCGATCAGTGCGCTCGCGCGGGGTTTTATCCCGGCTCGTTCACGCTCGGCTCGCGCACGCCGTAGCGGATCAGGAAGGCGAGGCCGATCAGCAGTACGCCGAGGAAGGCAAAGCCCAGCTTAAGCGAAAAGCTGGCAAACGCCGTGGCTCCCATCGGGCCGACCATGAAGGCGACTGCCTGCGCCGCGCTAGCGACGCCGAACGCGGCGCCGCGCCGCGAGCGGCTGACGTTGAACGCGATGAGGGCGTTGGTGGCGGGCATCATCGAGGCGTTGAGCAGCGACGCGGCGGTGAAGGCGAGGACATAGAGCCATACCGAGTCGGAGAGCGCGAGCAGCAGATGCGCCGCGGCGGTGAAGAGGCTCGCCGCGACGAGCAGCGGCCGCATGCGACGGGTGCTGAAGAGGCGCCCCTCGGACAGCCATACACCGAGCGCACTGGCGACGCCGCCGAGAGCGAAGGCGAGGCCGGTCACGGCCGTGACATCGGGGCCGGCGATCTGCTTCAACGCGATCGGCGTGGCGATGGTGCGAAAGGTATTGAGGGCGAAGAGGAAAAAGAAAAGGAAGATGGCGAGCGCAAGCTGCCGTGTCAGCTTAAAAGGCTCGAGCTCGACTTCGGCGGTGGCACGGCCCTGCGTGTTCTTATGCACCAGGTCCGCCGGCACCAGGTAGATCACCGCAGTCGCCACCAACAGCACCAATGTTCCGGAGGAAACGAAGGCGCCGCGATAGCCGAGGACGATCGCCGTGGCCGCGCCGATAGCCGGACCGATCGCGCTTCCCAGGTATTGGCTAGCGGCGACCATGCTGAGTGCCGGCTTCACCTGGGCGTCGGGAACGCTCACGCTGGCGAGTGCGACGGCGGCCGGGACGAATCCCGAGAGCAGACCTTGTAGGCCGAGGGCGATCGCCACTTGCCAGGGCGCATAGATCACACTCAGAACGAAGGTCGTCAATGCCGCCGAATAAAGAGCCCGGACGAACATCTTCTTGCGGCCGAGCTTGTCCGAAAGCAGGCCCCACAAAGGGCCCCCCAGCAGGCGCGTGATGCCCTGGGTGGTCAGACCCACCGCCACCCAGAACACGGCGTGGGCGTCGTCCTCCGCGCCGATCTGCAGCATGAATAGCGGCAGGAACGGGAACCAGGTCGTCATCGACAACGAGGCGCAGCCGGTGGCGGCGGCGATGGCGACGATGGCACGGCTCTGAGCGGCAGGATGTGTGGTTCTTTGCGTCATTTTCGTCGCCAGGGCGTCAGTATAGACGCATGCACGGACGCAGCCCCGATCGCGTTAGACTAAGGAAATCGCGCAAACCAATGCAGTACGTAGACGGGAGGAATTGCCATGGGCAAGGTGTTTACCCACGATCAGCAGGTGCGCTTTTCGCATTGCGACCCGGCCGGAATCGTTTACTTCCCCGAGTTCTTCGATATGTCGCACGCCGCGCTCGAGGACTGGTTCACCCACGGCCTCGGCCATGCGCACGCGGAGATGATCACCGAGCGGCGCGTCGGCACGCCGACGGTGCGCATCCACTGCGATTTCTACAAGCCGTTCCGCATCGGCGACATCCTGCACTTCGAAATTCGCGTACTCAAGATGGGGCGCTCGTCGCTGACGCTGCACTATAGCGGCAAGAAGGGAACGGCCGAGCACCTGGCGATCACGCAGACCGTGTGCTTCATCGACCTCGACACAGGCCAGGCGATTCCGATTCCCGATGACCTGCGGCGCAGCATCGCCGATTTCCTGACTGAGGCGCCCGCCAGCGTTTGACCAGGACTGAGGGCGGCGGACGCACAAAGCGCTGCGTCCGAACGAAAAGAAAGTTATCATCGCGTCACCCCACGTCGATGCAGCTTCGATCGACGCCTGGAACTCTCCGTGAAATCGGCAAGAAAAATAGGCCGCTGGTACTTCGGCTGGAATATCGTCGCGGCTGCGACCATCGTCACCATGCTCGCGGTCGGCATGCGCATGGGCGTCGGTCCGCTGTTTCTGCCCATCGCGCACGACCTGGGATTCAGCCGCAGCCTGCTCGCCGGGATCGTCGCCGTCGGCATGCTGTTCTACGGCATCGGCATGCCGCTCGCGGGGCACCTGGTCGCCACGCGCGGTATGCGCTGGGTGCTGCTGCTCGGCGCATCCATGGTGATCGTCGCCATCGTGTGGACGGTGCTCGCGCGCGACGCGCTGAGTTTCCTGTTGGCCTTCGGCGTACTGATGTCCTTGGGCCTGTCGTTCACCAGCCCGGTGGCGCTCACGCCCGTGCTCAGCCGCTGGTTCAAGCGTCGGCGCGGCATGGCGCTGTTCTTCCTGTCCACCGGTTCGATGGCCGGCATCGCCATCATGACGCCGGTGCTCGCCTATGCGATCGCCGTCGTCGGCTGGCGCAGCACCCTCGTCGGCTTCGCCGGACTGTTCGCCCTGTTGATGATTCCGGTCGCCTGGTTCGTCATCCGCGACGACGCGCCGGCGCATGCCGATTCACTCGACGCCGGTGGCGCAGCCGCGGCGCCCACTGCAGCCGACGGCATGAGCTGGCGCGATGCGATGCGCTCCGGACCGTTCTGGACCATCGCGCTTGGGCTGTTCACCTGCGGCTACAGCATGAATCTGCTCGGCACGCACGGCGTGCCCATGCTCATGGACCACGGCTTCGATCCCATGACCAGCTCGTTCGGCGTCGGCCTGATCGGTCTGGTGGCGATTTTCAGCACCTTAGTGCTGGGGCGGCTGTCGGACATGATGCCGCGCAAGTACATCCTCGCCGCCATCTATCTCTTTCGCGGAATCGGTTTCTTCGCCTTGCTGTTGGTCGGCACGCGCGGCGAACTGTACGCGGCGGCGGCGCTCGGCGGCGTCGTCTGGGCCGGCAGCATCGCCTTGTCCTCGGCCATCCTTGCCGACCTCTACGGCGTGCGTCTCGTCGGCGTGCTCTATGGTTGGACCTATCTGTCGCACCAGATCGGCGGCATGATCAGCTCCTGGTTGGGCGGCTGGGCGTACGAAGTCTACGGCAGCCACTGGATCGCCTTCGGCAGCGCCGGGCTGCTGCTTTTCGGTGCCGCCGCGATTTCACTGCGCCTGCCCGGAAAGGGCGCGACGCGCTAGGGCGCGGCGCCGAACGCACGCCTCAGTTCTCCATTCCCGCTTCGGCCTCGGGGTTGTCGGTGCGGCTGGTGAGCCAGATGCCTGCGAGTATCATCGCCATGCCGATGACATGAAATAGCTGCAGGCGCTCATCCAAGAGGGCGATGGCGAGCAAGCTGGCGAACACCGGCATCAGGTGCATGAACATGCCCGCCGTCTGCGGGCCGATTCGCGTCACGGCGTTGTTCCAGAAAATATATCCGACGACCGAGGGAAACACGCCGACATAAGCCAGCCCGGCCATCGCGCCCGGCGTCCAGTTGATGTGGTCGCCCTGGGCGAGCGACCACAGGTAGATGGGCAACAAGGCCGCCACGCCGACGATGGCGTTCGCGCTCAGCAGCGCGAGCGGATGCAGTTCGCGCGGGCGCCAGCGCAGGCAGACGGTGTACAGCGCCCACAACAACACGGAAACGAGTATCCACAGGTCGCCGATGTTGAGCGACAGCGTGAGGATCACGCGCGGATCGCCGCGGCCGACGATGACCAGCACGCCGGCGAGCGACAGCACGACGCCCGCCCACTGTGAGGCGCGCAGCCGCTGGCCGAGTGCGGCCCAGGAGATCGCGATGATCATCACCGGCCCGAAGGAATTGAGGATGGAGCCGCTGACGGCGGTGGTGTACTTGAGGCCGGTGTAGGAGGTGAGGTTACAGAAAGTGGTGCCGAGCACGCCGAGCACGAGCATGATGGGCCAGGCGCGGCGCATCGCCCGCCAGCCGCGCGCGAGATGCGCCCAGGAGAACGGCAGCAGCAGGATGCTCGCCGTCGTCCAGCGCCAGAAGGCGAGCGAGGGGGCGGGCACGTCGTCGCGCAGCGCGCGCCCGGCGATCCAGTTCAGCGACCAGAACAGGATCGTGGCCGACAGCAGCAGGTAAGGAGAGATGCGATCGAGGCTGAGCTTGCGGCGCATGGGTGAGCACGCGACAAAGCCGCGATTATAGTCAGATGCGCGGCTGAGGACTTTGCCGATCTCACCAGACGGCCAAGACGCTACGATTCGAGCGCGTGCAACTCGACGTTGGTATAGCGCAAGCGGCTGGCAAGCGCGCTGGCGAGCCCTTCCATCAGGTTCAACCCGACCTTCTTGTGGCCTTCGACGAAGGCATCGAAGGTCTTGCGCGACAGGGCGAAGAGCTCGACGTCGTTGAAAGCGATGGCGTCTGCGGAGCGCGGATCGCCATCGAGGAAGGCCATTTCGCCGAAGAAGTCGCCACGGCCGAAGCTGCTGATGTGGCGCGCTTTGCCGCCTTCCAGCGGCAGCATGATGCGCACCAGTCCCTTGCGGATCAGAAACAACTCGTCGCCCGCGTCACCGCGCGAGAAGATCTTTTCCCCGGCCTTGAAGGCGCGCTTGTTCAGGTGCGTTTCCAGTTCCACCAAGGTCTCTTCTTTGCGCCCGTTGAACAGCGCAAATTCGTTCAGGCCCAGCAATTGCCCTTCCGCATGCTCGAGCGCCGCTTCCTTCAGGATGCGGTTCTCCACCCACTCCTGCGCGGCATCGAGCTCGTCGAAGATCCGCGCCGCGCTCTTGTACGGCGCGAGGCCGATCTGGTCGAAGTATTCCTGCATGTCGCGCCCGGTGGGCAGGTTCTGCGGCAGGTTGGCAAACACGAGGAAGCCGCCTTTTTCCGCCATCATGTCGCGAATCTGCTCCAGCATATGGGCGGCGGTGACGTCGATGGTCTGCACACGGCGCATGTCGAGGAGGATGTACTTGCGCGTCTTGATTTCGGGCTCAAGCGCGGTGTAGAGCTGGCTCGCAGTACCGAAAAAGAGGCTCCCCTGCAATTCGAAGATCACCGCTTGGTCGCCATTTTGTTCCAGGATTTTCATGTCTTCGTGCAGGCGGATCTGCTTGGAAAAGCACTGGTTGCAGTAGACCTTGCGCCGCACGATGGCGCCGCCGATCTGCTCGCGGATGAATAAGACGATGGCAAGGACGATGCCGACGCCGGACGCCGCGATCAGGCTCACCGTGAGCGCCGTGATGATGACGGCTGCAATGACTGCAAAGTCGAGGATGGTAGTGCGCTGCTTGAGGAGAACGAAGCTGTGACGGTCGATCATGCGCACGCCGATGACGATGAGGATCGCCGCCAGCGCTGCCACTGGCACCCAGGAGATGAGCGTGCCGAGCACGAGGAAGGCGACCAGCGAAAGCACGCCTTCCACCACGCCTGACATACGGCTCTGCGCGCCGCTGGACAGGTTGACCAGGGTCGCGCCCATCTGCCCGGCTCCCGGGATGCCGCCGATCACGGCGGAGGCGACGTTGCCCAGTCCCTGGCCGATCAGCTCGCGATTCGAGTTGTGGCGCGAGCGCGTCAGGGCGTCGAGCACGACGCAAGTCTTCAGCGTGTCGATCGACAGCAGCACCGCGAGCGTCATCGCCGGCACGGCAATGTGGCTGATCGCGTCGATGCCCATATTGCCCATGGCTTGCCAGCGTCCGGCGAATGCATCGGTAAAGCTGCCGCCGCCCGCACCGAACGAACCGACGACCAGGGCGTTGCCTTCCAGCGTGAGCAGATTGGGATCGACGAAGGCGAGGGCGAAATACGCGGCGACACCGGCGAGCAGACCGAGGATCGCCGCGGGGACCAGCTTGGTGACGTATGGCGCACCGAGCATGACCACAATGGTCACTGCGCCGACCACCATTCCGCGCCACTGCCAGGCGCCGGTGGCGGCCAGCGATTCCCAAAAATGCATGCTCTTCGGCACGCCGAGGAACTTGGGCACCTGGCCGGCGATGATGTAGAGCCCGACGCCCGACAGGTAGCCGCTCACCACCGGGTAGGGCATGTACTTGATCAGTTGCCCCAGCCGCACCGTGCCGAACAGGACTTGCAGCAGGCCCGCGGCGAGACCCAGCACCGAGAGCAACAGCATCGCCTCGGCTACTTCGCCGCCGCCGTTCATGAACTCGAGCGCAAACGCCGCCAACACCGCCGCCGCCGGCGCGCACGGCGCAGTGATCAGCCGGTTGGTGCCGCCGAGCGTCGGGGCAATCAAGCCTAGCGCAGTCGCACCGAGTATGCCCGCCAGCGCTCCCTGAGCCGCTTGCGAGGCGCCGAGCGGCGAAAAGATGGTCACGCCGAAGGCGATGGCCGACGGCAGAGCCACCAGCATTGCGGCAAGCCCCCCCCAAAAATCGCCTGCCGCGAGTTTGGGCGGACTCATGCTGGCGGCACCGGCTGGCAGTGCAAGGTGACGACATGCCGCGGAACCGTCAGGGTCTCCGACGGTTGTCCACCGTGAATGACCAGGGTGACCTTGGTATCGAGCAGTTCGGACATGATGGCGCCCACCCGCACGCGCGTACCCTTGGCTAACAGCAGACCGTCCACATGGGCCGGTGCGATGAACTCCAGTTCCTGCCCAACCTCGAGACTAAACATGGCCGCCTCCGCGATGAAACCCGGCTATCAGCATAGGGGGCAGTCCGGCCTCGCGTTTGAGCATGATCAAGCGCGTAGCGTTTTCTTGGCGACGCTGGCCGCGATCCCTGTGCCGACGATTATGAACCTTAGCGGGCTCAGCCGTCGAATGGCCGCGAACGGCGGAGGATAAGTTGTGTCCCTCGGTGCACGGGCAAGGCCTGCCTGTTGAAGATGGCGTGCTGCTCAGTCGTTAGGCTGAAAGCCCGATCGATCGGTACCCTCCCAGGTAGCGATCCAGGCCGCGAGTTTCGCCGCCTGGCCGGGTGAGGTGAGGATGGATTCGACCGGTACGCCATAGGCCTGCGCGATGATGCGGCAGTGCAGGCTGCTCGAAAAGCAGGCGCGCGCGCCTGCGATGAGGGCCGCGATGTCGAGCACGTGCAAGGAGGAAAACAGCCGGCCACCTGCCTCGGCACGCCGCAGTAATCGGCGGTACGCCTCCGACGAGTCGTGCCAGGGTGCCGCGCCGGCGCGAAACAGAACGACCGACCCACCGTGGCTGCGGCAGTAGCTCGTCAGTCGCCGGGCAAGGGCGTCGAGGCTGCGATCGTCGCCATGTTCGGCTGCGAACTGGACGGCAACATATCCGTCCGGGCACTCCCGCGCAACCGCGGCCGACTCGCCGGCGCCAGCGTGTGTGCGAATCTCTGCGCCTAGCCACTCGACGATTTGCACCACCGGATCGGGCGCGAGCGTGACGGCTACGCCCGCGGCGCGGAGCTGCTCCTGGGTGATCCGGTCGCGCACGCTGACTGTGTCGGCCTGGCGCAAAGCCGCGAGCACCTCGTCGCGAAACTTGTCGCTGCGCCGCGCCAGGCCGACGCCGCCGACCGCACGGAATTCCATGCGGGAACCCGGTGGCAAATCCTGCGCCGAAACGACGTAGGGCGCCTGCCGCGACGAGCCCAGGCGCTCGGCTGCCCAGCTTGCGCGCGCGGCGGGATCGCGATCGAGGGCGGCAATTGCGGCGCTCGCTTTGGCGCTCGAAGCAAGCATCACGGCGGCCTCCCAGGCATCGCAATCGAGGAGTTCGCCGCCGACGTGGACGAGTTCCAGGGTTTGCGCCCCGTAGCGGCGGCGCCAGCCGGCGGCGATCGATCCTAGCGTGTCGACCGCCACACCGCCAACCAGTCGCAGATCGCAGGCGGCGAGTCCGGCAAAGCAGGCGCCGCGGCCTTCGGCCAGCGCTCGCGCTTCGGCGATGCGGGCGAGCAAAAGATCACCCAGGTTATGGCGGTCAAAGGCGCCGAATAGAACGAGCGGTGCGCGTTCGGAATTCATTCGCTATTCTGCAGTCTGCCTGCGCCGGTGCGCAGGAGCCGCCGGTCGCTCTGCTTGAGGAGGGCGAGCGGGCAGAATAGACTGGGACAATTTCCGTGTCTACGGCGGCGAAAATGAGCGATGCAAATGCCTCGGGCCGCGACCCTTACGCTTTGAATCGATTCGTGGGCGCGCAGGAAGAGAACTACGAGCAGGCACTTGCAGAAATCATGCGGGGTAGGAAGCGCACGCATTGGATGTGGTATGTCTTTCCGCAACTCGATGGACTGGCGTTCAGCTCGACGTCGAAGTTCTATGCAATCAAGAGCATCGAGGAGGCGAGGGCGTACCTTCGCCATCCTGTTCTTGGGCCGAGGCTACTGCAATGCGCCGACGCGCTGCTCGGCATCGAAGGGCGGTCGGCCGCGGAAATATTCGGATTCCCGGACGACATGAAGCTGAGGTCGTGCGCGACCTTATTCGCCTGCGCCTCGCCTGCGGGTTCGGCATTCGAGCGAGTAATCGAGAAGTACTTCCATGGAGAAGGCGACGACAAGACGCTGCGGCTACTGCATCTCGCCGACGATTCCGAGTAGGTAGCGCCCGGCATGGGCGCAAGTTCTCCGCAATTGCGCGGGCCGAGACGTTGGCGTTGCAAGCACGTTCGAAAAAACAAAGGGCGCGACTCGCGCCGCGCCCCTTGCGTCTTGCCTTCGGACGACCGGTCGGGCCTTTCCTCGAACTATCGAAGTTCAAGGTGGTCGCTTTCCGTCCGCATCAGGTACACCCGACAAAGGGGCGCGCACAACAGCGGGTTTCTAGGTCAGCAACCCGGCACAGAGTTCTTGGTCCGAGGACTCGGCCCGGGACCGGAAACTGCCGAAGTTAAGTTCTTTATCGGCGGCTTGGCTTCAATCCTTTAGGAAAAGACCGAACAATATTCGCCGCGATTCGCAGTTCTATTTGATAAAGATCACGCGTCGGAGGCGGAAAGACTCCTCAGCCAACTCGCCTAAAGCTTCGAGCTTCGCGCCGTCGAGTCCGTCACGGCTGTCTATAATGAACTATATGCCTTACTTGAAGGAGATCGTCATGGGAATCGCGATGAAACTCGAGGATTACCTCAAGGCAAACGAAGCGCATTACGAGGTGCTGAATCACCCCCACAGCGGCAACAGCAGACAGAGCGCCAGGACGTCCAAGGTGCCGGCGCAGTGCGTTGCCAAAGCCGTGGTGCTCGAAGACGACAGCCACGCGGTGCTCGCCGTGCTGCCGGCGTCGCGGCGCGTGCGCTTGAACGAATTACCGTCGAGCGGCGGTCACGGCATGCGCTTCGTCGCCGAGTCCGAGCTGAAGCGGCTATTCAACGACTGCGAGCCGGGGGCGGTCCCCCCGATTGGTGGCGCCTACGGCATCGAGACCGTCTGGGATGACAGCCTCATGGAACAGCCGGAGACCTACTTCGAGGCGGGGGACCATGAAACCCTGGTCCACATGAAGACGCACGACTTCATCAACCTGATGAAGGGCGCGCGCCATATGGCCTTCAGTTCGCGCGAAGACGAGGAGCACCGGCCGCTTTTCTGAGCGGCGCGCGGCAGCTCAAATGATGAATACCGGAGCGAAGCCGCTTCCGGGCAGGCGGAAATTCGTCGCCTGCCCTTTATATAGACGGGCCGCGGCGAGCAAGAGCCTGCCGTCGTACACGTAGAGCCGGACGTCGATCTTGCGCGTCGTGGCTGCTCCGTCCACGTCGATCAGGCGTACGCTGGGCGGGGCGTAGTCTTGCGCTACGTATTCACCGTGTTGGATTTCCTCCCACACGCGTTTGGTCATGCGGTCGCCGCGGTACACGGCCTTGCTGCCGTAGCCTACCGCGGGCTTGAAGAACAGCTTCTTCCTCTCTCGCCAGAGCTCCGGCGCGTTCCCGGGTTCGACCAGCACCGTGCGCGGTACCGCCGAAAGAATCGCGATCGTTTCCTGCGCGACCCCGCCTAGGCGCAGCGCCGCCGGATCGGATAGCAGCACGAGGTTGCGTTTGTCGGCGAAGAGCGCGTGGACATGCGGGTTCGGCGTGACGACCACGGCGCCGGCGCGATAGGCAGCGCGCAATGCCGCGTGCTCCGGGTGTTCGAGCGCAAAATCGACCAGGCGGTTGTAGACCAGGTCGACCGGCTTGCCTCCGTACATCAGCGCACCCTGCTCGAAGCGTAGCTCGGCCGCGTCGGCGATGACGGTCTCTACGCCGTGCTTGGCGAGAAAGCGCTGCGCGAGCAGGAATTCAGGGTAGAGGTATTGCTCCTGCGGTTGGTCGTCGGCGATCGCGATGCGCCGCGGTAGACCCTGATTGCGCTGGAGCCGCCATTCGGCTTCGAACATGTGCGCGACCGCAGCGTCAAATTCGCGCACCTCGGACCGGCGCATTCCGCCAAGCATTTCCTCGCAGCAGGCGTGCTGGGCGCGGGCGAGCAGGGCGTTGAGAAAGGCGCCGCCGGCGTTGGTATTGATCTCGATCAGCCGCGGGCCGTTGTCGGCCAAATGGAAGTCGTAGCCCATGAAGGCGCCGAGCGGGCCGAAATCGAGGTGGGCGATTTCGGCCGAGCGCGCGAGTACGGCTTCGCGGTAGGCGGGCATGCGCGCTACCGCCTCGATGGCGTGCACCACGCGCAGCATCGCATCGACTTGCATCGGTGACAGGAACACCGGCACGCTGGAGAACAGGTGCGGCCTGGTCCGCACGAGCATATCGCATAGCTCGGGATCGGCCGCTTCCCGCTTCAAGGCCGCGCACAGGGCGTCGCGATCGAGCGTCACGCAGGCGCATTCGCGGTTCAGTCGTTCGGCGAGCGGGGGAGCTTGGCTTACTGCGGGGACGTCGGCGACGGGAGTCACGCGGATAGCTTACGCGCAAGCGCCGTTACGGTCTACGCATCGATGCAGCGACGCGAAAAAGCCGCATGCAGCGGGCGTCACACTTTATAATCGTGACTTGATTTTTTCTTCCATTATCCCCTAGTCGAACCTGCCAAATGAGCGCTTTGCAATCCACAAGCTCGGGGCGTAGCTACGCCACGGTTATCGTCATCCTTCTTTTGCTTGCGGTCGTCCTGTCGGGCGCTGCGTATTACTTGCGGCCGCGCTTCGAGGGCGAAGCGCCGCAAGTCCGCTTCACGCCGGACTCCGGTGCGCTAGGCCCTGCGCCCCTGGAAATAGTCGTCAGCGATCAAGGTGCGGGCCTGAAATCGGTGACGGTAACGCTCGCGGCAGGAGGGAGCGAACAAACGCTCGCCGCGGAGCAGTATGCGAAGCCGGTGAAGGAGAAGAGCATCACCGTTTCTTTGCCGAAACTCGCCGGCGTGAAGGAAGGGCCGGCGGTGTTGCGCGTCAGTGTCAAGGACGCGTCCTTTTCGAACTTCTTTCGCGGCAACGAGGCGGTGATCCAGAAGAATCTCGTCATCGACCTCACACCGCCCACCATCGAGCTCATCGCCGACGACCGCTACGTCAATTTCGGCGGCGTAGGCGTAATCGTCTACAAGCCGTCGGCGGATACGGAAAGAAGCGGAGTGAAGATCGGCGATTATTTCTTCCCGGGTTTCCCGGGCCAGATCAAGGGCCATCCGGATCACTTTCTCGCGCTCTTTGCCCAGCCCTACAACGTGCCGGACAGCGCCAGGGCCGTACTGGTCGCAACCGACAAAGCCGGCAACAGCAAGGAAATGCCGCTTGTCTACGAACTCAAGAACGTCAAGTACAAGAAAAGTACCATCGCGCTGTCCGACAATTTCCTGCAGAACAAGGTTGCGCCTTTATTGAAGGATGCCGCGGCGCGCCAGGGCACGGCAAAAGAGGTCTTCGTCCGCGTGAACAAAGGGCTGAGGAAAGAGAACGAAGACAAGATCGTCGAGATAACGAAGAAAGCGACCCCGTCGATCCTGTGGAAAGGCGCGTTCAGCCAATTGAGCAATTCCAAAGTCGAAGCGAACTTCGCCGACGAGCGGACCTACACCTACGCCGGTCAGCCGGTCGACACCGCTTACCATCTCGGCTACGACCTATCGGTCACCAAGCACTATCCCATCGAAGCGGCCAATAGCGGCGCAGTCGCTTTCGTCGGCGATCTGGGCATCTACGGCAATACCGTCATCCTCGATCACGGCCTGGGGCTGTTCACGCTCTACGGCCACATGAGCTCGATCGACGTCAAAGTCGGGGACGCGGTGACGCCGCGGCAGATTCTCGGCAAGACCGGAGAGACCGGCCTCGCCGCGGGAGATCACTTGCACTACGGCGTCTATTTGGACGGCGTCGCGGTCCTGCCGGTTGAATGGTGGGACGCGAAATGGATCAAGGACAACATCGAACCCAAGCTCGAAGGGCAGAGCGGGGAGGCGATCGCCGAGGCGCAGCAGCCGAAGGCCTCGCGGGCCAAAGCGCCGAAAGCCAAGGTGCAACGCAAGGGCGCGCACAAGCGGCGCCGCTAGACCTAGCGGACGATCTGCCGATCGCGACGAGCGCAAGCCCAGCATCCAATAGGAGAAGCGAGCGATGTCCGAAAAGCCGTTTGCCGTGATCGCGGTCGTAGGCGCCGGCACCATGGGCGCGCAGATCGCTCTGCATTGCGCCGTGCATGCTTACGCAGTGCGCCTGTACAGCCGCTCCGAGCGCACGCTGCAAAAGGCTGCGCAAATGCAGGCAGCGGAATTAGCCAAGCGCCGCGAGCGCGGCGAGATGAGCGAAGAGGAAGTCCAGCGCATTCTGCAGCGGATCAATGGTACGAACGACATGCAGGAGGCAGTGGCAAATGCCGACCTGGTGATCGAAAACGTTCCCGAACAACTCCAAGTAAAGCGTGAGACCTTCGGCCTGCTCGACCGGCTTTGTCCGGCGCATACGATTCTCGCCAGCGACAGTTCTTCGCTGCGCATATCGGCCATCGAGGATGCCACCGGGCGGCCGGATCGGGTGCTCAACTTGCATTTCTATTCGCACATGTGGCGGCGGCCGATGGTCGAGCTGATGGCCGGCACGCAGACCTCAGCCGAGACCATGCAGCGCGCCCGCCGCTTCGTGCAGTCGCTCGATCTCACGCCCCTGAGCGTGCTGAAGGAAAGCACCGGCTTCGTCTTCAATCGGGTGTGGCGGGCGATCAAGAAAGAATGCCTGCATCTCGTCGACGACGGCGTCGCCTCGCACGAGGACGTCGACCGGGCGTGGATGATCGCTTTCGGGGCATCTGCCGGCCCGTTCGGCATGATGGACGCCGTCGGACTGGATGTCGTACGCGATATCGAAATGGTCTACCAGCGCGAATCGGGGGACTTGTCCGACGCCCCGCCGAAGCTGATCCTGGACAAGATCGCCAAAGGGGAACTGGGCATCAAGTCGGGCAAAGGCTTCTACAGCTATCCCGATCCCGCCTACAAGGCGGCAGGCTGGCTCAAGGGACGCGGCGACTAGCGCCTACCGCGGCCGGCGCCTGGCCCCGGGGACAGAGGCTCAATCCGGTTTTGCGCCGGATTCCTTGATCACCTTCGCCCATTTGCCGATGTCGCGCTCGATCAGTTCGCGGAAATCTTCCGGTGTCGAGCTGTCCGGTTCGAAACCTTGCGCGCTGATCCGCTCGCGAAATTCGCCCGTGGCGACGATGTCGGCGATGGCCTTGTTCAGCTTCGCCACCACATCCTTGGGCGTCCCCGCGGGCGCGACGATGCCGTTCCAGGCCTGCACCTCGTAGCCGGGAACGCCGGATTCACCGACGGTGGGAATCTCCTTCATCGCCGAGACGCGCTTGGGGGTGGTGACGGCGATCGCCTTCAGGCGGCCGGATTTCACCAGGGGCACGGCGGGCGACATGCTGCTGAAACTCAAGGACACGTGGCCGGCCACGATGTCGGAGAGCGCCGGCGCGCTGCCCTTGTAGGGAACGTGCAGCATATCGACACCGGTCATGCTCTTGAACAATTCGCCGGCGAGATGCGCCGGGCTGCCGCTGCCATAGGAAGCGAAAGTCAGCTTTCCCGGCTGCGCCTTTGCCAGCGCGATGAGATCGGTGACGGAATTCACCGGAAGTTTGGGGTTGGTGACGAGCAGCAAGGGCACCAGCGCCACCAGCGCGACCGGGGCGAAGCCGTGGACGGTGTCGTAAGGCAGCTTATAGAAACTCGGATTGATCGCGAACGAAGCCGGGGTCAGCATCAAGGTATAGCCGTCGGGCGCCGCGTGCGCAACGAATTCCGTGCCGGTGATGGTGTTCGCGCCCGGACGGTTTTCGACGATCACGTTTTGTCCCAGCTTCGGTGAAAGTGCCGCAGCGAGCGTGCGTGCCAGGATGTCGGCGCCGCCGCCCGGGGTGTAGGGCACGACGATCTTTACCGGCTTAGCCGGATAAATGTCGGCCGCGACGGCATCGACGGCGGCAGCGGCCACGAACAATGCGGAGAAGACGGCTACTAACTGCGATTTCCAACTGCGCTCCTGCTTCATTTGGATTTCCTTGCCTGTAGAAGAAGATTGCGACCGATGATCGCGCGCTAGTATTCCGTAGCGAGCCGGGACTGTCCATACGGAATTCGCGCAAAGCTTCGCTTCAATCCGACAGGCGAATTAAATGCTGCGCGCGCCGCAGCGGCGTGCCTTCGGTAACGCGGACAGCGGACGGATCAGGTGATCGCGTGAGTGATGATGGTTTGCGGCGCCGGCTCGCCCCATTGCGAATCGAGGCCTTCCTCGGCCGGCAGGAGGTTCGCCGCAGCGTGGATGTTGAGCACGTCGGAGTCGGCCCAATGTTCGTGCACGCGCCCCCAAGGGTCGTTCCAGTAATCGAAGACCTGGCTGCCGAGCACATGCCGTCCCACGCCCCAGGCATGCCGGTATTTGCCGGCCTGCTCGAGATGCTGATGCCCGAGCATGACGTCGTCGATGTTCTGCACTTCGAAGGAGAGGTGATTGATGCCCGTGCGCGGACCTTCGATCAACACCAGCGTGTGGTGATCGACGTAGGTCTCGCCGCGGTCGCAGCGGTTGAAACTCGCGATCACCTTGTTCTTGTCGCCCTCCACATAGACTTCGTCCGAACAGACCAGGCCCAGCATCTCCTGGTACCACTTCATCCTTTCCTTGGCGTTCGAGGTCATGACCATCGCGTGTGCGGCGCGCTTGACCTGCGAAGGGCCGCGCTGCAGGCGCGTCAACACGCCGGCGCGGCGCAGCTTGTCCTCGCCGGTATTGACGGTGTTGTCGCGCACCGGCAATTGCGGTAGCTGCTGCATGCCGCACATGACTTCGATCTGATAGCCGAGCGGGTCGGTCAGGCGCACGCGCTTGCCGCCGCCTGGCTCGTCGACGTTTTCGATGCCCGCGGCGCCCGGCGCTTCGCTGAAGCGCTTCAACTCGTCCTCGTCGTCGACGAAGAAGCACAGCCCGATGAACTTGGAGGGGCCGAGATGGGTGACGTGGAGGTGGTGATTGGGATCGGTGCCGCGCATGTAGAGCGCATCGGCGGTGCGCGCGGCGCGCACCATGCCGAAGCGCAAGAGAAATTCTTCGGCCTCGTCCAGGCTCGGCGATTGCAGGCGGCCGAAGGCGAGGTCCGTCACTTTGACGTAGGCCATGCGCGTCTCCTTCTGTCGGTTTTTTTTCTTCTGACCGCATTCTAGCCTGGAGCCGAGCTGCGGCGGTCCATCCGGCCGATTTTCCCAGTCAGGGTTTTCCCGTAGAGCGCGGGGTACGCCTTCCTTATTCGGAAGCCGCGCAGGGTTGACTTTGCCCGGCCAGGGTGGCATAAATTAAGTAATTACATAATTCAAAGGTGGCCCTTTGCAATCCGTATCGGTCGAGGCCGGCCGCCGAGCCAAACGTGCGGCCAAGCGGCCGGCGACACGCGACCCCGAGCGCACGCGGGTGCAGATACTCGATGCGGCGGCGCAGGAATTCGCCCGCTCCGGCCTCGGCGGCGCGCGGGTGGACAGGATCGCGTCCCAAGCGGGCGTCAACATTCGCATGCTCTATTACTACTTCAGCAGCAAGGACCAGCTGTTCCTGGCGGTGCTGGAGCGCGCCTACGGCATCATCCGCGAGGCAGAGAAGAAGCTCGCGCTCGATCGGGTCGAGCCGGTGGAGGCGGTGCGCCGGCTGGTGAAATTCACCTGGGACTTCCAGCTCGCGCATCCGGAATTCATCACCCTGTTGAACAGCGAGAACCTGCACCAGGGGCGCCACTTGAAGGAATCGGCAATCGTGGCCGAGCTGCATTCGCCGCTGATCGACCTCATCCGGCGCATGCTCGAGCGCGGCGCAGCCGCCGGCGCGTTTCGCGACGGCGTCGATCCGGTGCAGTTCTACATCACCGTCGCGAGCCTGAGCTACTTCTACCTGTCCAACCGGCACACGCTCTCCGCCATCTTTCGCCGCAATCTGCTCGCGCCTAAGGAACGCGCGGCACGCCTTGCGCACATGACCGAGGTGGTGCTCGGCTTCCTGCGGCCTTAGGGAGTATAAGCACGCTGCCTACGGCTACCTACTCACGTACGAGATTCACTCAAAGGAGACGGCATGGCTTACGACTTCATCGTGATCGGCTCGGGGCATAACGGTCTTGCCTGCGCTGGGTATCTGGCGCGGGGCGGGGCGAGCGTGCTGGTGCTGGAGGGCAAGAATCGCGTCGGCGGCAGCTGCCACACGGCGGAAGCGACGCTGCCCGGCTTCAAGCACAACATCTGCTCGACGGTCCACACTCATATCCCCTTGAGCCCGGTGTACCGCGACCTCGAGCTCGAACGCCACGGCGTGAAATACGTCTATCCTGACCAGCTGCGCGGCACCATCTTCCCCGACCACAAGTGCCTGGTCATGTATCGCGACACGGCGCAAATGGCAGCCGAGATCGCCCGCTTCTCGGCGCGCGATGCGAGGACCTTCACCCAGCTGGTGGAAGACTACGGCGAATTCATCGACTCGACCTACCTACCGCTGATGTACTCGCCGCCGCTCGCGCCTTCGCTGCAGACGGCCGAGTTGGAGAAGTCCGAAGAGGGCCGGGCATTGATGCAATGGCAGGCCTGCACCCCGGTACAGCTCTTGGACGAATTGTTCGAAAGCGAACAGGTGAAAGTGCACTTCCTCGCGCGTATGACCGTGCTCGGTTTCGCTCCGGACCAGTTCGGGCAAGGTTGGATCTGCCTGTTCCGCATACTCAAGGCCGAGGCGCCGATCTGCGTCGGCGGCTCGCAGCAACTCGCCGAGGGACTGCGGCGCGTGGTCGAAGGCAGCGGCGGCACAGTGAAAACCGGCGCGCCGGTCGAGAGAATCCTCATGCGCGGCAAGCGGGCTACAGGCGTGCAGCTCGCGGACGGCACGCGCATCGACGCGGGCAAGGCGGTGATCACCAACGTCGAGCCGAAGAAGAGCTTCCTGAAACTGGTCGGCGAGGAGCACCTGCCGGCTTCCTTCGCGACGCGGGTGAAGCACTACCATTCGCGCGGGCGTTCGCTATTCTGCCTGCACCTCGCGGTCACCGAGCCGCCGCGCTACAAAGCCGCCGCCGACAACGCGCACGTCAACCAGGCATTCAGCCAGGAGATGTTCTGCGGCACGGTCGCCGACCAGGTGCAGGCCTACCAGGAGATCGC
>CAZMGP010000025.1:0-71266 GCA_964565875.1 uncultured Enterobacteriaceae bacterium
TGGCGCGCCTGGCAGGATTTGAACCCACGACCCCTTGGTTCGTAGCCTACCGTGCGCGGCTCATTCTTCCGTTTGATCTTCAATGGCTTATGAACCACTAGCTGTACTACGAACAGGACGCCGCAGCCAGCGTAACAGTCTGATTCTACAGATTACGTGTTTCGTCAATAGTACAACAAAGTAGTGACTGAATCGCCGCGAGCCCATCGGAAAGGTCGCCCAACATTTGCGCGATTTCCCCCACAGCTCAAGCAAACTCAATTTAGATTCACTCATAAAGACGGGCCACATCGGCAGTCATCGACGCCAACTGCTCCGAAATGCAGCCGCGCTTAGCGTCCGCTCGCGACTCACCATCGCTGCCGCGAGTGCTTCGTTCCATCAGCTTCCGCAATGCCGTCAAATCCTAACGTTGATCTGGCTCGCCAGGCCGAACGGCTACTTTGGCGAACTGGTTTCGGCAGCATTCAACACACTATGCGTCGGACAACTGCGGCGCAGCTAGTCTAGTGTCCGCCCTGGACAATCTTTCCGCGACGAATGATCGCGCAGCAGGTGACCGCACCAAATGCACTACGCTCATTGCGATTTGTACAGGCAACCTTCTCGGCCTCAATCGGCAATTGAAATTGGAACCAGTCTAAGCGTGCACAATCCGCGCGGAAGAAGTAGGCGGGAAAAGAGGAAAAACCGCGGTGTCCTACCTACTTGGTAGTAGCCGCATGTGCGATGGCAATCACCTGGAATAGCACGCCGTTGTTGGTTTTGCAGGCAATCGTTAAAAGTTGGGGCCGCTGTTTGGGTCATCCATCGGCCCAATCTGAGTAATACCAAATAAAGCGCGCGCACCGCGTTGTTTTCGCGCATACGTCAAGCTAAAGTCGTTGAGTCAAAGCGATTGCTTCAAAACCTCGCGCGCAAAGTAGGCGCAAAGACGAGGACCACGCTGCGACGATTGCAACAGTGTGACAGGAGGACGGCATGCGCGATCACACGCAAAGCGAGACGCTTAGCGACACATCGAAATTCTGGTTGGCACGCGGACTGTTCGCGGTTCTGCTCATGGCCGCTTGGTACGCGGGCGGAGCGGGAATTGCCGCGGCCGCGGATGGCGCGGCGCTGTTCGAGGCCAAATGCGCCGCGTGCCACAGCGTCGGCGGCGGCCAGAAATTCGGCCCCGACCTCAAGGACGTCGTCGCCAAGCGCGGCAAGGAGTGGACCGCCTCTGCCATCATGGATCCAAAAAGCGCCGGCCTGGGGCCGAGCATGCCTATGCTCGGTGTGAGTCAGCCCGAGGCCGAAGCGATAACTGCATATCTGCAGGGCGCGCAGGCCGGCACCACGGCAGCCAAGGCGTCCGCGGACGCCGCCGCCGGCGCGACGCCGGAGGAAATCCGCGTCGGGCAGCGACTATTCGAGGGCAGAGTTCGTTTCGCCAATGGCGGCCCGGCGTGCAATGCCTGCCACCACGTGAATCTGCGCGGGACTGCCGGGGGCGGCATTCTCGCTGCGGACCTTACCGATTCCTTCGAGCGCGCAGGTGCTGAAGGGCTGACTGCCATGCTTACAGAGACACCCTTTCCGGTAATGCTGGCCGCCTATGATGGCAAAGCGCTCACTCCGGCCGAAATCCGAGCGCTGGTCGGATTCCTGCAGCATGCGCGCGCGGACACCGCCTCGCACTCGGCCAGCAATCAGGGATGGAGCTTGTTCTCCGGTGGTGTCGGCGGCGTAATCGTGCTGACGGGTTTCTTTTCGCTAATTGGTGGCCGCAGGAAGAAGCGCTGCGTGAATCAGGACATCTACGACCGCCAGCTCGAGTCCGAGTAGGCGTAAGCATCTAACCGCTGTTAGCTAGATACCACAGAGGCAAACATATGGGCTGGATCACCGACATCGTCGCACCGGAAACCCGCAAATGGGAAGAGTTCTACCGCAATCGCTTCCAGCACGACCGCGTCGTCAGAAGCACGCACGGGGTCAATTGCACCGGCGGCTGCTCCTGGCAGATCCACGTCAAGGACGGGATCGTCGTGTGGGAAACGCAGCAATTGGACTATCCGCTGCTGGAGGATTCGCTGCCGCCGTACGAGCCGCGCGGATGCCAGCGCGGGATTTCCTTTTCCTGGTACCTGTACAGTCCGCTGCGCATCAAGTACCCGCTGGTTCGCGGCGCGCTGATCGACGCCTACCGCGCGGCGAAGGAGCGCACCGGTGATCCACTCAAGGCCTGGGAAGTGCTGCAGAACGATGCGGAACAGCGCAGCCGCTACCAGAACGCGCGCGGCAAAGGCGGTTTCAGGCGCGCCTCATGGGACGAACTGATGGAGCTCATGGCCGTCGCCAACATCCATACTGCGAAGAAATACGGCCCGGACCGGGTCATCGGGTTCTCGCCGATTCCCGCCATGTCCATGCTCAGCTATGCCGCAGGCAGCCGCTTTCTCCAGCTGTTCGGCGGCGTGAATCTCTCCTTCTACGACTGGTACTGCGACTTGCCGCCGGCTTTCCCGGAGATCTGGGGCGAGCAGACCGACGTCGCCGAAAGCGCCGATTGGTACAACGCGAAAATGATTGCCAATATGGGCGCCTGCCTAAACATGACGCGCACGCCCGACTGCCATTTCTTTGCGGAATCGCGGCACAACGGCACCAAGACGGTGGTGTTTGCGCCCGATCTGAACATGCTCACGAAGTACGCCGACCAGTGGGTGCCGCTGCACGCGGGCAGCGACGGCGCTTTCTGGATGGCGGTCTCCCACGTGATTCTGAAAGAGTTCCACCACGATCGGCGCACGCCCTACTTCCTCGATTACACCAAGCGCTACACCGACAGCCCTTACCTGGTCGTGCTCGAGCCCGAGGGCGAGCACTACAAACCAGGACGCCTGCTGCGCGCAGGCGAGCTCGCCGAATTCAAGGACATCGAGAACGGCGAGTGGAAATTTCTGAATCTCAACGAGCAATCCGGCCGACTGGTCGTCCCCAAGGGCGCCATGGGTCACCGTCACGGCAAGGAGCCCGGCAAATGGAACATGAAGCTGGAGAACTCGATCGACGACCAGCCCTATGATCCGCTGCTCAGCCTGCTCGACAGGCACGATGCGGTGCTCAGCACCGAGTTCACCGAATTCGGCCTGAAGCGCAAGGCGCTTAGAGGCGTTCCGGTGAAGTATGTCGAGACCCTGCGCGGCAAACTTGCGGTGACTACCGTCTACGACCTGATCATGGCGCAATACGGCGTCGGCCGCGGACTGGCCGGGGACTATCCCACAGACTACACGGACAAGGATGCCGCCTACACGCCGGCCTGGCAGGAAGTGCTTACGGGAGTGGACTCCAGGACCGTGCTGCAATTCGCGCGCGAGTGGGCCGAGACGGCTGCGGCGACCCGCGGCAAGTGCATGATCATCATCGGCGCCGGAATCAACCATTGGTATCACTCGAATCTGATGTATCGCGCCGGCGCGATGGCCCTGATGCTCAGTGGCTGCATCGGCCGCAACGGCGGCGGCTTGAACCACTATGTCGGCCAGGAGAAGCTTGCGCCGCAGGACTCCTGGAGCACGCTCGCGATGGGCAGGGACTGGCAAGGCGCGGTGCGCCTGCAGCAAGGCCCGCTGTGGCACTACATCAACACCTGCCAGTACCGCTATGACGGGCAGTACTCCGCCTACAACACCGTGCCGAAAAACGCCATTACGGACAAGCACACCGCGGACACCGTATTCACGGCCGTGCGCAACGGCTGGATGCCGTTCTACCCGCAGTTCAAACGCAATACTCTCGATCTGGGTCGGGAAGCCATTGCACAGGGAGCGCAAGACGATGCGGGCATCGCCAATTACGTCCTGGAGCAGCTCAAGTCGAAGCGACTCGAATATGCGGTCGCAGACCCCGAGGCGGTGGAGAACCATCCGCGCGTCTGGTACATCTGGCGCGGCAACGCGATCATGGGCAGCATGAAAGGCCATGAGTACGCGCTCAAGCATTACCTGGGCACGCACTCGAACGCGATCGCGATGGACTCCGACGAGCGTCCGCAGGAAGTCAAATGGCACGAGGTCGCGCCCACGGGGAAAATGGACCTGGTCGTGGACTTGAACTTCCGCATGGATTCCTCGGCCCTGTACGCCGACATCGTGCTGCCGGCGGCTTCCTGGTACGAGAAAGCGGACATGAACAGCACCGACATGCACTCGTTCATTCATCCGCTGTCGGCTGCGATCGCGCCGGTATGGGAATCGAAAACGGACTGGGACATCTTCCGCGAACTGGCGCGGGTGACCAGCGAGGCGGCGAAGCAATACCTGCCCGAGCCGCAGACCGATATCGTGGCGGCACCCCTGTCACACGACAGCGTGGACGAGATCTCGCAACCGCGGATCAAGGATTGGTACAAAGGGGAATGCGAGGCCGTCCCCGGCAAGACCATGCACAAGCTCGCCGTGGTGCGGCGCGACTACACCAAGCTCTACGACAAATTCATTGCGCTGGGCGAAAACGTCAAGACCCAGGGACTGGGTGCGCATGGCAACCATTACCTGTGCGCCGAGGAGTACGACGCCATGCTCGCGTCGCAGCACTTCCCGGTGGAACAGGTCGGCGGGAAGACCTATCCCTCGCTGAAAGAAGTCACTTCGGCGATCAATGCGATTCTGCATCTGTCCACGCTCACCAACGGCGCGCTGAACCTGCGCGCCTACCGCAACATGGAGAAGAAGACCGGCCTTCAATTGGCCGACCTCGCCGAAGGCAGCCAGGACGTACGCATACGCTATGCCGATCTGCAGGCACAACCGCGCCGCTACAACACCTCGCCCCTGTGGTCCGGCCTGATGAACGGCGGCAGGGCCTACGCCGCCTATACCTACAACGTCGAGCGGCTGGTGCCCTGGCGGACGCTGACCGGACGTCAGCATTTCTATCTCGACCACGAAATGTATATCGCCTACGGCGAGAACCTGCCGACCTACAAGCCCTCGCCGCGCCCCGAGTTCTACGGCGATCTAAAGGAGACACTGAAGGACGGCGCCGCAAAAGTGCTGAATTGCCTCACGCCGCACGGCAAATGGAAAATCCATTCGACCTACGGCGACACGCTGCGCATGAAAACGCTGTCGCGCGGCTGCGAGCCCTGCTGGCTGAGCGAGCAGGATGCGACCGAACTGGGCATCCAGGACAACGACTGGGTCGAGGTCTACAACGACCACGGCGTGTATTGCACGCGCGCCTGCGTCAGCGCGCGCATCCCGCCAGGCGTGTGCATCGTCTACCACGTGCCGGAACGCACCGTAGGTATACCCAAGTCGCAGGTGCGCGGCAACAAGCGCGCCGGCGGGCATAACAGCTTCAGCCGGGTGCACCTCAAGCCGAACCTGCTCTGCGGCGGTTACGGCCAGTTCTCATATCACTTCAACTACTGGGGCCCCATCGCATCGAACCGCGAAACGCACGTCACGGTGAGAACGATGGACAAGGTCGTGTTCTAAGACAGACTCCGAGGAAGACAAATCATGGATATCCGTTCACAAATCGCGATGGTGTTTCACCTCGACAAATGCCTCGGTTGCCATACCTGTTCGGTCGCCTGCAAAAACATCTGGACCGATCGCAAGGGCGCCGAATACATGTGGTGGAACAACGTCGAAACCAAACCCGGCACCGGCTACCCGACGAAATGGGAAGACCAGAGCATTTACAAGGGCGGCTGGGAGAAAGTCGGCAGCGAGATCGCACTCAAGGGGGCGGGCAAGCGCAAGGGCTTGTTGAACATTTTCCACAATCCCAATATGCCGGTCATCGACGATTACTACGAACCGTTCACCTACAAGTATCTGGATTTGATCGAATCCCCGGCGAGCGACGATCAGCCCACTGCCCGGCCGATTTCCCTGATCACCGGCAAACCTATCGACATCAAGATGGGACCGAACTGGGACGACGATCTGGGCGGATCGCCCGATTTCGCGCGCAAGGATCCAAACCTGACGAATCTGTCCGAGGCCGAGCAGGAAGCCATGTTTCAGCTCGAGCGCATGGCTTTCTTCTACCTGCCGCGCATGTGCAATCACTGTCTGAACCCGGCTTGCGTCGCGTCCTGCCCCTCGGGCGCAATATACAAGAGGGGCGAAGACGGCGTGGTCCTGATCAACCAGGAAGTGTGCCGCGCCTGGAGGATGTGCGTCACCGCCTGCCCGTACAAGAAGACCTATTACAACTGGCATGCAGGCAAATCGGAGAAATGCATACTCTGCTACCCGCGCATCGAAGCCGGCCTGGCGCCGGCCTGCATGCATACCTGCGTCGGCCGCATACGCTACTTGGGCGTGATGCTGTACGACGCCGACCGCATTCACGACACGGCCGCGGTCGCCGAAAAGGACTTGATCGATCACCACCTGAGCATGCTCGCCGATCCCCACGACCCGGAGGTGATCGCATCGGCGAAAGCGAACGGCATCGCGGATTCCACCCTGCAGGCGGCGCAGACCTCGCCCGTGTATAGATTCGTCAAGGAATGGGGACTGGCCCTGCCTCTGCACGCGGAATTCAGGACGCTGCCGATGCTATTCTATGTGCCGCCGTTGCTTCCGGTGATGGCGACGGTAAAACAAGTCAGTCATCGCGAACAGGCGGCCAAACTCGACCCGATCGCCAAAGTATGGGACGACGCCTGGCTCTACGACACCAGCACCGAAGAACTCTGGGGCTCCGTCGATCAGGCACGTTTGCCGCTCAAATACCTGGCGAATCTGTTCAGCGCCGGCGACGAAGACAAGGTCAAGGACAGGCTGAAAAAGCTCTGGGCGATCCGCACCTATAGACGCTGGAAAACCGTCGGCGACATAACCGAACAAAAAGCCCTAGACGCGCTGCGCGCCGCCGGCTACACGCCGGCGATCGCCGACGCCATCTACTACCTCACTTCGCTGGCCAAGTTCGACGACCGCTTCAATATTCCGCCGGCGCACCGCGAACATGCCGTCGAAATGCTCGAATTCACCGGAGACCGAAGAGGCAACAGCGGCTTCGGCTTCAGGGAAGGAACCTCGGACCGGGGGCTGTGAGCCGATATGCACTACAAACATTACGACGATCTGGCTGCATTGCTCGAATTTCCCGGGCCGCAGTTCGCAGCCCGCGCACAGGCCTTGCGCACTCGCCTGGACGGAAATTATTTCGAAGCCGCCACCGAGCTGGGGCAATTTCTCGACGCAATTCCCGCCAGCGTGCTCGATTTGCAGGAGCTGCACACGCGCACCTTCGACGTGCAGTCGCTGACCACGCTCGACGTCGGTTATGTCCTGTTCGGAGACGACTACAAGCGCGGTGCCCTTCTGTCCAAACTGAATCAGGAACACCAGCGCGCGCAGAACGACTGCCGCGGCGAACTCGCCGACTACCTGCCCAACCTGCTGCGGCTGGTGCCGCGGCTCGAAGACGAGGAATTGCTGGGTGAACTGGTCGAACAAATTCTGGTGCCGGCGCTGATGCTGATGATCCGGGAGTTCGACCCCGAACGCATCGAGAGCAAGAACGCGAACTACCGCAAACACTACAAGACGCTGATCGACCCGGCACGCGGCGGCGACGCGACGATCTATTGCCGCGCGCTCAAAACGGTGTTGCGCGTACTGGAGGCGGATTTCCGGATGACGCCGACGATCAACCGCCTGTCGGAGTGGAGCTGCCGCCCGCAGTCGGTGGATTTCCTGCGGCTGGTGGAGAGGGAAATGGACATAGAACGCAACGCCAACCCGGCGAACAGCGGCTGCGACGCCTAAGCGCAAGGAGGATCACGCATGGATCTGCTCAACAATTTTCTGTTTGCGGCATTGCCCTATGCAGCCGTTGCGACCTTCGTCGTCGGCTGCGTCTATCGCTACACAACAAACGGCTTTTCGTATTCCAGTCTGTCCTCGCAGTTTCTCGACGGGCGCGGCATTCGCCTGCCGGCGCTGCTGTTTCACTGGGGGGTCCTCGCGCTGTTCCTGCAGCACCTGCTCGCGTTCCTGCTGCCCTCGGCAGTCATTGCCTGGAACAGCGACCCGCTGCGCCTGGTGATCCACGAAACGCTTGCTTTCACCTTCGGACTCTGCGTCTTCCTCGGCATGCTCGGTCTATTGGCGCGACGCATTCTTTACCCGCGCCTCAAGGCGGTAACCAGCCGCATGGACTTCATTATTGAAATCCTGCTGATCGCGCAATTCCTGCTCGGACTCTGGGTCGCCTTGGGTTATCGCTGGGGATCCACTTGGTTCGCGGCAGACCTGTCTCCCTACCTCTTGTCGATCGTCAAAGGCAGCCCGCGCATCGAAGCCGTCGGCGCGCTGCCGACGGTGATCAAGCTGCACGTCGTCGGCGCCTTCGTCCTATTGGGCGTGTTTCCATTCACCCGTCTAGTGCATTTCCTCGTGGCTCCTTTCCACTATACCTGGCGCGGTTATCAGCAAGTTCTCTGGTACTGGGACCGCAAGCACACGCGCTCGCCGGCAACGGCCTGGTCCGCAACCCCACCGCGGAACAACTGAACATCATGGACCTGCAACTGCTCAAGCGCATCGATCCGGTACGCAAACAGTCCGAGCGTGGACCGGCACATCCGCAGGGCTTGTCGCCCCTGGATCCGCCCGACGCGTACTCACCGCCGAACCTGGAACAGGTCTCCGCGGAAGCGATGCATCCTTTTCTGCGCCAACTGCGGGACGAGCACGTTCGCTTCCTGCACGAACTGAACGTTTTCGAGGAGGCCATACGCGCGATTCAAGAGCAAGGATACAGCCGGGATGCGGACGCCAAATTGCGCGCTTTCTTCAGCTATTTCGACCAGGAATTCGTCGCGCACAGCCGGCGCGAAGAAGCGATCCTGTTTCCGCTGTTGCACCTGCGCCTAGTCGCCAGCGGCGAACACGGCAAAGGCAGCGTTCCCGTGACAGCGACCGACGTCATGGAAAACGAGCACCTCAAGGCGGTGCAACTCGCTGCGGTGGTGGTAAATTTTCTCGGGCTGGTATTTCGCCTGCCGGATGAGCGCTCGGCCTTGACCGTGCTCGATGCGGCGCTGGAGCAAGGCAAGATCCTGCTCGAAATGCTGCGGCTGCATGTTTTCCGCGAGGACAACGTAGTCTTTCCCCTGGCGCATCGATTGATCAACGCGTCCGAATTCGACGCGATGCAATCCAAGGAAACGTTCGCGCCAGACGCGCCCTAGCGCAGTCTTCGCACGAGTCGGATGCCCGCAGATTTGGATTCCCGACGCGCAAAACGCCTCTGCCTGTTTCCACGCGCGTTGATACGCACAGCGCGCCTCCGCGCGCTCCACGATGGCCGGAATCCGGCGAAACGGGCAAAATAACAACCTGATCTTCCACTCCGAGCGCTGCGTAGCGCAGTCCGGGAGCGCACATCATGAAAATCGGCCGTCGCTTTTTCGCCGAATCGCTGGTGGTGCGTTTGGGGATTGCGCTCGGCGCCATCGGGCTGCGACCTTGGGGGAAACGCTGAACGTGGCGCGGCGCCTGGAAGGCGGGACGCGCGTCGAACTCGAATTTCACCCGCGCGGGCCGTTCCATGCCACAGTCGAACCGGTGGTCACGACATGAGCGAAGGCAACCGCATATTGATCATCGACGACCATCCCCTGTTCCGCAAGGGTGTGTCGCAGTTAATCGCGATGGCCCCGCATCTGCAGCTGGTTGGCGAGGCCTCGGACGGCGGGCAAGGTGTTGCCAAGGCACGCGAACTTGATCCCGACCTGATCCTGCTAGATCTACATATGAAGAACATGAACGGCATCGACACGCTCAGGGGGATCCGCGACGCCGGCCTCGACTGCCGCGTGGTGATCCTAACCGTCTCGGACAACGCCGACGATCTCGTCACCGCAATTCGCACCGGCGCCGACGGCTATTTGCTGAAGGACATGGAGCCCGAGGACCTGCTCACCGCAATCGATCAAATCTTGAACGGCAGCACGGTCATCGGCGAGAGGCTCAACGGCCTGCTCGCACGTGCGATCCGCGAGGAAGCTACGGCAAGCCAGCGCGACAGCACCACGCTAACCAAGCGTGAGCAGGAAATCCTCGACGGCCTGGCACGCGGCCTATCCAACAAGCTGATCGCGCGTAGCCTCGACATCACCGATGCCACCGTCAAGGTGCACGTCAAGAACCTGCTCAAGAAGCTCGGCTTCCGCTCGCGCCTGGAGGCCGCGGTGTGGGCCGTCGGCCGTGCAAACAAACCGGGCTGAGCGCTCGCTCAGACCGACACGACCCCTATCCCTCTAGATTGCCGCGCATGCCTGTTCCTGCCGCGTTCAATGGCTGTGATGTTGCGCCGCGGTCGGATGCGCATGGTGACCATGCGCGGCGCCGGCTGCAGCCTGCCACAGTCGCTCGACATAGTGCACGTAAGGCACGTAAGCCTCGACGTAGCTACGCCCCGCCCTCACATCGTCGGGATCGAAATTGCTGCGCGCGAGTGCGGCGTCAAAGTGTGCATGCACGCCCTTGTGTATCGCCTCCGCGAGCAGCTTTTCCACTGGCTCGAGCGCGCCGGTCTGAAGCGCCCGGTCGGCGGCCGGAACCGCAGGTCCGAGATCGAGGCCGGCCGGCTTCAAGCCGTCGAAAGGCGCGCCCTCGCCAGCGCGGTGTATACGTACCAGGGTTTCGAAAAAATGCGTGTCGGCGAGCACGCGCGCCTCGCCTCCGAGCTTGCGAACCGCTCTTGCCCGCTCGAAGGTCTTTTGCACCTCGCCCTCGTCCGCGGCCGGCACCCAGGGCAGGACCAGCTTGACATTTCCGCTCTCGAGCGCTTTTCGCGCCAGCGTCACTACGGGTCCGTCGAGCGTATCGCAATGCCCCATCGCCCAAACCAGTCCGATTCCGCCCGTGCCCAGCCCCAGGGCATCGCCGCCCAGGATGCCGGCGGAATCATCGAGCCCGAAGTGGCGGGCCAGGGCGTACCAGGACAGATACGCGAGGCTGGCAAGCAGTGCCAGCGCCGTGCGCGATTTCAACAGTTTTTGCACAGTCATGACGGTCTCCTTCAAAGATTTTCCGGGAACTCAGTGCTTGTGCGCGGCGGGGGCCGATTGCTCGGACTCGCCATGCGCCTGCTCGGCGGCTGCTTGGTAGATACGTTCGACCGAATGGATGTACTCGACGTAGGCCTTCACGTAACTCTGCCCGGCGGCGACGTCGTCGATGGCGTAGTTCTTCTTCGCCTCGACGTCATTGAATTGCCGCTCTACGCTGTTGCGCACTGCCTGAGCCAGCAGTTGCGTCACCGGCTGTACGGCTCCCGTTGTCAGCGCCTTGTCCCCGGCCACCACTGCCGGACCGAGGTCGCGGCCAGCGGGCTTGATCCCGGTATAAGGCGCACCTTCGCCGGCACGATGCACCCGCACCAGAGTCTCGAAGAAATAGTGGTCGGCCAGTTCCCTGGCCTGGGGGTTCAAGCGTCGTACATCAGCGGCCTTGCGGAAGGCGTCCTTGATTTGTGTTTCATCGTCGCGTTGCACCCAGATCAGCACGCGATTCACGTTGCCGCTGTCCAGGGCTTGTTGCGCAGCCTTGATCACCGGACCGTCCTCGCCGTCGCAATGCGCCGAGGCAGGACCTGCCGCAAACAGCAGTGCCGCCGTGATCGTCGCCAGGGCCGCGGCCTTGGCAGTGAATTGATGCATTTTCATGATCTGCAAATCTCCAATTTAGGTTATGGGCTTGGTTCTAAGCCGGGACGCGCTGCGGTGCGCAGTGCATCCCGGCCGGTCCCGATTCGACCGGGCCTTGCTGATTAAACGAAGCCGTGGGAGATTTGTTCCAGGATTGTTTCGACCTGCAGCGCCAGTTCCCCAGCGGGCGTGGTTCAGCGCGCGAGCTGCGCGGCGGCGGCCTTGCGCGAATCCTGCTCGAGCAGCAGATCGGCGAGCGCCGCCCGCTGCGCCGGGTTGAGCATTTCGCGCTCCTTCAGCAGCTGCGCGATGACGCTGCGCTGCTGCGCTTGCTGCAATGCGAATATCGCGGCGCGCTCGCGCTCGATGACCGACGCATCGGGCTGCGTCGAAAAGATCGCGCGCACCAAACGTTCGCGATGCTGGTGAATCTCCCGCCCCGCTTTGTTCAGACTGTTCACGAAATCCCGCTCCATCGCATGCCAACGCTCGCGCTGGGTCTGATCGAGCTTCAAATAGTCCGGCACGCGCTCGTGCCCCATGCCGAAGAATGCGACTTCTGCGGCGCCTTCGCTGCGGCCGGATTGATACCAGGCACCGGCGAGCACCCCGGCATTGAGGAGCAGCGACAGCGCCAGCAGCAGATACAGCCAGTAACGTTTCATCTCAGCGTCCCGTCGGATCGCAGGCTTGCACGGCCGTGCATAAGGCGCCCGGAGGATTCGCCGCAAATGCAGCCATTTGCAGCGCCGCAGGCTGCACTCTCGGCTGCGGCGCGAGAATCAGCGCGCTGCCCAACTGGGCGCCAAGTGATAGCGATATCGCACCGCCCAAGGCGGCCGGCGCCAGTTGCCACCAGCGCCAGCGCCGCGGCAGCCGCTGCCGCCCTGGCTTCGGCGCAGCCGCGAGCTCGCCGATGCGCCGGTCGACCAAAGGCGCCAGATCGATGCCGGGCGCAATTTCGGGCAGCGCGACAAACGTGCTGCGCAGCTGCCTGAATCCGGCCAGCACCGGCGCGCAGATCGCGCAGCCCTGCGCATGCGCTTCGATCGCAAGACGATCGGGTTCGCCGAGTTCCTTGTCGACCAGCGCCGAGAGCGCCTCGGTCCTTGGGCAATGTTCGTCTGGATTCATGGCTTGTTCTTCAGATGAAGGTCCATCAGCGCCGCTCGCGCCCGCGCGATTCGCGATTTCACCGTACCTTCGCTCAATGACAGCACGCGTCCGATCTCTTCGTATGACATCTCTTCCACCTCGCGCAACAACAGTATTTCACGGTGTTCTGCCCCCAGCTTATTCAGGCTGACCTCCAGCTGCCGCACCTCCTGCGTGGCCTGTGCCTGGCGCTCCGGATCGGGCCCTCCGGCGGCCGCGTCGAAGGTATTTTCCAGCGGCACGAATTCGACCAGCTTGCTCCGTCGCAAGGCGTCCAGCGCCGTGTTGTTCGCGATCCGGAACAACCAGGTGCGGAACTGTGCCTCCGGCTGCCACTGTGGCAGCGCCTGCCAAGCCTTGACGAAGGCGTCCTGTGTCAGTTCCAGCGCGTCGTCGCGCGATCCCAACATGCGCAGCAAATACCGGTAAATGCGGTCCTGATGACGCTGCACCAGTTCGGAAAACGCTTTCCGGTCGCCAGCTTGCGCGCGCTTTACCCAGTCTTCGTCCGGGTCATCGGAGGCCAGCAGACCCATCACCTCATCCCTTAAACGAATGGGGACAGATTAAGTTCCGACAACATGGTACGTCCGTATCCAGTCGTCGCTTGCCCGCCGGGTGCGCCCGTCGCGCTGCCGGTCGATGCCCCTGGCGCGGACACTTCCCCTGCATCACGCGGCGCGTGCCGCGCCGGCCTCCTCGTAAGTGCGGCCGTCGCGGATATGGTAGATGCGCCGGAACGTCGGAATGATTTTCTCGTCGTGGGTGACGACGATGATCGCCGTGCCGAAGCGCTGCGCCATTTCGTTGAGGATGCGGATGACGGTCAGGGCGCGCGCGCTGTCGAGCGGCGCCGTGGGCTCGTCGGCGAGAATGATCGGCGCCTGGTTGACCAGGGCACGTGCGATCGCGACGCGCTGCTGCTCGCCGCCCGAGAGCTGCGGCACCTGCGCCTGCGCGCGATGCGCGACGTCGAGCGCGGACAGCATTTCGCGCGCGCGCTCACGCGCCCTGGCATTGGGTACGCCGGCCAGCATCGGCAGCACGGCGACGTTGTCGGTGACGTCAAGGAACGGTATCAGGTAAGGCGCCTGGAACACGAAACCGATGCGGTCGCGCCGCAGCGCGCGCAGATCGGCCACTTTCCAGCCGTGGTCGTAAATCGTCTCGCCGGCGAGCGCCATGCGGCCCGCCGTCGGCTCGATCACGGCGCCCAGGCATTTCAACAACGTGCTTTTGCCCGAGCCGCTCGGGCCGATCAGGCCGACGACTTCGCCCGGTTGCACGATCATGTCCACGCCCTTCAGAGCGTCGACCGCGGCATCGCCCTCGCCGTAGCGCTTGGTGAGCCCGCTGATTTCGATCGCAGGACGCTCCACCTTAACCCCCAATCGCAGTCGCCGGATCCACGCGCAGCGCGGCACGGATCGCGACGATACTCGCCAGAGCCGAAATCGCGAGCACCAGCAGTGCCCCGAGGACGGCGTCTCCGGGCAGCAGCAGCACGTACTTCGGAAAAATCGGCACCCACAGCGTGGCCGCGGTCTTGCCGACGATGAACCCGATCGCCCCCAGGCCGAGCGCCTGCTGCAGAATCATTCCGGCAATGGTGCGGTTGCGCGCGCCGATCAGCTTGAGCACGGCGATTTCGCGCACCTTGTTCAGCGTCATGGTGTAGATGATGAAGGCGACGATGGCGCCGCTCACCACGGAAAGGATCACCAGGAACATGAAGATCTGCTTCGCCGAGGTGGCAATCAGCTTCGCCACCAGGATCTTGTCCATGTCGGCGCGCGTATAGGCTTCCAGATGCTTCCAGCGCCGGATCTCGCGCGCCACTGCGGCTTCGTCCGCGTGCTGCGCCACCCGCAGCATCACGACATTGACGCTGTGGCTGCTTGCCTGGCTCGCCTGCACCGCTTCGAGCAGCCCCGGCACGCCGGGACGGTTGAATGCGGGATTGGCGGCGGTGCGCGCACGCTCGTTTACCAGCGCATCGTTGTCCTTCAGGAATTGCACTTCCTGCGCATCCTTGAGCGGAACGAAGATCATCGGGTCGCCGCCGGAGGACACCATGCGCCGCGTCAGCCCGACCACGGTGTACTCGTGGCGGCGAATGCGGATGCGCTCGCCCAGCTGCAGCCCGCTGCGCAGGTCCGCGATCGCCTCGTAGTGCGCGCGCGTAATCGGGCGGCCGGCGACGAGATAGCCGGGTTCGCCCGGATGACCTGGTTCGTAGCCGACCAGCATCACGCGCACTTCGCCGCGCCGATGCTGGATTTGCATGGTGAGATAGGTGACGTTGCCGGCCGCGGCCACGCCGGGAATGCCGAGCAGCCCGCGATACGCGTCGTCGCGCACGCTGGAGGGCTCGGCATACGGACCGAGTGTATCGCGCTGCACCACCCACAGATCGGCGCCGGCGTTGGTCAGCAGCACCCTGCCGTCGTCCACCAGGCCGCGATAGATCCCCGCCATCGACAGCGTCAGTCCGACCAGCAGCCCGAGCCCGAGGCCGGTGAACACGAACTTGCCCCAGCCATGCAGGATGTCGCGACCGGCGAGATTGATCATGATCCGGCGCGCACGATTTCGGAGACGACTTTCACCGGCGCCTCCTGCTTGAGTTCGCGCTCGCTGTGCACCACCACCTCGTCCCCTGCCTGCAGGCCGTCGACGATCTGACTGCGTCCGTCCAGGGTAATGATGCCGACCTTGACCGGCCGGAACGCCGTGCGCCCGGCGGCGAGCACCCATACGCCCTCCTGTCGTTCGCGCCGCTTCACCGCCGCCGCCGGGACCGAACGCACATTGGACAGTTCGGCGGTGCGTATCGTCACTTCGACCAATTCGCCCACGGACAGGGACTGCGGCCGCGCAGCGAAAGCGACGTTGACGATGCGCTCTTCCGCGACGGCGTCGCTTACCCAGTCGACGCGCTCGACCCGGCCGTCGTAGGCGCGGTTCGGATCGGAGCGCAAGACGATTTGTGCCCTCTGGCCGGTGCGCACGCCGCCCGCCTGGCCCTGGTCGATGCGCGTCTTGATCCACAGGCTCGCCGGATCGATCAGCTGCAGCACCGCCTGTCCGGCGACGATGGTGGTTCCGGGCTCGACCAGCCGCGCGCTGACGATGCCGTTGACCGGGCTCAGCAGCCGCGCCTGTGCGCGCAGCTTGCCCACCCCGGCCACGTCGGCCAGCGCGCGCTCGCGGTCGCGCCGCGCCACTGCAAGCTGTGCGGTTGCCGCGTCCACCGCCGCACCCGCCGCACTGGCGTCGTTCTGCCTGGCGTCGTTGGCTTCCTGGCTGACGAAGCCCTGTGCGCGCAGTCCGGCATAGCGGCGCGCGCTGGCGCCGGCGAGCTGCGCGCGGCTGCGCGCTTCCGCCAGCTGCGCTTCTGCAGCGTTGATTGCGCTCGCCGCGCGCTCCGCCGCGGCGCGCCCGCCCGCGATGCGCTCGTCCAGATCCGCCGGATCGAGCTCGGCGAGGAGTTGCCCCGCATGGACTGCGTCGCCCTGGTCGACCAGAACGCGCGCGACCCGGCTCGCCAGCGTGGGGCCGAGCGCGTAGCTGCGGCGCGCCTCGACCGTGCCGATGCCATAAGTGCTGGCGACCAGCGCGCCCTGTTCCACCCGCGCCACCGTCACCTTGGCCGGCGCGAGCGGCCCATGGCTGGACGCGAGCCAGCCGAGCAGCAGCGCGCCGACGACGACCGCGGCCGCCGCCACCGCCCTGCCCGCAAATGGCAGCTTCATGCTTTCCTCCGTCCGCAATAGCCGTGCAGCAACAGCGGAAACAGCCGCCGCGCGCGCTTCATCATGCCCGCCTCATCTCCGCCCAAGGCGGCCTGGATCACCAGGCTTTGCACCGCGCCGATGAACAGCACTGGCGCAAGTGCGATGTCGAGGTCGGCAGGCAGCTCGCCCGCGGCTCGCGCCTGCGAAAACAGCATGGTCAGACGCTTGCGATACTCGGCCATCATCGCTCGCACCTCCACGCGCCGCGGCGAATCCCCCGGATATTGCAGCTCATGGAACATCACGCGCGGAACGCCAGGGTTGGCGGCGATGAACGCCACATGCGCGAGGAACGCCTGTTCGATCTTCGCCAGTGGCGTAGCAGCCTTGGCCGTCGCCGCGGCGAACACCGCGCCCAGCGATGCGCGCACCCAAGAGAACACCGCGAGCCAGATCGCCTCCTTGTCCGGAAAGTGGCGGAAGATCGCCCCCTGGGTGACGCCGATGCGGTCGGCGATCGCCTGGGTTGTAATCGCATCGGGTCCGCGCGCGCGCGCGAGCGCAAGCACAGCGGCGACGATTTCGCGCTGCCGTTCGTCGCTCATCAGGCGCTGGCGTGGCACCGGCCTGTCGATTATTGTCGCCGTCATAGGATCTCCGGAGTTGCCATAAAGTAAGTAATTAGATACTATCTTACAATGTTGTCGTCAATTTTGCAATCCCCGGCAGCATGCCGGGCTCAACGGAGAATCCAACCATGCAATTTCCGACGTTTTTCGATGACGCGCCGCGCATTACCGTGCGCGATCCGCTCGCCCGATTTCTCGGCGCAGCGGAGGACGGTATCATCGAATACCGCTATGCCGACGCGGTGAAGCTTGCCGGTCATTCCTGCCCGACCGTAGCCTCGGCCTACCTGATGACCCGCGCCGCGCTGGCGGCGCTCTACCGCGACACGCTGCCCGAGCGCGGCGGCATCCGCGTCGAGTTGCGTGAAAGCCGGGACGCAGGCGTCACCGGCGTCATCGCAAACGTGGCCGGCCTGATCACCGGCGCGACGCAGGACACCGGCTTCAAAGGCATCGGCGGGCGCTTCGACCGCCGCAATCTGCTGATCTTCGGCGTCGACTTACTGGGTCAGATCCGCTTCACGCGCACGGATACCGGTGGCAACGCGACCGCAAGCGCACGGCTTGATCGATTATGCGCAGATTCGCGCCTGCCCGCGCTACTGCCGCGCTGCCTCAGCGGAACGGCAACGCCCGCCGAAGAAAATATGTTCCAAGCCCTGTGGCAAGAGCGGGTGCGCACTTTGCTTCTGGAGTGCGCCGACGATCCGGACGTGATCGTCGTCCGCCAATGACGCCTATCTTACGCTTCGACCTCGTACGGTAGGAATGCGCAATGCCAATAGGCGAAAATGCTATGAGCGCACCCGCGCGCTGAATCTGTGAACCCACGGAAAATCTCGACTATTTGTCCCGGAGCAATTGTGTCGAGCAGCTACGGGAGGACCTCAATGCGCGGCGCATTGCCGCGAGCCCGTGCATGAGATCTACCACCGCTGGCGGTAAGCGACCGCGGATTTTGTTTTTCCGTCATTGCTGACGACGCTTGGACGCAGCCCATTCACACCAGCGCCGCAGGTTCGGCTTCAATTTCGACAAAGCAATAGCCCGCGCGCTGCCCGTGGTGGACAGCGCGATGCACCTCGGCCGCGATGCGCGTAGCCTCCTCGACCGGGAGCCCGGTCTTCACCGCGACGCGCATGCCGGCATGCACGGTGTCGGGACCAACGTATTCGGCGCGCAGGGCACGCACCGCCAGCACGCCCGGAACGCTTCGCGCGCGCCGCTCGATTTCCGCGAGGTAAGCCGTCCCCGGCGATCTTCCCAGCAGGAAACTCGCGTTTTCACGGAACAACGCAATTGCGTTGAAAGCGATCAGCGTCGCCACCGCGATGGCAGCGAGCGGGTCGGCGAGCGGAAATCCCCAGAGAATTCCGAGCGTCCCCAATAGCGCGGCAATCAGCCCGACCTCATCGTTGACCAATTCCATCAGTTGCGCCTTAGCCGCCGCGCCGCGGTTCTTTCCCCGGAAAAGGCTACCCAACGGCCATGCGGCCACCAGCATGGAGCCGATCAGCACCACAACCGCCCAGGGCAGGCTCTGATACTCGGGACTCGAGCCGCCAAATAGGCGCGGAATCGACTCCCGATAAAGCTCGAAACTGGTGAATGATATGAATAAAGTCGCTGCAACCAGTGCTGCCACGTTTTGTGCCCGACCATAGCCGAACATATGCGTTGCATCGGCCTGTTTGCGCGAATAGGCGGCTGCCACTAGCAGAAAAGCGGAAATGAAGATGTCGGTCAGGGTGTGCAGCGATTCGGCGAGCAACGCCACGACACCCGAGGCGAAGTACGCCGCGAGCTTTGCCGCGAAAACTACGAGATACGCAGCCAATGCGAGCCGCAAACCGCGAGTATCCGTGGAGCCGTTCAACGCGTCTGCGCTCCGTTTACCCAGACGCAGGAGTTCAATTTGCGCGAATGTCTGTCAAGCGCAACCGTGTGCATCTGCATTTGTCCCGCAGCACCACGCTTCGATGCGTATTTAACGAAGAAGGTGACAGGTATCTGTGGCATTCAATGCCCTTTCATGGTTCGACCTGGCTCATCGCCCCTTTCTCATCCATCGTGTCATTCGCTCGAGTGTCGTGTTGCCGAGCGCATCGGCGATCAAGTTTGGCGTTTCTGGATTGTGAATCGGCGGGGCCGGTGCCGGATGCTCAATAGCCAGCTGCAGCGCGCGCTGCTCGCGATGCTGGTGCAAATTGCGCGTATCGAACTCATGATCCCTAACATGAACGCCGGAGTTCAGGCGATACCGCGTCCCGCAGTACGGACACATCGCTTCGCTTTCGTTGACGACATCTAGGAAAACGCGTGGGTGCGACGCCCACAGCGGCATCGAAGGGTTCGGGCAAAACGCCGGTAGGTCCTTCGCTGAGAGTTCCACCACAGGAGCGACCCTAGACAAAACGCTCATTGCGCGCCCTGCTCGCTCATTTGCCCGATCCGCGCGGGGTTACGAATCCGATGAAAAAGTCCATCGTGCTCTCGATCTTGTACATATTTATTGCGTTGGCGGGATCCACCTGTTTCGGGCAGACGACAGAGCAATAGCCAATCGCGGTACAGCCCCATACACCATCGTCCTCGTTTACCTGATCCATGCGCTCGCTGCGCCCGCCGTCGCGCGAATCGGCGTTATAGCGATGGATAAGAGCCATGTGCCCGGAGCCAATGAATTTTGGATCCATCCCATACTGCGGACAGGCCGCGTAGCAAAGCATGCAGTTGATGCACCCGCTGAATTGCTTGTAACGATCCAGTTGTGCCGGCGTCTGCAGATACTCTGCCTGATCGAGCGCGCGCGGCGCCTTGGGGATTAAATAGGGTTTGAGGCCTTCCAGCCTATTCATATACCCCTCGACCCTCACCACGAGATCGCGCTCGATCGCGAAGTGTGCCAGCGGTTCGATCCGGACCGATCTGCCTCGGTAGCCGCGCAGAAATGTCCGGCATGCAAGCTTGGGCACGCCATTGATCATCATCCCACAGCTGCCACAGATCGCCATTCGGCATGACCAACGAAAACTGAGAGTGCCGTCGAGATCGTCTTTTATGTGCTGTAGCCCCTGCAGCACCGACATGTCGTCCGTATAGGGCACAGTGAATGTCTGGAAAAATGGCTCATCATCCTGTTCCGGTCGGTAGCGCAGGACTTTGATGTTAATTAACCTATCGCTTTCAGCCATTTCAACAGGCCTCAGGTGCTTGCAATGCTTGCACTGGTTCCGCGCATGATCTGCTGGTGCAGTTGCTGGTAGCGGTTCGCAATTCTTGTGCCGAACAGCGGATCAGCTTCCGCTGCTATCGCGTCGCCCACAATTTTCCAGTCCGCATCGCTGAGAACGTCTTCGACGCGTGGAAATAGATCTTTCTCCTCCCGTGCCATGTGCTGGCGGTAGTAGACGATATAAGTCGCCGCACTCGCTTCGATCGATTCCCTCGCCAAAATCCCATCACAAAGTATTGCGTTTAGCTGCGCGACCAGTTTCATGCCCGACGTGGCGATCACCCTGTGTTCACCGTGGAGCTCGCGCACGTAGAGTTCAGCCGATGCGTCCCGTTCGGCAAGTCTTGCGAACGCAATATCTTCCCTGGGGTGATGAAA
Organism: uncultured Enterobacteriaceae bacterium; assembly: GCA_964565875.1. Classification (GTDB taxonomy): domain Bacteria; phylum Pseudomonadota; class Gammaproteobacteria; order Burkholderiales; family SG8-39; genus 2-12-FULL-64-23. Next base: position 20,812 of record CAZMGP010000025.1, read on the forward strand.
CCGGTCCGGGTATTGCGTCAGGTAGTAGACGATATCGAGCATGAGCTCATAATTCACCGCTGCTTCCCGGTGAAATAAGCTGATTTGCAACTCAAGAATATCGAGAAGGCGAACGAAGTTTTCGTGTTCCGCTTTCCACCTTCTGATTTGGTTCGCCATGGTCGTCTCTCCTGTTTGGGCTATGCGGCATCGCCGCCCCTGCCATCACCGTTTGCATCCCGCCAGTGACGGAATTCAAGACAGGAAGCTATGAACTTAAGGCGGTATTCGGCAAGGTGCGCAAAATGCCTGCGATCGAGCACCGCGCGGCGATAAATCGCGAGCGTCCTCCGTACCCAGATCAAGGTGGCTGTTGATCCGCTGCGCTGCAGTAGAAATTGGATACGAGCCGTCTCGGCGCACCGTGCGGAACGCATTACGCCGGCCCGCGCACTGTCATTTGACGTGTGCATGGGCCACCCTGCACCACGCCTCGACGCACGACGGGCCACAGAAATGATAAACGTAGTCCGCGCCCTCGACGCTAAGCGCGGCGGTTACGGGAATCTCGCTACGACAGTGCTCGCACTCGAGCGTAGTCCCCAGAACACGCGTTGCGAGGTCTTCGCCGTCGCCACTGCTGCAATTTTCAATCCAAGTGTTTCCCATTTTGCGCCTCACCTTCAATATCAACGCAGCGGCTCTTCCGGGCTGCGACGGCTAGTAAGTGAAACGATTCGCCTCCCCCGCCTTTTCCTTCGACATGTCCAGCTTGGGCAACACGCAGGAACGCCAACGGGATCGTTGGCGGGGAATCTTTCGACCAAAGCTCCATCGAGTACCCGCTCGCTATGTTCCGCCACGCCACTAAGCGATCGCTTGGATGAAACAAAGTCGAACCCGCTAATCTATGGGCCGGATGTGATGTGCTGCATGAGTTCATTTTGCGTGTCCTTGGAATGTGACAACTCAAAACAGATGCAAACGGACTACACATAGTGAATCCGGTACCGCTGCGTTCACGCTCTCCTCAACAATACCGTGACGAGAAGAGATGAATCCTCCAGCGCCCTGACCTCGTGAGGTACTGCGTCGGATAGGTAGACCAGGCTTCCCGCACGCAGCACTTGTGTTCGTCCATGGGCGTCGAGTTCCAACACCCCTTCCAAGCATTGGATGGTGATCGCGCCGCAGGCCTTGTGATTCGGGGCAGTCTTGCCGGCTGGCAATACCAGCCTGAACACCTCGAGATGATTTGCCCTGACCAGGGTACTCGAGCTCGTCTGACGCAAGCCTGCCCCTAGCGGCTGCACGTCAATCAGATCACCCGATGCAGCGTGAGCAATAGCCATAGTGCTTCCTTTTTACTGTCTAGACGAAAGCGGGTGCGCACATCGGCGCAGCGTCAATGTTTCACGAAATCAATCGCGATCGCCCCGGGTTCGCGCTGCACGTAACGAATCATCACGGCGTCGCCGTAACGCAGCGCCAACTGGTCGAGTAAGGGCAGTGGGTCGTGGTCGTTGACAAAGCGCATGGTTTCGCCGGGATGCAGGGCGTCGAGCGCGCCGAAAATCGCGGCATGCCGGAAGCGCTTGGCGACCCCGCGGGCGTCGAACGGATAGATAGCGTCGGGTGAAAGATGCAGATGCGGTGCGGTGGCCATGATATCGGGTCCTGTATAGGTTATTTCGGTTTGGGGGTGGTTCTGGCAGCAGCGCGTGCCGCCACAGCCGCCAACGCCGCCGCCGGGAGCATGGCTTCCGCGAGCGGGAACAGTTGGCGTTCTTCGTAGCGCACATGCGCCTCGAGCAATGTACCGAACTCGGCAAGACGCCTGCCCTTGTCTTGCGCGCACGCTTCCACCAGCATACGCAGTTGCCGGTGCTCTTCGAGCGTGCGCGCGGCCTGTGCCTGCTCGCCTGCGGCACGCAGTGGCGGCAGCAAGGTCTCTTCCTCGACGCGGAAATGCGGCTCCAGTTCGGTTGCAAATATTTGCGGCAACACAGCCGCGAGTTCACGCGCCGCCGCGCTATCGCGGGGTGACACGATGGCGCGACGAGCGAGCACCAGGGCCTTGTGATGCTCGCGCGTAAGCTCGCTCAATTCCGGGCTGCGTTTCACAGCGGCGCGGCGAGATAGATTTCCTTACCGACGCAGCCCAGAACCGCGTTGGACAGCGCGCAGATCAGCGCCAGCCAGGCCCAGAGTTTGCGTGAAGCATGCATGGTAGATAGTCTCCTATTAGTCGATGGTCAAAGCGAAAAGCCGTGCGCGCCGTCCGGCGCATGATAAGATGTATGCTATATATTGTTTTGAAAAAAAGCAAGTACCTCTTTGTACTTTGTAGGTAGGCCGATCGGAAACGCCACACCTCATGCAGCAACGCCATAGCCTGTGTAACCCCTGCCCAGGACGTTGGCCATTGCGCCCGATATTGAGGCGGTGCAGGGTCTTTGCTTTGGTTTAGCGAGCTTGCCAACGCGTCGGCAAAGCTTCGGATCTAGCCCGCCACCCTGATGCACAATGGAAACGCCGGGGCCAACAAGCGCTCTGCCAGATCGATCTTTTAAGCGGTAATTGGTGTACCGCTTATGTCCAATACGCAGCCTTCCACGACTTCCGAAACGGACCTTGCCATCGTGCGCGATATCGCTAGCCTAATGCGTGCCTTCGTCCAGGCCCGCCAGAGCACGGCGCGCATTCGCCTGCAGCGCGCGGTAAGTGCGCTCCCATTCGTCCTTGCGCGGCGTGGTGTGCGCGAGCTGGCGCACCAGCACAGCCAGAATTCCTACCTGCCGGCGCGAACGCTCGAGTTGTGCCAGCACCGCGTCATGCTCGGAGGCGTAAACGAATTCGGTCTTGCGATCCTGGCAAATACCGACACAGGGCTGCGCGCCCTCGATCCGGCCGCAGCCTATGCATTGCCATGCAGTAATTCGCTCGGTCATCGCGTTCGCCTCCTGTGCTGGGGACGTGCCCGGTTGACATGCAAGGGCCGGCGCCATCCTGCCTGGCGCCGTCTAGCGCACGAGTCGAGCTCCGGCGCGCAGTACCGCCTCCGCGTCCGCGCCGATACTTGCCACCAGCGCGGCGGCGCTCTCCACGCTCTTGATCAGGTCTATGCCCTCGCCCGCCCATACCACCGCAGTTTCGACGTCCCCCGCGAGCGCGGCAGTCCGATAACCGACGCGCTCGGTCTCGAGCACATTGCCCAGATCGTCCTCGCGGCCGTGCCAGCGTTCCATGAAACCGTTGCGGATCGCGCGCCCGGTGTAGCGTGCCGGCCAGGGATAGCCGCGCACGATATCGAACACACGTGTACGTGCGGTCTGATCGCCGCGCGCGGCAACGATGCGCTGCTTCGCTTGATCGTGACCCAGGGCCTCGGCGCTGGCGTAGAAGCGCGTTCCGATGAGCGCCCCGTGTGCACCCAGCATCAGCGCTGCAGCCAGCCCGCGGCCATCGGCGATGCCACCGGCTGCCACCACCGGAATTGGCGTTACCGCGTCGACTACCGCCGGTACCAGCGGCAGCGTGGCGCGGCTGCCGCCATGTCCTCCGGCCTCGGTACCTTCGGCCACTATCAGATCCGCCTGCACTTCCAGGGCCAGCCGCGCTTCGTCGAGGCCTTGTACCTGACAGATCAGCTTGCATCCTGCCGCCTTAATCGCCGCAGCGTAAGGCCGCGGATCACCGAAAGACAGCATCATTGCGTGCGGCCGATAGCTCAGCACCAGATCCACCGCCTCGGAATTGGCTGCCCAAGTGATCAGTCCTGCTCCCCATGGTCGCCGCGCCACCTGCTGCACCAGAGAAAGTTCGGTGCGCAGCCACGCGGCGTCGCCGTAGCCACCTCCGACCAGCCCCAATCCGCCGGCATTGGTGACTGCAGCCGCCAGGCGGCCGCCCGATACGCCGCCCATCGGGCCGAGGATGATCGGGTGCTGCAGGTCGAACATTTCAGTCAATGCGGTCGCGATCACGATGGTTCATCCTCAGTTTGCAAAACCATATCATATTATGATATATCAGCCCGATGAGCAAAAGACCTACAGGCACATCGGGAAACGCAATGCCGGACATCGAACTCGATCTGTTTGCAGCCCTGGTCGAGCAGGCGCCGGATGCAATCATCTTCGCTGATCGCGCAGGATTGATACGCTTCTGGAACCGCAGCGCCGAAGCCTTGTTCGGGCATGCGTCGGCCGAGGTACTGGGTGTCAGCCTCGACTTGATTATTCCGGAGCGCTTTCGCCGCGTCCACTGGGAAGGCTTTCGCAAGGCGATCGACAGCGGCCGCACCAAACACGACCATCGGGTGCTGACTACCCGCTCGATGCACAAGGACGGCAGCAAACTGTACGTGGACCTCAGCTTCGGCCTGATCAGGGACCGCGCCGGAACCATCGCCGGTGCACTGGCCATAGGCCGCGACAGCACGGCGCGTCAGCAGGCAGACAGCGCCTTGCGCGCGCGCCTGACCGCGCTGGAAGAAAATGCAGGAAGTGCGCTCAGGAGCCAGGGCTCGGCCCTGCCGCGCCGATAATCCGCGCCTACAATCGACAACAAGGCCAGCCGCTTGCTTCCAAGCTACACAATGCTCAAATATCTGCACCTCGGCTGCGTCGCGATCTCGGGCGCAGGCTTCGCCCTGCGCGGCATTTGGATGCTGCAGGCATCGCCATTGCTCGCGCGCCGCTGGGTGCGCATAACGCCGCACCTGGTGGATACCGCGCTGCTGGCGAGCGCGCTCGGGCTCATGCTGCTGAGCGGCCAGTATCCGCTGCAGCAAGACTGGCTCACGGCCAAGATTCTCGGGCTCATCGTTTATATAGTCCTGGGCTCGATCGCGCTGAAGCGCGGACCGACGTGGCAGATCCGCGTCGCGGCCTTCGGCGGCGCACTCCTGGTGTTCGCCTACATTGTCGCCGTGGCAATAACGAAATCGGTGCTGCCTTATGCCGGCTGACGCGCCGCATGGGCCCGTCCCGGCATCGATGCCGGCTATCGGCCTAGCCTGGATCAAGGCGGCGCCGCACCGCCTGTTCTTCTTCCTCGCCTCGGTGCAGCTGCTGCTGGCCTCGGCTTGGTGGGGCCTGACGCTGATTCTGCGGCTCGCCGGCACGGCGCTGCCCGGCGCGGTTGCGCCGACTCTGGTGCATGCGGCAGTGATGCTCTATACGTTCGTGCCGTTGTACATGTTCGGCTTCCTGTTCACCGCCGGCCCGGCCTGGCTGTCGGTCAAAGGTCCCGGCGTGCCGGCGCTGCTGCCTGCGGCGCTGCTCGCGTTTGCCGCCGGCGTGCTGCTGCTCGGCTTGTCGATGATTTCGATGCCGGCATCCGGCGCTGCGGCCCTGGTACTGTGCGCGTGCTGGATGCGCTATTTGTTGCTGTTCGCGCGCCTTATCTGGCAGAGCACGGCGCCCGATCGCAGGCACGCCACGCTGGTGCTGACCTTCATGCTGCCCGGCGTCGCCGGCCTCGCCGGCTATGCCCTGCAGTGCCTCGAAGGCGACTTGCGCTGGTTCGAATGGACGACCGTCGCCGGGCTATGGTGGTTTGTGATACCGGTATTCCTGGTCGTGGTGCATCGCATGCTGCCTTTTTTCACCGCGTCCGCGATGCCGTCGATCGCCGCCTGGCGCCCGTCCTGGGTCTTGGTCTGCTTTCTCGGTGCCGCGCTCGCGCATGGCGCGATGGAACTGGCCGGACTGAGCCGTTACGCATGGACGCTGGACGCCCCTGCCGCCGCGTTTCTGCTCTGGCTCGCGCTGCGCTGGGGTCTGGCACAAAGTCTGCGGATACGCCTGCTCGCCATGCTCCACCTGGGTTTCGTCTGGCTCGGCATCGCGTACACGCTGTACGCCGTCGACGAGGCGCTGGCTCTCATCGGCGCAAGCGGTATCGGCTTGGCGCCACTGCATGCCGCCGGCATGGGCTTTGCATCGTCGATTCTGTTCGCCATGGTGACGCGGGTCACGCGCGGCCACTCAGGACGCAGCCTGACGGCCGACGACGTGACCTGGTTACTGTTCTGGGTGCTGCAGGCGGCGACGCTACTGCGCCTCGCAGCTGAACTTTGGCCGCAAGCTCACGCCTGGCTGCTCGCTGCAGCCGTCCTCGCCTGGCTGCTGGCATTCGGAGGCTGGGCCTGGAAATACGTTCCCGTCTACCTGCGCGCGCGCGCCGACGGCAAACCGGGATGAGGCGGAGCTGCAACGGCGGAACTTCGGCTCAGGGGCCGGAGAGTGGCAGTGCATAGCCAATTCGGAAGGAACAAGCCGATGAACATGCCAGACACCATCAGACAATGGCGCAAGGCACGGCGCGCTGAACTGTTGGCGCAGCGAGGTGCGGTGCCGACTAATGAGCGCCGCGCCTGGAACGAGGCGATTACTTCATCCCTGCTGGAGGGGTTTCCGCTGCTGCAGCAATTGGTGGTCGGCTTCTACTGGCCGTTCAAAGGCGAATTCGATCCGCGCTTTGCGATCCACGCCTGGCGCGGTGGCGGCGCCACGGCGGCTCTCCCGGTAGTGGTCCGCAAGGGCGCGCCACTGCAATTTCGCGAATGGTGGCCCGGCGTCAGCACAGCCAAAGGAGTATTCGATCTGCCGGTGCCCTTGGGCACCAAGGTTGTTACGCCCCAGGCGCTGCTGATCCCGCCGATCGGTTTCGATCCGGACGGTTACCGGCTGGGATACGGCGGCGGTTATTTCGATCGCACACTCGCGGCGCTGTCGCCACAACCGCTCAAGATCGGCGTCGCGTTCGAGTTATCCAGGATGTCCTCGATCCAGCCGCAGCCGCACGATATACCCATGGATTTCATCGTGACCGAGAGCGGCATCCATATAGTCGGCCCGGGCGGCCTGGAACTGGCGCGGGACCGCAGCGGAGTCAGGACGCTGGCGCGCGCGATCGCCGCCGAGCGCAACTTGCATATCGCTGGCGGCAGATGCCGGGCCAGCGAGCCGTCCAGCAGCGAACTGCGTTTGCCGGCGCATAGCAGCTTTTCGCGCTGTTACGCCCGCGCAGTCGAACCGGGAGAGGAGGATATCTAAGCAGTCGGCGTTTCAAGTCTTCGTCCCCGCTTGCCCACGCTTACAATTCGTCACGCAGAAGCGCTGTGCACCTCTCCTCCCCGGCGCCTCGCAGGCCATTCACCGGATTGTATCTATCGGCGACTGCGCGTAATCTTATTGAGTCCTATTGTCCAGGGGATGCTGACTGCGCACTAGGTCACGAATGTCTCTGTTAAACAGGAGCGCGTAAATTGGGAATCACGGTGTTGCTGGACCTTATGGGTGGAGTCGCATTGCTCCTCTGGGGTCTGCACATGGTTCAAACCGGGCTGGTCCGAACGTTTGGTTCCGATCTAAAACGGTTCTTGCGCGTTGCACTGGCAAATCGCGCCAAGGCATTTCTGGCAGGCGTCGGCGTCACAGCCCTGCTGCAGAGCAGCACTGCGACTGCGCTATTGGTGACCTCATTTGCCGCCGAGGGTATGGTCGGACTCGTATCGGCCTTGGCGATCATGCTCGGCGCCAACGTCGGCACCACTCTTGTCGTTCAAGTATTGTCCTTTGACGTCTCCGCCGCGGCACCAATACTGCTCGTCCTTGGAGTGTGGGCGTTCAAGCGCGGCAGTCGAACCATGACGCGTGATCTCGGGCGCGTATCCGTCGGCCTCGGACTGATGCTGCTCGCGCTCCACGTTCTCCTCCAAAGCCTCGCGCCTGCGGAGAATGCGCCGCTCGCCCGCGAGATTCTCGCCGCTGTGACGGCCGACCCGCTCCTCTGCGTTCTCATCGGAGCGCTGCTGGCATGGGGGTCGCATTCGAGCGTGGCGGTCGTGCTGTTGACGATATCCTTGGCCTATTCGCATTTCGTATCGCCCGCCGGAACGCTCGCACTCATCGTGGGTGCAAATCTGGGAAGCGCGGTCAATCCGCTGCTGGAAGGCGGCGTGCGCAGCAATCCGGCAAGCTATCGGGTGCCGGCAGGCAATCTGATAACCCGGATCGTGGGCTGCGCATTGGTCCTGCCGTTCATGGGACCCATCGCGACCATGTTGCTGGATATCAATCCCAATCCCTTGCATATGGGCGCCAATTTCCATACGGTCTTCAACGTCGCCCTGGCTCTGATGTTCATCTTGCCGCTCGGCGGCCTGGCCGCAATTCTGGAGCGGGTTCTGCCGGAGCAAAGGGCGCCGACCGACGCAGGCGAGCCAATCTATCTCGACCAATCGGCCATCGACACCCCGGCACTCGCGCTGGCGAGCGCGGCGCGGGAGTCCCTGCGCATGGGTGAGATGGTCGAGGCGATGCTGGGCCAGGCGATGACCGCGTTCATGACCCAGGACCGAAACCTGATCAGCGAGATTTCCAGGAAAGACAACGCGGTCGACCGCCTGCACGAGGCGATCAAGCTCTACGTGGTGAAGCTAACCCGGGACAGCCTCGACGAGCAGGAAGGCCGCCGCGCAATGGAGATCATCGCGTTCGTGATTAACATGGAGCACGTCGGCGATATCATCGACAAGAACCTGATGGATCTCGCGGCCAAGAAGATCAAGCGCGGCCTGCAATTTTCAAGGCAGGGAGCGGAAGAGCTCCAGGCCATGCATAAACGGGTCCTGGACGATATGCGCCTCGCATTCGGCATTTTCATCTCCGGCGACGTCAAAGTCGCGCGCAAGCTCCTGGACGAGAAAACGCAATTTCGCGAGGCGGAAATCGCAGCATCGGAAAGCCACCTCGCCCGCCTTCGCGAAGGACGCCAGGAGAGTATCGAGACGAGCGCCCTTCACATTGACATCCTTCGCGATCTCAAACGTATCCACTCGCATATCTGCGCAACCGCCTATCCCGTGCTGGAAGCAACCGGGCAGTTGCTGTCGAGCCGGCTCAGGGATACCTCAAAAAAGGCAAAGACCGCAGCCGCGGAATCACATCCCGGGCGCGTCGGCCCCGCCACCTGATTTTGCCAAGACGGCAGCAGGCGTTGTCGGGGATTTAAATATAGGTCGGTATTTTGACGTCAGCGATGCCGGACGCTGGCGATGTCGTAGCATAGTTTTGAACCGATAAACGGTAGTGGAAAAGATGTTCTTGACAATATATCACAGCGTGATATATTGGCTACATCGCGTGCCGGCGTTCGTTATAGGCATCGGAGACCGAATTGCCGGCTTGACGAATCCGGACCCCCGCTCGGTCCGCCACGCCGCAGGAGAGTGCCATGAACCCGCTGCAAATGCCGAAAATGATTCTGTCCTTCCATGAAGGCTGGGACGACCTGATCCGATTGCATCCGTCCATAGCGCATCTGTTCGCATTTCTGGTTCTGCCCTTTTCGATTCTGCCCGCGGCGATGATCTATTATGCCGGCGGCCATTACGGTGACCTGTTCTCCCCGGGAGTTTCCCCACAGCAGTGGCATGCCGCTGCTGGCATTTTTTTCCTGGCCGAACTACTTACCGTCCCGGCCATGGCCTTTATCATGCACCTGGCCTGCCGCGCGAATGACGTTCCGGCCGATTATCACCAGTGCTTCACTCTCGCCGCGATTGCGCCCATCCCGATGTGGATTTCGTCGCTGGTGCTGTTGATCCCGAATTTCGAGGTCTGCATCGTTGTGGGCGCCTTGGGACTGGCATGCTCGCTGGCGATAACCTATCGCGGCATGTACGCGCTTTTCCGCATGCATGAGGATCTGCGCGCAATGCAGATGGCGACCGTAGTCACCGGCGCAGGGCTGCTCGCCTGGCTGGCGTTGATGCAGATCGTGTTGATTCGCTGATTTTCCCAAGCCCGCGCTTCGCCCTTGCCAGCGCGGGCAGCTTCGGTGCACCATGCTGGGTAGTGCTCTCTCCCGGTACCGTCATGCCCGCCACCGAAGCCCGCCCGCTCGCCAAATCCGATTTCGAGGCCCTCGCGGACTTCCGCTACCAGATCCGGAAATTCGTCAGATTCAGCGAACAGCTGGCGCGCAAGCACGGCGTCAAACCGCTGCAGTATCTGCTGCTACTGCAGATCCGCGGTTATCCCGGTCGCGACTGGGCGACTGTCGGCGAACTCGCCGAGCGTTTGCAGGCGCAGCACCATGGCGTGGTCGCCCTGATATCGCGCTGCGAGAAGCTCGGACTGGTCCAGCGCCGCCGCTCGTCGGAAGATCGGCGCCGCATCGAAATACGCCTGCTTCCGAAAGGCGAAAGACTCGTCAATAAGGTTGCCCGCATGCACCGCGACGAGCTGCTGTCCTTGCAGGGGCGCTTCGTCGTACCTACCCTACGCACGTTCGAACACCGCTAATTGTCTGCCGCCTGCGGGTTCCGGACGCGGCGTGGGATCGCCGATTCCCGGCGAGCCTCCTGCGGGGGCAGTCGCATCGATGCGGCCACTAGCAGCCAGAGCGCCGCAATCACTGCGCCGAAAATGAACACGCCGCCGGCTCCGACACGCTGCGCCAGCAAGCCACCGGCCGTGCCACCCGCGAACAGGCCCAGCGCCTGACAGGTGCTGTAGACGCCCAGTGCTGCACCCTTCGCGCGCGCTGGTGCCACGCGCGAAATCAGCGAAGGCAGACTCGCCTCCAGTATGTTGAAGGCGATGAAGAACACCCACATCATTGCCACGATCACGAGGAAATGCTCCCTTCCCAGGAAACTGCCCCCTTCGGCAATGAGCAGCAGCCCGACGGCATTCAGGAATACGGGCTTGAGCCTGGCGCGCTTATCCGCATAGATGATTGCCGGCACCATGGGCACCAGCGAAGCAAGCATGGTGCCAAGATAGACCTGCCAGTGTTGCGTGAGCGGGAGCTTACCGGTACTTATAAGCAGGCCGGGCATGACCACGAACATCGCGATCTGGATCAAATGCAGGGCGAAAATGCCGAAATCGAGGCGCAGCAGTTGCGCATCGAGCAGCACTTCGCGCAGCGGCACTTTCGGCCCCGGCAGAATTCGGGGTGCGGTCGGCACGACGTAAATGACAAGTCCGATGGCGCCGATTGCCAGTGCAGCCGTCAGCCAGAAGATGCCGGCCATGCCGACGACCGCATAAACGGCCGGGGCAGCGACCAGCGACACCGCAAACACCAGGCCGATAGAGGCTCCGATCATAGCCATGATCTTGGTTCGATGACGCTCGCGCGTCAGATCCGCAGCCAACGCGGTGACCGCCGCGGAGATGGCGCCGACGCCCTGCACCACGCGTCCGAGAATCACCGTCCAGATATCCCCGGCGGTGGCCGCGATGGCGCTGCCGATGGCGAACAGGATGAGGCCGATCACAATCACGCGCTTGCGGCCCCAGCGGTCGGAAGCGACGCCGAAGGGAATCTGGAATAGCGCCTGCGTCAGCCCGTAGGCACCCATCGCCAGACCGATCAAAGTCTTGCTTCCGCCGCCTGGAATATGCCTGGCGTGCTCGGCAAAGACAGGCAGGATCAGGAACAGCCCCAGCATGCGCAATGCCAGCACGGCAGCCAGGCCGGCGCTAGCACGCCTCTCCCCGCTAGTCATTCCTTCGGCGCTTGGGGCGCGGGTGGCGCAGACGGCGGGCTCGGTTGACTGCATATCATATTATGATATAGTTTTTCCGCGTCGCTGCGGGGACGATTCGGATTCGCGGACTGACATCAGTCCCGGGGCTCGCGGCGCTGACCGAGGTGATGACGCAGTCGGGCCCGAGTCCCGGCACCCGCCAAGGTCGAATTGGCAAAACATCAAAGGGAGAACCGCCATGACCAGATCGCTCTTGATCGCTGCATTCGCCGTGCTGCTCATCGCCGGCTGCGGCAAGCCGGCCCAAGCACCGCAGGCAACAACAGCACCGCAGGCAACAACAGCACCTCAGGCCGCGCCGCAACCTGCCGACGCTGGAAAAGGGAATGCGGCCGGCGCCGTGCCGGCAGCGAACTCCTCTGGCCTTGACGATGCAAAAGCGCTGGCAATCATGAACCGCGCCGGTTGCGCAGCTTGCCACGCAATCGACAAAAAGATCCTGGGGCCGGCGTACACGGAGGTCGCAAAGAAGCGTAAAGCTGAAGCGGGTGCCGCCGCCATGCTGATGAAGAAAATACGGGAGGGCGGTTCAGGCGACTACGGTTCAATACCCATGCCGCCCAATCCGGCGAGCAAGATCAGCGACGACGAGTTGAAGGCGATGGTCGCCTGGATACTGACGAAGTAATGTCGTCCTGTGGAGATCTCGTTATTGCAGCCGCGGTCCTGTCTCAAATTCTTTAACCTAAGTTAAATCTTTTGTCGAACCGAGCCATTAGAGTTTCTGCGTTGGAGGCTCAGACAGTTCCGCCTACGTTTGTTCGAACCTAGTTTCACAATGGAGGAGACCGCAAAATGAATAATCCGACTCGCGACGAACAGATTCCCATGATGCAGAAGCTCCTGGACAACCCCTTCCTGCTGCTGTTCTTCGGCGTGATGGTCCCGATGCTGGTTTACACCTTGTGGGGCGTCATCGAGATTTTGACCGTGCCCATCGCCAAGTAAGCACTTGCCTTTTCATCGCGCGACTTTTTGGACAGGGGTATAAGCATGAGCGCAATACTGCCGCCCTCAGAACGGCTTTGGTGGAAACAGCCTTTGGACCGCGTCGAAGGAACCTGGATCGTGCTTGCTTTCATCTGGTGCATGATCATGTTTGCGATGATGGTCGGTTGGCACATCTACGGCAAACAGAACCTTTCGACCGAGACATACAAGACCACGCGCGAGTTGTACACCGCAAAGACCCAGGCCGTGGTGGACAAGTACACGGTGCGCACGGAAACGGATCGCAAAATTCCGGTGGTGCACCCGCCGGCGGGCAGCGACGTCTACCTCATCGCGCGCCTTTGGGATTGGTGGCCGATCCTGGAACTCGAGAAGGACAAGACCTACCGCCTCCACCTGACCTCGATGGATTACAACCACGGGTTTTCGCTGCAGCCGGTCAACATCAACATCCAGGTCGTGCCGGGCTATGAACACGTGGTCAAGGTGACGCCTAACCAAAGCGGCATTTTTTCCATTGTTTGCAACGAATATTGCGGTATCGGCCACGCCAACATGGCCGGCCGCATATATGTCAAGTAAGGGGAGGCGCCAATGACTACCTATCGCACCTGCCCGCGCACCGGGCTGCAGTTCGAGGGCCAGGCGGAAAAGCTGATGCTGGCCAATGCCGTCGCGGCGGTGGTGTTCTTGCTGATCGGGGGCATACTCGCAATCGGCGTAGTGCTGACACGCTGGCCCGCTGTCCACTGGCTCGCAGCCGATACCTTCTACATGGTGCTGACTGCCCATGGTCTGGACATGCTGATCTTCTGGATCATCTTCTTCGAGATCGCAGTTCTCTATTTCTGCTCTTCAACCTTGCTGCGATGCCGCATCGCCACGCCCAGGATCGCCTGGCTGGCATTCGCGCTCATGGTGATTGGTGCTGCAACAACCAACGTCGCCATATTCAGGGGCAGCTCGAGCGTAATGATGACATCCTACGTGCCGATGATGGCCGAGCCGGCGTTCTATCTCGGTCTGATCCTGTTCGCAGTGGGCGCACTGATCGGCTGCTTCGTCTTCTTCGGCACCCTGGTCGTGGCGAAAAACGACCAGACCTTCCAGGGCTCGGTGCCGCTGGTCACCTTCGGCGCAATTACCGCCGCCATCATTGCGGTGTTCACCATCGCTTCCGGCGCCATCATTTTGATCCCTACATTCCTCATGTCGGTGGGAGTGGTCAAGGAGGTCGATCCGCTGATGTATCGCACCATATGGTGGGCGTTCGGCCATTCTTCGCAGCAAATTAATGTGGCGGCGCATATATCGATCTGGTATGCCATCGCCGCCATCTGCTTCGGCGCGAAGCCAATGTCCGAGCGCGTCAGCCGCGGCGCGTTTTTGCTCTACATCCTGTTCCTGCAGCTTGCGAGCGCGCATCACCTGCTAGCCGATCCCGGATTGAGTACCGAATGGAAAGTGGTCAATACCAGCTATTTCATGTACTTCGCAGTGCTGGCCTCGATGATCCACGGCCTCACCATTCCCGGCGCCATCGAAGTGGCACAGCGTAAGAAGGGATTCACCAAGGGCCTGTTCGAATGGCTGAGGAAGGCCCCTTGGGGCAATCCGGTGTTTTCCGGGATGTTCATTTCCCTGATCGGCTTCGGTTTTCTCGGCGGCATCTCCGGAGTGATGATGGGCACGGAACAACTGAACATGATCATCCACAACACCATTTACGTGCCTGGCCACTTTCATGCCACCGTGGTGATCGGCACCACACTGGCATTCATGTCCCTGACCTACTTCCTGATCCCGGTGCTGTTCAAACGGGAAATGATCGCGCCCGGGCTGGCGAGGCTGCAGCCTTACCTGTTCGGCCTGTCCATGTATTTCTTCGTGCTGGTGATGATGGGCGCGGGAACGCTGGGCGTACCGCGCCGGCACTGGGACATGGCAATGGGTGGTTCGCCGCTGGCCTACGAGTTCCCCGGTGCCGCCTATTTGATGATGGGCCTGGTCGGCATAGCTGGCGTCGCCGCGATTGTCGGCGGGGCAATCTACATCTACATAACCGTGGGCTCGCTGCTCTGGGGCAGGAAACTGGATGTCGGCTCGCGCCGCGAGGCGCCGGAGCCTATTCCTGGCGCACCCTCCACAGTCGTGCTGCAGGGCCACGGATCGGCCGGCTTTGCTGCACCGGGCACGTTCGCCCTGGCGTCAGTGTTCCTGGTGGCATTCGTGCTGTATTACTTCATCAACTGGAAGTACCTGTCCCAGGTCTGGGGGCTCAGCTGATGCGCTGGCCCGGACGCTTCGGCCGCGCCTATTTGCAGCCCTGACACGCCGAGCAAGCGCAGACAACTATGGACACGACGCTACACCGCAACGACACCACGCACCTTGCGCGCAAAGTTCTGGGGCTGTTCAAGCTGCGCATCGGCGTGGTGATCATGGTCACGGCCCTCGCCGGATTTGTCGTGACGCCCGGGTCCGGACCAGGCGGAATTCCGCTCGCGGTGCTTGCGCTCGCCGTGCTGATCTCATCGGCAAGCGCCGGAGCGTTCAACCAGTACATCGAGCACGACAGCGACCGCCTGATGCTGCGCACGCGTGGACGCGCCTTTCCCAGCGGCGATCTGCCGCATTCCCCG
This sequence comes from uncultured Enterobacteriaceae bacterium, assembly GCA_964565875.1. Classification (GTDB taxonomy): domain Bacteria; phylum Pseudomonadota; class Gammaproteobacteria; order Burkholderiales; family SG8-39; genus 2-12-FULL-64-23. The sequence goes on from CAZMGP010000025.1 coordinate 35,959, forward strand.
GCATGGTTGGTATTGATCGGCATCCTGCTCGCCGTCTCGGTGGCGGCAGCCTGGTATGCGACCAATCCGCTCGCCGCGCTGTACGTCTTCCTCGGCGCATTCTTCTACGCCATTGTGTATACGGTCTGGCTCAAACGGCGTACCTGGCTCAATATCGTAATCGGCGGACTGGCAGGGAGTTTTTCGGTTCTTGCGGGTTCCGCGGCGGCGAACCCGGAACTTGGCGCTGTGCCACTGCTGCTCGCGCTGGTACTGTTCTTGTGGACGCCACCGCATTTCTGGAGCCTTGCCATCGCCAACTGCTCCGACTACGCTGCGGCCGGCGTACCAATGCTGCCGGTAGTGGTCGGCAATGCGCGCGCCGCGCAGATCGTGTTTTCCAGCGCCCTCGCGCTGGTCGGCGTTTCGCTGTTGCCCGTATTGTTTGGCGCCGGCCCGGTCTATTTTGCCGGCGCCCTCGCCGGCGGTATTTACTTCATCCGCAAAGCGCAAGGCCTGGCGCGCGCCCCCAGCCGCAAGACGGCGATGGGTTCGTTTCACGCGTCGCTGGCTCAACTGAGCCTGTTGCTCGTGGCGGCGATGGCCGACGCACTGCTGTTCTGAGGCCGCGCGGCCAGCGCCCGATTGCCCTGCCCGCATCGGCGGTGGCAGATTTCGCCGAGTCATGCAGTCTACTCATTTGCAAATTCGAACAGCTCCTCACGCCACCGACCGCGGCCGGTGGCGTCGCCGTCTCGTCAGCGCCTTCTTGGCGCTGCTTTGTTGCGGCGCCGGCCAAAGCGCCGCCCACGACGATGCAGCGGTCGGCGCCAGCGCGATCCCTGCGCTCGAACCTGCCCTTGACCGGAGTGCTGCCCTGCGCGATAGCCAGGCAGTACTCGGGCACACCATCGGCGACTACACGCTGCGCGACCGCGAAGGGCGGCCGGTTCGCCTGTCAAGTTACCGCGGCAAGCCGCTGCTAGTGAGTTTCATCTATACCGGCTGCTTTCAAGTGTGCCCGACGACGACCAAGACCCTGCAAAAGGCGGTCGCTGTCGCGAGCGAAGCCCTGGGCGCAGACCGGTTCAATGTGATCAGTATCGGTTTCAACCAGCCGGCAGACTCGCCGCAGGCGCTCAAGTCCTTTGCCGCCCAGTACGGCATCAATGCGCCCAACTGGAAGTTCCTCAGTCCGCGCGCAGCCGCCGTCCCGGTGCTGGCACACGACTTCGGCTTCAGCTTTGTCGCTACCCCGGCGGGGTTCGATCATCTGCTGCAGATCAGCGTGGTCGATGCCGACGGGCGCATCTATCAGCAGATTTACGGCGAGGGCTACTCCGCCGACTATCTGACCGAGCCGCTCAGGCAACTGCTATCGGGTGCGCCCGTTACCCAGGCCCGCAGCCTGTCTGCCGTCCTTGATCAGGTGCGTTTGCTGTGCTCAGTCTACGACCCGCGCACCGGAAAATATCGCGTGAGCTACGGACTGGTCCTGGAGTTCGCCGGTTTCGCGACCTTCCTCATCTGGATCGTCTGGTTCTTCTTCAGCGAATGGTTGGCGCGCAGACGCCTGACACGCCAAACGGGCGCCTGATGCACATCGAAGCTGTCGGCCGCGCGAACGTTTGCCGCGCAAGCGCAGGCAAATGAGCATGGGTGCAATCGAATTGGCTCGCCGTCGCGCGTTGAGCGGCTACCGGCGCCTGGAACACGGTTTCGACACCGTGTTCGGCGCCGCACACAATCCGTGGCGCCATCTGGGCGCGATCGGCTTCCTGTTCTTCTGGATTGTCGTGCTGAGCGGACTGTACCTTTACGCTGCGTTCGACACTTCAGCCGACGGCGCCTATCGCTCCGTCAACTGGCTGTCGCGCGAACAATGGTACCTCGGCGGCGTTCTCCGCAGCCTGCACCGCTACGCCGCCGACGCGTTCCTGCTGGTTACACTGCTGCACGTGCTGCGCGAATTCCTGCTTGGCCGCTATGCCGGATTTCGCCATTTTTCCTGGCTTACCGGCATACCTCTGCTGTGGTTCATCTATATCTCCGGCGTCGTCGGAACCTGGCTGAGATGGGACCAGATGTCCCAGTTCTCCGCGACCAGCACTGCGGAATGGCTGGATGGTCTGCCGTTTCTCGCCGCTACCCTTACACGCAATTTTCTCGGTGCTGGCGCGGTCAGCGACCGGCTGTTTTCGCTGTTCGTATTCGTTCATATCGGAGTGCCGCTGCTGCTGGTGTTCGGCCTGTGGTTCCACATACAGCGCATCAGTCGCGCCGAGGTATTGCCGCCGCCAGCGCTCGCCGCTGGCTCCGTGCTCGCCCTGCTGGCATTGGCGCTGGCCCAGCCGGTCGCGAGCCAGGGCCCCGCCGACCTTTCCCTGGTTCCAGGCACTGTCGAACTCGACTGGTTCTATCTGTTCTGGCAGCCGCTGATGTACGCCAGTTCGGCCGGTGTCGTGTGGGCGCTGGTAGCAGGCGCAACCCTGCTCCTGTTCGCCCTGCCGGCCCTGCCGCCGATTGCCCTTGCGCCGGTTGCCAAGGTCGACCCGGATAACTGCAATGGTTGCCGCCGCTGCTTTGTCGATTGCCCCTACGCCGCCATCGTCATGGTGCCGCATCCGGGCGGTGCGCCTGATCGGCAGCTCGCTGAAGTGAATCCCGGGCTGTGTGCCGGCTGCGGCATCTGCGCCGGTGCCTGTCCTTCGTCTACACCGTTTCGCAGTGTGACGAAACTGGTTACGGGCATAGACATGCCGCAGCTGCCCATCGATCGCCTGCGCGCTGCGCTGGAACAAGGTCTGGCGCAACTGCAAGGCGAAACCAGGATCGTGGTGTTCGGCTGCGGCGAGGGTGCCGACGTGAGCAGGCTTGCCGGCGGCGATGTCGCCAGCTTCAGCCTGATCTGCATCGGCATGCTGCCGCCCTCGTTTGTCGAATATGCGCTGCGCAGCGGCGCCGCAGGCGTACTGGTGACCGGCTGCCGCGCGGGAGGGTGCGCCTTCCGCCTGGGCCAGCGCTGGACCGAGGAGCGCCTGAGCGGCGCGCGCGAGCCGCGCCTGCGCGGCAGCGCATGCGGCGATTCGGTTAGGCTCGCCTGGGCCGATCGCGAAGACGAGGCAATCCTGACTGCGACGCTGGCCGAGTTCAAGCTGGCACTGTCGCGCACACGCCGGCCCGGAACAGGCGCAATCGATGTGTCGAAGGAGGCCGGCGCACATGCCTAGGCCGATTGCATGGACAGGACAAGCCCTGCTGTACGGGCTGTTCGCGCTGATCATCGGATATTTTTCCAGCTCACCGGCTTACCAGCATTTTCCGGCCGGCGAAGCACTGATCAAACTGAGCTTCAGCCATGAAGGCAAGCGACTCTCGCCCTGCCACCAGCGCAGTGCCGAAGAGCTGGCGAAACTGCCTCCCAATATGCGCGCCCCCATGGATTGCCCGCGCGAGCGCTCGCCCGTCGCCGTCGAAATCGATTTGGACGGAACACCGGTCTACCGGCACACCGCCCAGCCTTCCGGCCTGTCCAAGGATGGCGCTTCGACCGTTTATCACCGCATTGCCGTGCCCGCGGGCGAACATCGCCTCGCTGTTCGTCTGAAGGACGACGTACATGCCCCGGGTTTCAATTACCGCCGCGAACAGATGGTGAACCTGAAGCCGGGCAAAGTGCTGGTGATCGACTTCAATCAGGAAGCGGGCGGGATTACATTGCAATGAGCGCACTGCTGACGCCCCCGGCTGACTACGCGCTCTCGGTGCCCGATCGTGCGCGGCGCGCACTGGCGCGGGCCTGGCTGTGGCTGGGACTGCTGGCGCTGATCGGCTCTGGGGTGTTCTCGGTATTGCTGGTGCTGTCGCGCACACCCTTCCTGCAGAATCTATTTCCGGTTGCCGACTTTTTCCATGTGGCGCTGGTCGCACACGTGGATCTGTCGGTGCTGGTCTGGTTCGTCGCCATCGCCGGCATGCTTTGGAGCATCAACAGTTCCAGTCGCGCAATGCTCTGGGGCTGGGTCGCCCTGTGGACGTGCGCCCTGGGTGTGGCGCTGATGGCGCTGGCACCCTTCTTCGGCCGCGGCGAACCGATCATGGCGAACTACATCCCGGTGCTGAACGATCCGCTGTTCATCGCCGGGCTGCTCGCTTTCGGCGCCGGATTCGTCGCCCTGGTGCTGCGCAGCCTGTTCCTCGCTCCGGCACTGGGGCTGAGCTTCGACGGTGGTGGCGCGCTGCGTTTCGGCCTGAACGCGGCCGCGGTCTCCGCCGCGGTCGCCGTGCTGGCTTTCGCCTGGTCCTTTGTCGAGGTTCCGATCGCGCTGGGCGGCAAGGCCTATTACGAAATCCTGTTCTGGGGCGGGGGTCATGCGCTGCAGTTCACCTGGACCCTGCTGATGCTGGTGGCCTGGATCTGGCTCATCAGCGCCTGCGGTGCGCGCGTACCGCTGAGCCCACGCGTGGCGCTGCTGATGTTCCTGCTGGCCCTGGTCTGCGTGTTCGTCACGCCCTATGCCTACCTCGCTTACGGCGTCGCCTCGGTCGAACACCGCCATTTACTGACCTGGGCCATGCGCTTTGGCGGCGGTGTGGCAATCCTGCCGATGAGCCTTGCGGTGCTGCTGGCGCTGCGGCCGGCCGCGGAACTGCGCGACCACGCCCGGCCGCTGCGCGCGGCGCTCGTTTCTTCTGTGCTGCTGTTTGCCGTCGGCGGGGTGATCGGCATATTCATCAGCGGCAGCAACGTCAAGATTCCGGCCCATTACCACGGTTCCATCGTCGGCGTGACGCTGGCCCTGATGGGTTTGGTGTACCACCTGCTGCCGCAGCTCGGATACGCCGCGCCGAGCGGCAAGCTCGCCAGCTGGCAGCCGGCGCTCTACGCCGGTGGACAACTGATGCACATCTCCGGCCTGGTATGGTCGGGCGGCTACGGCGTACAGCGCAAAGTCGCCGGCGGAGACCAGGTCCTAAGGAGCAGCGGTGAGATCGCGGGCATGGCGCTCATGGGGCTGGGTGGGTTCATCGCCATCATCGGCGGCCTGCTGTTCATCATCGTTGTGATCCGCGCCGTGCGCAACCCTGACCGGGAGATCGCGCGATGATCAAGCGCTTGCAGCGCGCCATGCAATGGCTGTTCATGCGCGTCGAGGCGCTGTTCAATAGCGTCTTCGGCGATCGGCTCAATCCGCTTTACCATCTCGGTGCGATGAGCTTTTTCCTGTTCTGGATCATCACCATCAGCGGACTGTACCTTTACGCTTTTTTCAAGACCGGCGTGGCTGACGCGTACGGGTCGGTCGAAGCACTGACCGAGGGCCAGTGGTACGCCGGCGGCATCATGCGCAGCATCCATCGCTACGCCTCCGACGCCATGGTGCTGACCATGCTGCTGCACATGCTGCGCCATTTCGCCTTCGACCGGTTTCGCGGCTTTCGCTGGTTCTCCTGGTTGACCGGCGTAGCGCTCATCTGGCTGGTGTATGTATCCGGAATCAACGGCTACATGCTTCCATGGGACAAGCTGGCGCAATTCGTCGTGGTCGCGAGCTTCGAGTGGCTCGACTGGCTGCCGATATTCCAGGGCGCCTTGATCCGCAACTTCATCTACCAGTCCAGCGTGAATGACCGCTTCTTCTCGCTGCTGTCGTTCATCCACATCGGTCTGCCGCTACTGGTGCTGCTGCTGATGTGGATCCACGTGCAGCGCGTGCCCAAGGCCAGCACCAATCCGCCACGGCCGATAATAGCCAGCCTGCTGCTCACCCTGCTCGCCCTGGCCATCGTCAAGCCCGCGCTGAGCCAAGGCGGCGCCGCGGATTTTGGCGTCGTGACGGCCACGCTCGCGTTCGACTGGTTCTACCTCACGGCGTTCCCGCTGCTGTACATTTGGCCGCTGGGCCGGGTATGGCTGCTGCTTGCAGCCTCGACTGCATTCTTCGCCACCCTACCCTGGCTGCCGCCGAAATTTCGCCGTGGCGCGAAGCGCGAATTCCAGCTGCAGGTCCAGCCGGATAATCGCAATATCGCCGTACGCAGCGGCGAAACCCTGCTCGAGGCCGGCCTGCGCGCCGGCATCGGCCTGCCGTTCGAATGCCGCAACGGCGCCTGCGGCAAGTGCATGTGCACCCTGCTCCAGGGCAGCGTCGACTACGGCGCCTACCAGGCGGGCGCGCTCACCGACGCCGACAAAGCGCTGGGCAAGGCGCTCATGTGCTGTGCGGTTCCCACAGCCGATCTGGCTATCGAATACGCTGCAGGCGCTGCGCCGGCTGCAGCGGTCCGGACCTATGTCGGGCGCGTGCACAGCATGGAACGTCTTTCCGACGAAGTCATGCGGGTCATGGTGTCCCTGCCCGCGGGCGAGAAGGTGCATTTCGTCGCCGGGCAGTACATCAATATCCTGCTCCCGGACGGGCAGCGGCGCGCATTTTCGTTCGCCAATCCGCCTCATCGCAGCGAGCGCATCGAATTGCACATCCGGCTGATCCCGGGCGGCCGGTACACCGGCCACGTATTCACCGCTATGCAGGCGGGAGATGAATTGCGTTTCGAAGGACCGCTGGGCACTTTCTACCTGCGCGAGAGCGCGCGCCCGATCATCTTCGTCGCCGGCGCAACCGGGTTCGCGCCGGTCAAGAGCATCATCGAGGATGCGTTTCATCGCGGCCTGCGCCGACCGATGCTGCTGTACTGGGGCGTGCGGCGACCGCAGGATCTGTACATGATGGAACTCGCGCAGCGCTGGCAGCAGGAGCACGACAACTTCAATTTCGTGCCGGTCCTGTCGGAGCCCAGGCCCGAGGATGGTTGGCAGGGCCGCAGCGGATTGGTGCACGAGGCGATTCTGCGCGATTTTCCTGACCTCAACGGCTACGAGATCTATGTCTGCGGCTCGGCAAAGATGGTCGATACGGCTTTCCCCGCATTCCTGCGTCAGGGGCTGGCTGAAGACTATTGCTTTTCCGACGCCTTCCTGCCGGCGGGTGGCTGATCGATGCAGAACCAGTCGACCAGAACCGGCGAACCCGCGCGTCGCGCACAGCGCAGCGGCGCGGAAATCATGCGCGCATGAAAACCGCATCGATTCGCGCCCTGATACTGGTGGCGCTGCTGCTGGTGCTGGTGATTACCACCACCAGCGCCTATATCCGCCTGTCGCAGGCCGGCTTCGGCTGCGCGGACTGGCCCGCCTGCTACGGCCGCAGCGCCTCGACGATTACCCCCGGCCAGCTGATACCGGGACAATCGGCGCTGTTCTGGGCGCGAGCCCTGCACCGGCTGGCTGCCAGTTCGGCCGGAATTCTGCTGTTGCTGATCGTCTTCCTCGGCTGGAACGCGCTGCGCGACGCCGCCGGGCGCTCTGCCGCACTGGCAACGCTCGCGCTGGCCGTATTCCTCGCCGGCTTGGGCGTGCTCACGCCGTCGAATCTTCCGGCGGTGACCGTGGGCAATCTCCTAGGCGGCATGTGCATGGCCGGATTGCTGTGGTGGCTTTATCGGCGCGACGCCGCGGCGACAACCGGCGCAGGCGGTATCCTGCTTGCAGCGGCACTCGCGGCATTGGCACTGCAGATCGCGCTTGGCGGCCTGATCGGCGCGCGCCATGCAGTGCTTGCATGCACCAGTTTCCCCTCATGCGACGGCAGTTGGTGGCCGGGGCCGGTGGACTGGCGGCTGTTCAATCCCTTCTTCCGGGCGTCGGCACCTGCCGATGCGGGGCGCGCGCTCGCACCGCTCGCCATGGCGCATCGCTACGGCGCATTGCTGCTCACGGCCATCCTGCTCTGTTGCGCCATGGTTGCGCTGTGGCGCGGCGACGCAGCGCGCGCCTGCCTGCTGCTGGCGACGCTCGGACTGCAACTGTCGCTCGGTGCGGCCATGGTACTGGCGAATTTTCCTCTGTCCTTGGCCCAACTGCACAATCTGGGCGCCGTTTTGCTGCTCGGCGCTACCATCGACCTGCTCAGGCGTACATGGCGCCGAAAGGAGGATGCATGAAAGTCGTCGATGCCCGCGGTCTGCACTCGCCTGAACCATTCGAGCGCGTCATCGAAGCGCTGAGCGAATTGCCCCTGGGCGATCAGCTGAAGCTGATCATCCACCAGGAACCGCATCCGCTCTACCGCTTTCTGGAACGCAATCGCTACGATTACAGGACGCAGACCTTCCCCGATGGCAGATTCGAGATCGTCATCTGGGAATTGCCCGCAGACTGAAGCTCAGTCCGACCAGGCGCGCAACCGGTCCACGTCCGGAATGTGGATCGCACGCCCGCGCACCTCGATCAGGCCGCGCGCGGTCAGGCCATGCAGGATGCGCGAGAAGTGCTCCTTCGTCACGCTGAGGCGCGAGGCGATCACGCCCTTGGTGGCCGGCAGATTCACTTCGAACGCCTCCCCCGGCCTCGCGTTTTCGTCCACGCCGCACAGCAGAAAACCGATCACGCGCTGCGTGCCGGAATGCAGGGAATCGCTTTCGACATCGCTGACGAGACGGTGCAGCCGGCTCGACAATCCGGCAATCATGCGACGCACGAAGCGCGGATCGCGCTCCAGTTCCTGAAACACGATCTCCCGGGGAATATACAACAGCAACGAATCGCACAGCACCTGCGCCGTCACCACGTGCGGGCGCTCCATGAACATGACCGCCTCGCCGAAGCTTTGCCCGGGGCCGATCAGATCCACCACTTTTTCATCGCCGCGGGGCGAAGAAAAGGCGAGCTTCACCTGTCCGTAAACGATGATATGAAAACCAAGCGCGGAATCGCCGCGATGAAACAGGACTTCAGCCCGCTCCGCGCGCACCTCCTGCGTGCTCAGCGCAATGCGATCAAGCTCTTCGTCGGCCAATTCCCTGAACAGGGGCACGTTGGCGAGGAAGGTCTTCACCTTGATCGGCGCATTGAGCAAGTCACTCCTCCTTTGTCGCGGGATATTCTAATTGCCGCGCTTTCCCGGCGCGAAGCCATTCTCGCGCTAATCCGCAGCGCCTGCAAATCCGCGAGGGGTTGGTGCCGGTGATCACGGACGGGTCGGTGGCGCAGCGGCCGGTGCGCAAGCGATTCGACCGCGCCATGCTCGTTCTCCTTCAGGATTTCCGGGGCTCGGCCCTGGCTGTGAGTCCGCGCAACACCGCCGCGATCGTGCCGAGAACGAACGCGATCAGGGCGGCGCCGTTCAGCGCCCCGCCCCAGGCGCGCCACGGCATCGCCATATTCCAGTCGCCCGCGACGCGCAGCAGCAGCGACAGGTGCAGCAGCGCGAGCGGCAGATAGAAATAGGGCGGGTAGGGCACGGCCACGCGCAGCACCGCCGGCAGGATGATGGGTGCGTGGCCGAACACCATGGAGAACACGAATCCGAGCAGCACCGCGTGCAGCGCCGCGTCGTAGCCCGGGCCGGCGTAAGCGAGCCCGCCAGCGCCGATGATCATGGCACCGGAAAGCGCCAGCCAGCCGTATCCCGTGAGCAGGCAGACCGCGATGAAACGCGGCAAGCCCCTGCCCCTGACGGTGCGCCGCGCAACGTCCTGGCGCATCAGCCACAGCGCCAGCAGCAGCATTCCCGCCCCGAGCAGCAGCGTGCCTGGTCTCCATGCCAAGTTCGACCAGGCAATCGCGCCCAGGAGAATTGCCAGCGCCGCACCGAACACCCGCCGTGCATTGGCCGACGGCGGCAGCACGCGCGACAGTTCCAGGCGTTCGCCGGCGATGGTGAGAACGAGAAAGCCAATCCAGAATGGGACGGCGGCATGAATCGGGCGCCCTGCCAGCCACTGCAGATTTCCCAGCAGCCAGCACAGCGCCCCGAGCGCGAGCGTGAGCGTGAACAATTCGCGCTGGCGGCGATAGAAGAGGATAGATGCCGCAAGCAGTACGGCGCTGCCGGTCGCGACCAGCAGCGCCGCAAACTGCGCTGGCAAGCCGGCCAACGCCAACGCCGCACCGGCGCCGCTCAGCAGCGGCGCGAAATAGCCCCAGCGCCGCGACAGCGCCACCGCGCGCTCCAGTCCGATCACGGTGCCGAAGAAGCCGCAAGCCATCAGCGGGCCGTGCAACAGCGCCAGTCGCGCCACCGGCGGCGGGAACGGCCAGCCCAAGCGCACCAGCCCCGCGGCCATACCCGCGAACAGGGACGCAAAGGCGAGCACGAGCAAGGGTGCACGCCATGCGACGCCGACTCCGCCGCTCGCGCCGCTGCTCACCTGGCGCTCAGGCTGATTTGGCGATGCGCACTTTCCATACTTCCGGGCCGCTTTCCAGATAGTCCCAGGCGAATGCCTCGCCGCGCTCGGCCTGGAAATGGTAGTAAAGCGGCTTCGGGTCATGGTCATTGACCAGAATGAAGGCGCCGCCGGGCGCGAGCTGGTCAAAGGTGTCAAAAATCAGTGGGTGGCGCTCGCGCGGAATGATGTCGCGCACGTCGATGATGATGCTCGCGTCTGTAGTCACGGTTTCTGTCTCCCCAGGTGGTTCAAGAAAAGGCCGAGCTCGTTCTGATCTCAGCCCGGCCAGCCGAAGGTCTGCCGCGCACTCTCCGACATCATGTCGGGCGTCCAGGGCGGATCCCATACGAGCGCGACTTCGACGGCCGTGTCCGGCGGCAAGGCAGCGCCCAGTGCCCGCAGCGCATTGGCGGTAATCAGATCCCCCATGGGACAGGCCGGCGTGGTCATGGTGAGATCGACCTGCACCCTTCCCGGCGCGATGTCGATGCGATAGACCAGTCCGAGATCGACGATGTTCATGCCGACCTCCGGATCGTCGACCCGGCGCAGCGCCTCGCGCAGCCGCTGTTCCGTCGGCAATGCAGTGTTGGCCTCCATTGGTTCCTTTCATAAACAATACACAATATGCCGCTTTACTATATGACATTATTAGGTCATAATCAATACCATATATACATCTTTTATTCACGCACCAGTATGCTCTCATGCGCCTGACCACGTTCTCCGACTACAGCCTGCGTGTGCTGATCTATCTCGGCGTGCATGACGAGGAGATCGCCACCGTGCAGCAGATCGCCGATGCATACGGCATTTCCGCAAACCATCTGATGAAAGTAGTGCATTACCTTGCCCAGAGTGGCTACATCGAAACTGCGCGCGGCAAGGGCGGCGGCATGCGCCTCGGGCTGGCACCGGAGAAAATAAATGTCGGCGAGCTCGTGCGCGGCACCGAGGACAACCGCAAGCTGGTCGAATGCTTCGACCGCGACAACTCCGACTGCCGCATCGAGGCCGCCTGCGTGCTGCGCGGCATGCTCGGTCGCGCACTCGAGGCCTTCTTCGCTTCACTCGATGCCTATACGCTGGCGGATCTGATCGCGCCCAAGCTCCGGCTGGCCAATATGCTGTTGCTGTCGCAGCGGCGCACCGGCTAACATTGGGCCGAAAGCATATTTCGTCAAATGCGTACCACCAGTTTCCCCGGTTTCGATTCCCCGGCTGCCGGTTTCGAGGCGCCGCTCGAAATGCTCGCCGCTTGCCACGGCCGCGTCGAGCGCCAGTGCCAAACATTGCAGCGCCTGGTGCTGCATCTGGCGGCGCATGGCCCCGACCAGGCAGCGCGCGAAGCGGCGCAGAACGTGATGCGCTACTTCGACACTTCCGCGCGCCACCATCACGCCGACGAAGAGGAAGATCTGTTCCCGGCATTGCTGGACTCGGCGTCGGAACAGGAAAAAGCACAGCTCGGCGAACTCATAGCCGCGCTACAGGTGCAACATCGTCAGTTGGAGCAATTCTGGGCGCAATTGCGTTTGAAGCTCGAAGCGGTATCGCACGGAAAGGCAGGCGAGCTGGTCGCTGACGAAGTCGAGTGCATGTGCAGGCTTTATCGCAGCCACATCGAACGCGAGGAAGTCGAGCTATTGCCGTCAGCTGAGCGCATTCTGGGGACAGGTCAACTCGACGGTCTGGGCCGCGCCATGCTTGCCAGGCGTGGCATCAAGGAAATCTAGACATGCCCGGATCTATTGGAAGCTTTGGCATCATGAGGAACGCAGAGCGCGCCATGGCGCAGCGATGTCCGGTCCAGACTGCGCGTGCTGGCACGGAATCTACGAAGTGGCGAAGAACTTCTACACTGAATTCCTACCCGAAGCGAAACATGTCGCGGGCTCGGCGCTGTATGCGAAAATCGTCAAGAATCATATCGACTCCGATGTGCGCCGCGAGCGGTTCACCAAAGACATGAGTAAAACGCAACTGGAGAAAATCTAGAAGCTCTACAACGAACGCCACGGTGGGGCGTAGGCGAAATAACGTCGCTTCGAACAAGATGAGCAGCACCATCTAGTTCGACATACGCACGAGCGCTATCGCGGTCGGCGATCAACAGCACCTTGGCCCCGGCGCATTGGGCATCGCCAGTCGTATCAGGGGGCATAGGTCAACGAATACGTGCCGAGCCGCACTCACCTTCCCGACTTTGTTCTGTGGCTAGGAAGCACAGTCCTGCCGTTGGTCCGTCGGCCGATCAATAGCGGACGTCCATTAGTGCGCTCACCATCGGCAGCAATGGCCGAGCCGCGACCGTAACCACTGTTTTCCACATAGCCTATGCCACTCTTAACAGCCGTCGTTCACTGACAAGAATGCTGTTGATTTACCGTCAGCCAATCGATCTGCCGATAACCAGCCGCAAAGGACAAGAACCACCGGGCGAACGCCCGGTGGCTCCTGAATTGCCATCAAGCGTCCTGCTTTACCTGCTCGACGCGTGATTTCATTTCCTGTTCCCAAGCTTTCCGCAATCCAACTAGGTAGTCTATGATTTCCATAGCTGCCACGCCGCGCGCGGCCAGTTGATTGCCACCTTGCCGCTCCACTTCCACTGCCACACCGTCGTACTCTTGAATCACTGCTGCAGGCACAAGCAGTGCCTGCGCGAGATTCTCCCTCTTGCACACGTCTTGCATTAAATCGATGATTGACGCAAGTACGTCGCGCTCGAATACGCGAACGGTATCTTCCCCAATGTGGTTCGGCATTTTCGTTCCCTTTGCCTTCATTTCTGTTTCTCCTTGTCGTGCTGCGTTTCTTGAAGTGTCCTAATTAGTGTAGTTACCGGCTTTTCGGGGGTTGCCGGGCGGCCTTGCACATCGCGATTCCGAGATCGTCGCGCATATAAAGTCGCTGACTACACCTGTTGTTTTCAATCCGAAGCCCTGCATAAGGATCAACAAAATGCTTTTCCATCAATTCGACTGTTTTATCTTCCCTCCTGGGGAAGCCCATACTTCCGACCAGGCCGCAAATGAGCAATACATTCCTGAGCAAAGCCCCATGTTTTGGGCCTTGGTTGACGCCCAAAATGAGAGCAAGACAGAAAATGCCGCCGATTTCGTTGCATACAAGCGGTATTGCCTTAAGATGAGCCAGAAAGCTCGTGCTTTGCTCGGTCACCCCGCCGCGCTTGCTATAGCAACCTCGGCGGCAACTCGTCTTGCCGCCCTGGCTGCACAATACGCAACCTGCGAGGGCGGTTTTGCGCTATCTGATGTCCTGGCCGAAACCGTAGCGGAACACGTCGTTGCAAATGCATTTGAGGGACATGAAGTCGTTCTCCACCGCCCGTTCAGCAGGGACGGCTATCGAGCAATCAGGTCTACGGTAGACCACATCAGTGCTGCGCTTGAAGCAATACTGGCAGCGGATGCGATTAAATTACCGGGGCTTCGGTTAGTCCACCCTTCTAGCATCGACAATCAGCCAGATAGCGCTTCAGCGTCGCCACACTTGACCGTCACCAGCGTGAACTGATGTCAGTAGTGCTCAATCCGCTGAACCCGTCGTCCCGCGCCTTCACACCGCCATCGCTAGCACATGTGATGCCAAGCCGGCATCCTTCATCGGTAACTCTCAGACGGTCGGCAGCGTTGCAGCAATTGGTCGCGCCCTTACTGCGCACATAGCTGAAATAAGTCAGCTCGAAAGTCGGCAGGAGGTGGTGCCTTCCGTTCCGGCGCCAGACCGGCGGGACTAGCGCCACCTACCCAGGCCAAGCATGTGCGTGTATCAGCTTGTCCGGCGAGCATCCTCGACACCTGGCATCGCGCTTCGCGCGGCAAGTCTTCCGCCCGTGGCGCCGCGATCTTCCGGTTCCAGCCGTCGTCGCTGCGTGATCAGCACGTTCACCTGTCGCAACCTGGCGTTTGATGCCATCAACCAAGCCGACGGCGGTGCGCCCGCTCTAATCATTGCCTCCCAGCACCACTGAACCCGATGCGGGAACACGGGTCAGAGAGACTCCCGTCCGCGCCCTGGTTATTCATGGTCCGGCCTGCATTTCTGCCTGTCAAACCGCTGTTTTCAGGCCAATTTGCAAACAGCACTCAACAGTTGATGATGGTAAGTACCCGTTGAAGCGAAATATAAACACCAATCGATACATATTTGACGAGGCGGCCGTTCGTCTCGCACCTTACGTGAGAGCTCATTATGACGCTGCAAGTGGCATCGGAAGTAATTTGCATTTCTTGTCGCGCGCCAAGGCGACCTCCTGGCATCGCAAGCGAAGAGATGCATGGCCGAAGTGCGAAAAACTTGGCTCGCTGTACCTGCGTCGCTGGGAAACCTAGTGTCATTGCGCGCTTTTCGGTACATAAGGCCATGAAGATGGAGCCAAGCCTTCACTACCTCCTTGTTGGAACCGCGTATTTGCCGGAGGCGTCGATCTTTCCGGTCACGGCCAAGGACTATCCGGCCATTGTGCCGGAGGAATTCCACGATACCGGATTGTGCATCGTACGGCTGCCGGCGTTCCTCGAGCCTCATCTCCAAACCCTCGCAGTTAAGTCGCTCCAGCCCACCACGGTGCGCAGCGAGGACTTGATGCGCGAAAGCACCCACCTGATGTGGACAACAAGGGATTTCGCAATCCATTTTCCAATGGCATTGGTCGACTCCGCGTTTTTTGAATATGGCGCAAGACCGCGCACGCTTCTTCTGTTCATATCGGCCAGGTCGGTATTGCTGGCGCTGCACCCCCTCAATATCGAATTCTTCTCCTCATTGCAGGCGGTCAATATGCACACAGGTCAGAACTATCGACCTCACAGCAAATGGTCCGCCGAAGATTTTGAGTGTGCGGCCGTAAATGCGGATATCGCTAAACCTGCGTTTGCGCAAGCAATGGATGACGGATTCATTGCACTTGAACTTCAAGGAGGCACTCCGCAAGTGGCTACACAACCCTACCAAATGTAAATGCGACTGATGCCAATATTCGGGTTTTCTCGTCGTGCGTGATTGCGATTCCGCCTGCGCGCGACGGTTCCGTAGCGACGCAACGAAATCGATTACGTTGGTCTTGCCTGTGTATGCGCAGCGCCGATGATGCGCTGCGCATTGCCGACAGGCCGACAGTGAACTGGCGCGCAGTATTCGTCAATTCGCTATCAGCGTGGTGACCGGGTCAGCCAGAACCAATCGCGAGTCCCGACCAAAAAGAATGTTGCCGGCAATTTCAAGGTCGAGTGCGGCTTTGTTGCGCCGGCAGAAGTGACGAAGGAATCCGAACGCACCAGCGGTCTCCGCTGTTTGGGCTTCCAGAATTACCTCTGCAATCCCCACCGCATCCTCCCATCCGAACGCGTCCTGGTGCGTATATAGCCGCCGTGCGTCCCCGAGAGCGACCTTCTCGGTGCGCAGCCGGTCACGAAGCTGGTCGCTCATGCCCCCAGTTTCGGTATTCGCGGCGTTCAGGGGCAACGCATGCATCTTTGCCAACTCCCGTGCTGTGAACAGCCGCTCGAGCACATAACCACGATAGAGGATGCCGTCGTTATCTGTCGCGCAAACACCCCAATCGGCGAAGACCCGCGGCAGGTGCCTTCGCGCCAGTCGCGGCACAGATTGTTTCGCCAGCGTATCGAATAGCCTTTGCGTTGCTTCACAACAGGTCAACTTCAGCACACGGCGAGCGCTCAGGTTAAGCACCACTGAAGAACCACCATATCCGAGGCGTTCTGAACGTTCGATGAGCCTTGCACGCCTGCGTGGAATGCCCGGAACGGGCCAAACTTCCTCAATCGTCATCGCACAATCTCCTCATTTGCCGGCCGACCCAAAGAACCCTGGATGTCCCCGGCGTTCACTTCTAAGCGCTGGAGCTGACATGCCTATCCGGATCCATGCTCGCGCCCTGAGCATGGCCCGACCACCGCTGCTTCCATTGTCAATAGCGATCATGCTGGCTCTGCCGATGGCCACATACGCGGCCTCACCAGAGCCAGCGCTTGGACCTAGTCGGCCAAGGCGATACCGAGCTCGCTCAAGATTTCTTGCGGTGCCCGTTGCTCCTTCGCGCAGCGATACCAGACTTGTTCCAGTGCGTCGGCAAGCGCGAGCCGCTCGACGATGCCAAGGGCCCTGATTTTGTCGACCAAAGGCGCGATGGCGGTCTCCTGGTAGCTGTCGATTTCGACACCATGGTCATCACAGAGGTCGCTGGCGATGCCATGAAGTTGGTCGGTGAAAAAGAGTTCGCCGCAATAGCAATTCAGCAACATAACGAATTCCCCGAGGGTAAGTAACCCGCTGATGCGTTTGCGCATGTGTTTCAGGACCACCTGCAGGCGCCCCGCGGCAAGCAGCGCGCTCTTGTATGAATCCAACTCCTGGGCCTCGTTGATGTGCTGATTCTGATACGCCAGGATGTCATGCGCGGAAAACCTGATGGCCTGTGCACCATAGAGGGGCATAAGCTCCGCAATCGCGGACAGCGTTTCGCTGGTGAAGGGAGTAGCGGGCGTTTCGGTCTTAATCATGTTGATTCCTCAAGTTGTTTCGGAAAGTGTTCACCGTGCTTGGCGAACGATCCGTATAGGGCATCGGTTTATACTGCGCGGCCGGTGACTCATGAACATTTCCGGGTCGTGTGCCGCGGGAAATCAGCGCTAGAACTCTGTCCAACGGGTCCCAGCGCTCTTTCATGCGTTCAATCGCTTTGCCGGGAACGCCGTGGACATTTGGCCAGTTGCCGGTCGCCTCGATAATCCTGACGGGATAGCCCAAGCTGGTATAGCGCTCAAGCTCCCATGTCTTCGCGAAGGTGTTCGCGACGACAACGTTCTTGCCTTGCTCTAGCGCTGCTTTGGCACTTGCAACGCACCAATCGTGTGCGCAGGTTACCTTGGTTGAGTCATACGCATACTTGCCGTTGACGCTGAAATACATGTCCGCCTCAAGATGAACATATCCAACCATCTTCTTTGCCAACTCGGTCTTGCCGCTGCCGGGCAGGCCACGAACAAGGACAATCTCGGGTTTCATTGCTAGCTTTCTCCTATGCGTGTCAGGGAATTGAGATCAAACGCTGAGATCTCATGTTCTAGTTGCGATCAAATGGGGCCGAATGCCGCCGCGGCCCCGCAGCGCTGGCATCAGTGCGGCGGACTGTCCGCTTTCAGGTTCATGCCAAAGCGTAATTCCGCAAGACTCCGAGGTGGATGGATGGAACTAAGGAGTCCTTCGATGTCACCGTCGAACGCTTGCTTCACTGCCTCGACTGCCCCGGGCGAACTGCTCAGCGGTCCAGCGCTTGAGGTTCTTCGGGGGATTTGCAAACATCTTAAACATCCCCCCGGACGGTAGCGGGCACAAGCGAAACGGCAGCTGGTCAGCGTCAAATATTGCGCCCAAGAATAAGCTCTCTTGCCGAACAATCTGCTTGAAGGCACGCATAGTGTCCTCGTCCAGCGGATTAAAGAATACTGGATAGATGCGTTCGCCCAAGACGACAATGAGCACACAGATGGCGCGGTCGTGCACTTCAAGTATTCCGCCCACGAGCGCGACTACGCCGCTGCCGTCAATGAGCTGTTTCCCAGCATCCTTGTGCGTGCACAGGAGCAAAGTAGCGATTGCGTTTCCGTCGCGCGTTGGCGACGCTCCATACAGGTTGTCCACTAAGTGCGCACTACCGACCGGAGCTGCGGTCATCTGCTGAATTTTCAAGAAGGTCTTCTCCATGTCCACTTCAGCATCCCCTTCCATCACCGGCATCGACGACTGACACGGCAAGAACGTTTGAGCGAACGGCAGGCAACCAGTCGGATTCCTGGAGACCACCGACATTCAGGCACGACTCGAATAAGCCAACTGCCTGCAGAAAGTCCGCCGCCGAAACACTGCTTGACGCCTCATGGACTTCGAGTGCCGATTCGAAGAAGTTGCGCTGCGGAATGTCAGCACGAACGATGAAGAATCGGCCCATCAAGTCATGGATGTAGGCCCGTATATATCCACGGGCATTGGTCTGCCGCACCCAATAGGCGAATTTCTTGCTGCCTGGATTAAAAATCGAAATATGCTGCTTGCCAGCCACCTCGAACGGCAGCATAGCCATATACGGCCCGCCCTCTAGGCGCATGCGGTGCGTGGCCTCAAAGTGGCAGTTCCCACCGTTACTTGCACCTGCAAGCAGAGTCGCAGGTTTAACGTGTATCGCTAGTGCTCCCTTTAGATGGCGTAAGTTGGCCACCGGACATATCTTCTTGGACAACCTTATGTCGGCAACCTGGCTTGAACCGACGCGTGTTCGCCTTAGCGAATGGTGATGTATTTCCAATGCTTTCTCCTTGTAATCAAGTGTCGACTCGCGTGGCGGCTGGTTCTATCCACGCGGGCCGGCCCCGGCGCACCTAGGCGATCAATGGTTTTCTTAGGTGACGCGATCGCGTCGACTGACGGCGGCCCGCAGTGTCTTGGCCGCGTTTGGCTGAATATCTACTTGCATGAAGCTCCTCCCGGATCCGCTCCTGTTCTTTTCTCTCGTATAAGCGGGAGCACCCGGCAGCGTCGACCATCGACCCCGCTCGGCTCGCTACGTGAGCGAATGTGCACATTGTTCTACAATTTGATGTGTTTGTCAAGTTTCGTGTATAATCCGGTTTTCACCCCCGCTCAAATGGAGAACGCAATGGCCCAAAAGCCAATCAAATCGAACAAGGCCGAATTCCTATCAATGCGTATCACACCCAGAATGCGGTTTGGTCTCGAACTTCTTGCACGCCATCGCCGGACCACCGTTGGCGGCGTCGTCGCGCTATGTGTGGAGAAAATGTTTGAAACTAAGGGCGAGGGCCTGCGCATGGTCCCGGACAACGGTCTGACCGAAGTGAACATTCTCGACAAGGTCTGGAGCCCGTATGAGCACGAACGATTTGCGAAGCTTGCCGAATACGCCTTTAACTTGCTGTCTGATCAGGAGAAATATCTCTGGGGTGTCGTTACTGATGCCACCAAGTATTGGGTTAAGGGCGAAGTCATAGGTAAAGACGCCAATACAGGCAAACTGATGTACCAGCGGATACTCAATCTTGGCGCGCTGGAATCCGATTGGCGCACGCTCAAGGAACGAGCCAAGATCGAGTCTTAGTTGAGCGCGGTTCCGAGGTCTCGCCGGCGGCACTTCATGGACCTTGCCTACCCAGGGCGAAACACGGCAATGATTTCCGCGGCCGGCTTGCGCCGTGCGCCTGACGCACTAATGCTGCGCGCAACTTGCATGCTCACAATTTCGCTGCCTGCATACAGGTTGCGGGCTTCATCAGTGTCATGATTGCAGATCGCCACCGTGGCGCCACGTGCAGAAGCATCCCTGGCCAACGCAGCCAGCCGCTGATGGTCTTTGAATTCGAACCCACGACCGTCGTACATCGTGAAAGAAGCTTTCCCTGCGAGGCTTAGATAGGGTGGATCGCAAATTACCGCGTCGCCGCACCGCGCTTGCCCCATAGCGACGGCGAAATCTCCGCAGAAAAGCGTCGCGCGGCTAAGTCGCGCGGCGGCCGCCCACAGTTCGCTCTCCGGAAAATACGGGGTGACAGTCGGTTTGCCCCAGGGCACGTTATAGCGCCCGGACTGCGAGTAGCGGCACAGGCCGTTAAAGCCGTGCCGGTTGAGATAGATAAAGAGCACCGCCCTGCGAAACCCCGGGGTAAGGGCATTGAACTCTTCCCGAAGACGCAGGTAGGCCTCCCGCGACAAATACTCCCCGCTGAAGAGAGCCCGTGCCTGGGCGATAAACGCTGCGGGACTGCGCTGCAGCGCCATATAAACCGCCATCAGGTCGGGGTTGCTGTCGTTCAACACCAGGTCGGCATGCTCTGATGCAAGAAACACGCCGCCCGCGCCCACGAACGGCTCGATTAGCCGACCCTCGCCGGGCAGGAGCGACAGGATGCGAGCGGCTAGCCGACGCTTCCCACCTGGCCATTTCAGGAATGGCTTGCTTCCAATTTGTATCGCCGCGGAAGTGGCGGCGCTCGGATGTGTATGCATCCGAGGTATAGCCGGCGCGGTTTAGCCTTTCGTAATCCAGATGCGGATCCAAGCGCGTCCTGTTGAGTCCGGCAATGCGTTGCACGGAGCGCCCGTATAGATATCTATATGCGCCACACGCCGGTACCACCCTTCCCCAACTGCCACGGCTTGACATCACGGGTTGCCCACGGCGCCGCCCGATGTCCTTCTCGCGATCACAATCGACGACGGATAAAACCGGGTGCTTCACTGAAACGGTGCGGCGGAAGCTCGCCGCTAATTTCAATGCACACGGAAAGGAACACGTACATGAACAGAACGTCGCTTGAAGAAGCGCTTAGCAGTAAATATGGGCGCGCCCGCATAGGGTGCCTACTGCAACCTCAACAGCTGATTACACCGGCGTCACTACAGTCGAACTTCGCCCAGCGGCCGACGATGTCATTCCGGCTGTCGGCACCCGAGTTCAAGGAGGTCGGCGCGGGCCTGCAAAAGTGCGCCACGGGCCTGCTGCAATTTGGCGACGTGCTGTTTGCGTTGCTGGTTACCGGCTCGAAATCGTATTGCCACCTCGGCGTCCTGGACCTGGCTGACCCTGCTAGCTACTCAGCGGTGCTGAAATGCGCGAAGAGTGGCGCCGTCAATATCGGCGCGATGACCGCGGATGGCAGGCATTGCCTTTCCTGTCTTGACGTCGACGACCCGTTCGTCGTCGCAATTGAACGAGGCACCGTGATGCGCAAGCAGGTGTCACGCCCGCAGCTTTTTGAAGCCTTTAGCGCCTTCGCGCGCGACGTGACCAAAGGCAACCTCGTTCAGGACCTCGGGCTGCCAGTGAAAAAGGCGCGCGCCGTCGCGCACCTATTACTACCGCGCGAGAACGACCTGTTCACAGCAACGGGTGACATTGCCAGGACCGGCGGCATGACGTTGCACTGAGCGCGGGTCCCGGACTACGGTGCGATATACCGCATCCGGCGACGCTACAGTCGCCTCACCCGACTATCACCTTCGCGGGCCGTAGTGTCCATCAGAACCCAAACAGCCGCGCCTATTAAGGCGCGGTTGCAACTCGCGGAAACGCATAGAACGCGAATCGGCCTCAGACGGGCGATTCCGCCAAATGGCAAAGTAACGAAGATGTCAGTGGGTCGCCAGAGTAAATTTCTTTTGGGAATGCGGTCTTAACGTGCGCTAGCCTTTGCCCGCAGCCGCGCCCGTTGCCCGAGTTGACCCAGCGCAGATAGCACTTTGCGTCCAGAAGCAGATGGGTACAACAGTGTGGAGAGTTACATCTGGCGATCGCGAAGCGACCCTTAGCACTGCCGCGACGCGCGCCGAATCATTGAGGAGTCACATCCTGCCATCTAATGTGCTGCCCTCCCCTAGGTCTATGTCGTAGTAAATGGAGAGTGGAAAGGGAAGCTTGTAATCGAGTTTCAATAACCTCCGGGCATGCATTGAGTCCTCGAGAACGTAAAACCGATGGTGATATTCGCCATAGGGAAGCGGTAGACGCCGCTTTGTCACCCGCAAGTTGCTGTTCAGAGGCATCAAAAGCTCTACGAGACGCGCTTCGTCTTCTGTAAAGAAACTGTTAATTTCGCGCTCGAGCCCAACAGCATCGTCGCACCGCTCCGGGTCTTGAAGCATCTCCCCATAACCCTTGAGCAAGACGTCGTAAGGAGCCACCGGCTGTCGCCGGCCAACGCGTTCAAGAAACCACGTTACATCGCGACAGCCATCGCAATATGGCACCTTGGTGGTGAGTTCGTATAGCCGTAGTGTGTCCGATGAGAATGCAGGAGATCCCGGCACGGCCGAGTGCGCGCTAAGCCGGTCGTGTGCGCTAGAACCATGGGGCAACTGTGCAACGCGTTCCGCATCGGTCTCTGCAATATCCATCAGACGTACCCACAGGGCATCCAATTCCCGCCGTTCGGCCATGGGCATTTCACGGCTCTGCAACCAAAGTGGCCTGGGCAGCACCCTGCCAGGCTCCGCCCGAAGGTCACTATTGATATATCGCGTAGACTCATCGTCGCCCTCCAACAGAGCGCCCGTATTCCAGTATTGCTGAACCTGGTCTTCCCATGTGTAGCGCATGCTGCTCTCCCTGAGATGGTCGTGGTTTTTCTTGTAACTACCAGAGTTTATATTTCTGTCGACACGCACCTCCCAGCAGACATGGGCAGCCTGCAGTAGCGTTAGGTCCTAATATCGCGTCCCGCATGTAACTTATTTGATGATCCGCTGTCGAATGGGTTTGGCGTCAAACAGCGCGAACGAGCCACTCCTGCGCGACAAGCACCGTTCCCCGACATGTCTCGAGCTGTTCGTACCCGCGCAGTCCGAACGCCAACACGCTCATGCCGTCGAGCTTTGGGTCGTGGAGCGGCCTACCAGTTCTTCACCCGTGAACAGCTTGCGATTACGGCACTTAACGCAGAACATGAAGTCAATCCGAGCATGCCCGGATCTAGTCGCATATTGCCGCCGGACGGGACGATTGACTACGAACTTATGCCCTGCTTCCCCGTAATCTCCTAGCGCGACACCGCTATCGAGTCGTCGTATTTTTTTCTCTCAACCCTTGTATTTGGATCAACGGTTGCTATACGTATTAGGCCAACACGCAAGGAGTTGATATGAGTAAGGACGAAAAAGGCGCATTCGAAATCACGAAAGACGCGCTTGATTCAATTGAGGCGCTCGTCAAAGACGCTCGAGGCAACGCAATTTTTGCCGGCAATGACCGAAAGCGCATCAGTATCGGAGCCGGCTACCTTCGGCTCGCTGGCCGCAAGTGTGCGGCCGCGTCCGAATTGATTGACGCCGTCTCGGACCAGAACAAACGGCGTGGTGACAAAGCGAAGAAGCGGCTCGCTGAGATTGACCGCGACATCGAGAAGTACTTGGACTACGTCGACCTGGACAACAAGCGCTGGGCCGAAGCGAGCGGCGCCGTCCGCATGATGATTTCGCCTGAAGAACTCGCTCAGCTGATGCGCGGTGAGCAGCCGTCTGGGTTGGTTGCCAGAATCGAGGCGGCAAAAGCGAAGCAGGAGTCCGCCTAAAGGTCATTGGCATTTGTAATTCAAAGCCCCCAGCGATGGGGGCTTTTTTTGTGCGCATACGATCTAGACAGGCACCTGCCTAAACGATGGGAAGCTTACCCAAGCGCGTAGGCATCAGTTTAGAGCAATAGCGAACCCACCGACGCAATATAAACGGCACTTGCTACAGGTAAAACGAGATGCAGCCCGTGTCCCGCTACCTACAGGAGTCATACAGATGGAAGACGAATATAAGTACGAACCAAAATGCATGTTCTGTGACGCACCATTGAAGGAAATCGACGAATGCGACGACCTTTGGGCAGGGGGATATAGTGGCTATTACCCCTGTTCCTGCGCCATCGCCCGTAAGCCGTTCGTACTGGCGCGCTATTCCTTAGAAGAAGCATTGGCGTGTGATAGTGCTCTTCCCGTCTTTTTGCACGACGTTGTGCAGTTGCCTGACACGTGCATAGTCGCAGTAGCAGGCGATACCTTCCCAGCGTTGGTACCAGAGACCTACCATCAATCGGCGCTCTGGGCCGTTCGCCTGCCCAAAGAACTTGAGCCGCGACTTGAAGATCTGGCTATCGAACGTCTGAGCCAGTGCACGGTTTCCAGCACCGACCTCATGATGGCACGCACGCATCTAAGCTGGGAACCGAAGGGGCTATTTGTTCATTTCGCCATTTCTGGGTTTGAGTCGTGTTTTCCCTCGCACGGGGACAAGCCTTGCGTCCTATTTTTGTTTATTGCCGGCGAAACTGTAATTGTGTCGCTTCACCCTATCGAGGAAGACTTCTACGATATCCTTCAAGCACGCCAAATGCGCACCGATTGCAACTATCGTCCCTACCGGCAACATTCGGAAAAAGAGCTTGAAGAAGCGGCACAAAGAGCCGCCGAGGAAGTAGCCTCCGGGGGACCTAAGTCTATTCAAACTTGGTACGACGGAACGATTGAAATTGACCTACCAGGGTATTTTTCTACGCCCAACCATCGCCCCACTTGAATCAAACGGGGAGACTTCCGCAACCTGAATTTGTTCCCGCTTAATAAGCGGGCTTCCCTGCACCACGCGCAAAGCCGGCGGAACGTTGGCCGCAACTCACAATTCGAAGGCGGGCCGCATCGGCATTCGCCGAATTCACTTCGTGGTTTTCTTTGCCTTCGCACGCTTGTCCGCGGCGTCCGGCAGCTCGATGCCATTGCGCTTGCACCAGTCAAAAACGATCACATGGAGCATGTTGGCTTGCGAGCGTTGCTCCCTGTCAGCCGCCAACCGTAGGGCCTCCCGGAATGTTGCGGTCACGCGGAAGGAAACAGGACCGAGTTTTGGTTCTGACTTTTGCTTGTTCACAGTGGTTTGTTCCAAGGTTGAGAGACGGGACCAGCGGAACTATAGCGCACTACGATGTAATACACCCGGCGGCGGCACCTCAACCACCATTTCCACGATCAAGTCCGCCCGCGCGTAACCCCGCGCTCGGGTCATCCTGGCGCGTCCTGCGCATGGTGCCAAATTCAGCCTCGATCTGCGATCCGCCTATGCGCAAGAGCAGGTAGCTATACATAGTCCCAACAACAAGTACAAAGGGCTGCCCAAATGACCCACCTGCTCACAACCGAGGACCTGCTGTCCGCGCTTCGCATATCGCGCAAGACCCTGGACAAGCACATCGCCGCGGGCCTGCTCCCCGCTCCCATGCGCATGGGCAGGCGGCGCTACTGGCAACAAGAAGCCGTAGATGCTGCGCTGGCACATCACAAGAGCGATGCAGGCTCGCGGGAACCCCAGGACGGGGAGAATAAGCATGTCTAGGCGCTTCGACCCGCATCCTTACGCCATGGAGCTCGCCGATTCCGGCAACATTGCCGCGGACGGCGAGATACTTTATCGGTGGACCGGGACCCATTGGAACGCCGATAGCGACGAAGTATGCGAGCGGCACGCCTACCGCTGGATTGTCGAGCACGACCGAGACTACGCGGCCCCTGAAAACGCCCGCAAGGCGCACAAAGCGGCCATCCTTTGGGCGCCCCCGCTGCCTGCGCCAACCTCTGCAGTCATCATCCCCTGCCGCAACGGGTATGTGCACATTGGCGATGGGCACATCGAGTTCAGGCCAGCGGAGAAGACACTTGGCCTGCGGCACGTTCTCGCCTGCGACTACGAGCCTGCTTGCCCAGCGCCGTCGCAGTTCGAGCGGTTTCTCGAATCCGTCCTGCCGGACCCGGAGGTGCGGGGCCGGCTACAAGAGTACATCGGCTATACCCTCACGGCTGACGCCCGCTATCAGCGCGCCCAGATCTGGCTAGGCAAGGGCGCGAACGGCAAGGGTGTTCTCGTCAACATCGTTCAGGCGCTTCACGGCGCAATTGCGGCGGTGAGCCTGGACGCACTGGAAGGTTTCAGGCTATCCGTGCTCATCGGCGCGAGCCTCATCTACGCCGATGAAGTCCCTCGCACCCGCGTGAATGAGCAGCTGCTCAAGTCGTTAATCGCTGGTGAGCGGGTCCAGATCGATCGCAAATACCGCGAGGCAGTAAGCATCCATGTGCGCGGGAAATGGGTTGTCCTTGGAAATCACCTGCCCGCGGTGACGGACCACAGCATCGGCTTCTGGCGGCGCTGGGACATCGTGCCCTTCGACGTCCAGATCGCGGAGGAAGACCGCGACCCGTTGCTTGCTCAGCGCATCATCGACACGGAACTGGCGGGCGTCCTGAACTGGGCCCTCGCGGGTCTTTGCCGGCTGCAGAACCGTGGCGCCTTCGACCCGGTGCTGCCCGAGGCAATGGCAAGGGTGCTCGGTGAGGCGAAGAGCGAAACGAACTCTGTGCTCGCTTGGCACGAGGACTGCGATATCGGGACCACGAAGACTCCGGAAACGACTAAGTCCGACGTCTACTCGCACTACCGCGACTGGTGCGAAACGAACGGCCTCACGGCCATGGCGGCGCCGCGCTTCTGGACACGGCTTCGGGACATCTGCCAGGTCACCGAAGCGCGCCGGCGCGACGGCGGGGGCCAGTCACGACTATGCAACATCGCGCTGCCAAGCATCTTCAAGACAACCTAGGCTTTAGGGCTTGGCGCGCGGCCTCCCGGACCCCAGTCCGGGTGGCGCGCGCTGGGGTGTGCCGGGTGCGCGCTGGCGTCGACGATACCTATTCGCTCCGATTCTCCCCTGGGGAAGCTCACCGTGCCGGGTGTGCCGGGCATTTCTCGACAAACTCTTTTCTACGCTTATCCTCCCCCCGCGCGATTAGTAATTTGTTGCTTTTTACCCGGCACACCCGGCACAGCCATATAGTTCCGCGCCGGATCAAGCACTTCGGCGCACCGGCCTCAATTCACTCCCCGGCCCACACCCGGCATGCCGAAAGTCCGCACCGAAGGACCTCTCGCGCCTGCGGCGCTCAGCACCGGGAGAGAGCTGTGCGCGCTAGCGCATGCCCCACTCCGACACCCCTGCCCGCTCCCTGTCAGGTAGTTCCGTCGGAACACAGCCAGGTGTTTGTCAATTCAGCGCTTCTTTCCTCCCCCGAGCAATTGCATGGTCTTTCCTGGCCGGTTTTACCTTGGCAAGCGCGCTAACCGCCTTTAGCGCCGATTTTGCGCGTAGCCGGCGACGGGGCAGCCCGTAACAAGATCTCTTGGAAGAAATAAGCAGTGGAAATCGTGTGCGAGCGGCGCTGATCTAGCAGGCCACTAGCTATACGTGTTTGAGCCGACGGGCTCCCGCGCGAAAAGGAAATGGCGCGGCTTCTGCAGAACGAAGAACCAACCAGACGAGGACATTGTGAAAACCAAATCAAAAAAGGAACGGAAGATGCGACCCACGCAGGGATTCTCCGAACCACTCTTTTGCATCAAAGGGCTTGAAGGAAAGACATGGGCCGTCATCGCGGGCGCCTCAGCGGCCGAGGCGCTCGAGCGGGCAGAACGCGTGCGGCGCGAACTGCCGGGATTGCCAAGGCGCGAGCAGCTTACCGCCGAATATCTACGCTCAGGTCCGGTGAAGGATGCCGCCTACTACGGCGGGGGCTATTTCAGTTTTTTGGACAGCGTGCTCGAGCAGTACGACGCAGGCGAACTCGTATGCCCGAAATGCGGCCAAGTGAACCCCGACGTGTCGTGAAGCACCCGAGGAATAGAACCTAATTAATTCAGCAGCCGACCCCGAGGAAACTTCCTCGGGGTCTTCATCTTGTCGCCGCTCGATTCTGAGGCCCCTCGCGCCTACCGATTCGACGTTTTCGGCAGCTGACAATGGGTAGGCCCTGATGCCGCCGCCTATCGCCCAATAGGTAGTCCAATGCAAGGCCCAAAGGGCCGTCAGCGTGCCCCTCGGCTTTGGCAACGGCCCGGCGGCCGTGATCATTGAATGAAGAATCCTAGCCTTTTCAGGCGGCGCGTGTCATCCATTTCAAAAACGCCGCCAGCAGCAGAGTGTGCAACCCGTCCGGTTGCCGCAGCGCGGTGCCGGCTACGCCTTGCCGTCCCTCGCCAATTCAAGGAGGAGCTGTTGCGCCAGGACCTCCGCCGGCATCGAGCCAACCTGCCTGCTCTTGCCGCCCAAGCCTGTAGACACCGTCAGTATCTTCCCGGCAACCCAATATGTGCCGCGGCACACCTTGCCATCAATCTCGCACGTTACCGGGTAACGCGGTAGCGCTTTGTCCATTCAGTGATTGCGGCCTGTCATAAGTTTCTCGAGTGTACAACATGGACAATGAATGCCATGCGGGCTGAACATATAAGTCACGATCCTATACTTGGGCCAGTGACCTGAAGACGACGTAATTTGCCTGAATTGGATGACTGCTAATGAAAATGAATCCGAAACTTATATTTGGTTCGCCCCCGGACGATGGCTCCATCGAAGAAAGGCGGCTGGTCTGGCTCGACGTGGTTGCCCGCGAACTCAAGATCAAACACAGTGTATGGGCCGTGACTAGTCCCCAGGTGGATGACTTCAATCTTGTTCCATTTCCTGCTGGCCGCCAGCTTTTCTATGATGGGGGCGCCTGGGGTAAACCGCAACGCCGCTCCTTCGCTCACCCGTTGACGTGGGGTGAAATATGGAAAGCATGCGATACGTTTATCGGTAAGTCAGGAGATCTGGATCATCGGTTCATCGAAACGGTGGAATGCCAGACTGACGGCACAATTACCTTCTTCTGCGGAAGTTAGGGTCCGTTCCACGACCGAATGTGAATGCGGTCGATTCAAGCCTTGAAATGGGCACATCTTCAACTTGAATCGCAGGAACGACAGACAAAAAAATGCCCCGCACGTTCGGCGGGGCCCAATTTTGCGCCAGCCAGGGAAGTTGAATCGACCTGTGGCGCTCACGCTGCGCGGGTTCGGGGGCCTGGATGCCCTTCCGCCCGGCGGCGGCTTATTTCGTCGGAAAGCGGTAGTTCTGCTCCGCCAGCCACTCGGCCATCACCTCGCGTGCAGGTGATTGCGGCTCGAATTTCATCCGATTGGCCAAGCTCACTATCTCGCGCCGCACCGCATCTAGCCCGCCATCCGGTGCGTTGAACACCGACGCGAGGCGTTGAATCAACCCCTCCATCGTGTCGAGTTCACCCTGCACCGAGTTCGCCTTTGCCATCAAGCCGGCTTTGCCTTACCAGTCGCTCGTGCTGTCGAAGCTCGTCCCGCCCGAGTAGCTGTCGGTCCCGGTCGAGGATTCCCAGCTGTCATTCCCGGCCGACCAGTCAGGCGCCGTTCCGAACGCGTCCCCGTGCCACGAGTCGTCATCAAACGAACTCGAGATGCAGCCCGAATCCGCGAACGAGTCGCTCATCCAGTCGCCCGAATCACACGCCGAGGTGCCGAAGTCGCTGAACGCGCTACTAGCCGCGCTGTCGATGCATATCGAACTGTCTATGCTTGCCGAACTGTCGATACTGGACGATTCGAACAGATCGGAGGGACCAAACACGCTGTCCCAGAAGTCACCGATGAAACTCATCTTCCCTTTTTTCTCCTTTTATCGTTAGAAGGGATCGATATTATAGCATAATGTAGTGCGTATGTATATCGTTCGTAGTGTACCCCGTTTTGCGATGTCAATTTGTCGCCAAGCGCCAGCACGCCCACCCATGGTTGACGCCTGCGCCCCGGAGGTTCCAACCGCATTGCATCTAGCGACCGACGTACTCGGGAACCGCCTCAACACCGCGCGGTAGGCAGCCGAACCAAACGATTCATTACGACGCCCACCGGACTAACCGAGGGGCCATCGATCTTGCGCCGCGCCCGGCCGTGCCAAACGCCCTCCTCGCTTGGCGCTGCAAGTGCCTTGGGCCGAACCGCCCAAGGAGTCGAGCCGCGGACTAAAGATCTTTAGTCGGGGGAACTAGTCTCGAAGCAGTTTGGGCAACGCACCATGCATAGCGACGACCATCAGGCAGACCACGGCCAAGGGCGGGTGACCCATGGCGGCCGACGCGACGGCGAGCACCCCCGCCAGCGTAACGCCGAACCGCCGCGCCGCAAGCCACTGCTCCGGCTCGAGCACCCCGCGCCGCACGACATGCAAGCCGAGGGTGCCGTAGACGACGATGACCACCGCGAGCGCTTGCGCATCGAACAAGCTCAGGAACGGGAATACCCCAGCGATACGGTCAAGCTCCACAGCCACAAGTGTGCTGAGCCCGCCATAGAGCAGCGTAATAACCCAGACCTTGTTCCAGAAAGACCAGCCTAGGTTCGAATTTGCGGCGTTCGTATGCATAGCTCTTTTTCCTTCGCGTAAGTTGTCGTACCGAGAGCAACCGTAGTTCCGAGTGCTTCAGTCCGTTTTGCAACCGCTCGCAGCCTTAGATGCGCGATCGGCAGCCGAAGGTGTCATGGGTGGTGACGCTGCCATGCTTGAATCCACCCGCGGCGACACGGCGCGTCGCGCATCTAGCATGGCGCCGGGCGTCATCGCGCAAATTCCTGAATCTCTTCGAGGAATGCTTGCGGACATTCGCCGCCCTACACGTACATAGAGCCACGCCCCGGGGCATTGACGAGCCTTTCAGCTGTGGGTTGAGCGTGCGCGCCGGGCTATCCGCGGCCAGTGCATTTGATCGAACCTTCGCTTGGTTCGTCGGCACTTGATCGCCCCGGGCGGGATCTTTCCATCCCACGCCTGTATTATAACACAATTGTAGTGCGTATGTATTGCGCTGCAAGCTAACCACTGCCACGCGCGATATATGTACCCAGGGCGTCAGAGCGTCGAGGAGGTGGCGAAGATGATGCACGACCACGCGCTGCGGCGAGTAGCGCTTCTCAGGCAGGCGGAGGCTGACAGGCAGGCCGCTACTCCTGCTGCGGGCTAGATTTCGCAACGCCGGTTCCAAAATGAATGTGACCCGAAGGGCGCGATCACAGATTCAAGCACGGCACCGGTAGGACACATATCAAGAAGCAGCCCCCGCACGATGCGAGGGCCGTGAATTGCAATACCCGGAAATCAGGCCGCGACCGCGTCCTGCTTGACCTCTTTGGCTGCCTTCAACTCCTCGGCCGCTTTCAGTTTGACTGCCTCGAACGCGAGAATTAACAGCGTCGAGGTCGGTTTGCCCTCTCGGCTGAGATAGCTGTCTGCCTTGAGCTTGCCTGTCGCCTTCACAAAATCGCCCTTCCCTAGCGCAGGGTCGACGTCTTTCATGAGCCTGACGGTATACCAGGTCGGGTCCTTCGTGTCTCCGCGCTGATTTTCACAAAGCCGGAACTCGAAATAGCCTTTCTGGGTGACCTTCGAAACCTTTCGAATTGGTGCAGTGGCGACGTTGCCAAATGCTTGCATTGCTGTACTCCTTATTGAACATGGGGTCTACGACTGCAGCAGATTGGTTCTCTGCTTAGATGTATAGCGACCCCGGTCCCACTTATGTTTCTGCCAGGAGATGATCACATGCATGCACTTCGCGCTCGTACTCTCTTGCACATTGCACCAATGGAGATTGGATTGCAATTCCAATTACAGATGTTGCGCCAGTTGCGACCAGTGGCAAGTCTCCCACGGAGTTCCGCAGTTCGGCTAAAGCCGCCGCTGGTATTGCAATCCGTAGATGTGCGCTATGCTATCCAGATCTGACGCTGGTCCACATAGGAGAGATTACGTCCTGGGAACTTGCTTGTAGGTCAGCGAACCGGCAGACTTACGCAGAGTACTGGGGGAGGACAGGTATGCTGCTGCGAGCGTTGGATTCACTCGCCCGCCGCGTTAATCTGGAGATACGTGAGTGGCGGCTTGCCAATCAAGTGCGAAAGGACTTCGCTTACCCGTATGTTCAGGCGGCGATTCTGGACGTGGCAGAGAATCCGTCTCGGAACGCTTTCAATGGGCTTGCGCTGGCGTTGATGTTGTCGGTGTTTGCTTGGGCTCTGCCTTTTCAATTTGAGGTCTCGCCAGCCGATTCTTACGAGTCGGCGGCGCTCATTTCCTACCTCGCTGCCCTTTGGGCGGTACAAGCTGCAGTCGTGGCACTTGTCTACCCGATCGTGATCGGTTTCGTGGCTTTGCTTTTTCAAGGACGGCAAAACGCCAAGGCGATCCTCTATATCTATCTCCACGACACTGCCGCGTTATTGGCCGGGCTGAGTTCTCTCGCATTGATCGCATTGATGACGGTCCATCACCTGGTGATGTACAGGGCGAGTCCTGGTGTCGTGCTCGTTTGGTCGGCGCTGGATTCCGTATGGTTCTTGATCAACATGTCGCTTACCGCGTTCTTTCTCATCCGCACCTTTGAGTTTCTTCTGCCCGATAAGCGGGCGCACATCATCCAGCGGTACGCGCTGAACGTGGCATGGCCAAACGAGCTGCGGGTCCACCTAAGCGAGGCGTTCTTCGCTAGCGCGGTGCTTTCGAAATGGCTTCCGGGTACCGCCTTCGGGGAAAAGGACAAGGAGGCCGAGCCGAAGATTCTTCTCGGCGCTGCCGGGCATGGCATGGGGCGCGAGGCACTATCGGTCCCGGTGGGCCGGAACGTAGGATTGGTGGATGTATGGTTTCGGCCGCTCCGATGGGCCATCCAGTCGTGGCTGAAGCGGGCCGAAACCAAGCGACCGGAAGTGCCCGGTGAGGAGCGCGAAGCAGCCGTTCTCATCTTTCCCGTTACGCCCGAGGCGACCTATAGCGACAAGGCAATCCTCTGTCGCGTAGTTGGTGATGTTCCCTTGAGCCGCCTCGAGCAATTGCTCATCGGGGCTAGCTTTCGATTCGGGCGGCTTGGTAGACGTCAGTTCGATCTGTCGGTTATCGCAATCCTGGCCGATATGGAGGCCGACGCCAGGAACGGTATAGCTGGCGACAATCTCGTCGCGTACGAAGAAAAAGTCGACGAGCTGCGCGATTTGTACGCGCTGCTCGTCAGGGCGAGTATTTGCAAGGACACGGAGGGTCGTGACGAGAACTACACGAGAGTGTCGGACAGCGCTCATTGGTTCGGGAATCCGATTTTCAAGTCATGGAGCCGGACGCTCCTGAACCTCTTTGAGCCGGCCGCCCGAGCGCTCGACGTCAGGGTCGATTTCGTACCGAAGTTGGCCTATGTCCCCGTTCATCTGTTTTCGAAACTGCTTGAGCGTGGTCACGAAGACATCCTGATTCATATGATCCGCCTTTTTCCCATCCTGCAACGCAGGTCGGGAGACTGGTGGCAGCGCACCCTACAACGGCAGGGAGTCACCGAACACGGTCCGTGCGTTCGTCAGATCTTGAGGCCGCCGCAGCAAGTGACCTACGAATCCCTGCTGGTGCATTTGGTCGGCGCGTGGTCGTCGCTAAAGAATGAACGGTTCCCGCCGCACCGTAGCGAAACCCCGACGTGGGATGAACTCCGGAAGTGCACGCCGTACTTTGAAGCACATCTCTCCGAAACACTACAGATGCTGCTGGGAAGCGTGTTCCGTGGTGATCAGGCGAGCGCCGAATGGTGGTGCGACGTGCTGCTCAAGTGGTGGGACCAGCTTCAGTACCGCTTCGACCGCGGCACGCTCTTCATGCGCAGAGAGAGATTCATCAACATCGAACTGACCAAGAAGACGTGGGAGGCGGTCCGGTCGGAGGTCGATATACAAGCTTTCCGAGCTTCAGCCCAGGCGCCGCGGGGCGTTTTCGCCGCCTGCATTCGGAATCTGTGGATCGACGCTTGCTGTCTGGCGATGTACGTGCTGGCGGTATGGGGTAGGACTTGCGATTGCGAACGTTCGCTGGCGGGATACATTCTTGATGCCTTGGTGAAAGGAAAGCACTTCAAGGAAGGCGGCACGCTTGCCGGCGACCACCGCCCTATCTCCGGCCCGAGCGATTTGCTAGTAGCGTTTCTCCGTCAGAACTACGCAGCGAGCAGTTTTATGCAGGGATATCGGGCGACGCTCGACAAGTGGGTGGAGGACATCGCGCACATCACGGACGAGGAATGGGTATCCGGGTGGGTGTATGGCGGCTGGGGCCGCAACGACTTGGATTCGCTGCGTGGCGGGCAGATCACCGTCCTGAGCCTTCTTGTCACGGCAAGCTGGGATCCGATCCGGCAGATCGATGAGGTGCTACGCAGATGGGTACGCGAGGACGAAGGTAAGCTTCGCGATCTGAGCCACGACATAAAGCAGTGGGCGAATCAGCTCGGCGGCGGAGACATGTCGGAGTACAAGGGGATGTTCGATTGCCATAATAGGCAGTCAGAACCGAAGCCTGAATTCGACAACGCGCTCAAGTTGATCTCCGGCGCAATCGACGCAATCGCGAGAAGAGTCGAAGAGATCCGTGGCGAGGCTCTTCGTGATGCGCCTGTGGCCGAGGAACGGCTACGCGAGATCGAGCGCTGGGCATCTGAAACCGCCTTCGCGAAGGAATCCGCCGATTTTCCGCTTTCCGTGTTTGGGCAGGTCCAGGCCACTGAAGTAGAAGGCGAACGGAGCGGACTCATTCTGCAGCGGCGCGACAAAGGGGAGTACACGCACCCGCTTATGGCGCAGCTTCCGGTTAACGAAGAGGAATGGTTCGCTAATACAATGAATAGCCAGGTTGCCGGCTTCGTGATGGGCCAGATACTTCGCCAGCTTCGCGCGGAGACTGCCGATGGAAGCACTGCGGATCGGTACTGGGCTGAAGTAAAGCGGTTTCGCGATCGTACGATGGCGTCGGGTCATCGCCCCCTGCTTCTCGTCGAGAACCCGACCATTCCAGACTGGATCTGGGAATGGAGTTTGACGGAATGGGAAAAGAATCGCGAACCGCCATACGGCCTTGCGCTCACGCGCGCCGCTGAGTTCAAAGGGAAAGAGGGATACCTTGGCAACTTCGGAGACGTGGCGGTATTCGACGCGCGTCTCCCTCCGGGAAATTCATACCTGGTTGCGCTTGACGCTTTCGAGAAAATCGAATTCACCCGGCATGGGCAAGAATTCGTTCAAGCGACATGGCAACCGGTTGAAGCAGAGGATCGTCTAGTCGACGTCACGCTGTCCTGGCACTTTAAGCTGCATTTGCGGGATTTGCCGGCGGTGAGGCTTACATATCCTCGCAAGACGGGCGAATCGCCCAAGCAATGATATGTTTGCCGGCGACCAAGATTACTCGACACTCCTAGACTTTTTCGTCCAGGTTGAGCATCTGGCGCGCCAACCGGCCGCTTAGGGTCGCGAGTGTGAATTTGCGAGATCGGGAAGCTGTCATTCAATGGGATACTAGGCTGAGCGGCATGTAACCGGTGCATTACCGACCGAGTCGGCCGGCAACGCGAACGGCCGTTCTGGCCGACGACAGGTCGTCCGCCCTTATGGAAGGGGAAAATTTGGCCGGAAGTGGGAGTCTCACAACAGAAGCTTGAACAAACACGGAGCGTGTTGCGAGACTCGGTCTAAATGACAATCTCAGTCGGTAGGCCCTTTCAACCCAGCAGCGCCAGTATTGCCGTGCTACGCAGATGGGTACGCGAGGACGAAGGTAAGCTTCGCGATCTGAGCCACG
>CAZMGP010000026.1:0-70758 GCA_964565875.1 uncultured Enterobacteriaceae bacterium
TTGCCTAATCTCGGCTGTTAGCAAGAAAGTGGGAGGCGTCCATAACCATCTCCTTCTGTTCGGCCTGCCCAGTCTAGCCGCGGCCGACGAAAGGCATCTTGGTCGCCATGATGGTCAGGAACTGCACGTTCGCATCCAAGGGCAGATTCGCCATGTAGAGGATGGCGCTGCCGACGTGCGCCACGTCCATGCGCGGCTCGACCGCGGTCGTGCCGTTCGCCTGCGCCACGCCGTTCTTCATGCGCTCGGTCATTTCGGTGGCGGCGTTCCCGATGTCGATCTGGCCGCAGGCGATGTCGTATTTCCTGCAATCGAGCGACGTGCTCTTGGTGAGCCCGGTGACCGCGTGCTTGGTTGCGGTATAAGCGACCGAATTCGGCCGCGGCGCATGCGCCGAAATCGAGCCGTTGTTGATGATGCGTCCACCGCGAGGAGTCTGATTCTTCATGATCTTGATCGCTTCCTGGGTACATAGGAACATGCCGGTCAGGTTGACGTCGACCACCGCTTTCCACTGCTCGAAGCTCAAATCCTCCATCGGTATCGCGGGCGCGCCCATACCGGCATTGTTGAACAGCACGTCCAGCCGCCCCCAGGCGTCGCGCACTTGCGCGAATGCCGCTTTCACCGCCTGCGGGTTGCCGACGTCGGTCGGCAGCACCAGCGTCTGCGCCGGCTGCACGTCCTTGGCCGTCTGCTCGAGCAGTTCGCGGCGCCGCCCGAGGAGCGCGACGCGGTAGCCGTCCTTGGCCAGGGCGAGCGCGGCGCTCTTGCCTATGCCGGTGCCGGCGCCGGTGACGAGGGCAACTTTGCTGTGTGAACTCATGCGGAAATCTCCAATGGTCTGCGTCCGAAAAGCGCAATGTTACCCTGCTTGGGGCAGGGTTCGCGGGCGTCCTAGGACTCGAGGCCGAACAGCTGCTCGATCTTGGCTGCGTCTTCGGGCGAGAGATTGAGAAAGCGGCAGCCGGAACTCTGCACCGGCGTGCCGTCGGGAAGATTCGAGAGCTGCGAATAGCGCACTTCCATGTCGACCACGATCGATGCGCCCGCAGCGCCCTCGATGCGGCAGCCTTTCAACACCGTGCCCGGTTCGAGGCTGATGGTCGGATCGTATTGCAGGAAGCCGATGCCGCCCTTGCTCACGTTCGCCATGGTGGCGTCGAAAGGCATCACGCCGGCTTCGTCGACGATGCAGCGCAGCGCATGCTGCGGCGGCACTACGGTGCGGTCTTCCGTGCGGCGTCGGTGGCCGGCGACCACTTCGGGAAAACGCAGCTTGATTCCCGCTGCGCCTTCGTTCGTGCCGGTCGGCCTGGGATCGGCCGCGGCGAATTCGATGCGCCAGCCGCCGGGCTCGGCGTGAAAGGTTGCACGCGGCCGGGCGAGTAGAGCTTGGTTCGCGGCTTCGTCCGTGCTCCGTTCGATGATGATGTAGCTGCGCGCCGGGTCGACGAAGCGCAGGCGTGAGTGAAACAGCAGCTTGCCGCCGCCCAAATCGGACTCCAACGGCTCTCCGCGCATGACCAGCGAATTCAGCACCCGCGTGATTTCCTCCGGCGCGCGCAGCATCTGTCCTACGAGGGAAAAGCTCTGACTGGGTTCGGCGGGCGACATGGGAAGACGGATGGATTATCGGCGTTTAGCGCTCTGAGCGAGAGTATAGCCGCAACCGCACGCAGGCGAGACGCCGCTGCGCCGCAGGCGCAGTCGGCACGCGCCGCGGTGATCTTAGTTCTTGCCGCGCGCCGCCTGCAGCGCCAGCCAGACGCGATGCGGCGTCGCCGGCATGTCGAGTTCGGTCACGCCTGCAGGCCGCAGCGCGTTGAGGACGGCGTTCATGGTCGCAGGCAGCGCGCCTGAAGTCCCGGATTCGCCCACGCCCTTGGCACCGAGCGGATTCGCCTTGGTCGGCACCGAATGCTCGCCGCAGCGGATGCCGCGCATCCAGTCGGCGCGCGGCATGGGGTAATCCATGAAACTCGCGGACAGGAGTTGTCCGGTCTCGTGGTCGTGCACCGCCGCTTCGCCCAGCACCTGGCCCACTCCCTGCATCACGCCGCCGTGCACCTGGCCTTGGACGCTTTCCGGGTCGACCGAATTGCCGACGTCGTCCACGGTGGTGTAGTCGACGAGATCGACTACGCCCGTTTCCGGATCGATCTCGACTTCGGCGATGTGGCAACCGTTGGGGTAAGTCACGCCCACCAGGCAGTCGGCGGCGCAGTCCATGGGATGCGCCTCGCCCTTGGCCGCGGGCGCGAGCCTGCGCGCGAGTTCGAACAGGCCGATCGCCTTCCCGCCTGCGCGGAACTCGCCGCGCGCATAGCTCACGGCCGCTGCCTCGACGCCGAGCGCAGCGGAGGCAAGCGGCTGCGCGGCTGCGACGATCTTCGGGCCGAGCAGCTTGAACGAACTGCCCGCGCCGTAGAGCGAGCGCGAGCCGCCGGTGCCGTTGCCCACCACCACCAGGTCGGGGTCGCCCTCGTGGAAATGCACGCGCTCGCCCGAGATGTCGAGCTCGGTGGCGACGATGTTCACGAAGGTCGTTTCGTGCCCCTGGCCGCCGGACTGCGACGCTGCGTACAGGTGCAGCTCGCCCGCGGCGTCGAAGCGCGCGAACACCTCGTCCTTGGGCGCGCCGCCGGCGCCGCTCGATTCGAGGAAGGTGGCGATGCCGATGCCGCGGAGTTTTCCGCGGCGCGCCGACTGTTCGCGCCGCGCGGGAAAGCCTTGCCAATCGGCGAGCGCCAGCGCCTTGTCCATCACGGCGGCGAATTCGCCGCAGTCATAAGTGGTGCCGTTCGCCGTCTTGTAGGGCATGGCTTCGGGCGGAACGAAGTTCCTGCGCCGCAGCTCGACCGGATCGAAGCCGTGCTCGGCGGCAGCGTGGTCGACCAGCCGCTCGATGGCGCAGGCGATGTCGGGGCGGCCGGCGCCGCGGTAGGACGACACCGGCGTCGCATTCGAATAGGCGAGCCGCGTGCGCGCATGGAGGGCGGGCACGCGGTAGACGCCGCCCATGGTGATGACGAGGTTACGCGTGCCGACGAGCGCGCCGAACATGGTGGCGTAGGCGCCCAGGTCGCCGCGGTCGTCGAAGCGGATGGCGAGCATGCGTCCCGCGGCGTCGAGCGCGATCTCGCCCGAGAGCGACAGCGCGCGGCCGTGGTTTTCGGCGAGGAACAGTTCCGTGCGCTGCGCCACCCATTTTACCGGACGGCCGAGCTTCTGCGCGGCGAGCGCGAGGGCGATCGATTCGGGGTAGGCCGGGCTGCGGATGCCGAAGCTGCCGCCGACGTCGCGCGTGACGACGCGGATTTTGTCGCCGGCGATGCCGGTCACCTGCGCTAGCTGACCGCGCATGCCGTTGATGCCCTGGCTGGGCGCATATACGGTCAACACGCCGCTCGCCGCGTCGAAATCGGCGATGAAGGCGCGCGGCTCGATCGGGCTGCCGACCAGGCGCTGGCTGTTCATGGTCATGCGGCTCACATGGGCGGCGCGCGCAAATGCGGTGTCCACCGCGGCGGCGTCGCCCGAGGCGAACTCGAAGGCGAGGTTGCCCGGCGCCTCATCGTGCAGCTGCGCCGCGCCCGGTTGGGTCGCGGCGTCGAAGCCGACCGCTGCCGGCAGGTCTGCGTAATCGACGACGATGTCCTCCGCGGCGTCCTGGGCGGCGAGCGCGCTGTCGGCGACCACCAGGGCTACGGCCTGGCCGACGTAGTGCACGCGCCCGCGCGCGAGCGCCGACCAGAACGGCTTCTTCATCTTCTGTCCGCCGACGCCTTCGAAGGCGACGCCGCCGGGAAGCGATTTGTAGCCGGCCGTAGCGAGATCGCTCGCCGTGAGCACGAGGTGCACGCCGGGACGCGCGCGCGCGGCATCCGCGTCGATGGCGAGGATCTTCGCGTGCGCGCGGTCCGAGCGCAGGACATAGGCATAAAGCTGCCCGGGGAGGTTCCAGTCGGCGGTATAGCGGCCGCGGCCGGTCAGCAGGCGTTCGTCCTCGCGGCGGATGGTGTTTTCGGTCATGGCAGGCAGGGTTGGCAGCTCAAGCGGAAATTCGGAAAGACGAGATGATAACCGAGGCCTGAACGCCCGGCGTTCGCCGCGGCCAATATCAGCGCGGGATGAGCCGCGCCAATTCGAGCAGCAGGCGCACCGCCCCGCTCACGGCGAGCGCGGCGCCGACGGAAAGGGCCACCGAAGCGAGCGCCTCCTTCCTGCCAACGGTCTTCAGCATGACGGCGAAGGTCGAGATGCAGGGGACATAGAAGGTGAGAAAGAGCAGAAAGGTCGTGATCTGCACCCAGTCGAGGCGGGCATCGATCTCGAACGTCCCCAGCGCCTGATAGATCATGAGCAGCGACAGCTCCTTTCGCAGCACGCCGAACAGGATAGGCACGCCGAGCACCGCGGGCAGGCCCAACCACCACGCCGTCACCGGCGTGAACAGGGTATTGATCGCCGCGTCGGCGCCGACGTGGTGCAGGAGCGCGAGGACCACGCTCCCGCCCACCAGCAGCGGCGTGACGATGGTGACGATGTCTTCGGTGCGCGCCCAGGTTTCGGAGAGCATTGAGCGCCAGCGCGGCAGCGCGTAAGGCGGGATCTCCTGCAGTTGCCCCGGCCCGAAGGCGCGCCGGTCGCGCGCGAGCATGCGCCCCAGCAGCGCGAGCAGCAGGATGGTGAGCGCGAATATGGCGAATACGCCGAAGGCGCCGAGGTATTTGCCGGCAAGCGCGAGGATGATGGCGGAGCGCGCCGAACAGGGCACGAAGCTGATCAGCACCGAGGCGACGACGCGCTCGCGGCCGCTCGTCACCTTGGCGGCGGCGGAGATCGCCGGCACGTTGCAGCCCAGGCCGGTGAGGAAGGGGACGGCGACGCCGCCGTGCAAGCCGATGTGGTGAAAGCCGCGGTCGACGACGAAGGCGATGCGTTGCATGACGCCGGCTTCTTCCAGCGCGACGAGCAGCAAGACCAGCGGCAGCATGTAGGGGAGCACGATGCCGATCAAGCCGATCATGCCGTCGGCGATGGCGCGGCCGAGCACGCCCGCCGTGGACGTCGGCTGCCAGGCGGAGAGCGCATCGACCAGGCGCGCCGAGGTGAGGGCGTCGATCCTGGCGCTCACCTCGAACACCACGAACAGCACCGCCGCGAACACCGCCAAGCTGCCGAGCAGTCCCCACTGCGGGTGCAGAAACAGCTCGTCCAGCCAGTAGCGCCAGCCGCGGCCCTCGTGCGGCGCCCCCATGCGCGTGCACGCCTCCATCAGGCTCGCGGCGCGGTGATGGCGATCCGCGTGCAGTTCGTCGGCGAGCGGCCGCGGCAGCTTGCGCCCGGCGTCGCGGCGCAGCCGTTCGACCTCGTGCACGAGCTGCGGAAAATGCTGGCGCAATTCGTTCTGGAAATAGGGATCGCCTTCGGCGAACTGCATCAACAGGAAAGGCGGCGGCACGCGGAAAGCGGCCTGGATGTCGTCGCGGCCGACGAAGCGGGCGAGTTCCTTCAGGTTGTCGGCGATGTGCGCGCTCACCGGCTGCGCGAGCGGACAGGCGACCGCGCGCACGCTATCGACGGCGGTGCGGAACAGTTCGGATATTCCCTGGCCCATGAGTGCGACGGTGGGCACCACCGGCATGCCGAGCAGGCGTGCGAGCGCCTTGGCATTGATGTGCAGGCCTTTTTCCCAGGCCTCGTCCATCATATTTAGCGCGATGACCATCGGTCGGCCGAGCTGCGCGAGTTCCAGGGTCAGCTCCAGGTGGCGCTCGAGCCGCGTCGCGTCGACCACCTGCACGATCAAGTCCGGCGGCGCGAAGGGCGCAGGCGGCTCTCCGGACTCGTGCGAGGTGACCGGCGGGCGCTCGTCACCCCACAGCAGGAATTTCAGCGCGGCGAGATCGCCGTTTTCCAGATGATGCATGGAGCCGATGCTCGGCAACTCGATCACGCTCGCTTCATCGAGCCCAATTTGCACCGTGCACTCGCCGTAGACGCGCTGCGTACCGGCTAGCTTGCCCGAGCGCGGCGCCGCGCTCGACACCGCCTCGAACAGTGTGCTCTTGCCCGCATTCGGCATCCCGACCAGCGCGATGCGCGGTCGCTGCTCGCCGCGCATGAGCGGCGTGCGCAGCGGCACGGTTGCGATGCTCGTGCTCATGCCCGCGGGTTCGTCGCCTGTGTGTCGGCTGCGACCGTGCCGTCCTCGTTGGCTGGTGTGCCGAGCTGCTCGCGCACGAGCTGGATGTGGCTGCGCAGGGAATACAGCTCGTCGGCATACGATAGCGGCACGCGCACGTGCTGCGCCTTCGCGTCGAGGCGGTTCAACTCGGCGAGCAGCTCGCCCGCCGGAACCTTCCTGGCGAGGAGCTTGTCCTCGATTTCGCGCAGCTGGCGGTACCAGCGGAACACGCGCGAGCGAATGCGGAATTGATAGAGCGGCGGCACCACGCGGCCAAGGGGGATGAGCGCGGCGATGATGGACACCAGCACCACCCACATGCGCTCGATCAGGTTGGCGAGCCAGAAGGGCAGGTAGCGCTGCAGGAGTGGCGCACCGTTGCGGTAGTAGCGGTCCGCTTCCTTCGCCAGGGGCAGGTCGGAGCCCTGCGCGGAGGGGAACTGCCCGGCGCCACTGAGCCAGCCGGTGCCGCCGTGAATGTCGTGCGCCGCCTGCACGAATAGCTGCAGCAGGGCCGGATGCGCGCCTTCGCGCGCGACCAGCATAGTCGTCGTCGCCACCAGCGGCACGTCGTGCGCGGGTAGGTCGGATCCGAGGTCGATCACGCCGCGCGGCAGCGACACCGCGGAGAGGAAAGGCAGCCGGCGCGCATAGGCCTCGGCCTGGCCGAATTCGAACAGCTTGATCCCCGGGGTGCGCAGCAGCATCTGTACCATGAGCGATTCGGGTGCGGCGGCGAGCGCGACGGCGTCCAACTCCCCGGCGAGCAGCGCCACCACCGCTTGGGTCTGCTCCAGACGGCTCGCTTTCAGGCTGTCGCGCTCCAGGCCGTTCTGGTGCAGCAGCTTGCCCACCAGGCCGATGACGCCGCTGCCGCGCGCGCCGAGGTTGACGCGCCAGCCCGCGAGCTGGGCGAGCTGGGTGAGCGTGGCCTCGCGGTTCAGGCGCTTGGCCGCTTCCGCGCGGTAGAACAGCCACACCGGTTCGAGATAGAGGCCGCCGAGGGAGGCGAGCGGCACGCCGCTCTTGTCCTCGTCCACCGCGCGCGCGGCGTCGGAGGAGCCGGCGCGCACGAATCCCAGGTCGACCGTGTGTTCCGGCGCGCGCAGCAGGCGCCGGTTCTCGAACGAGCCCTCGGTCGGCTGCAATACGACTTCGATGCCGTAGCGCTTGAGCGCGGCGGCGTAGCGCTTGCCGAAGGCGGCGTAATCGGACTGCTCCGGGCCGGTGGCGAGCACCACGCGCCGAGGCGGCGTGGGATCGAGCAGATAGTAGGCGCCGGCGAGCAGCGCGAGCGCGAGCAGGATGAACGGCCCGGCGGTGGCGAGCAAGTCGCGTACCGAAATCAGCGTTTCGCGGATCACGCGCGGCATGGCGTCTAAGCTTTCGCCGGAAGAACGGGCATGCGCTTACCTCTTCACGAACACGAAATCGCCGCCCTCGTCGCCGGCCTCGTTGATGGCGCCGTAGAGCGGAGTCTGGCTGTTGGGGCTGTTGTTGATCACCGCTTCCTTGAAGCTGACGAACAGCTTCTGCGCGTCGAGATAGCGTTCGCGATTCTCGCGCAGGCGCTTCGCCAGGTATTCGACGAACACGCTGCGGTCGGGGACCGTCTTGAGCGAGCCGCTGGTGATCGCCTTGCGGCTGGGCATTTCGTAGATCTTTTCCACGGAAGTTTGCGGGCTCGCGAACGCATCGCGCACCCTGAATATGCCGCCGGCGAAGCAGGCGTCGGCCACCAGCAGCACATGCCGCGCCTTGAGCCCACGGATGTAGTTGCGGATGGTGCTGTTCGGAATCCAATCGGTCGGGTCGTTCGCGCCCGATGCGTCGCGCGGCAGCCAATAGCCTTCCTTCATATCGTCCATCCACACGCCGTGGCCGGCGTAGAAGATGAGGAGGTTGTCGCGATCGGTGAGATGCATACGCAGCTCGTTGAACGCGTGGCCGATCCCCTTGCGATCGGGATTCTTCAGGAACACCACGTTCTCCTCATCGAAGCGGTATTGCTTGACCAGGATGTCCTTGAGACGCGTCGAGTCGGCGATGGGATATTCCAGGCGGTTGATCTCGCTGCTGGCGTAATCCTGCACCGCGATGAGCAGCGCATAGTACTTGCCGCTGCCGACGCCCGGGGGCGCGGCGGTTTGCGCCGCCGGTCTAGCGCTTGCCTGGCGGTTCACGGCGAAGCTCCTCGTCGCCTCCCGGCCCTGAGCGTCGAGCGCCGAGACGACGATCCGGTTCTCGCCCGGTGCCAGCAGGACCTCCGCGGAAAAATTGCCCGATCGGTCGAGGGCGGCGCCGCGGCCGTTGACTCGCACTTCCGCAATGCCGGCGGCGGAACTCGCGCGCCCGGCCACGGTCAGGTTGCTCGCCGCAGCGACCACCTTGAGATTGCGCCCGACGTCGGGGGAGCTGATGGCGATGAGGGGCGGGGCCCCTGGCCGCA
This sequence comes from uncultured Enterobacteriaceae bacterium, assembly GCA_964565875.1. Lineage (GTDB taxonomy): Bacteria > Pseudomonadota > Gammaproteobacteria > Burkholderiales > SG8-39 > 2-12-FULL-64-23. Next base: position 8,643 of record CAZMGP010000026.1, read on the forward strand.
CCGCCGCCGCCGGCGCCAGCGGCTGCGCGGCGAGCGCGGTTGCCGGAGAGACGGCGAGCGTGGCGCGTGCCGCATTCTTGTAGAGCGCGAAGAACTGCTCGACCTTGGCCCGCTCGATGAGCGCCTTGCGCTTCGCGGCATCGGACATGGCCGCCGGCTCGCGCAATAAGGTCTGCGCCAGCGCGACCGCCGCCTCGTCCAGCCCCGGGTCCTGCTCGAGGACGACGTCGGGCACGATGCCCACCTGCTGGATCGAGCGGCCGTTCGGCGTGTAATACAACGCGGTCGTCAGCCTGAGCGCCGATTGCTGGATCGGCAGGATGGTCTGCACCGTGCCCTTGCCGAAGCTGCGCGTGCCGACGAGGAGCGCGCGGCGGTGGTCCTGCAGGGCGCCGGCGACGATTTCCGAAGCGCTCGCCGAGCCCTGGTTGATCAGCACCACCAGCGGATAGCCCGGCTCCTTGCTCTCCTTCAGCGCCGCGAGCCGGATGCGCGATTCCTGGGTCCGTCCTTCGGTGTAGACGATGAGGCCGTCGTCGATGAAGCGGCTGGCCACCTTGTGCGCGGCGCTGAGCAGTCCTCCCGGGTCGTTGCGCAAGTCGAGCACCAGCCCCTTGAGGCTGGCGCTCGCGCGCAGCGCATCCAAGGTCTTGCCCAAGTCCTCCGGCGTGCGTTCCTGAAACTGGGAAATGCGCACGTATGCGTAGCCGTCTTCGAGCGCGCGCGAACGCACGCTGCGTACGCGGATGGTTTCGCGCGTGAGGCGGAGGGAGAGCGGGCCCGCCTGGCCTTCGCGCTGCACGCTCAAGACGACCGCAGTGCCCGGCTGGCCGCGCATCAGCTTCACCGACTCGTTGATCGTCAGCCCGCGGGTGGGCCTGCCGTCGATTTCGATTATCTGGTCGCGCGCGCGAATGCCGGCGCGTGCAGCGGGCGTATCTTCGATCGGGCTCACCACTGTGAGCACGCCGTCGCTGAGCCCGACTTCGATTCCCAGGCCGCCGAAATTGCCGCTGGTGCCGATCAGGAGTTCGCGATAGACCTCCGGCGCGAGATAGGCGCTGTGGGGATCGAGCGAGCCGAGCAGGCAGTTGAGGTATTTGTCGAGGCTCGCGTCGGCGATGAACGGGCTGCTGCCCTTGCGCGCTTCGAACAAGGCGCCGATTTCCCCCGGCGGCGCGCTGGTGCTGTGAAAGCGCGCGCAGTAATAGCGCGATTTCGCGAGCAGCGCCTCGTCCGGCTCCTGGAAATATTGCGCCTTGACCGCGGCTTCGACCTTGCTCACCATTTCGCGCACGCCGCTGTCGAAGGCAATGCGCAGGTTCGCGCCGGCGAGGTCGACGCGATCCGCGTCGATGCGCCGGAACACTTCCGCCTGCTGTGGTCCGACCGCGACCAGATCGCGCTCCGCCAGCTTCTTCGGCTGGGCGATGACGCTGACGAAGACTTCGCCGGCGACGCCGCGCGGATAGTCGGCGAGCACGTTCCAGGCGAAGCGCCGGCCCTTGCCCGGCGGCACGTCGGCGCCGATGTCGCCTTCGAAGTGCAAGGTTTCCTGGCTCAGGATCTTCCCGTCGATCGCCATCAAGGCGCTGACGGTCGCGGGCTTGTCGACCTCGAGGTCGTATTCCACCACGACCTGGTTCGCCTGCTGGCTCAACTTGATGTTGGCGACCTCGGCGTAGGCGCGCGCGCCGAGCGCGAGCAGCGCGGCGAGCGCGAGCCGGAAGAATGGCTTATGGCGCATCATTCATCCCGCTCCCGGGGCCGCCGCCCCGGTTCAAGCGCCGCCCTTTGCTGCGAAAGTGAGGAAATATTGGTTGGGCAGGAAGCGCTCCTCACGCAATAGCCGAAAGCCCGCCTTGTCCATTTCAGCGACGACACGCTCGGGCGCGATGCGCTCCGTGCGCGGCGGCCCCATCTGCGAGGCGGCATTGAAATCGATGATGGCGACGCGGGCGCCGGCTTTCAACGAAGCGGCGAGCTTGCGGAAATAGCTTTCGCGCTGCTCGATGTGGTGATAGACGTCGACCATGAGGACGAGATCGACCTTGGCCGGCAGCTTTGCATCGTCCGCCGCGCCCTGGACGGCGGAAAGATTGGCGAGGCCATCGCGTTTCGCGCGTTCCGCGAGGTATTTGACCATGTCCGGCTCGAGGTCGACCGCATAGACGCGACCCTGCGGCACGAAGTGCGCGAGCCGGGCGGAGAAGTAGCCGGTGCCGGCGCCGATGTCGGCGACCGCGGCGTCCGGGGCGAGTTTCAGCGCCTCGATCACCTGGTGCGGCTTTTGCCACGCGTCGCGTTCCGGATCGTCGAACACCCGCGCCCAGTGCTCGGCGCCGGCGAAGTCGTGATGGTGGCTATGCGGGGACTGCGCGCGGGCCGCGCCGGGCGCGTAGCCTCCAAGCAGCAGTCCGAGCGCAAGAAAACCGAACGTAAGAGCTCGAAACAACGCTCATTTCCTCTGCGATTGACGGACCCGGGCAGTATAGCGCGAGTGGCCGCGACGGCGCTGCGCCAGGCACCGCCAGTGAGGAAAATTCCTATTTTCGCCAAGGAGATGGACTTCGGCGGCCGGACCCGGTAAACTCCGCGCCTTTTCTCGCCCGCCCGTGGCCGCAGTGCTCGAATCCCTTACGCCGCAAGAATCCGACGCCGAAGTTGCTCGCGCGCCGGACGATCGGCTCGCGCGCGAAATGGCGCGGCGCCGCACCTTCGGCATCATCGCCCACCCCGACGCGGGCAAGACCACGCTCACCGAAAAGTTGCTGCTCTTTTCCGGCGCGATCCAGCTCGCCGGCACGGTGAAGGCGCGCAAGAGCCGCCGCCACGCCACCTCGGATTGGATGGAGATCGAGAAGCAGCGCGGCATTTCGGTCGCGAGCTCGGTGATGCAGTTCGACTATCGCAACTGCGTGGTCAACCTGCTCGATACGCCGGGGCACCAAGATTTTTCCGAAGACACCTACCGCGTGCTCACCGCGGTCGACTCCGCGCTGATGGTGATCGACGCCGCCAAAGGCGTGGAAGAGCAAACGATCAAGCTCTTGAACGTCTGCCGCATGCGCGCGACGCCGATCCTCACCTTCATGAACAAGATGGACCGGGAGACGCGTGACCCGGTGGCGCTGCTGGAAGAAGTCGAGTCGGTATTGAAGATTCACTGTGCACCGGTGACCTGGCCGATCGGCATGGGCAAGCGCTTCCGCGGCGTGTACCACCTGCTGCGCGACGAAAGCCTGCTGTTCGCGCCGGGCGAGGAGCGCGCCGACCAGGATTACGAAACGATCCCCGGCATCGACAATCCGCGGCTCGCCGAACTTTTTCCGGGCGAGATCGAGCAGCTGAAGGCCGAGGTCGCACTGGTCAAGAGCGCGCTCTCGCCGTACGATCCGGCGGCGTTTCTCGACGGTACGCAGACGCCGGTGTTCTTCGGCTCGGCCATCAACAATTTCGGCGTGCGCGAAATCCTCAATGCGCTGATCGACTGGGCGCCGCCACCGCGCGCGCGCGACGCCACCCAGCGCAGCGTGGCGCCCGCGGAGCCGCAGTTCTCGGGCTTCGTGTTCAAGATCCAGGCCAACATGGACCCGGCGCATCGCGACCGCATCGCCTTCCTGCGCGTGTGCTCGGGGCGCTTCGAACGCGGCATGAAGATCCGCCATCTGCGCCTCGCGCGCGACATCAAGGTGAACAACGTCGTCACCTTCATGGCGGCGAACCGCGAGCAGGTCGAGGAGGCCTACGCCGGCGACATCATCGGCTTGCCCAACCACGGACAGATGCAGATCGGCGACAGCTTCTCCGAAGGAGAGGGCCTGCAATTCACCGGCATTCCTTATTTCGCGCCGGATTTCTTCCGCTCCGTGCGCATCCGCAATCCGCTTAAGGTAAAGCAGCTGCACAAGGGGCTGCAGCAATTGGGCGAAGAAGGCGCGGTGCAGGTGTATAAGCCGCTCGCGGGGGGCGATCTTATCCTCGGCGCGGTGGGCGTGCTGCAGTTCGAGGTGGTGGCGAGCCGGCTGCAGAACGAATACGGCGTGGACGCCGTGTTCGAGCCGGCGCAGGTCGCCTGCGCGCGCTGGGTGACGGGGGCGGACAAGCCGATGCTCGCCGAATTCCAGAAGTCGCTCGCGCACAACCTCGCGTTGGACGCCGCCGGCAATCTCGCCTATCTCGCGCCGAATCGCGTCAATTTGGAATTGACGCAGGAGCGCTGGCCGCAACTCGTGTTCCACGAGACGCGCGAGCACGCCTCCAAGCTCGACTAAAGAACGCCGCGTCCCGCGGCGAATTCGATTTCCCAAAACAAAAGCCCCGCTACCTGCGGGGCTCGTGGCACACATGCTATCCGTGCCGATGCCGACTATGCGGCCTGGGCGGGCAAACGCCCGTTAGTTGATGCGCGCTAAAAGTCGTGTCTCAGTCGATTTGCCTCCTTTGTCACCACGCTTCATTTATAGGTCGAGGCAAAGCCCAAGTCAAGCATGCACAGCGCTTGACGCCGCGCTTGTACGCTAGTGCCGCAGCACGGCGGGATTCGCGAGATTGCCCGCATCGGGAGCCTCGCCCTGAAGGTGGCGAATGATGTTGACCGCGGCGACCGCACCCACGCGCGCGAGCGACTCCTGCGTCGCCCCGGCGATGTGCGGCGTGCACAGGACGTTATCCAGTGCAAATAGCGGATAGTCGGCGGCCGGCGGCTCGGCGGCATAGGTATCGAGTCCCGCCCCGGCGAGCTGGCCGGAATTCAACGCCTGCGCCAGCGCGATCTCGTCCACGAGGGCTCCGCGCGCGGTGTTGACGAGAACGGCGCCCGGCTTCATCGACCGCAGCTCGCGCGCGCCGATCATCCCGCGCGTCTGCTCGGTCAGGGGACAGTGCAGGCTGAGCACATCGACACGGCGCAGCAATGCGTCCAACTCGGTCTCCACTTCAGCGCCTTGCGCATCGGCTATCGGCGAACGCGAATGGACCACGACGCGGGTGCCGAAGGCGAGCGCGAGCTGTGCGACGCGCCGCCCGATCTGGCCGTAGCCGACGATGCCCACCGTTCGGCCGCGGAACTCGCGTCCCTGGAAATTGGGGCGCTCCCACAAGCCGCGCTTCACGCCGCGATCGAGCCGCGGCAACTCGCGCGCGAGGGCGAGCATCAGCGCGAGGGTGAGCTCCGCCACGGCATCGGCGTTCGCGGCGCCGGCGGTCATGACCGCGATGCCGCGTTCGGTCGCGGCCGTGAGGTCGACGCTGTCGACGCCCGCGCCGTGCTTGGCGATGACGCGCAGCTTCGTTCCGGCTTCGATGACGCGCCGCGTAAAAGGCGGATTGCCGCGCATGAGCACGGCTTCGGCCTGCGTGCGCGCAAGTGCCGCGGTCAGGCTGTCTTCGTCGATCGGATCGGGCAGGAAGACGATATCCGTGCCGCCTTCGCGCAGGATTCTCTGCGCGTCCTGCGCGAGCTTGGTCGAAGTAACGAGTACGACGGGTCGATTCACGCCCTCACCTCACTCGGGTTTGATGCCGGCCGACTTGACCAGGTGCGCGTACTTGGCGGCCTCGGCGGCGAAGAATTGCGCGAACTGCTCCGGCGTGGACGGATCGATTTCGATACCCAGCTTCACCAGCGCGTCTTTCACCGCGGACAGCGCGAGCGCCTTGTTCGTCTCCGCATTCAGCCGCTCGACGATCGCCTTGGGCGTTCCGGCCGGCGCGACCAGTCCCCACCAGGTGATGGCTTCGAAATTGGGCACGCCCGACTCGATCATGGTGGGCAGATTGGGCAGAAAGCTCACGCGCTGCTTGCTGCCGACTGCGAGCGCGCGCAGCCTACCGGCCGTGATCTGCGGCAGAACTTCGCTCGGAATGGCGAACATGAACGAAATCTGGCCGCCGAGCAGATCGTTGATCGCCGGCGCGCCCCCTTTGTACGCGACGTGAATGGCGTCGATCTTCGCTTCGAGTTTCAGCATCTCGCCCGCCAGGTGATGGCTCGAGCCGACCCCCGGCGAGCCGAAGGAAAGCGCACCGGGCTTGGCCTTGGCGGCGGCGATGAGTTCCGCTACCGATTTCGCCGGGAAGCCGGCTTGGCATACCAGCACCGAGGGAGAAAAACCGATGCGCGCGATAAAGGCGTAGTCCTTCAGCGCATCGTAGGGGAGCTTGGCGATCAGGGTGCGATTGACGGCGATGATGCTCGAGGCCATGAACAGCGTGTAGCCGTCGGCGGGAGACTTGGCGGCGAGATCCGCGCCGATATTGGCATTCGCGCCGGGGCGATTGTCAACGATCACCGGCTGACCCAACTGTTCCGACAAACGCGGCGCGAGCACACGCGTGAGCACATCGACGCCGCCGCCGGGGGCGAACGGCACGATGATGCGTAGCGATTTGCTCGGGTAGTCCTGCGCGAGCGTTGTTTGCGCAAAGCTCGCCGCTGCGACGAGCAGCGCGCAGCCGGCGAAAAGCTTTGCGGCAAGCCCGAGCGGTGATGCGCGCCCAGAGATTCGCAGCTTAGTCAGGTCGGCCCGTGCGCCGCACGGGGCTGGAATCGAATGCAGGTGCATGCAAGTCTCCTCTTCGTGTCCCGTCCTGCGGAACGTTTTGGAATCACCGCGCGTTGCGAAAGTGTAGGTCGAGCTCAACGCGCCGCGCGCTCTGCCATAGAACCGCTGTCGCCGGCGACCTCAGCCGCTTCGTCCGGGCGCTGCGGCCGCTTCGCCAGCAGGAAGAACAGCGAACCCATGCCGGCGAGCAGGGCGATGACGGTGAAGCCGGTGCGATAGTTGCCGCTCCAGTCGGCGAAAATACCGGCGACGAGCGGGCCGCCGATCTGGCCGATGACGATGATCATGGAGGAAATCCCCAAGATCATGCCGATGGATCTGCGGCCGAAGTAGTCGGCGCGGATCGCCTGCATGAAAGGCCCGCGCAGCCCCCAGGCGCTGCCGTGCAGCAGGGCGAAGGCGCCGAGCATCCAGAGGTGCACGGCGTAAGTGAGCAGCAGCAAGCCGCACATGTGCATCAGCATGCACACCGCCGCGATCAGGCGCTTGTCGAAGCGCTCGCCGATCGCCCAGCCGATGAGCACGCCGCCGATCTGGGCGAGCGTCATCAAGGTGATGACGAAGGAAGCGCCCTCGAGCGTGTAGCCCAGCCCCTCTTTCATGTGCGTGATGGCGTGAACGTTGACTGCGTAGACGACGAGGAGGGCGAAGCCGTGGCCGAGCGAGAGTAGCCAGAAGGCGGGTGTGCGCAAGGCTTCGCGCGTGCTGAAGTCGGAATTGCCCTGCGCTTCGTTTTTTGCGCTTGCGGCCGCGGCGGGCGCGGGCAGGCCGTCGATCGATTCGCCGGCATCCTCCGGTCGGTGGCGGATCAACCAGGCGAGCGGCAGGCCGATTACGAGCGCGAGTGCGCCCGAGGCGGCGGCGCTTGCGCGCCAACCGTAGGTCTGCATGAACCAGGCGACCGCGGGCACCACCACGCCGCCCAGCGCGAGACCGAGAGACAGGACCGACAGCGCGCGGGCGCGCTTCTTCTCGAACCAATGGATGATGGCGACACTCAAGGGGAAGAATCCGCACAGGCTCGAGCCGAGGGCAATGACGACGAAGGCAGTGTAGAAGCCGGCGAGCGAATCGATCTGGCTGAGGAGGAGGAAGCCCAGGCCCAGGGTGGCGACGCCGGCGCGGATCATGCGCTGCGGCCCGAAGCGATCGATGATCCAGCCGAGGATAGGACCAAACACCGCCGCCTCGAGCGGTTGCAGGGCCGCGGCTCCCGCGAGCGAGGTTTTGCTCCAGCCGCGCTCCTCGGTGAGCACCGCGAGATAGGCGCCGAACGCTTGGTGCAGCAGGCCGCTTTGCAGGAATTGCAAGGTGGCGCCTGCGCCCACCATCTTCCAGCCGTAGAATATTTTCATTCTTCCCGGGTGCGCGAAACGCAGGCCTCGCGTCTCGCGCCGAATGAGGGAAGTCGGGCGGGCAAGCCGCTTGCTCCCTCGCTCCTCGCTTTGTGGTCAGAGCCCAAGCATACTCCAGCGAGGCGGCCGGCGCGCGCATCGGAAAGATGTGCAAATGGTGGATAATCACGCCCCGGCAACGCGGCCGCGTCGATGGCGCGCGCGGTGCTCATTACAACTTTGGGAGGCAAAACATATGTCGGCGGGACACGGACACGGCCCCGATCATCACGCGTCGGGCGACAAGAAGATCGGCTTGCTGATCGCAGTGCTTGCCCTGGTGCTGGCGTTTGCCGAAACCCTGGGCAAAGGCGCGCAGACCGAAGCCTTGGCGGCGAACATCGAGGCTTCGAACTTGTGGAATTTCTTTCAGGCGAAGACCGTGCGCATGACGGTGCTGCGCACAGCAGCGGATTCCGCCTCGCTCGAACGCGCGCACACCAGCGACGCGAAGCTGAAGGAAGCGATGGAGAAGCAGATCGGCAACTGGCGCAAGTCCGCCGAGCGCTACGATACCGAGCCGGAGACGAACGAGGGGCGCAAGGAACTCGCCGCACGCGCCAAGGCGACCGAAGCGAAGCGCGAGCGCGCGTTCGCCGCCTACCATCATTATGAAACGGCCGCGGCCGCGGCGCAGATCGCCATCGTGCTTTCCTCCGCGGCGATCATCACCGAAGCCGTGGCGCTGGTGTGGCTCTCGGGACTGCTCGGTATGGCGGGGGTAGGGTTTTGCCTGATCGGTTTCTTATGGCCGACTGCGGTGCACCTGTTCTGAGCTGACGCGCGGCGGTAGGGTTGCCCCCAATCGAACGGCTAGCGTGACATAGTTCATTGAATTTGCCCAAACGCTAACGTAGCTTGGCCTCAGCGTTTCAACAAGGCGCGCATGGCGCCAAAGGAACAGGCAATGCCGAGCAGTGAACAGACCATGTTGTTGGTCGAGGATGTGCCCGACGATATCGAACTCGCCACCCAGGCGCTGCGCATTTGCGGCCACGGGGACAACATCTGTGTCGTGCGCGACGGGCTGCAGGCGCTGGACTACCTGTTCGCCGAGGGCGATTATGCCGGCCGCGATCGCGGCAAGCAGCCCGGAGTGGTGCTGCTCGATCTCAAGCTGCCGCGACTGAACGGCTTCGACGTGCTCGCGCGGGTTCACTCCGATCCACGCACCTTTCGTACGCCGATCGTGATCCACACCGGCTCGCAGGACGATTTCGACATCAATCGCGCCTATGAGCTGGGCGCGAGCAGCTACGTCTTCAAGCACAAGGACTTCGCCCAGTATTGCGCCGCGCTGAAGACGATCACAGACTATTGGCTGCAGGTGAACATCCCGCCCATTCCGCCCAGGTTCCTCAGCGCGCGGGCGCCGGGCCGGCGCCCGCGGGCAACGGTCTCGGGCTGAAGCGCGGCGCGCCCCCTCCCTCGCCGCCTCCTCTCGCGCTCACTCGCGCGCGCTGCGCCGCTTTTCGCCATCGGGCAATTCCTTGATCGTTCTCAAATGCGCGCGGCGCAGACTTGGCAGCATGGCAAGCGCTTGCTGATACCGGCACCAACCGGAAAGGAGAATGCGATGGAAAAGAACGGGTGGGAACTCAAATGGTCCGATGTGCTCGCGGTGGGAGTGCCGCAGATGGACGAGGAGCACAAAGCTTTCATCGCGCAGGTAAACGCGCTGACCCAGGCAGTGCTGGACTGCCGCGACAAGGCCACGATCGGCAGGCTGATGGATACGATGCTCGCCGCCGCGACGGATCACTTCAGGAACGAAGAGCAACTCTTGCTCGATAGCGACTATCCCGAGTGGAGCGCCCACGCGGAGAAGCATCTGCAGTTAATCGAACGCCTTGGCCGGATGAAGCGGGAATTCGATACCCCCGCGATCAGCTTCATGGGCGCACTGAAGGGCATGCACATCAATCAGCTGCTGATCGAACACCTGCTGACCGACGACATGAAGTACCGCGACTACCTCAAGGCGCGCGCCAACGGCAGCAGCGGCGCCGCGTGCATCGATTACGCCCTGCCGGCGCGCGCGCAATGGTCCTGGCCGCGGGCGGGCTCAGAGGGCCGGTTGCGGAGGGCGTGAGGGGACGCCCCCACAGTTGCCCGGGGACGCAGTCGGGCGCCGGCCCGCCCGGCGCCAAGCGGCATCACTCCGGCTTGATGTTCGCGTCCTTGATCACCTTCGCCCATTTCGCGACTTCGTTCTTGACCACGTTGCCCAATGCCTCGGGCGTGCTGCTTGCGGCTTCGATGCCCTGCGCGGCGAGTTTTTCCTTCAAATCGGGGAGCTTCATCACCGCCACGGTTTCGCGGTTGAGGAGTTCGATGATGTCCTTTGCCGTCCCGGTAGGCGCGAACAGGCCGTAGATCGCCACCGCCTCGAATCCCGGCAGGCCCGATTCGGCGACCGTCGGCAGCTCGGGCATGGCAGGCGAGCGCTGCGCCGTGGTGACGGCGATCGGCCGCACCTTGCCTGCCTTGATCTGCGTCATGTACGGCGGCAGGGTGTCGAGCGCCATGGAAATGCGTCCGTCCATGATGTCGGGCAGGAAGAACGAAGTGCCTTTGTACGGCACGTGCACGATGTCGATGCCGGCCTGATGCTTGAACATCTCTCCCGTGAGGTGGATCAGGCCGCCGTTACCCGACGAGGCGAAGTTCAGCTTGCCCGGATTCGCCTTGGCGTAGGCGATCACCTCCTTCACGCTGTGCACGGGCAGACTGGGCGTAACGACGAGGACGTTGGTCACGTAGCCCACCATCGAGATCGGGGCGAGATCGCGGCGGATGTCGTAGCCGAGATTGCGGTAGTAGGACAGCGCGATCGAATGCGAAGCGACCGAACCCATGAGCAGCGTGTAGCCGTCGGGCGCCGACTTGGCCGCCGCTTCGGCGCCGATGTTCGCGCCGGCGCCGGGCTTGTTGTCGATGACGATGGTCTGTCCGAGGCGCGGCCCGAGCTTGTCCGCCACCGCGCGCGCAAGGATGTCGGTGGCGCCGCCGGCCGGGAAGGGCACGATCATGTGTATGGGCTTCGCCGGATAGCCGGCAGCGGTCTTCGCGGCTTGTTGCGCCTGCGTGGGAAGCGCTAGCGCGCAGGCGAGGATCGCCGCCAGCGCGACGGACTGGGACTTGAACTTCATGCTTGGGTCTCCGCGGTGATTGGATGTTGGCAGGATGGGAAGCTTGCGAGCGCTATTTTACTCAGCTGCGTGCCTTTGCGCCGCAGGCGCGAGCCTGCCTCGCCTCCCCGGATCGGGCGCGCTCGAATGCTAGAATCGCCGCAACGTCGTGCATTCTTCGAGGAGAAGGCTATGTCGGCAGCGGTTGAAGCATCCGTCGCAGCCGTGCGCGGCTGGGTGGCAGAGGCGCAGCGCGTGGTGGTGCTCACCGGCGCCGGAATCTCGACCGAATCCGGCATACCCGACTTTCGCGGTCCGCAGGGCCTGTGGACCAAGGACCCGGAGGCGGAGAAGCTGTCCGACATCCGCTATTACATGGGCGACGCCGAGATCCGCAAGAAGGCGTGGCAGGCGCGCCTGGTGCACCCGGCGTGGGAGGCGCGGCCGAACAAGGGGCACGAGGCGATCGCCGCGCTCGAGCGGCGCGGCAAGCTGCACGCGCTTATCACCCAGAACATCGACGGCCTGCACCAGAAGGCGGGCAACTCGCCCGCGCGCGTGATCGAAGTGCACGGCACGGTGCACAAGGTGGTGTGCATGCGCTGCGGCTGGAAGGGGCCGATGCAGGAGACGCTGGTGCGGCTGCTCACCGGGGAGGACGATCCGCCGTGCAAATCCTGCGGCGGCATCTTGAAGAGCGACACCATTTCCTTCGGCCAGAACCTGGTGCCGGAAGTGATCGAGCGCGCCATGCGCTCGGCGGCCGAGGCCGACTGCTTCATCGCCGTCGGCACCAGTCTACAGGTCTATCCGATCGCGGGCGCCGTGCCGGAGGCGAAGTCGGCGGGCGCCCGCGTGGTGATCGTGAACGCCGAGCCGACGCCGTTCGACGACATCGCCGACGCGGTGCTGCGCGAGCCCATCGGCAGGACGCTCCCTGCCATACTCTGAGGCCGCGCTCGCCGCGCTAGAGTCGACGCCTGCGCCGCGCCCGCTGCGGCCCGCGAACGCGCCTAGCGGTCTTTCCCCTGCGCGACGTCCATGATCATGCGCGTGAGCAGATACAGCCGCGGCTCGATCGAGTCGATGTTGATGTATTCGGCGTTGTTCGAGTGCGCGCCGAAGCCCTGCAGGCCGAAGCGCTCGATCACCGGATTCTTGGTGGCAAGCGCGGCGAACGCCGCATCGGTGCCACCGCCCTCGGCCACCAGCCCCACGGCCAATTCCTTGCCGAGTTCGGCGTAGATCTTCTGCGCATGCTTCGCCAGAGCCTCGGAGGCGGGCGTCAGCTGCAAAGGCGGACGCCGCCGCTCGAACAGCATTTCCACCTTGGTGTCGGGTATCAGTTGGTCCTTGATCCGTTCTTTCACTTTCTGCTCGATGCCGTCGTAGTCCGCGACGCGCAGCACGCGCACGTCGGCGGTGGCGCTGGCGTTCGCCGGGATGACGTTGCGGTTGGTCCCGGCTTTGGCGATGGTCCAGTTCATCTTCAGCCCCACTGCGGGATCGGACAGATTGCGCGTTTGCAGCACTTGGTGCGCGAGTTCGTACAGCGCATTGCGCCCGAGTTCGGGCGCCGAGCCGGCGTGCGAGGCCTTGCCGGTGACGTTCAGTTCGACCGCGGCGATGCCGGCGGTGGTGAGCGAGAGCTTGTCCGACTCGACGCGCGCGGCTTCGAGGGAAAAGGTCGCGTCGTGTTCGCTGCCCAGCTTGGTGAGCAGGCTGCGCGCGGCGGGCGAGCTGATTTCCTCGTCGCCATTGATCAGCACCGTGACGAGCCCGTAGTCGCGGAAGTCGAGGGCCTTGAGCATGGCCAGGGTGTGCAGGATGACGGCAATGCCCTGCTTGTCGTCGGAGATTCCCAGCCCATAGGCGCGATTGCCATCGACGCGGAAGGGCTGCTTGGCCAGCATGCCGCGCAGGTAGACCGTATCCATGTGGGCGATGAGCAGGATCTTCTTGCTGCCGCTGCCTTCAAAGCGCGCGTGCACCATGCGACCGATCTTCGCCGGCGTATCGTGCATGCGATAGGTGTCCGCTCCCGCTTCGACGAATTCGACCTTGCCGCCGAGCGCTCGCAGCCGTTCGGCGATGAGGGCAGATATGCGGTCGAGCCCTTCTCGGTCGCCGCTTCCCGATTCGATCGACACCAAGTCCTTAAGGGTGTCGAGCAGTGCCGGCTTTTCCTTCTGGGCGAGCTTGAGCACCGGCTCGATTGGCGCCGCTGCCGCTGCTGGCACCCAGCAACCGTAGGCGATTAGCATCGCCGCACATAGCCTGCCCGCGTGCTTGTACATCGAATGCATGAAACCTTCTCCCCTAGCGAAAACAAAGGCGGAAGATTACCTCGCGCAGCGGGCAAGGGACAAGCGCAAGACTGCGAAAGCTGAAGGTACGGCGACCTCGGCTTAACGCCGGGTGCGGTACACTTCGGCTACTTGAGGAGAAGCAGGGAGGAGGCTACGCGCGTACGACGTAGCGGCGGTATGAAAGCGAAGGGAACTGGGGGGAGAAGCGATGTCACCCCGCGCGTCGGCGGGATGGGCGGATGCCCGGCGCGCAGGCGCCCGAGGCGAACGCTCGGGCGCTGCAGCGGATCAGTAGTGCGCTTGGCCGGTGCGCTCGAAGTGCCGCTGGCGTTGTTCCAGATCCGCCAGGTTCTCGGCTTGCGAAAAGAAGCGGTCGCGTTCGAAGGTATCGGCGCGCTCGAGCCAGTCGACGACGGCGGTATAAGCGGCCTTCAGCAAGCGCGCGAACTCCGCGGCGCGCATGGCGCGGGCCTTCAGTTCGATCGAATGCAGATCGAACGCCGTTTCGTTCGCGGCATCGGCTTGGATATTGCTGCGCACAAAATCGCGCGCAAGGCCAGGCTTTTTGGAAGCGGTTTGCGCCGGCTCGCCAAAAGCGGCATCCGGGCGTAGGATACCATCACCTTCGTACAGCGGAGCGTAGAGTCTCATTTCAATTCCCCTCACAATCTAACTGATTCAGCACGGGTAATGTGCTTGTATGAGACTAATGTACGATCGCGGGATGGCATAATCAAATCGCATGTTCGGATGCTGGCCATCGCTTTAGCTTATACTATGTCTAAGTCTATGATGCGTTGCAACAAAGCAGGCCGAATCGGACCTCGAGCGGCATAAAGGAACGAGCAATAAATGGAGCTTTATCAGTTACGTAGCTTCGTCGCAGTGGCCGAGGCGGGGCATCTGACCCGGGCGTCGGAGAAGCTGCATGTCAGCCAGCCGGCGGTGAGCGCGCAGATCAAAGCGCTCGAGGACGAACTCGAATTGGCCTTGTTCGATCGCACCTCGAGCGGCATGGTCCTCACAGCCGCCGGGACGCGCCTGCTCGCCGATGCCGAGAGGGTGCTCGCCGCGGCGCAGGCCATGCGCAACGAAGCCAAGGCCTTGAAGGGCGAAGTCGCGGGCCGGGTGCGCGTGGGCACGATGTCCGATCCGAGCTTCATCCGGGTGGGCGAATTCCTCAGCGCCACGGTCGAGCGCTACCCCTTGCTGCAAATCGAATTGCATCACGAAGTCACCGGCGTTGGCTTCGCCAAAGTGCGCGACGGCGAACTCGACGCGAGCTTCTATTACGGCGATCTCGAACATCCGAGCGTCGAAGGCCTGCGGTTGCGCGGCACCAGCTACCGCGTCGCGGCGCCCGCCGCCTGGGCGAGCCGCGTAATCGACGCCGACTGGGGCGAGATCGCGCAGCAACCCTGGGTCATCACGCCCTCGATCAGTACCCATCACAAGCTGGTGCACGCGCTGTTCGACAAGCACGGCATCGAACCTACCAAGGTGGTCGAGGCCGACCAGGAATCGGTGATCGCGAACCTGGTGGTTTCCGGCGTCGGCCTGTCGCTGATCCGCGAAGAACTGGCCTTGAAGAATCAGGCTGCGGGCCTGGTTTGCCTGTGGGGCGACGTGCGTCTGGAAACCACGGTCTGGTTCATCTATCGCCAGTCGCGCCGGGAAGATCCGGTGATCCGCGCGCTTCTCAACGTGCTGCGCGACACCTGGAACCTGCCATCGGAGGAAGCGGAGAACGAAGCGCACCGCCTCAGTCGCGGAGGCTAGCGCTCACACGCCGAGGGCAAGGCGCGCGAGGCGGCGCGCGCGGTAGAGCAGGAAGCCGACGATGGCGAGGTTCACCAGGTTCCAGCCTATGCCGTTGACGAAGGCGGCGCGATACGAACCGGTGAGATCAAAAATCGCGCCCGACATCCAGCCGCCCAGCGCCATTCCGAACAGCGTCGCCATCAGCACGGTGCCGACGCGCGCGCCGGCCTCCGCCGGGCGGAAGTATTCGCGCACGATCAGGGCGTAGGACGGGACGATGCCGCCCTGGAACAGGCCGAACAGCGCCGAGACGACATAGAGCGAGGCAAGCCCATCGAACGGCAGGAACAGGGCGAGGGCGATCGCCTGCAGCGTCGAACCCAGGAGCAGGGTGCGCAGCCCGCCGATGTGGTCGGAAATCCAGCCCGAAACGAGGCGACTGACGATGCCGAAGCCGAGCATGAGCGAGAGCATCTGTGCGCCGCGCGCCGGGCCGAAGCCCAGGTCGCCGCAGTAGGCGACGATATGCACTTGGGGCATGGACATGGCGACGCAGCAGGCGACACCCGCGATGCTGAGCAGCCATTGCAGGCTATTGGCCGAGATTCCAAGCGACGCCTCGCTATTGCCGCTAGTGGGCACTGACACCGAGGGGCTTGCCAAGGCTTCCGGTAGCGGCGGTTTGCGCCTGAAGAAAAATGCCAGCGGCAAGATGGCGGCGAGGCAGAACACGCCTATGCCGATATAGGTGCGGCGCCAGCCGGTGCCGTCCATGAAATGCTCGATCACCGGCGGCCACAGCGCGCCCGCGAGGTAATTGCCGCTGATGCAGATCGCCATGGCGATGCCGCGGCGGCGGTTGAACCAAAGCGAAATGTCGGCGACGAGCGGAGCGAAAGTGGCGGAGGTGCCGAGCAGGCCGATCAGCACGCCCTGCGCCAGATTGAAGCCCGTCACGTTACCCGCGAATCCGGCGGCGATGAAACCTGCACCGAGTCCCAGCCCGCCGAGCGCGAGCGGCACTGTCACGCCGAAGCGGTCGGACAGCCGCCCCATGAGGATGCCGCCCAGGCCGAAGCCGATCATGGTGCAGGTATAGGCGAGCGAGGCGTCCGAGCGGCTCACCGCGAAATCCGCCTGCACCTGCGGCAGCACCACGGTGATGGCGTACATGCCCGCGCCGCCGATGGTCATCAGCGCGAGCGCCACGCCCAGGCGCGCCCAGGCGTAGGAAGATTCGGCGACTCCCCGGTTCAAAATCCCTCGAGCACCATCTTGCCGAGGGTGTGGCCTGCCTCGATCAGCTTATGCGCGCGCTTGAGATTTGCCGCATTGATCTTGCCGAGCTGGGTGGTCATGGTGGTGCGTAGCGTCCCCGCTTCGATGAGCGCGGCGGTCTCGTCGAGCAGGCGATGCTGCTCGATCATGTCCGGCGTGCCGTAGGTCGAGCGGGTGAACATGAATTCCCAGGCGAGCGTCGCGCTCTTGCCCATCAGCGGCGTGAGGTCGACCGGTTTCAGCGCCGAGACGATGGTGCACATCTTCCCGAGCGGCTTGATGATGGGCGCGAAGGCCGGAAACCAGCGGTCGGTATTGTGCAGACAGAAGAGATAGTCGACTTCCTTCTCGCCGATCGCTGCCAGCTGCGGCGCGAGGTCCTTCGTGTGGTCGATGACTGCGTCCGCGCCCAGCTTCTTCACCCAGTCCACCGACTCGGGGCGCGATGCGGTGGCGATTACCTTGAGTTTCGCCAGCTTCTTCGCCAGCTGGATGGCGATCGAGCCGACGCCGCCCGCTGCGGCGATGATCAACAGAGTTTTCCCCGCGTGTTCGCCGCTCTTGGAGATGCCCATGCGGTCGAACATGCCTTCCCAGGCGGTGATGGTGGTGAGCGGCAGCGCCGCGGCCTCGGCGAAACTCAGGTTCGACGGCTTCCTGCCGACGATGCGCTCGTCCACCAGGTGGAATTCGCTGTTGCCGCCGGGGCGCACGATGCTGCCGGCGTAATACACCGCGTCCCCCGGCTTGAACAGGCTGCAATCGGCGCCCACGGCTTTCACCACCCCGGCGACGTCCCAGCCGAGCACGCGCGGCGTCGATTCCACCTGGGGCTTGGGCGCGCGCCGCTTCGCGTCGACCGGATTCACCGATATCGCCTTTACCTCGACCAGCAGGTCGTGCCCTTTTGCGCTCGGCGTGTCGAGTTCCAGGTCGAGGAAGGATTCGGGATCGTCGATGGGAAGATAGCGGTAGAGTCCGACTGCTTTCATGGGTTCTCCTCTTTGGGGTGCGTCTACTGCGCCGATGCGCTGCGTCGCGTCAGCGCTGCCAGGTGTCCTTCAGCGTCACGGTGCGGTTGAACACCGGCGCGCCCGGCCGCGTGTCCTTCAGGTCGGCGACGAAATAGCCGTGGCGCTCGAACTGGAAGCGCTCCTCCGGCTGCGCTTCTTTCAGCGCGGGCTCGAGCTGCGCGGCGACGCTGCGTTTCGCCTCCGGGTTGAGGTCGAGCAGGAAGTCGCGCTCGCCGCTGCCGGGATGGGGATCGCGAAACAGCCGGTCGTAGAGGCGGACTTCGCAGCCGTAGGCGTGCCGCGCCGAAACCCAGTGGATGTTGCCCTTCACTTTGTAGGTGTCGGCGCCCGGTGTGCCCGACTTGCTGTCTGCGAAATATCTGCAATGCACCGCGGTGATTCTGCCCGCCGCGTCCTTGTCGCAGCCGGTGCATTCGACGACGTAGCCGTAGCGCAGGCGCACCTTGTTCCCCGGGAATAGGCGGAAGTAGCCTTTCGGCGGCGCTTCCGAGAAGTCCTCGCGCTCGATCCACAGCTCGCGCGAGAAAGGCACTGCGCGCTTGCCGAGTTCCGGCTTCTGCGGATGGTTCGGTGCCTGGCACAACTCCTCGCCTTCCTGCGGGTAGTTGTCGATCACCAGCTTCAGCGGATCGAGCACGGCGATGCGGCGCGGCGCGACTTCGTTCAAGTGTTCGCGCATGCACTCCTCGAACACGCCGTAATCGATCCAGGAATCGGATTTGGACACGCCGATGCGCTCGGCGAACAGGCGGAACCCTTCCGGCGTGTACCCGCGGCGGCGCGCGCCCACCAATGTCGGCAGGCGCGGATCGTCCCAGCCCTCGACGTGCCGCTCGGTGACGAGCTGGATCAGCTTGCGCTTGGACAGCACGACGTAAGTGAGGTTGAGCCGCGCGAATTCGATCTGCTGCGGCAGCGGGCGCGCCAGCAGCCCGCCCTCGACCAGGCGTTCGAGCAGCCAGTCGTAGAACGGCCGCTGGTCCTCGAATTCGAGGGTGCAGATGGAATGCGTGATGCGCTCCAGCGCGTCCTCGATCGGGTGCGCATAGGTGTACATCGGGTAGATGCACCAGGCGTCGCCCGTGCGATGGTGGGTGGCGCGCTTGATGCGGTAGATTGCCGGATCGCGCAAGTTGATGTTGGGCGAGCGCATGTCGATTTTGGCGCGCAGCACCATGCTGCCATCCGGATGTTTGCCCGAGCGCATTTCGCGCAGGCGCGCGAGCGACTCCGCCGCCGGCCGGTCGCGCCAGGGGCTGTTCTGGCCGTGCTCGGTGAGCGTGCCGCGCGTGGCGCGCATTTCCTCCGCGCTCTGCTCGTCCACATAGGCATGGCCGGATTCGACCAGGTACTCCGCCGCCTGGTACATGAAATCGAAATAGTCGCTCGCGTGATACAGGTGCTCGGTACCGTTCGCTTTCCAGTCGAAACCGAGCCAGTGCACTGCGCTGAGAATCGAATCGACGTATTCCTGTTCCTCTTTTTCCGGATTGGTGTCGTCGAAGCGCATGTGGCATACGCCACCATAATCGCGCGCCAGCCCGAAGTTGAGGCAGATCGATTTCGCATGACCGAAATGCAGGTAACCGTTCGGCTCCGGCGGAAAGCGCGTGCGGATCTTCGCCGGGTCGGGGGCCGCTGCCGCGTGCGTAGCCGCGGCTCCGGGCTTTCCGGCCCAGTTGCGCGCGGCGTACTTGCCGCTCGAGAGGTCTGCCTCGACGGCGTTGCGAATGAAATTGGTGAGGTGGGCTGCGCCCGTGGGCTTATTCATGAGGGTGACAATCGACAAGAATTTGCATGGACAATATTACCGCAGCGCATTCGAATCTCCGCATGCGCTTGCATGCTGCCGGGAAGGAGGCGCGGGCGGTGGCGCGGTAGCGCGCCATCATACGATTGTATTATTATCCGGCAGGTTTCGTTCCCTCACCCGATCCCCTTCAATTTCATCCATCCCCGGAAACAAGATGAAACGCGCAGCGAAAGCCGCAAAACCACGTTTGCAGAAAAACGCCCCGAGCCAAATCGATATCCCCGTTCATGCCGCCTGGTCGGACGAGGTGCATGCGCTGCTGAAGGACGCAGGCGTGCGCCAGGTGGCGCTCGTCCCCGACGCGGGACATGCGCGCCTGATCAAGCTGTGCGAAAAGGACAAAGACATGCGCGTGGTGCGGCTCACCACCGAGGAGGAGGGCGTCGCGCTGCTCGCCGGGGCCTGGCTCGGCGGCGATAAAGGCGTGCTGCTAATGCAATCGAGCGGCGTGGGCAACTGCGTCAATATGCTGACGCTGGCGCTCGCCTGCCAGTTCCCCTTGCTGATGCTTGTGACCATGCGCGGCGACCACGGCGAATTCAATCCGGCACAGGTGCCGATGGGCAACGCCAGCGAAGCCGTGTACGCGGCCATGGGCGTCGTGGTCAAGCGCGCGGACAAGGAGGAGGACATCGTCGAAGTCGTGTCCGGCGCCCTGCGGCTTGCCTACAACACCTTCCGTCCGGTCGCCGTGCTCATCGGCCAGCGTGCACTCGGTGCCAAGGATTTCCGAAAACTCACCCGGAGCGTGTCCCAATGAGCAAACTATTGCGTCGGCGTGAAGTGGTCAGCGAGCTGTTGAAAGGGCGCGGCGATCTGCTAGTCGTCGCGGGGCTGGGCGCGCCTGCCTGGGACATCACCAATGCGGGCGACCACGAACTCAACTTCCCGCTGTGGGGCGCGATGGGCGGGGCGGCGATGCTCGGCCTCGGCCTCGCGCTCGCCCAGCCGAAGAAGAAGGTGCTGGTGGTCACCGGGGACGGCGAAATGCTGATGGGCATCGGCGCGCTCGCCACCATCGGCGCGCAGCGGCCGACGAACCTGCACATCGTCGTGCTCGACAACGAGCGCTACGGCGAGACCGGGCAGCAGGAAACCCATACCGGACACGGCGTCGACCTCGCCGCCATGGCGAAGGCGGCGGGTTTCGCGCGCGCCTTTCAGGTGCACAGCCGCGCCGACGTGGCCAAGCTGAAGAAGCGCATCTACGCTGAGGACGGGCCGCTCCTCGCCCAGGTCAAGATCGATCCGGAGAAGCTGCCGCTGGTGCTGCCGCCGCGCGACGGCACCTATCTGAAGAACCGCTTCCGCACTGCGCTGCTCGGACTGGGCGCGCTGCAGCAGTAGCGCGTCTGCCCAGGCGGCAGGCTTACCCGCGCAGCCGCAGAGGCCGCGCATCGGCTCATCAACCCAAGTACCAAAGGAGAGTAGGCATGGACCAGAAAAGATACGACGAAGGGCTCAAAGTCAGGCGCGCTGTTCTGGGAGCGGAGTACGTCGACAAGTCGGTGAAGGCGCCGGACGAGTTCTCCAAGCCGATGCAGGACCTGGTGACCGAATATTGCTGGGGTGCGGTGTGGACCCGGCCGGAACTCGACCGCCGCACGCGCAGCTTCCTCAATCTTGCCTGGCTCACCGCGCTCAACCGCCCGCATGAAATCAAGCTGCACGTGCTCGGCGCGTTGAACAACGGCATCAGCCGCACCGAGATCCGCGAAGTGTTCCTGCAGGCCGCCATCTATTGCGGCGTGCCCGCCGCGCTCGACGCCATGCGCGTGGCGAAGGAAGTCTTCGCCGAGGTCGACGGCAAGAAATGAGCGCGGCCGAAGCTAAGCCCGCAGTCGGCTTCATCGGCATCGGCAAGATGGGCCTGCCGATGGCGAGCCAGGTCGCTGCGCATGGCTATCCCGTGTATGCCTACGACGCGGTCCCCGCCGCAGTCGCCGCCTTGTGCAAGGCGAGCGCTGCGCGCTCGGTGCAGAGCGTGGCCGAAGTCGGGCGCGTTGCGGAAATCGTCATCCTGATGCTGCCCGACAGCAAGGTGGTGAGTCAGGTGCTGTTCGGCGGGAAGGACGCGCTCGCGCCGCAGCTTAAGCCGGGCTCGGTGGTGATCGACATGAGTTCGTCCAGCCCGGCGGTGACGCGCGAACTCGGCCCGCGGCTGAAGGCGCTGGGAGTGGATTTCATCGACGCGCCGGTGTCGGGCGGGGTGAAGCGCGCTGTCGACGGCTCGCTCGCCATCATGGCCGGAGGCGAGGCCGCGGTGATCGAGCGGGTGAAGCCGCTGCTCCTCGCCATGGGCAAGTCGGTGATCGAGACCGGCATGCTCGGCTCTGGCCATGCGATGAAGGCGCTCAACAACTACGTCTCGGCGGCGGGCCTGCTCGCGGCCTGCGAGGCGCTGAAGGTCGGCGCCGAGTTCGGCATTGCGCCGGACAAGATCGTCGCCGTGCTGAACGCCTCGACCGGTAAGAACAACAGCACCGAGAACAAGCTGATGCAGTTCATCGTGTCGGAGAAGTTCAATTCCGGCTTCAGCTTGGGCTTGATGAGGAAGGACATCAACATCGCCACCGATCTCGCGCAGAGCGTGGGCGCGAAGACGCTGCTCGGCGAAGTGCTGCTCGAGTCCTGGGCCGACGCGGAGGCTAAGCTCTCCGGCGCCGCGGACCACACCGAGATCTACCGCATGCTGTCCCGGCCCTAGCGCCGGCGGAAATACGAAATCGCAGGGGAACGTCCCGGGCGCAAGCGCCCGGGGCGGCCTGCATTGCGCCGTGCTTGTATCAAACGATACAGAATCCAGTCTTCTGAAAATCGTGTTATATTGAGGCGGACGCATCCGGGGAGGAGGCAATGTCCGTCAGCTTGCTGTCCAAGGCGCAGCTCGCGCGCCTTGATGAGGAGACGCGCGACCGCGTCCTGACTTTGGGAGAGCTCGTCGCCTTGGGCGAAGAGCTCAAGCTGCCGCTATCCCAAGTGGTGGTGGGCGAAGCGATGCTGCGCGAGGGCAAATCCTTCGAACAGATCACGCAGGAGTCTTTCGCCGCTTTCGAGCACAACCTGCAGGCGCTGGAAAAGGGGCTGGCGAACGGCAACAGCTTCGTCCTCGGCACGGTCGCCTCCGATCTTGCGCGCCAGGGCAAGGGAGTGCTGATCGACGACGCCCTCATCGACCGCGCGCTGGTCTATACGCTCGCGGCCGAAGTCGGCAACCACGAGGTCGGCCTGCAGCCCTGCGCCGGCACCGGCGATTCCTGCCCGTACACCGGCTTGCTGAAGGCCTTGATCGAAACCGGCGTCGCGCCTGAGCGCGTGCAGCTCGCAGCCGCGCTGATCCTCAAGATCGGCAGCATCTTCCGGGCGGGCAAGGTCACGACCGGCTGCAACATGGAAGGCTACGGCGCGGGCTCTGCCGCGACCGCGGCCGTGCTCGCCGACTTGCGCGGCGGCAGCGCGGCGCAGACCGCCAAGGCCATGATCCTCGCCATCTCGCCCACGCTCGGCGTGCCCTGCACGCCGCGGGTGGTGACGCGCGGCCTATGCGCGACGCACATCGGCAGCGCCATCCTGGGCGGCAATCTCGCCGCCAACCTGGTGCTGAAGACCACGCTGCCGGTGGACATCGACATCGACGTCATGATTGCCATGGCGGCGCGCATCCACCGCGAGGCGGCGCCGCCGATCACCGCGGTCAACACCAAGTACCTGAAGCCCTATTTCAAGAAGCGCGAGCAGGTCGAGGCGCTGCTGCCGCCGGGGCGCTCCGCGCGCGATGCCGCGGCGGCCGGCGCGGTGCTCGTCGAAGCGCGCGAGGAAATGCGCGCCATGATGGCGAACTGCCGGCCGCTCACGCAGACGCTGGGCGAAGTGGTGGTCGGCGGCAGCTCGATCGCCGTCGGTTCGCCCACCAACATGGCGCGCATCGCCCACGCCCTGAAGCAGGGCCGCATATCGAAAATCGACATCGAGCTCACGCACGACCTGTACTCGCGCCGCGCGATCAACGTGCCGGCGATCCTGATGGGTGCGGTGTACGGCTCGCGCACCTCGGATGGAGAGATGTACGCCAAGGTGATGGACCTGCCCGAGGTGCGTGCGATCGAGGTGTCGCTGAAGGAACTAACCGAACCCGAGGTGCAACGCATCCGCATCACGGCAGACGGCTGTTCGGCCTGGCTGGATGCGCGCAACCGCGGCGGGGCGCGGGTCGCGATCGTCGCGGCGGAGCCTTCGCGCGAAGCGGCGCTGGCGGCGGCGCGCACGCTCGGCATCCAGGTGGTCGAATGAGAGCGGCGGCGAAGCGGCGCTGACAGGCGAAAGCGTGGCGAAGACGAAATCGGCGGCGCGCGCAAGCGGGGCAGAAGCGGAAGCTGGCTTCGCCCCCAAGGTGCTCGCCTTGCTGCGCGAGTCCCTGGACGAGCTCACGCGCAGCCAGAAGGTGCTCGCGCTGTACCTCTTGCAGCACCCGGAGAAGATCGGCTATCTGTCGATCCGCGAACTTGCCAAAACCGCCGGCGTGTCGCTCGCAACCGTGGTACGGCTGTGCAAGCACCTGGGCTACGCCGGCTACATCGAGCTCGGGCAGGAGGTGCAGCAGAGCATCCAGTACGAGCTTTCCACCCCGACGCGCTTTCGCATCGGCACCGATCCGCCGGCGCAGGCCAAGGGTCCGGCTTCGGCCTTCGCGCGCGTGGTGGGCGTCGAGATGGATAGCTTGGGGGCGATGGCGCGCAGCCTGCGGGCCGAAGACCTTTCCCGCTGCCTGCGCTGGATGAACGAGGCGGATCAGGTGCTGGTGGTCGGGACCATGGGATCGACTTCGCTCGCCGAATACTTCGCCTACGCAGTGAGCAAGGTGCTGCATGCAGTGCGGCCGGTCACGGCGATCGGCGGCTCGGCGACCTGGTACCAACTCAAGGGCGTCGGACCGAAGTCGCTTGCATTCGTCGTCGGCTTTCCGCGTTATCCGCAGTCGACGCTGGACATCGGGCTGCAACTGAAGAAGCGCGGTTGCCGCGTCGTCGCCATCACCGACCATTATCGTTCGCCGCTCGCAGCGCTCGCCGACATCGTGTTTCCGATCCCGATCAGCTTCTCCACCATCGTCGATTCCTTCACCGCGCCGGTGGCGTTCATCCACGGCCTGGTGGCGGAATACAGCGAAAAGTATCGCGAAGAAGTGCGCGGCCGCTTGCAGGAATTCGAGGACTACACGGCGGAAATGAACATCTGGGCGAAGCGGCGCCGATGACGGCGAGCTCGGACGGATGAAGTAGCGCAAAACAGCAGAGAACGAACCGAGGACTAAGAGAGGAGGGCATCATGTTCAACATCTTCATCAGAGCCATTGCTTGTGCCTTGTTGCTGTTTCAGCTCGGCCAACCGGCCTACGCGGAGAACTGGCCGACGCGGCCGATCAAGCTGATCGTCCCTTATCCGCCAGGAGGCAGCACCGACGTCACCGCCCGGGTGGTGGCGGAAAACCTGCGGCCGCTGCTCGGGCAGTCGGTGGTCATCGACAACCGCCCGGGAGCGGGAGCGAACATCGGCGCCGACGCCGCGGCGAAATCGGCACCGGACGGCTATACGTTCCTGATGGCGACCAGCACGCACGCGACCAACGTCAGCCTGTACAAGAATCTGCCCTACGATTTCGTGCAGGACCTCGCACCCGTGTCGCAGGTCAGCTTCATCCCCAACCTGCTGGTGGTCGGACCTTCCGTGCCCGTCGCCAACCTCGCCGAATTCATCGTCTACGTGAAAAGCGGCAAGAACACCGTCAACTATGGCTCGGCCGGCAACGGCTCTTCGCAACACCTCTCGGCCGCGTTGTTCAACAGCATGGTCGGAGGGCATATGGTGCACGTGCCGTACAAGGGCGGCGCGCCCGCCACCGCGGACCTGCTCGCCGGCCAGATCCAGGCGGTGTTCGCGCCCCTGGTCGAAGTGCTCGCGCACGTGAAATCGGGAAAGCTCAAGGCGCTGGGCATCACGACCAAGAAGCGCTCGCCGACGTTGCCCGAGGTGCCGGCGATCGGCGAAGCCCTGCCGGGCTACGAAGTGGCGCTGTGGAACGGCGTGCTCGCGCCGGCCAAGACCCCGCCGGAGATCGTCGCGAAAATGCACGACGCGATCGTCAAGGCGCTGAATCTGCCGGAGGTGAAGACGCGCCTGGCCGAACAGGGTTCCGAGCCCGTCGGCAGCTCGCCGGCTGAATTCCGCCAGTTCATCGCCGCCGAGGTGGGGAAATGGAAGGAACTGGTGCGCATCTCCGGCGCCAAGGTCGAATGAGACGCGTGGAGGAGATGATGAAAAACTTCGTCAAATGCATCCTTGGCTCGCTGGCCGCGTGCGCTCTGTCAATTGCGCAGGCGCAAACCTATCCGGCGAAGCCGATCGTCATGGTGGTGCCGCTCGCGGCGGGCAGCTCGCTCGACGTGGTGCTGCGCCTCATCACCCAGAAGATGTCGGAGAACATGGGGCAGCAGATCGTCGTCGACAATCAGCCCGGCGCGGCGGGCATGATCGGCTTGGAGCGCTTCATGCGCGCCACGCCCGACGGCTACACCCTGGCGGCGGTCAACGACGCACCGCTAACCATGATCCCGAACCTGCGCAAGAAGGTGCCCTACGATCCGGTGGCGAGCTTCGCGCCCGTGGGGCTGATGGTGAACAATTCCTGGACGCTGGTCGTGCATCCCAGCCTGCCCGCGAAGAACGTCGCCGAGCTGATCGCGCTCGCCAAGGCGAAGCCGGGCGAGCTCAACTACTCTTCCGGCGGCAACGGCAGCCCGCAGCACGTCGCCATGGCGCTGTTCGAGTCGATGGCCGGGATCAAAATGACCCACGTGCCCTACAAAGGCACGACCCAGGCGACATTGGACGTCATCGCCGGGCAGATACCGATGATGTTCTCCGGCACCAATGCGGTGGTCAGCCAAGTGAAGGAAAGGAAGCTGCGCGCCCTGGCCACGGGCGGCGCGACGCGCTCGCCGCTGCTACCCGATGTGCCGAACGTGGCCGAATCGGGACTCCCCGGCTACGAGTTCGTCACCTGGATGGGGATGTTCGCTCCGCTCCACACGCCCAAGGAAATCGTCGCCCGCGTGAACGCGGAGATCGCCAAGGCGCTCGCCGCGCCCGAACTGCGCGACAAGCTGATTGCGCAAGGCGTCGAGGTGAAGACTTCCACGCCGGAGCAGCTGGGCGCGCTCACCAAGAGCCGGCTCGCGCAGATGGCGAAAATCATCAAGGACGCCGGCATCAGCATCGAGTGAATTCGCGGTTGCTAAGAGTCCATTTCAGAATTACCGAAATGGCCTCCGATTTAGGGGAGCATGAGGGGATGCGCCGCGAAGCAAGTCCCCGGAGGGGATATCCCCTCATTTTGTAATAGGCTCTAAGATCGACGGCGGCGACGGCGCTCGCCGCCGCAGATGCATCTTGAACGCCATGCCCGCGCCGGGGCAATTGAGGATCTATGAGTTCCGATAAGAGCAGGAAAGAAGCCGACGATGCGCCGCTCATGCGGCTCGCGCGCCTGGACTGCTGCGCGGTTTCCGATGCGCTGGACAAGCTGAAGCTCGCGGGCGTCGTCTCCGGCCTGCCGCAGCTCTCGGGCTCGGGCCGCATCGCCGGCCGGGCGGTGACCATGCGCCTGGGGAGCGGGCTTCCGCCACCCGGCCCGCCGCGCCACTTGGGCACGACCGCGATCGAATCGGCGCAGCCGGGCGATATCATCGTCATCGAGCAGAAGAGCGGCATCGAAGCCGGAAGCTGGGGCGGGATCCTGGCGCTCGGCGCGCAGCTGCACGGCATCGCCGGCGTGGTCGCCGACGGCCCGGTGCGCGACATCGACGAGGCGCGCGGCTACGGCTTCCCGATTTTCGCGCGCAGCTGCACCGCGCGCACGGCGCGCGGACGCATCGTCGAGCTTGCGACCAACCAGCCGGTGGAAATCGGCGACGTCCTGGTGAGCCCGGGCGACTACGTAATCGCCGACGGCAGCGCGGTGATATTCATCGGCCCGAACGACATCGAGCGCGTGCTCGCCGCGGCGGAGGCGATCGCGGCGCGCGAAGCGGCGATGGCGCAGGCGCTGCGCGCGGGTCAGCCGATCACGCAAGTGATGGGCGCGAACTACGAACACATGTTGAAATGAGCAGGAGGTTTTCGGTGAAGCAAATGTCGGTTGGCAATTTCCTGCGGCAGCTTGCCGCGCTCGCAGCGCTCGCGCTGGCGTCGAATCTGGCGCCGGCGCAAGCGTTTCCGTCCAAGCCCATACGCATCGTCGTCCCCTTCGCCGCGGGCGGCGCGGTCGACGTGGTGGCGCGCGCCGTGGGGCAGCGCATGTCCGAGCAGATGGCGAGCCCCGTCATCATCGAAGACAAGCCCGGTGCGAGCGCGAACCTCGGTGCGGAATTCGTCGCCAAGTCCGCGCCGGACGGCTATACGGTCCTGCTCGGCGCGAACGGCCTGGCGACGAACATGACCCTGTTCCGCAACCTCGGCTTCGACACCTTGCGCGATTTCGCGCCGATCGCGCGCGTCGGCTACGCGCCGCTGGTGCTGGTGGTGCCGGCCGACTCGAGCGCGAAGTCCCTGCGCGACTTGATCGCCATGGCGAAGGCGCAGCCGGGCCGGCTCACCTACGGCTCGGCGGGCAACGGCGGCTCGGGGCACCTCGCCTCGGAATTGCTCAAGCTCACCGCCAAGTTCGACGCCCTGCACGTGCCTTACAAGGGCGGCGCGCCGGCGATGACCGATCTCATGGGCGGGCGCCTGTCGTTCATGCTCAACAATCCGCTCGAAGTGCTGGCGAACATCAAGTCCGGGCGTTTGCGCGCACTCGCCGTGGCGAGCGCCAAGCGCATCCCCATGCTGCCCGACGTCCCCACCTTCGCCGAAGCCGGCATGCCCGGCTACGATGCCTCCGTCTGGTGGGGGCTGGTCGCACCGGTGAAGACACCCAAGGAAGTGGTCGCCAAGCTGAGCGCCGAGGCGCTGAAGGCGCTGGAAGACGAGGGGGTGAAGGAGAAGCTGCACAACCTGGGCGCGGTCGTCGATCCGGCCGGGCCCGAGGCGTTCGGCAAGTTCCTCAAGGCCGAAGTCGACAAGTGGGGCCAGGTGATCAAGTCCGCCGGAATCCAGGCCGATTGAATTAGGCTAAATTTCGCAAGCTCTAATCAAGGAAGCGCACAGCATGATCATCGATTGCCACGGTCACTACACCACCGCTCCCAAGGAGTTGGAGGACTACCGCAAGCGCCAGACCGCGGACCTCGCGCGCGATGCGGCCTGTGCGGCGGCGCCGCCCACGCCGAAAATCAGCGACGACCAGATCCGCGAAAGCCTGGAAGGGGCGCAGCTGCGCATCCAGCGCGAACGCGGCACCTCGCTCACCATCTTCTCGCCGCGGGCGATTGGCATGGGGCATCACATCGGCAACGAGCACACCAACCGGCACTGGTCGCAGACCTGCAACGAGCTGATCCACCGCGTGTGCACGCTCTATCCGAAGAACTTCGTCGGCGTGTGCCAGCTGCCGCAGACGCCGGGCGTGAATCCGAAGAACTGCATCGCCGAGCTCGAGCGCTGCGTCGGGGAATTCGGCTTCATCGGCTGCAACCTGAATCCGGACCCTTCCGGCGGCCATTGGAGCGGCCCGCCGCTCACCGACAAGTGGTGGTATCCGCTGTATGAAAAAATGGTCGAGCTGGAAGTGCCGGCGATGATCCACGTCAGCGGTTCCTGCAATCCCAACTTCCACGCCACCGGGGCGCATTACATCAACGGCGACACCACGGCGTTCATGCAGCTCATCACCGGCGACTTGTTCAAAGATTTTCCGACGCTGAAGTTCGTCATCCCGCACGGCGGCGGCGCGGTGCCCTACCACTGGGGGCGCTACCGCGGCCTGGCGCAGGACATGGGCAAGCCGCCGCTGAAAGAACTGCTGCTCGACAACGTCTTCTTCGACACCTGCGTCTACCACCAGCCGGGCATGGAACTCCTGCTCAAGGTGATTCCGGCGGACAACATCCTGTTCGCCTCGGAAGTCGTGGGTGCGGTGCGCGGCATCGATCCCGAGACCGGGCATTACTACGACGATACCAAGCGCTACATCGATTCGATCGACTGGCTCGCCGCCGCAGACCGCGAGAAGATCTTCCACGGCAACGTGCGCAAGGTCTATCCGCGCTTCGCGAAGCAGCACGCATGAGCGCGACGACTTTGCGGAGGATTGCCATGAGAAGTTTCCAGCCTGCGCTCGCCTGGCTCCTCGGTCTGCTCCTGCTCGCCGGGGCGGCGCAGGCGCAGCCGGGCAAGGTCGAGGTCCTCTGGCTCGGCCAATCGGCATTTCGCATCACGACCCCCGGCGGCAAGGTCATCGTCACCGATCCCTGGATCGCCAAGAATCCGCTGACGCCCGCGCCGTGGAAGGACCTCGCAGCGCTCGGCAAAGTCGATTTGCTGCTCGTCACCCACGGCCACTGGGACCACATCGCCGATGCGCCCGCGCTGGCGAAACTAAACAACGTCCCCCTGTGGGGGCCGGGCGACCTGAACATGACGCTCACCACCCTGGGCGTGCTGCCGCCGGCGCAGTTGCCGCGCTTCAACAAGGGTGGTCGGATCGCGCCGCTGCCGAACATCAAGGTCACGGCGACGCATGCCGAGCATTCCTCGGTCTACGTCTGGCACAACCCCGCCACCGACAAGGACGAGACGCACACCGGAGGCGAGCCGGTCGGCTACATCATCGAGCTCGAGAACGGCTTCAAGATCTACCACATGGGCGACACCGGCGTGTTCGGCGACATGAAGTGGATCGGCGAATACTACAAGCCGGATCTGGTGCTGATTCCCATCGGCGGGCATTTCACCATGGACCCGGTCGACGCCGCCTACGCGACGCGCGAGCTGATCAAGCCGAAATTCGCCATCCCCATCCATTACGGCGCGGGCCCTCTCAACAAGGGCACGCCGCAGGAATACATCCAGGCCCTGGGCGCGGCGCCGGTGAAAGTCATCGCACTCAAGCCGGGGGAAAAAGCCGAATTCTGAGGCGCAGCCTGCCTTTCCCGCCAAGTGCAAGAGGAGCGTTGCGGCTCGGTGCCCCGGGGATTACAGACGGGACAACGCTGCCCGCAAGCAGGTTATTCGCCGATCGGCTCGCCGCGGCGACGGCGCGGGGCGCATATAATTGCTCCGATCCTTCCGCGCCGTATTTCTGGAGGCGAAGCCGATGCGAGCGTTCAAGAAGCTGACCTACCCGTTGTTTGGCGCTACGCTGTTGCTGGGGACGGCGGCTGTCGCGCAGGGGCAGTCCTATCCGTCCAAGCCGGTGCACATCATCGTCTCGCTCTCGCCCGGTGGTGCCGTCGACGTGATGGCGCGTCTAGTCGCGCAGCAGCTCGCACACAGGTTGGGACAACCGTTCCTGGTCGAGAACCGCCCGGGAGCGGGCGGCATGCTGGGCGCGCAGGCCGTGGCGAAATCGCCGCCTGATGGCTATACGCTGCTGGTGGGCGCGAACCAAGACCTCACGATCACCCCCAACCTGCAGGAATCCGCCGCGTACAATCCGCTGCGCGATCTGGTGCCGGTGATGAAGGCGGTGACGGTGCCGATGGTGGTGACCGTGTCGGCGGCCTCAGCCATCGGTTCGATGCGCGAGCTGCTCGCGCAGGCGGCTGCGAATGGCGGCAAGCTGAGCTACGGCACTTCGGCCCCGGGCTCGCCCATGCACCTCAGCCTCGAGTCGTTGAAAGAATTGGCCGGCGTCGACTACACGCACGTCGCCTACAAGGGCGCCGCCCCGGCCGTGACCGACCTGCTTTCCGGCCAGATCCAGTTCGCTGGCACCGGAGTCGGAACCGTGATCAATCACGTACGTGCCGGCCGGCTGAAGGCCATCGCGATTCTCGGAGAGACGCGTACCGGACTGCTGCCGGAGGTTCCGACCTTGCGCGAGGCGACGGGCTATGCGACGCCGGACTATCCCGTGTGGTACGGCTTCTCCGCGCCCGCAGGGGTCCCGCGTGACATTCTCGACAAACTGGAGCAGGAAATCGGCGCGGCGCTGGCTGATCCGGAAACGAAAGCGAAGCTCGTCGCCTCCGGTGTCGAGGTGGTGGCGCTGCCCGGCGCGAAATACGCGGCCAGTCTGCCTGCGGAACTGGCGACTTTTGGCAAGGCGCTAAAGAAGTTCAACATCCGCATGCATTGATGCTTGCTCGATCGAGCGCCCGCACGGGCTGTCGACGGCTCGGCCCGGGCGATCGCTGGCTGACCGGACAAGCCGTCTTACCTCATGCGCCGCGTTCGGCGCGAGTTCAGTTGGCAGCGGTCGGCGTCGCCGGGGGCAAAGGCAGATTGCGTGCGGCCATGACGGCGCGCAGCCTGTCCGGATAATCGGTGATCAGGCCGTCGACGCCCCAATCGATGAGCCGCTCCATGTCGGCGCGCTTGTTCACCGTCCACGGGATGATCTGGAGCCCGAGCGCCTGCGCCTCCTTTACCAGCGCAGCGCTCAATTCGGGAAAATAGGGCGACCACACCGCCCCGCCTGCCGCCTTCACCATTTTCGGGACCGAGCCGTAATCGGCGTAGCGCAGGCTCGCGGTCCACGCCGAGGCTTGCTCCTTGCCCGCCTTGATATTGTCGAGAAATGCCTGTTGCGCGCTCAAGTAGCTGGTCGGCATCTTGGGCGCGAGTTCCTGCACCGCTTTCAGCGCGCGCCAGTCGAAGGACTGGATGAGGACGCGATCGGAAAACCCCTCGCGCTCGATGGTGTCGAGCAGGGTCTTGGCGAAGGCCTCCGGTGCGATGGTGTCGTCGGGCCTGTCCGGCGAAGTCTTGATCTCGATGTTGAAGCGCACCTCGGCATTCCCCGCCTCGCGTGCGAGGCGGAACACCTGGGCGAGCGTCGGCATGCGCACCCCGTCCATGCGCTTCTGTTCCGGTAGGCGGTAGCTATATTCGCTGCCGGGCTTGATGCGCCCGACGTCGAAGTGCTTGAGGTCGTGCAGGGAGAGATTGCGCACCGCACGCGTCGGCGCGGTGAGCCAGCGGCCGTCCGGGCCGCGGGTGATATCCGGATTGAGCCGCGCGTCGTGGCACACCACGACCACGCCGTCCTTGGTGATGGCGGTGTCGAGTTCGAGTGTGCTGACCCCAGTGGCGAGCGCGGCAGCGAAAGCCGGCAGGGTGTTCTCCGGTGCGAGGCCACGCGCGCCGCGATGGCCCTGGAGATCGAAGGCTTGGGCGAGGCACGGCGTCAGCGCGAAGACGATCGCCGCAAACAGGCGAGCGGCGCGGCGTAAAACCGGTTCGCCGCGATGGCCTTGGAGATCGAAGGCTTGGGCGAGCAATGGTGTGAGCAGCAACGCAACGGCTGCGATCAGGCGAGCGGCGCGGCGTAAAACCGGTTCGCCGCGAATCGCTTCCAAATCA
Organism: uncultured Enterobacteriaceae bacterium; assembly: GCA_964565875.1. GTDB lineage: Bacteria > Pseudomonadota > Gammaproteobacteria > Burkholderiales > SG8-39 > 2-12-FULL-64-23. The sequence goes on from CAZMGP010000026.1 coordinate 41,390, forward strand.
GTCGAACGACGCATAGATGCCCACATTTTTTGAATTCGCCGGTCTCGTCGATGCGGCAGAGTCGAGAAAGGGTTTTGCGACGCGTCCGCATTGTAGCTCAGCCGGCCGGCCCAAATCGCGGTGGCTGCGCGGGGATACCGGCGCTCAGGCTGCGGGTCTGCGGCGGCGATGCAATCCAAGGTACCATTGCCGCAACAACGAATCCAAACGGGGAGAATCCATGGCGCAGATGAGCGGCGGCGAAATCGTCGCCAGAATGTTGCAGGCCGAAGGCGTGGACAAGGTGTTCGGCATCATCGACGGCACTTATTTCGGCTTCTATTCCAAGCTGCGCGACTACGGCATCGATCTCGTGTCGCCGCGGCACGAGACGAGCGCAGTGCACATGGCCGGCGCCTATGCGCGGCTGACGGGCAAGCTGGGCGTGTGCATGGCGTCCAATGGACCGGGCGTTGCGAATGCCTTGCCCGGCATCGCAGTGGAACAGGCCGAAGGCAATCGCGTTCTCGTGGTCACCGCCTGCCGTCGCCCGGGCATCGCCAATCCCGATCGCGGCGGCAGCTACCAGTATTTCGATCAATCCGGCGTGATCGGCAAGATGGCGAAATGGAGTTGCGTGATCAACTCCTTCGAACGCATCCCCGAGCTGGTGCGCAAGGCGCTGCGCAAGTCCTGGGAAGGGCGGCCTGGGGTGGTGCACATCGACATCCCGGAGTCCGTGATGAACGGCGAAGTGAAGGCGGAGCCAGCCTTCTGGGCGCCGCACCAATATCGCAGGACCGCGCCGACCGCAGCGGCGCCGGATCTGGTCGAGCGCGCGGCGGATCTGCTCATCGCCGCGGCGCAACCGCTGATCCACGCCGGCAGCGGCATCATCCACGCGGCCGCTTACGCCGAGCTGCGTCGGGTGGCCGAGCTCCTGCTCGCGCCGGTGACAACGAGTTGGTCGGCGCGCGGCGTGCTGCCGGAAACTTCCGAGCTGTCGCTGCCGATGATCCACGTCGAATTGAACACCCGAGCGCGCAACGACGCCGATCTGGTGCTCGCGCTCGGCACGCGCATCGGCGAAACCGACTGGTGGGGCAAGGCGCCTTACTGGAGCCAGCCGTCGCAGCAGAAGATGATCCAGGTCGACGCCGACGGCGAGATGCTGGGGATGAATAAGCCTACGGAACTCGCGATCCTCGCCGACGTCCGGCTGTTCCTCGCGGCGCTCGCCGAGCGGCTGGAAGCGCGCCAGGGTGAGATCCGCGCCGAGGCGAGGCGGCAGGCCATCGCGCGCTATAACGAGACGAAGAAGCATGACCGCGCGAAATGGGACAAGGCGCTCGCCGACGAGCGTGTGCCGATGAATTCGGCACACGTCGCCGCGAGCTGCCGCGAATTCTTTCCCGACGACGCGGTGCTCGTCGCCGACGGCGGCAACGCCACCATCTGGGCGAGCTTCTATCATCAAGTGCGGGTGCCGAACACGCTGCTCTCCACCTTCAAGTTCGGCATGCTCGGCGCGGGCGTGGCGCAGGCGCTCGGCGCGGCGGTGGCGCGGCCGGGGAGCGAAGTGGTGTGCATCATCGGCGACGGCGCCATGGGCTTCCATCCCCAGGAAATCGAGACCGCGGTGCGCAATGGTTTGCGCGTCATCTATCTGGTGCTGTGCGACAAGGCCTGGGGCATGGTGAAGATCAACCAGTCCTTCGCCTTGCATCCGCTGAAGACTTTGATCAAGAAATCGCTCGCGCCCGGAGAGAACATCGGCACCGATCTGGGCGAAATCGAATTCGACAAGCTCGCGCAAGCCATGGGCGCGCACGGCGAGCGCGTCGCCGATCCGCGCGAGCTGAAGCCCGCGCTCGAGCGCGCGCGCGCTGCGGGCCGCTGCGCCGTGATCCACGTCGACGTCGATCCGGTGAAGCACATGTGGGCGCCGGGCCTGATCCACTTCAAGGACATGCACCAGGAACCCAAGGGCCGCTGATGCAGGCTGCGGCGCCTCGCGTGTTGGTCACGGGTGCGGCCGGCTACCTCGGCAGCCAGCTCGTCGCCGCGCTAGCGGCCGATGCCGCGGACAATTCGGGCGCGCTGGTGGCGATGGATGTGCGCCCACCTGCAGCTCGCCTGCCGCAGGTCGCCTACGAGACCGCCGACATTCGCACGGCGGACCTGGCAGCGATGCTTTCGCGCCACCAGATCGATACCGTGGTGCATCTCGCATCGATTGTCACCCCGGGGAAGGACAGCGACCGCGAGTTCGAGTACGCGGTCGACGTGACGGGAACCAAGCGGCTGCTTGAGGCCTGCGTCGCGGCGAGGGTGCGCAAGATCGTCGTCTCTTCCAGCGGCGCGGCCTATGGTTATCACGCGGACAACCCGGCCTGGATCACGGAAGCGCAGCCCCTCAGGGGCAACCGGGATTTCGCCTACTCTTGGCACAAGCGCTTGGTGGAGGAGATGCTCGCCGACTACCGCGCGCGCGTGCCGCAGCTCGCGCAGATCGTATTTCGCATCGGCACCATTCTCGGGGCGACGGTGAAGAATCAGATCACCGATCTGTTCGATAAGCCGCGGCTCATCGCCATTCGCGGCGCGGCGAGCCCCTTCGTGTTCGTCTGGGACGAGGATGTGGTGGGCTGCCTCGTCGCCGCCGTGCATGCAAAGCGCGGCGGCATCTACAACGTCGCCGGCGACGGCGCGCTCGGCATCCGCGACATCGCGAAGCGCCTGGGAAAGCGCTGCGTGGTGTTTCCGGCGTGGCTGCTGCGCGCAGCGCTCGCCGTGGCGAAGCCCCTGGGCCTCAGCCAGTACGGGCCGGAGCAGGTGAATTTCCTGCGCTATCGGCCGGTGCTCGACAACGCCAGGCTCAAAGCGGAATTCGGCTATGTGCCGAAGAAGACTTCGGCCGAAGTATTCGACTTCTATCTCGAGCGGCGGCAGCGCGCGTGAGTCGGCGGGACTTCCGCGGCAAGGTGGTGCTGCTCACCGGCGCGGCAGGCGGCCTGGGTCGCTCGCTCGCCCATAGCTTCGCCGCCGCAGGCGCCAAGATCGCCGCGCTCGACCGCGATGCGGCCGGTGCCGAGTCGCTGGCCGCCGAGCTGCGCTCGGCAGGCAAGGAGGCTCTGGGTCTCGCCTGCGACGTCGCCGACGAAGCCGCGTGCAGCCGCGCCGTCGCTGCGGTCATCGAAGGGTGGGGCGGCATCGACGTGCTGATCAACAACGCCGGCATCAGTCACCGCAGCGCCTGGCGCCATACGCAGGCCGCGGTGACGCGGCATGTGATGGAAGTGAACTTCTTCGGCGCCGTACACTGCACCCGCGCCGCGTTGGAGGCGCTGATCGCTGCCAAGGGGCTCGTCATCGTCATTTCCAGCGTGGCGGGTTTTGCCCCGCTCATCGCGCGCACCGGCTATGCGGCCTCCAAGCATGCGCTGCACGGATTCTTCGAGAGTCTGCGCACCGAACTCGCCGACGAGGGATTGGACGTCCTCATGGTCTGTCCGTCTTTCATCGCCACTGGCATCGAGCGGAATGCCCTCGGCGCAGACGGGGCGCCGGCGCGGCACGCGCAGCAGGTGGTGGGCGGGCGGGCAAATCCGGACGAGGTCGCCGCTGCGATTTTGCGCGCCGCGGGTGCCGGCAAGCGCCTGTTGCTTCCCGGGCGGATGGCGAAGCTCGCGTGGTGGGTAAGTCGCATTGCGCCTGCGTTCTACGCCCGCGCCATGGCGCGGCGGCTGCGCACGGAACTGGGGGACGATTAGTCCCGGCAATTGTGCGCTATTGCACGGCAGCGCCGCTGGCGTAGCGATATAATTCGGCGCGTCGATTTTCAAGGCCCACGAGCCGAGTGCGACGCGCTTCCCGGCCCCTGCGTACATGAGTCGCCACCTGCCGCACCTGTCCGTCCGCGTCCAACTGCTGCTGCTCGTGTTGGTGGTCGCGCTTCCTTCCGTGGCTTTCATCTCTTGGTACGCCGTGCACGAGGCGCAAGAGTCGCGCGAGACCGCGTTCGCCAAAGCGGGAGTGCTCGCCGGCAATACCGCCGCAAGCCTCGATCTCATGATGCGCGACTATGCGGCGGTGATGGAGCACTTGGCCGCGCGCCCGCTGGTGCGTGCCTTGGATGCGCGCAAGTGCGATCCGATCATCGGCGAACACTTCGCTTTGCACGCCGAGCTGACCACCGTCGCCATACGCGACGCGCAGGGCAATCTCATTTGCGCAAATCGCCCCGGCGTCCCGGCGCGGGAGCGGGTGACGGAGTTTTCCTGGTTCAGACAGGGTTTGCGCGAGCGAGGCTTTGCGGTCGGCGACCTGTACCGCGGGCAGAGTTCCGGCCGTTGGCTTTCCGTTCTCACCTATCCGATTTTGAACGAGCGCCAGGAAATCGCCGGCTTTATCGCGCTCGGCCTCGATCTGGGCAAGCTCAGCGAGCGCCTGTTCGAGTCGGGTTCGGACTACGCGCTGCAGGAAGTCGTCGACGGCGAAGGCAGGATTCTGATGCGCTCCGCGGACGGCCAGGCGTGGGTCGGCAAGAAGTTGTCCGCGCCTCAAGTCGCGGCGGCACGCGGTGCGACAGGGGGGCGCTTTATCGCAGATTCGAACGAGGGGACGCGGCGCCTGTTTGCGTTCGCGGCGGTGCCCGGCAGCCATTGGCAGGTGTATGCAGGCCTGGCGGAGGACCGGGTGTTGGCGGATTACGATGCACTGTTCGCCCGCATCATGGCAATCGGCTGCGGCATCCTGCTGTTCGCGTTGGCTCTCGCCTGGCGGCTGAGTTCGAGTATTTCGCAGCCGATACGCGAACTCGCCGAGACGGCGGCCGTCATCACCGGCGGCAACGCTTCGGCGCGCGCCGCAGCCGCCGGCCCGGTCGAGATCCAGCAGGTGGCGCGCGAGTTCAACCGCATGCTCGACGTTCAGGAGCGCCAGCGCGCGGAGCGCGCCGCCCTGGTGAGCCACTACGATCAATTGGTCAAACTGGCGCGCGACATCTTTCTCTTGATCGATCCGGCAGGCAAGATCGTCGAGGCGAACGACGCCGCCACCGCCGCCTACGGCTATACCAGGGACGAGCTGCGCGGTGTGAAGCTCGCCGAATTGCGCGCACCGGAAACGCTTACTGCCTTTGAGCGCGATTGGGCGGCCGCGGCGAGCCCCGGTGGGGCCCTGTTCGAGACCGTGCATCGGCGCAAGGACGGCAGAACTTTCCCGGTCGAAGTGAGCACGCGCGCGATCGAGATCGAAGGACAGCCATACCGTCAGAGCTTCATCCGCGATATTAGCGAGCGCCGCGCCGCCGAGGCGAGCATCCGGCGTCTGAGCACGGCCTACGCTACCTTGAGCCAGACGAACGAGGCGATCGTGCGCATCCTGAACGCGGAGGAGCTGTTCCAGCGCGTATGCCGCGTCGCCGTCGAGTCCGGCGGCTATGTCGGCGCCTGGGTCGGTCTCGCCGACGCGGCCTCGGGCAAGATCCGGCCGGCGGCCATCGCGGGAAACATCGGCGAATATGTGCGGCAGATACAGATCAGCCTCGACCCGGCGGCAACGGAAGGCAAAGGGCCGGCCGCGCTCGCCTTGCGCGAAAGCCGACCGCGCTATTGCCAGGACTTTCTCAAAGATGCCGCCACCGAGCCCTGGCACGACCTCGCCCCGAAATACGGCATTCGCTCGATGGCGGCGCTGCCGCTCGCCTGCGGCGCAGTCGTGGTCGGCACGCTCAACCTGTACTCGAGCGAAGCGGACGTATTCGACGCGCCGATGCGCGCCCTGCTCGAGGAAATGGCGGTCGACATTTCGTTTGCCCTGGGAAATTTCGAGCGCGAAAGCGCGCGCCGGGAGGCGGAGGCTAAGCTTGCGCGCAGCGAGGCCTATTACCGCGGCCTGTTCGCCAATATGCGCGAGGGGCTCGCCTATTGCCGGATGATCTATGCGGACGGCAAACCGCAGGACTTCGTCTACCTGAGCGTGAACAGTGCATTCGAACGGCTGACGGGGATGAAAGACGTCATCGGGCGCCGGGTGAGCGAACTCGTCCCGGGTATTCGGCAGGCGAATCCGGAGCTGTTCGAGACCTATGGACGCGTCGCCGCCAGCGGCAATTCGGAGCGGTTTGAAACCTACGTGCCGGGGCTGGACGCGTGGTTCTCCGTATCCACCTACCGACTCGAGCCGGAGCACTTCGTCGCGATCTTCGACGTCATCACCGAGCGCAAGCGCGCCGAAGCAGCATTGGCGCAGAGCGAAGCGCGCCTGCGCGCCATCGTCGAAACCGCGCACGACGCCTTCATCCTCGTCAGTCCCCGCGGCGAACTGCTGGACATGAACCGGGCGACCTGCGATCTATCGGGTTTCGCCCGCGAAGATCTCGTCGGCAAGAGCCTGCGTCAGCTCGAGGCGGTGCAGACCGACGAGGAAATCGCGCGCAGCATCGCCGCGGTGGTCGCGACCGGGCACGCCCGTTTCGAAGGCACCTGGGGACACAAGGACGGGCGCCTGCTCAACGTGGAAATCAGCACCACCCATATCCCAAACGCCGACGGCGGCTACTTCTTCGCCTTCATCCGCGACATCACCGAGCGCAAGCGCGTCGAGCAGGCGCTGCGCGAGGGCGAAGCGCGCTTCCGCAGCATGCTCGAACAGAACATCGCCGCCATGTTTATGATCGAGGACGGCCTGCTGACCTACGCCAACCGGCGCGCAGGGGAAATCCTCGGCTACCCGGTGGAGGACCTCATCGGCCGCCGACTGCTCGATCTGGTCGCCGAGCAGGACCGTGCCGGTGTCGCCGCGGCGCTCGAGCGCCTGCATACGGGGGAGCTCAAGGCGCTGGAAAGCGAATTCCGCGCCCTGCGCAAGGACGGGAGCACGGTGGAACTCGGCGCGCATGCGAGCCTCGCCACCCTACAAGGCAAGCCGGCGCTGCTCGGCATCGCGCAGGACATCGGCGAGCGGACGAAGGCTCAGGCGGAGATCGAGCGCTATATCGGACGCCTCGAGCATTCGATGGAATCGACGCTGACGGCGGTGTCGCTGATGGTGGAACTGCGCGACCCCTATACCGCCGGGCACGAGCGGCGGGTGGGCGAGCTCGCCGCGGCCATCGGCGCCGAAATGGGCCTGGCCGAGGACCTGCGCAAAGGGCTGCGGCTGGCCGGCTATGTGCACGACATCGGCAAGATCAGCGTGCCGGCGGAAATCCTGAGCAAGCCGTCGAAGCTCACAGCGATGGAGTTCGAACTGATCAAGGGGCACAGCCAAAGCGGCTACGATGTGCTCAAAGCCGTGGATTTTCCCTGGCCCGTGGCCGAAGTGATCTTGCAGCACCACGAGCGCCTGGACGGCAGCGGTTATCCGCGCGGGCTGAAGGGTGAGGAGATCATTCTCGAGGCGCGCATCATGGCGGTAGCCGACGTGGTCGAGGCCATGTCCTCGCATCGGCCCTACCGACCGGGCCTGGGTCTGGAATCGGCGCTGGCGGAGATCGAGGCGAATGCAGGCAAGCTCTACGATCCGCGGGCGGTGCCTGCCTGCGCCTATTCCGCGAGCAGGGCTACAAGTTCCCCGCCTAAGAGGCCGGACTCTAAGCCGATCCGCGCGCGCTCTCGGTCACTTCCCCCTTCACCTGGGTCGACTTGCCGCGGAACAGCGCCACCAATTCGCTTTTCTGGTTTTCCACGCGAATGTCGTAGACGCCATTGCGCCCTTCCAGGCCTTGCTCTTCGCCGGTGGCGGTAAGGACATCGCCGACGTAGGCCGGACGCAGGTATTCGATCAGGCAGGTCACCGCCACCGCGTTGCGGTTGTGACTGTTGCAGGCATAGGCGAAGGTGGAATCGGCCAGGGTGAAGATCAGCCCGCCGTGGCAGGTGTCGTGCACGTTGGCCATGTCTGCGCGCACTGCCATCTGCATGCTCGCCTTGCCCGGCCCTACCGCGAGCAGCTTCATTCCCAGGGCAAGCGAGCAGCGGTCGCGCGCGTACATCGCCTGCGCCGCGGCTTCCGCCAATTGTTGCGCTGATCTGTGCATGAGTCGGGATGCTTGTCCGGCGGCGCGTTCAGGCCCGTCTTGCTCTATGGTTCCGGAGCATACACTAACGCGGGTAGAATGAACCCTTTGCCGCGCGCCGCACTCATGGTCAAAGTCTATTCCATCGACGGCCTCACCCCCGTCGTCCATCCCGATGCCTACGTCCACGCGAGCGCGGTGCTGATCGGCGACGTGCACGTGGGCGCCGGCGTCTACGTCGGGCCGTGCGCCAGCCTGCGCGGCGACTTCGGCCGCATCGTGATCGAAGCGGGGGCCAATATCCAGGACGGCTGCGTCGTGCACGGCTATCCCGAATCGGACACGGTGATCGAGGAGGACGGCCACGTGGGCCACGGCGCGATCATCCACAGCGCGCGCGTCTGCCGCAATGCACTGATCGGCATGGGCGCCGTGATCAACGACAACGCCGTGATCGGCGAATCAGCTTTCGTCGGCGCGCTCGCCTTCGTCAAGGCGGGGATGCAGGTGCCGGCGCGCAGCCTGGTGGCCGGGATCCCGGCGCGCGTGGTGCGTGAGCTGAGCGCGGCCGAGCTGGCGTGGAAGCTCGACGCCACCCAGGCCTATCAAAACCTGGCGCGCCGCTCGCGTGCGAGCCTACGCGAGACGGTGGCGCTCGCCGAGGCGGAACCGGGGCGGCGGCGGCTTGCGCTTGCCGAAGTGCTGCCGCTGTCGGAGTGGAAAGTAAAGAAACCCGCGAGCTGAAGGCATGAGCCATCCGTCGATCGCCGAGATCAACGCCGACTTCGCCGCGCGCCTGCGCGCGGGAGAAACCCTGCTCGGCTCCATCGTCACCCTGCCCAGTCCCGAGGTGGCGGAACTGTTTTCGCGCGCCGGCTTCGACTGGCTGTTCGTCGACACCGAGCACGCGCCGCTCGATCCGCTCGCGGCGCAGGGCCTGCTGCAGGCTGCGCGCTGCCCCTGCCTGGTGCGGGTGCCCTCGGGCGAGGAGGCGGTGATCAAGAAGGCCCTGGACATCGGCGCCGCCGGCGTGGTGGTGCCGCAGGTCAACACCGCCGCGGACGCCGCGCGCATCGTCAGCTACTGCCGCTATCCGCCGCGCGGCAGTCGCGGCGTCGGCATCGTGCGCGCGCAGGGCTACGGCCTGGATTTCAAACAGTATGTCGCCGGCGCGAACGACAGCATCATCGTCATGCTCCAAATCGAGCACTTCGAGGCGGTGAACAACATCGACGCCATCGTGCGCGTGCCGGGCGTGGACGCCCTCATGATCGGGCCTTACGACCTGTCTGGCACCATGGGGCGCTTGGGCGACGTCAACCATCCCGAAGTCGAACAGGCGATCGAGCGCGTGCGCACGGCCTGCGCCGCCGCCGGCATGAAGCTCGGCATCTTTGCCGCTACCGCCGAAGGCATGCAGCCTTACGTGCGCAAGGGCTACAGCCTGCCCATCGCCGGCATGGACCTGATGCTGCTCGGCGCGGCGGCGAAAGCGCTGGTGCAGGCCTTGAAGTAGCTTTTCTCACCTCGCCGCGGCATGTAGCGCGAGCGGCGCCACGCATTTCTGCAACGAATCGTTCTTCTCAATCAAAGCTGAGGTCCACATGTCATATCAAAACATCCTGGTCGAAACCCGCGGCCGCGTCGGCCTGATCACCCTCAATCGTCCCAAGGCGCTCAACGCCTTGAACGATGCGCTGATGGACGAGTTGGGCGACGCGCTGGCCAAGTTCGATGCCGACGAGAACATCGGTTGCATCGTTCTCACCGGCAGCGACAAGGCCTTCGCCGCCGGCGCCGACATCGGCGCGATGAAAGACTGGACTTACATGGACGTGTACAAGGCCGAATACATCACGCGCAACTGGGAGCGCATGCGCGCGGTGAGGAAGCCGGTGATCGCGGCGGTCGCGGGCTACGCCCTCGGCGGCGGTTGCGAGCTTTCCATGATGTGCGACTTCACCATCGCTGCGGAAACGGCGAAGTTCGGCCAGCCCGAGATCAAGCTCGGCATCATCCCCGGCGCAGGCGGTACGCAGCGCCTGCCGCGCGCAGTGTCGAAGGCGAAGGCGATGGACATGGTGCTGACCGCGCGCATGATGGACGCGGCGGAAGCCGAGCGCGCAGGCCTCGTGTCGCGCGTGGTGCCGGCGGACAATCTCATGGACGAGGCCTTCGCCGCGGCCAATCAGATTTGCGAGTATTCGCTGCCTGTCGTCATGGCGGCGAAGGAGTCGGTGAACCGTGCCTACGAGACGGTGCTCGCCGAAGGCATCCTGTTTGAGCGCCGCGCCTTCCACTCCTTGTTCGCGACTGAGGACCAGAAGGAAGGCATGGCGGCGTTCGTCGAGAAGCGCAAGCCGAAGTTCAAGCACAAGTAGTCGGGGGCAGCCCGACAGCTGGTCGCTTTCTTTTGCTTGCCCAAAAGAAAGCGACGAAAGAAAAGGGCACCCCACGGTGACGGTCGCCTGCGGCGACTGCCCTGCGATGCTCGCGCGCCGCGGCGCCTGCGGAACTCGCCCCTCGCATGCGCGAGGGGCTCAGACAGTCCTCGGCGACATCCCCGCGGTGCGCTGCGCTTCTCGGCGTCTCCGAGGGGGGGAAGCCGGTGCCGGCACGGTTCCGGTTTTCGGCCCCCTCTGCCGCGCCGAGCAACGCAGGTCGCGCGGGAGCCGTCCGCGAGCACTGTCTGAGGCCCGCAGGGCCGAGTTGCGCAGCGGCCCGCGCGACCGAGTAGCGCATGGGCAGCCCGCAGGGCCGCGGCAGCGGGGTCGCGTTTTCTTTGGGTACTTTCTTTTGGCGAGGCAAAAGAAAGTACCCCGCCGCCGGGCGGCCCCCGGCGTTGGCCGTCGGGCTGCCCCCGACCGACTGTGCTGGCCTCCCCTCGCGCCCGCGGTTTATCATGAGGGCTCACATAACAACCGGTCTCGAGGCCTAGCGCGCTTCCGAGGAGAACATGGAAAGAATCTGGCTGAAGAACTATCCGGCGGGCGTGCCCGCCGACATCGATCCGAACAAATACCATTCCATCCGCGATCTTTTCGACGAGAGCGTCGCGAGCTTCGGCAGCCGTCCGGCCTACTACTGCATGGGCCGGGAAATCAGCTTCGGCGAACTCGACCGCCTGTCGCGCGCGTTCGGTGCATGGCTGCAGTCGCGCGGGCTGGAGAAAGGCGATCGCGTAGCGCTGATGATGCCGAACATCCTGCAATACCCGGTCGCGCTGTTCGGCATCCTGCGGGCAGGGCTGGTGGTGGTGAACGTGAACCCGCTGTACACGCCGCGGGAACTCGAGCATCAGCTGGTGGATTCCGGGGCGAAAGCGATCGTGATTCTGGAGAATTTCGCCAACACGCTGGAGCAGGTGCTGGCAAAGACGCCCGTGAAGCACGTCGTGGTCGCGGCGATGGGCGACCTGCTGGGCGGAGCGAAAGGCGCGCTGGTGAACTTCGTCGTGCGCAATGTGAAGAAGATGGTCCCCGCGTTCGAACTGGACAACGCGGTTCGCTTCAACTATGTCCTCGGCCGGGCCGCGCGCATGAGCCTGACGCGAGTCGAGATCGCGCCGGATGACATCGCCTTTCTGCAGTACACCGGCGGCACTACCGGGGTATCCAAGGGGGCGATGCTCTTGAATCGCAACATCACGGCCAATCTTACCCAGGTCGACGCCTGGCTCGCGCCCTTCCTCACCGAGGAGGACCGCAAGAATTACGTCATCATCACTGCGCTGCCGCTCTACCACATCTTCTCGCTGACGGTGAACTGCCTGATGATGCTGAAGCTCGGCGGCAAGAACGTGCTGATCGTGAATCCGCGCGACATCCCCGGCTTCGTCAAGGAGCTCGGCAAGCACAAGTACACCACCATCACCGGGGTGAACACCCTGTTCAACGCGCTGCTCAACGATCCGAATTTCGATCAGCTCGACTTCCGGTCACTACGCATTTCCAACGGCGGGGGCATGGCGGTGCAGCAGGCGGTGGCGGAGCGTTGGAAGAAGGTCACCGGTGTGACTTTGACCGAGGGCTACGGCCTCACCGAAACCTCGCCCGTGGCGACGACCAACCCGCCGGATGCCAAGGAATTCTCCGGTTCGATCGGACTGCCCGTTCCCTCCACCGAGATTTCCATCCGCGACGACGCCGGCAAGGAGCTGCCCCTGGGGCAGCCGGGCGAGATCTGCATCCGCGGCCCGCAGGTGATGGCGGGCTATTGGCAGCGGCCTGAGGAGACGGCGAAAGTCATGACCGCGGACGGCTACTTCCGCTCGGGCGACATCGGCGTCATGGACGAGAAGGGGCACACCCGCATAGTCGACCGCAAGAAAGACATGATTCTGGTGTCCGGGTTCAACGTCTATCCGAACGAGATCGAAGGCGTGGTGATGATGCACCCGGGGGTGGCCGAGTGCGCCGCGGTGGGTGTCGCCGACCAGCATTCGGGCGAGACGGTGAAGCTATTCGTGGTGAAGAAGGATCCCCAGCTGACGGAGCAGGACTTGCGCGAGCACTGCCATCAGAACCTGACCGGGTACAAGTGTCCGCGCTACATCGAATTCCGGAACGAGCTGCCGAAGACCAACGTCGGCAAGATTTTGCGGCGGGCGCTGCGCGACGAAAAGCCTGCCTGATCCTTCGCCGCGCATCCTCACACCGCAGGAGTCGAACCGTAATCGGGCGGCGTTGTCCGCCCGCGCGCGCGCATCAGGCAGGCCTCGATCGACTCGAGAAGTTGGTCGCGCGTCACCGGCTTGGTGAGAAAATCCGCTGCGCCCAATTCCACCGCTTTCGCCATGGTGTCGCCATCGGTGCGACCGGAAAGCAGGATCACAGGGATCGAAGCCGTGCTCTCTTCCGAATGCATCAGCGACAACAGCTCGAAGCCGTCGAGGAAGGGCATGTTTACGTCGGACACGATCAGGTCGGGCGGTCGCTCGAGCAGTGCCCGACCGCCGGCGACGCCGTCTTCAGCGACTTCGACCTGATAGCCGGCCGCGGCCAGGTGTATGCGCAGCAGGTCGCGAAAGCTGATGTCGTCGTCGATGATGAGGATGCGGGTCTTGTTTGGCATAGGCCGCGTCGGCTTTCAGCGAGTCCATCGGCTGCAAGGCTTCTCTTGCCGCCGATTGTAAGAGTAGCGGTTGCGCGTCCGCTTGACAAATCGCAAGCGCCTACGGCTCGCGCAGTTGGCAGAGTATCACTATCCCCGGAAGGAATGGGATGAAGGCCGTCGGCCGAGTCGCTCGTGTACCATTGCCGCAGTCCGCGCCTGGGGTGCGGAGCGCGAGTTGTAACGAGGGGAGATCCGGTGCAGACCAAACAGGCGCAGGGCGTCATGTTGATGCTGTTGACGGTGCTCATTTGGGGCGGAATGTTCCCGGTGGCGAAAGCCGCGCTGCAGACCCTGGATGCGTTCTGGATGTCCGCCATCCGCTATAGCGCAGCGGCGTTGATGTTCGTCCTCATTCTCGTCTGGCGCGAAGGTCTGTCGGCGCTGCGCTATCACGGACGCAGCGTTTCCGCGGTCTTTTACGGTGTTCTCGGCTTCACCTGCTTTTCGATGTTCGCCTTCATCGGACTGGCCTGGACGCGGCCGGAGCATGCCGCCATCATCATGGCGCTGCAAACGCCGATTGCGGCGTTCGCGCATTGGCTGCTGAAGGGAACGCGTCCGGCCAATTTCACCCTCGGCTGCATCGCCGCCGCGATCAGCGGCGTGGCGCTGGTGATCACCAAGGGCGAATTCCGCCATCTGTTCGCGGCCGATACCTTGGCGGGCGATGCGCTCGTCTTCGTCGCCGCGCTCTCCTGGATAGGCTACACCGTGGGCGCGGTCAGCTTTCCCGGCTGGTCGGCGTTGCGCTTCACTACACTTACCTGCGTGCCGGGCACGGTAGGCATCCTCGTCGTAACGGCCGTCGCCACGGGCGCGGGCTACGCCGTGGTGCCGTCACCGGCCGCAGTGCTGTCCGTGGCCTGGGAACTCGTGTTCCTCGCCCTATTCACCGCCGTGCTCGCGGTGCTGTTCTGGAATACGGCCATCGGCTATCTGGGCGCATTGAACACCATGCTGCTCGGCAACCTGGTGCCGGTGGTGACCTTCGTCATCCGCATCCTGCAGGGGCACCGCTTTCAGACGGTCGAATTGGCAGGCGCTGGCCTGGTGGTCTCGGCCTTGATCGCGAACAACCTCTATCTGCGCGGCCGCATCGGCGCACAGAGGTGATTGGCGCAACTCGCGTCCTAGGGCGCGCCCGGCTTCAGAGTGAGGCGTCCGAGCGCCTGCGCCTCGGCGTCGGCGCGCTTCATCGACATGGGCAGGTACTCGACCCGGGACCAGCGCTCGGCGAAGTTCGCATACAGCGGCGACAGCACATTGCCCGATTGGCCGGTGGAATGCACGTACACCGACTTGTCGAGATCGGATAGATCGTAGATCGCGCGCAGCGATGCGGCATGGCGGCTGGCGTAGGGCTCGGCTTCGTTGGCGAGGCTGTTGCGGCCGACGTCGACGGTGTAGGTGTCGCCGGGCGAAGGCACGTGGATATCGAACAGCTTCGCCAGCAGCGCCTGCTTGCCGAACGGACGATGTTCGGAGAGCGCGAAGTGCGCCTCGCCCCAGCGCCAACGGCTGCGATCCTCGCCGTAGCGGCGCTTGAGGTCGGCGAGCGCGAGCGAGAGCGCGCGCGGCAGCAGCTCGGCGCAGGTTTCCTTGGCCGGGGTGTTCATGTCGTCGCACCAATGCGACTGCCCGCTTTTGTCGGCGAGCACGTTGTGGATGAAGACCGCGCGGTGTTCCCATTCTCCCTGGAATAGATCGCCCAATTCGTCCGCATAGACGAGGCGCGTGAGCTCGCGCAGCCAGGCGCTGACGATGAGCGGTTCGGCCGCGTCCGTGCGCATGTCCCCGTTCCACTTGGCGAGCTGGGCCAAGACCTCGCGTCCATCCGCATCTTCGACTTTGGCCTTGAGCAGATAGGGCAGGAGCTCCCGTTCCTGCAGCGACAGGGTGTCGCCTTGGATCCTGGCGAAGTTCGCGACGTCGTGCTTGGTTGTCGCCGCGAGCAGCTCGGCGATTCGGTCCGCGCGATAAGGCGGGACCCATTCGCTGGTGAGGTAATAGGGATAGTCGGCCGGAACGATCTTGTGGTTGGCGGTGATCACCGCTCCCGAGGCGGGATTGTAGCTGCGGGGCAGCGCGTCGAAGGGGATGAAGCCCGCCCAGTCGTATTTCGCATCCCAGCCGGGCGCCGGCGCTTGGCCCTTGAGGTCGTTCTCCGGCTTGCGCAGGGGAACGCGGCCGGGCGCGACGAAGCCGATGTTGCCGCTCGCGTCGGCGAACACCATGTTCTGCTGCGGCGAAGCGAAGTCGCGTGCTGCATCGAGGAATTCGTTCCAGTTGCGCGCATGCGCAAACTTGCCGGCAGCCTGCATCGACAAGTCGTCCTCGCGCAATGCCGTCCAGGCGAAGGCGAGCGCGTAGCCCGGGCGCAAGGCGTCCGCAGCCGGTTTGAACACGTCGCTGACGAGCGGCCCGTGGCGCGAGCTGCGCACCGTGAGATTCACATCCGCTTGGCCCTTGATCTTGATGGTTTCGCTGCGCGTGGCGAGCGGACGCCAGCCCGCCGGCTCCAGCACCTGGCCGGCCGCATCGAGTCGTTCGATGTAGAGGTCCTGCACGTCCGGACCGGTATTGGTGAAGCCCCAGGCGATGTCTCGATTGTGCCCGAGCACGACCGCAGGTACCCCGGGCAGCGTCGCCCCCATGACTTCGTAGCCCGGCGCGGAAAGATGGGCGAAATACCACACCGCCGGAGCGGCGAGCCCGAGATGGGGATCGTTCGCGAGCAGCGGCTTGCCGCTCGCGCTGCGGCTGCCCGCGATCACCCAGTTGTTGGACGCGCCGCCTTCGGCGAGCCCGGGTATGGCGAACGCGGCGAGCTTCTCGGTGTCGAGCTCGCGGTAGAGCTTGGCATAGTCGGCGAGCACGAGCGGCGCATCGCCCGGGTAAGGCGGCAGGAACTCGGCGATCTGCTCGCTGGAGAGCTTCTTCGATAGGCGTAGGCGCAGCAGTTCGGAGCGCCAATTGCCGCCGAGATCCCAGGCCATCATCTTGATCCAGGCGACCGAGTCCGCAGCTTGCCAGGGCTCGGGGCGCACGCCGGTAAGCAGGAACTCGGGCGGCAGCGGCCCGCTACGCTGGGCGAGATAGGCGTTGACGCCCGCCGCGTAGGCGGCGAGCCCGCTCTGGGTCGCGGCATCGAGCGCCTTAAGCGTAGCCTCGGCGACGCGGCGCACGCCCAGCGTGCGCAGGAACTTGTCGGCATCGAGCGTGGCGGGTCCGAGTGCCTCGGACAAGCGCCCGGCGCCGATGCGGCGGTTCATTTCCATTTGCCACAGGCGATCCTGCGCGTGGACGAAGCCGAGGGCGAATTGCGCATCGTCGACGCTGGCGGCATAGATGTGCGGCACGCCGTAGCGGTCGCGCACGATTTCCACCGGTGCTTTGAGCCCGGGCAAGGCGAGCGTGCCGTCGAGCTGGGGCAGGGATTGGCGCAGCCAAATGTAACCGCCTGCGAGGCCGAGCCCGAGCGCGAGAGCGAGCACCAAAAGCGTGCGTGCTATCCACTTCATAGCGCCAATTCTTCGTCCTTATCGAGGGTTTCCATAATGCGGCGCTAGGGTAGCATAAGCGGTGTTTATTCCCGTGCGCCGAATTTCAGAAAATTGATTTCACCATAGTGCACGCCATCGGGGAAACTGGTATAAAGCCCTAACTCGTTCTTTGGGTGGAGTAAAGATTGCTTTATACCTTGCACGAAATGAGTCACGCGGCCCTCGAACCGTGGAAGCTTTGGGCCCGCATGAATGCCAGCCTATTCACCCATCCCTTCAGCCCGCTGTCCTATTCACCGCTAAGCCGCAAGATCGCAGCCGGCAGCGAACTGTTCGTGCGCATTACCCAGCGCTACGAAAAACCCGAGTTCGGCATCAAGCACACGCGCGTTGCGGGCAAGCCGGTGGACGTGAGCGAGGCCGTCGTGCTGGACAAGCCGTTCTGCAGGCTGCTGCACTTCAAGTGCGAGACGACGCGCGCCGCGCCCAAGGTGCTGCTGGTCGCGCCGCTCTCGGGCCACCACGCGACGCTCCTGCGCGACACTGCGCGCACTCTCCTGCCCGAGCACGAGGTCTACATCACCGATTGGGTCGACGCGCGCATGGTGCCGCTGTATCACGGACCGTTCCACCTCGACGACTACGTCGATTACGTGCGCGAATTCATCGACTTCCTCGGCCCGGAAGTTCACGTCATTTCGGTATGCCAGCCGACCGTCCCGGTGCTCGCCGCCATCGCGCTCATGGCCGAGGAAGGGGAATGCGTGAAGCCGCGCACCATGATCATGATGGGCGGGCCGATCGACGCGCGGCGCAGCCCCACTGCGGTGAACAACCTCGCCACGCGCAAGCCGCATGCCTGGTTCAAGAGCAACGTGATTCACCGCGTTCCGGCGAAATACCCCGGCTTCATGCGCCAGGTCTACCCGGGCTTCCTGCAGCACCTGGGTTTCGTCGCCATGAATCCCTCGCGCCATGCCGACGCGCATTGGGATTTCTACAATCACCTGATCGCGGGCGACGGCGAGTCGGCCGCTGCGCACCGGCGTTTCTACGACGAATACAACGCCGTGCTCGACATGCCGGCCGAGTATTATCTGGACACGATAAAGACCGTGTTTCAGGAATTCTCGCTGCCGAAGGGCCGCATGCTGGTGCGCGAGCAGCCGGTGCGGCCGCAGGCCATCACCAAGACGGCGCTCATGACCGTCGAAGGGGAACTCGACGACATCTCCGGCAACGGGCAGACGGAATCGGCCCACGCCTTGTGCACGGGCATCCCGGCGAAGAGGCGCGAGCACTTCCTCGCGTCCGAAGTGGGGCATTACGGCATATTCAGCGGGCGGCGCTTCCGCGAAGTCGTCTACCCGCGCATCCGCGACTTCATTCGCAAGCACGCTTAGGCCGGTCGGCGGGCCTTCGGCCCGCCGACCGGCTTTCAACATCCTCCCATCTCTAGGAGTGATAGACGTTCAGGTGCGTGCGCCGCTTGCGGGCGACGCCGGTCTCGTGGGCGGCATGCGCAACGGCTTTGGCCACGACCTCCGCCACCTTGCGGTTGAACACGCTGGGGATGATGTAGTCCTCGGATAGTTCGTGCTTGCCCACCACGCTGGCGATGGCCTCCGCCGCGGCGAGCTTCATCTGCTCGTTGATGCTGGTGGCGCGGCAATCGAGCGCGCCGCGGAAGATTCCCGGGAAACACAGCACATTGTTGATCTGGTTCGGGTAGTCGCTGCGGCCGGTGGCGATGATGCGGGCGCAGTCCTGGATTTCCTCGGGCATGATCTCGGGCGTGGGGTTGGCGAGCGCGAACACCATCGCGTCCTTGGCCATGCTCTGCACCGCCTTGCGCGTGACCGTGCCGGGGCCGGATAGGCCCAGCAGCAGGTCGGCGCCGCGCAGCGCCTGCAGCACGTTGCCCTTGAATTGCCGCGAATTCGTGTGGGCGGCGTACCATTCCTTGGCGGTATTCATGTTCTCCTTGCGCCCCTTGTAGACCGCGCCGGCGCGGTCGCAGCCGATGATGTCTTTCACGCCGGCCGCCATCAGCATCTTGGCGCAGGCGACGCCGGCGGCACCGACCCCGTTGACCACCACCTTCAGGTTGGCCATTCTCTTCCTGACGATCTTGAGCGCGTTGATCACCGCCGCGAGCACGACCACCGCGGTGCCGTGCTGGTCGTCATGGAACACGGGAACGTCGAGCGCGGCCTTGAGGCGTTCCTCGATTTCGAAGCAACGCGGCGCCGAAATGTCCTCGAGATTGAAGCCGCCGAAGGTCGGCGCAAGCGCAATGACGGTGCGCACGATCTCGTCCGGGTCTTTGGTGTTGAGACAGATCGGGAACGCGTCGACGCCGGCAAATTCCTTGAACAGCAGCGCCTTGCCCTCCATCACCGGCATTGCCGCCTCCGGGCCGATGTCGCCTAGCCCGAGCACGGCGGTGCCGTCGGTGACGACGCCGATGCAGTTCTTCCTGATGGTTAGGATCTGCGCGCGCGACTTGTCCTCCGCGATGGCCAGGCACACGCGCGCGACGCCCGGCGTGTAGGCCATCGACAGGTCGGCGCGGGTGCGCACCGGTATCTTGCTGACGACTTCGATCTTGCCGCCGAGGTGGGCGAGGAAGGTGCGGTCCGACACGTTGAGTAGGCGCACGTCCTTGACCTTCTTCACCGCTTCGATCACCTCCTGCCCGTGCTGGGTGTCGCCGACATTGACGGTGACGTCGCGCACCATCTCTTCCTTGCTGGCCGATACCAGGTCGACGGCGCCGATGTCGCCGCCGACCGAACCGATGGCCGAGGTGAGCTTGCCCAGCATGCCGACGCGGTTCTTGATCTGAACGCGCAGGGTGATGCTGTAGCTGGCGCTGGGCGCGGCATGGGGGACGGTATTCTTCTTGCGCATGATGCTTACTCCCTGTTTGACGAAATCTTATCGGCGCACGATCGTCGCTCGGCGAAGGCGTGCGCCGAAATGGCTGGATGCGGATGAGCGCCGACGGCGGTCGGCAGCGGGTGCGGGGAGGCAGCTCGCGGGGTGCCGGGCGATCAGCTCCATCCTGTTCGCCCGGCAGTGCTGTGCTCGACCTCCGTTCATGGCGACTCTTCCGCAAGCAGCGCAATTTGCGGCGGCATTGTCGGGAAGTCTACTCTTGAACGAACGGCTGCGTCGGCGCGCGCCCCGACGTTTATCAGGGTGCGTAGTCTGCAGCGCGATCGCGGCGCCTACTTGGGCGGGGTGTAGTTGACGACCTGCTGCTCGATCGCGCCGAATAGGCTCGTTCCCGCCGCATCCAGCATTTCGATGCGCACGCGGTCGCCGAACTTGAGGTAGGACGTCGCCGGCGATCCATCGGCCAAAGTTTCGAGCGCGCGCTTCTCCGCGATGCAGGCCGAGCCTACGCTGCGGTCGCTGTTCGAGACCGTGCCGGAGCCGACGATGCAGCCGGCGGTGAGGGAGCGCGTCTTGGCGGCATGCGCGATCAAGCGCGGAAATTCGAACTGCATGTCGACGCCGGCGTTGGGCTGACCGAGCAATTCTCCGTTCACCCATACGCTGAGCGGCAGGCAGAGCTTGCCGCCGTCCCAGGCAGCGCCGAGTTCGTCCGGAGTCAGGGCCAGGGGGGAGAAGGAGGTCGACGGCTTGCTGTGGAAGAAGCCGAAACCCTTGGCGAGTTCCGCCGGCGCCAATTCGCGCAGCGACACGTCATTGGCGAGCATGACCAGCCGAATGCAGTCGCCTGCCTTTTTCGTCGGGACGCCCATGGGCACGTCACCGGTGATCACGGCGATTTCCGCTTCGACATCGATGCCCCAGTCTTCGGACTCGAGCGCGATGTCGTCGCAAGGCCCGAGGAATGCGTCCGATCCGCCCTGGTACATCAGCGGATCGGAGCGGTAGCCCTTGTACATCTCCGCGCCGCGCGCCTTGCGGAGCAGCTCGGCGTGACAGACGTAGGCGGAGCCGTCGGCCCATTGATAGGCGCGCGGCAGCGGCGACGCGCATTGCTTCGGATCGAAGTCGAAGGCGCGGCTTGCGCCCGCGCGGTTGAGCATGTCGTAGCGATCGACGAGCTGCGGCGAGATGTAATCCCAGTCATCGAGTGCGGCTTGCAAGCTAGGCGCGATGTCGTCGGCCTTGAGTGCGCGCTTCATGTCTTGCGACACCACGATCAGGGTGCCGTCGCGGGTTCCGTCTTTGAGAGTGGCGAGTTTCATATTGAGTGCTTCGAATTTGTGCGCGAGCGCATTTTACCCGGTTGCGACGCCTCGCCGCGCTTTTCTGCACCAGCCGGCGATAGCCGCGGCTTGTGGATTTGCTCCGCCTGAAGTAAGTTCTTGGCGCCGCGGCTGCCTTCTACGGTCGCGAGCGAGCTATGGAAAAAGTGCGCGTATCCAAACTGATGTCGCAACAGGGTCTGTGCTCACGGCGCGAGGCCGACGAATACATCGAGCGCGGCTGGGTGCGGGTAGACGGAATGCCGGTTACCGAACTAGGCACGCGCGTCGATCCCGCCGCCAAGATCACCCTCGATCGCGCCGCACGCGCGAGCCAGGGCGCGCGCGTCACCATCCTGCTCAACAAACCCATCGGCTACGTCTCCGGCCAGGCCGAGCGCGGTTATCGACCGGCGGCGAGCCTGATCGGCGCGCAGACGCTATTTCGCCCGGAACTCTCGCCGCAGCGCTTCACGCCCAAGCATTTAGTCGGCCTCGCGCCGGCGGGCCGACTCGACATCGACTCGCAGGGTCTGCTGGCCTTCACTCAGGACGGGCGCATCGCCAAGGCGCTGATCGGCGAGCACTCCGCAATCGACAAGGAATACCTGGTGCGCGTGCGCGGCGCGCTTCTCGGCAGAAGGTCTCGCCCTGCTTCAGCACGGCCTTGCCTTGGATGGCGAGCCGCTCAAGCCGGCCGAAGTCTCCTGGGCGAACCGCGACCAACTGCGCTTCATTCTGCGCCAGGGCAAGAAGCGCCAGATCCGCCGCATGTGCGAACTGGTCGGCCTCACGGTGCTGGGCTTGAAGCGCGTGCGCATCGGTAAAGTGAAACTCGGCGATCTGCCTGAAGGCCAGTGGCGCTACCTGCGCCCGGAGGAGAGTTTCTAAGTGCGCGCCTTCAGCGACTGCGCGAGTTGGTAGAGTTCCGTCAGATGGCGGTCTTCGATGCCGCAGGCGCTCAAGGCTTCCACCGTATGCACCAGGTAGTCTATTCCCGGCCCCATGCGGCCGCGGCAAGTCATCAGGCGCTCGATGATGGTCTCGGGCGGCAACCTGCCTGCATAAGACGGGCTCGCGCGATTGATGGTGAAAGTGATGGCGCGAAACTGGGTTTCACCGTCGCTCACCTTCACCCAGCGCGGCAGATAAGCCCCCAGCATCATTTCGCGTCGCCAGATCAGGCGCAGCTCGTTCTCCATCTTGTCCTGCGCGATGCGATAGGCGACGCCGCGGCAGCGGCCGCCCCGGTCTAGCCCCAGCACCAAGCCGGGTTTGTCGGGTGTGCCGCGGTTGATGCGCGACCACAGGCAGAAGCTGCGATGGTAGCCATGGGTGGTGACGACGCGCTTTTCCTCGAAATGGAACAGCGGATTCCATACGAGGGAACCGTAGCCGAACACCCAGCAATCGCCGTCGGGTTCGGCCTGTTCGAGGATCTCCCATAGCGATTCTTCCAGTTCGGCATCGCTGAGCAGATGTGGGCCGAGCGGTGACTGCGCGAGCTCCTGACGGATGCGGTCGCGTTCGAGATCGAGCCGGGTGAGGGTCATGTCGGCGCGATGCCTAGGCCGCGCGTGCCTTCGGTTCCGCCGGCGCGTCGAATTTCGCCAGCAAGTCGGCGCGCAGCTTCTGCGCCTGTTCCAGATGGCGCTGCTTCACATGGCCGAAACCGCGGATGGTCTCGGGAACGCTGGCGATCTCCACTGCTAGCGCGTGGTTGGCAGGCGTCAGCTTGGCGAGCACGTGCTCCACCGTCTGCGCATACTCGGTGATCAAAGCCCGCTCGCCGCGGCGCTCTTCGCTGCGGCCGAAGATATCCAGCGCCGTGCCGCGCAGGCTTTTCATCTTCGCCAGCAGCCGCAGCGCGCCCATCATCCACGGACCGAAGCTCGACTTCTTCGCCATGCCGGTGGCGGGATCGGGTTTGTTCAGCAGCGGCGGCGCCATGTGGAACACCAGCTTGTAGTCGCCCTCGAACATGGCCTCGATCTTCTGCCTGAATGCGGGATCGGAATGCAGGCGCGCGACTTCGTACTCGTCCTTGTAAGCCATGAGCTTGGCGTAGTAGCGCGCGACCGCTTCCGCGAGCTTGCTGCCGCCGATCCGCTCCGACTCGATGCGCCGCACCTTCTCCACCAGCTCCTGGTAGCGCGCCGCATAGGCTGCGTCCTGGTAGCCCGTGAGGAAGTCGACTCGGCTCGCCAGCAGCTCGTCGAGATTGCGCGACAGATGCTGGCTTATGGGAATGACTTCGGCCGGCGTCGCGACCCGTTCCACGCGCACGAGATCGACGGCGGCGCGTCGGCCCCAGAGGAAGCTCTTCAGATTGAAGTCGACCGCGACGCCGTTCAGCTCGATCGCTTTTGCCACCGCGCCGGCGGATACCGGCACCCAGCCTTTCTGCAACGCGTAGCCGAGCATGAACATGTTGGTGGCGATGGAGTCGCCCATCAGGCTCGTCGCCATGCTCCCCGCCGCGACGAGGTCGACATTGCCTTCGCCGCAGACGCTGCGGATGTCGCGCGCCAGCTCGCTTCCCGGCAGCTTCCAGTTCGGATTGCGCACGAAATCGGCGGTCGGTGCAGTGGTGGCGTTAATGACGGCGCGCGTCCGCGGCTCGCTCATTTTGGCGAGCGCCTCGGGGCTCGCAGAAACCACCAGATCGCAGCCGATCATCAACCGCGCTTCGCCGGTGCCCAGCCGTGCCGCGTGCAGATCTTCCGGGCGCTCGGCGATGCGCACATGCGACATCACCGGCCCGCCCTTTTGCGCGAGGCCCGACATGTCGAGCACGGTTACGCCCTTGCCTTCGACGTGGGCGGCCATGGCGAGGATCTGGCCGATGGTGACGACGCCGGTGCCGCCGATGCCGGTGACGAGCACGCCGTAAGCCTGGTCGATCACCGCCGGCGCAGGCTCGGGCAGCGCCGGGAAATCGTCGTCGATCTTCGCGGCGCCGGCCTTGCCCTTCTTCAGCATACCGCCTTCGACGGTGACGAAGCTGGGGCAGAAGCCTTTGACGCAGGAGTAGTCTTTGTTGCAGGTCGATTGGTTGATCGCGCGCTTGCGCCCGAATTCGGTTTCCAGCGGTTCCACCGACAGGCAGTTGGACTTGTCGCTGCAGTCGCCGCAGCCTTCGCACACCATGTCGTTGATGACCACGCGCTTGGCCGGATCGGGGTAGGTGCCGCGCTTGCGGCGGCGGCGCTTTTCCGAGGCACAGGTCTGGTCGTAGATGATCGCCGACACGCCCGACAGCTCGCGCAATTCGCGCTGCACGGCGTCGAGTTCGTCGCGGTGGCGCACGCTCACCCCGGGCGCCCAGTTGATGCCGGCGGGATACTTTTCCGGCTCGTCGGTGACGATGACGATCGGGCTCACGCCCTCGGCCGCGATCTGGCGCGAAATCGTCGCCGGATCGATCGGGCCGTCGTGCCTTTGTCCTCCGGTCATCGCCACGGCGTCGTTGAACAGGATCTTGTAGGTCATGCTGACCTTGGCCGCACAGGCCGCGCGGATCGCCATCAGCCCGGAGTGGTAATACGTGCCGTCGCCGAGGTTGGCGAAAATGTGCTTGGTGTTGGAGAACGGTGCCTGGCCGATCCAGGGCGCGCCTTCACCGCCCATGTGGGTGAAAGTCGCGGTGCTGCGGTCCATCCACACCGCCATGAAATGGCAGCCAATGCCGGCCGTGGCGCGGCTGCCCTCGGGTACGCGGGTGGAGGTGTTGTGCGGGCAGCCGGAGCAGAAATAAGGCTGGCGCAGCGCGACGATCGGCTGCTTGGCGAGTGCCTTCTCCTTGAATTCGAGGAACGCCAGGCGATTGCGATAGCGCTCGCCCAGTTGCCGGTCCATGCCGAGCTTCGCCAAGCGGCTGGCGATCGCCTTTGCCACCATCGCCGGTGAATGCTCGTAACTAGCGGGCAACAACCAAGTTCCGGCGGGCTGCCCCTCGGCGTAGCTCCATTCGCCGTTGTCGTCGAACTTGCCCACCACCCGCGGCGGCCGCTGTCCCTCGCGCCAGTCGTACAGCTCTTCCTTGATCTGGTATTCGATCAGCTGGCGCTTCTCTTCGACCACCAGGATTTCTTCCAGACCTTGCGCGAATTTGCGCGCGCCCTGCGGCTCGAGCGGCCAGCTCATCGCGACTTTGTAGACGCGGATGCCGATGTCACGCGCCACGCCTTCGTCGATGCCGAGGTCGGCGAGCGCCTGCATGGTGTCGCCGTAGGATTTTCCGGTGGTGACGATGCCCAGGCGCGCCTTGGGTGAATCCCAGACGATGCGATCCAGTCCATTGGCCCGCACGTAGGCGAGCGCCGCATACACTTTGTAGTCGAGCAGCCGCGCCTCCTGCTCGAGGATGGCGTCGGGCCAGCGAATGCTCAAGCCTCCCGGCGGCAGCACGAAGTCCGTGGGGATCTTCACCTGCACGCGCTGTGGGTCGATGTAGACCGATGCGCCGGACTCGACCACGTCGGTGACGCACTTGAAGCCGACCCACAGGCTCGCGTAGCGCGACAGAGCGAAGCCGTGCAATCCGTAGTCCAGGTATTCCTGCACGTTGGCCGGATTGAGCATGGGGATGCAGCAGGCCTTCAGAATGTGTTCGCTCTGATGCGCGAGCGTCGAGGACTTCGCCGCGTGATCGTCGCCGCACAGCACCAGCACGCCGCCGTACTTGGAGGTGCCGGCGGCATTGCCGTGCTTGAACACGTCGCCGCAGCGGTCCACGCCCGGCCCTTTTCCATACCACATGGCGAACACGCCGTCGTACTTGGAATCATTGAACAGGCTGTTCTGCTGCGTTCCCCAAATGGAAGTCGCGGCGAGGTCCTCGTTCACGCCCGGATGAAACTTGATGTGATTGGCCTCGAGGTATTTCTTCGCGCCGTGCATGCCTTGATCGATGCCGCCCAGAGGCGAGCCGCGATATCCCGATATGAATCCCGCCGTGTTGAGACCGGCGGCGAGGTCGCGCTGGCGCTGCAGCATGGGCAGGCGCACGATCGCCTGTGTGCCGGTGAGGAAAACGCGTCCGGAATCGAGTGTGTATTTATCGTCCAGCGTGACTTCGTGGAGCTTGGCTGGGGCATTCATTGTGGTCTCCTTCCTCGCAAAGCGCTCACCGCTTGAGGACGGCGCTTCGGATTTTTTGACTGCCAGTATATGCCGTAGGTTCGGAAATATCTTGCCTTATTGTGCCCCGTTGTAGGACGATTGGATACTCGAAATTGTCCACACGGCTCGGCGTGCGGCCGAGCAAACTCTTCTCGGCGTGCGGCCGAGCAAACTCTTCCTTCGCCATGAATACCTCCCAAGTCATCATCCGCTATCTCGCTGCGGCCGGCATCCGTCACATTTTCGGCTATCCGGGCGATCCTTCGGTCGAATTCCTCGAGGCCGCGCGCCGCGATGGGCTCAGCTTCGTCCTCGGCTCGCGCGAAGGCACGGCCGGCCTGATGGCCGAAGCCTACGGACAGCTCACCGCCCGCCCGGGCGTGTGCCTGTCGACGCTCGGCCCGGGCTCGAGCAATCTCGTCAACGCGGTGGCCAACGCGCACCTCGACCGGGTTCCCATGCTGGCGATATCGGGTCAGATCGAGCGCAAGCGCGAACCCTATTTCACTCACCAAGTGCTCGATCACAACCGGCTGTTCTCGCCCATCAGCAAGTGGACGGTCGCGGTGCAGCCCAACACCGTCGGCACCGTCATGCGCAAGGCGCTGCGCATCGCCATGGCTGAGCGCCCCGGTCCGGTGCATCTCAGTACCGGCGGGGACGTGGTCGGTGCCGAGGCGACGGACGACGCGATCGTTCTGCCGCCGCTGCATGCGCAGCGGGGCACGCAAGTCATTGCTAGCGGCGCGACGCACTCCGACCCGGTGAAGCTGCTGAAGGCCGCGCGCCGGCCGGTGATCCTCGCGGGCATTTCCGCGGTGTGGAGCGAAGCGACCGATTCGCTGGTACGACTGGCGCAGACGCTGGGCGCGCCGGTGGTCGTGGCGCCGATGGCAAAGGGCGTCATGCCCGAAGATCATCCGCTGTTTGCCGGCACGCTCGACATGGCGTGCAACGCCTTCCTCTGGGAATTCCTGAAAGGCGCGGACCTCCTGCTCGCGGTGGGATTCGATGCCGTCGAACTGATCAAGCCCTGGTCGCTCACGGCGCCGGTGCTGCATATCGACACCACTGCGAATACCGACCAGATCTATCGGGCGGACACGGAGATCGTCGGCGACATCGCGCACATACTCGAGGCGCTGGCGGCAGGCTGCGGCAGCCTCGAGCGCTGGCGCGAATCCGAAGTCGCCGCGCACCGCAAGGCGCTGCGCGAGCTCTACTACAAGGGACGAGTGGACGGACGCTTGAATCCGACCGACGTCGTCGACGCGCTGCGCGCGCAAGCGCCGCGCGACACCGTGATCACCACCGACGTCGGCTCGCACAAGATGCTGGTCGGACAGGGATGGACCACCTACAACCCGCGCTCGCTGCTCATGACCAACGGCCTATCGTCGATGGGCTATTCGCTACCCGCGGCCATCGCCGCGAAGCTCGTGCACCCCGAGCGGCAGGTGGTGTGCTGCATCGGCGACGGAGGCCTGGCGATGGTGCAGGGCGAACTGCGCGTCGCCGCCAGCCTGAAGATCGACCCGATCGTCGTCGTCTTCTGCGACAACAGCCTGAACCGCATCGAACTGAAGCAAATGGCGCGCAATTACCCGAGCTGGGGCACGGTGATCGAGCCGACGGACATCGCCATGCTTGCGCGTGCCATGGGCTGCGAAGGCGCCGAGGTCGCGAGCGTGAAGGCACTGGAAGCCGCGCTGGCGGCGCCGCGGCCGAAGGATAGGCCGCTGGTGATCGGCGCACGCATCGATCCGGGGCAGTACGCCGCGCAGTTCTAGTTCGGCAGAGGGCGGGCCGCAACCGCCGCGGCGGATCAGTCCAGCGGGCGGAAGGCGAAGGGGCGCATGCTCGCGCCTTTGCGCGCGCCCGTCTTGGCCGGTTTTGCGCCGGTGCCCGTGCCGCGGCGCTCGGCTACGCCGATTCCCAGTTTCTTGTCGTAGCGTTCGCGGGCAATCGGGTCGGAGAGGACGGCGTAGGCGTGGTTGATCGCTGACACCCGCGCGCCCGCCTCGGGGTCGCCCGGATTGCGATCCGGATGGCATTCTTGGATCAGGCAGCGATAAGCGGCCTTGATCACCGCGGGTCTTGCGCTGGGGATGACTTCGAGTATTTCGTAGAGGGTTGCGTCGGGCATGCCCGGTGTCGTCCGTAAGCGGTTTCAGGCAATGTTAATCGCTGCGGCCGGATTTGCAAAATTGCTGCAAGGGCTGGCGCGGAAATGCGAACGCGAGCCACTAGCTAGACTTGGTTTCGAGCCAGCGGCGCAGCGCGGCATTGACCTGCTCGGGCCTTTCCAAGGTGGAAAGGTGGCCGCAGTCTTCGATCACTTCCAGGCGCGCCCCTCTGATGCCGGCAGCGATCTCTTCGTGGCGGGCGAGCGGCGTCAGCGCATCCTGACGGCCGCACAGGACTAATGTCGGGCAGCTGATCGCGCCAAGCAGCGGACGGCTGTCCGCGCGGCTCATGATGGCGCGTTGTTGGCGCACGAAGGCCTCTTTGCCGATGTTGTTCGCCA
Source organism: uncultured Enterobacteriaceae bacterium (assembly GCA_964565875.1). GTDB lineage: Bacteria > Pseudomonadota > Gammaproteobacteria > Burkholderiales > SG8-39 > 2-12-FULL-64-23. The sequence goes on from CAZMGP010000026.1 coordinate 69,887, forward strand.
TCGACCGGACGACGTCGGTCAGCGCGCGCTCCGGTAATCGGGCCGGGTGAATGAGCAGCGGCAGCAGCGTTTCGGTGATGTCGGCAAACTTGCCGCGCTCGGCGAGGGCGATGAAGGCGAGGCGCCGCTCGGTCTGTTCCCGCGTTTCCGGTGTCGCGGCAGTGTCGAGCAGCGCGAGTTTCGTCACGCGTCCCGGCGCCTGACGCAGGATTTCCAGGGCGATGTAGCCGCCCATCGACAGACCTGCCAGGGCGAAGCGCTCGAAGGGGGCGTCCGCGAGCACGTCGCGCGCAACTGCAGCCAAGGTATCGGAACGCGTGTGGTCCGGGATCCAAGATTCGGCGACGTCGGCGAGGCCTTCGACCTGCGAACGCCACAACTGCGCATCGCACAACAGGCCGGGCACGAGCACCTGTGGGGTTTTATTTTGCGGGGCCATGGGGTGCCTTATTCTTAACCATCCGATTTTGAATGGGAAAATCCAAGATGTCCGGTTCCAGGGGCGAATTCACCTGCAACGAACGGCGCCGCTGGCAATCTTAGCATCAGGTAGGGCGTGCGTCGGCGGCAATGCGAAGTTCCGCGGAAAGGGATTGACGCAATTACAAGCAGCCGCCCGCGAGTTCGCCAGTTTGGTTTGACTGCAATGGGCAAAACGAGCATAATCAGCGGTTTCGTTTGGAGGGGTGCCCGAGTGGTTAAAGGGGGCAGACTGTAAATCTGTTGGCCTTGCGCCTACGTTGGTTCGAATCCAACCTCCTCCACCAGTCTTTTGCGGCGCCGGTTGTATGCTTTGGGTGGCAGTGCGGACGTGTATCGCGGGTGTAGCTCAATGGTAGAGCAGAAGCCTTCCAAGCTTACGACGAGGGTTC
>CAZMGP010000027.1:0-69194 GCA_964565875.1 uncultured Enterobacteriaceae bacterium
CCAGTCGACCGTGGCCGACCCGGAATGCCGGCTGGAGGACGCGGTCGAGAACATCGACGTCGGCGGCCCTGCCATGCTGCGCGCGGCGGCAAAGAACTACCCAGGCGTCAGCGTGATCGTCGATCCCGCCGATTACCCGCGGGTCCTCCGGGAGCTGCGCGCGCACGGCAACACATCGCCCGAGACGCGCTTCATGCTCGCGCGCAAGGTGTTCGCGCACACTGCCGGATACGACGGCGCCATCGCCGCATACCTGAGCTCGCTCGACGGCAGCGGCCGCCGCGCGGAGTACCCGGGGACCCTCAGCCTGCAGTTCGACAAGCTGCAGGACCTGCGCTACGGCGAGAATCCGCACCAGACGGCCGCCTTCTATCGCGACCAGCGCCCGGTGCCGGGCGCCGTCGCGGGCTATCGCCAGGTGCAGGGCAAGCAGCTCTCCTACAACAATATCGCCGACGCCGACGCCGCCTGGGAGTGCGTGAAGCAGTTCGAGGAGCCGGCCTGCGTCATCGTCAAGCACGCGAACCCGTGCGGCGTCGCGCTCGCCGACGGCCCGGCGGCGGCCTACGACAAGGCATTCCGCACCGACCCGGTGAGCGCTTTCGGCGGCATTCTCGCCTTCAACCGCGCGCTCGACCTCGCCGCAGCGCAGGCGATCGGCCGACAGTTCGCGGAAGTCGTGATCGCGCCGCGCGCGGAACGCGACGCCCTGAACGAATTCTCGAAGAAGAGCAACCTGCGCGTGCTGGAGATTCCGCTGGCGCGCGAAAGCCAGGCGCACGACTACCAGCGAGTCGGCGGGGGGCTGCTCGTGCAAAGCGCCGACACCCGTCCGATCACGCGCGCGGAGCTCAGGGTGGCGACGAAGAAAGCGCCGAGCGAGGCGCAGTGGGCGGACCTGCTCTTCGCCTGGCGCGTCGCGAAGTTCGTCAAGTCGAACGCCATCGTCTTCTGCCGGGACGCGATGACGCTCGGCGTCGGCGCCGGACAGATGAGCCGCGTCGACAGCGTGAAGATCGCCTCGCTCAAGGCCGCGTCGGCCAGGCTCGATCTCAAGGGCTCGGTGGTCGCCTCCGACGCCTTCTTCCCCTTCCGCGACGGCGTGGACGTGGTCGCGGAAGCCGGCGCCAAGGCGATCATCCAGCCAGGCGGCAGCGTGCGCGACGAAGAAGTGGTGGCGGCGGCAGACGAGCTGGGGCTCGTCATGGTCTACACCGGCCACCGGCATTTCCGCCACTGATAAGAACATCCGCCGGGGCGCAAACGGCACCCCGCGGTGTAACATCGCGATGCCGCGATGCTGCGGCTGTTAGGAGTCACCCGAAACCATGAAACTGCTCGTCATCGGCAGCGGCGGCCGCGAGCACGCTCTTGCCTGGAAGCTCGCGCAAGGGCCGCGCGTGCAGAAGGTCTACGTCGCACCCGGCAATGCCGGCACGGCGCTCGAGCCCGGGCTGGAGAACGTCGCCATCAGCGACATCGCCAAGCTCGCCGATTTCGCCCAGGAAAATGCCGTCCACCTGACCGTGGTCGGCCCGGAGGCGCCGCTCGCCGCGGGCGTGGTCGACCTGTTCCGCGAGCGCGGCCTGAAGATCTTCGGCCCGACCAGAGCCGCGGCGCAGTTGGAGAGCTCGAAAGACTTCGCCAAGCAGTTCATGCAGCGCCACCGCATACCGACAGCGGCCTTCGCCACCTTCAGCGACGCGAAACAGGCGCACGCCTATGTGGACGAGCGCGGCGCGCCGATCGTGATCAAGGCCGACGGCCTCGCCGCGGGCAAGGGCGTGGTGGTGGCGACGACGGCGCAGGAGGCGCACGACGCCGTGGACATGATGCTGGTCGCGAACAAGATGGGCGACGCCGGCGCGCGCGTGGTGATCGAGGAATTCCTCGCCGGCGAAGAGGCGAGCTTCATCGTCATGTCCGACGGCGAGTACGCGCTCTCGCTCGCCACCAGCCAGGACCACAAGCGGCTGAAGGACGGCGATGCCGGCCCCAACACCGGCGGCATGGGCGCCTACTCGCCCGCACCGGTAGTGACGCCGAAACTGCATGCGCGGGTGATGCGCGAGATCATCATGCCCACCATCCAGGGCATGGCAGCGGACGGTATCCCCTACAGCGGCTTCCTCTATGCCGGACTGATGATCGATGGCGCGGGCAATCCGAAAACGCTCGAATTCAACTGCCGCATGGGCGATCCGGAGACGCAGCCTATCCTGCTGCGGCTCAAGTCCGACCTGTACGAAATCCTCGAGCACGCCTGCTCCGGCACGCTCGCTGAAATCGAAGCCGACTGGGATCGGCGCACCGCGCTCGGCGTAGTGATGGCCGCCGCCAATTACCCCGACACGCCGAAGAAAGGCGCGGTCATCCACGGCCTGAAGAAGGCAAACGAGCGCGCCGATGACTGCATGGTGTTTCATGCCGGCACCGCGCTCGAAGGCGACAAAGTCGTCGTCTCGGGCGGGCGCGTGCTTTGTGTCACTGCGCTGGGCGACAGCGTGAAAATGGCGCAGCGCCGCGCCTACCAGGCGCTGGAGGCGATCCAGTTCGACGGCATGCAATACCGCCGCGACATCGGCTACCGCGCCGTCGCGGTGAAGAAGTCATAGAGCCCGTTGCAAAATCGATTTGCAACGGCCAATTTAGAGGAGTATGAGGGGAGGTATCCCCTCATTTCGTAACACTCTCTTAATCGCGTTTGACGCAAATCATAGAGTTGCGCCCCTCAAGGCCTAGCATCCTTCGTTAGGCGAGCGACGCCCGCCCGGCTGCACGGCAAAGTTCAAGCGGCAGATTCGCGACAGGGCTAAGCTAGATCGTTGCGAGCGAGCGCAGTAAGCGCCGCGAAAACGATCCCCAACGGAGGGCGTGCATGATGCTATGCAACAGCGCGCTGTCGGTTTTTCGCCAGAACGGCGTCCCACGCGAGAGCAAGATCGCAATCCTGTCAGCTGCTGGCGCGATGAATCAAGCTTCCTGACACGCTCTTCGCGCGCAGCAACACCACTTCCATGAGCGCCCTGCCATCGGTTCAAAAATACCTGCTCCTTCGGGCAGTTCCGCTGGTGCTGCTGTCGTTTCTCGCGTTCGGCCTTGCGCTTTACGCTCTGGTGATCGGGCCGCTGCAGACGAAAATCGCCGAGCGCGAGGTGCTGGGCGCGATCGGCGGCGTCGAAGCGCGCGTGGCCCGCCTGGTGGCGGAAATCGAACATGACATCGGGATAGGCGCAAGCTGGGTCGCCTCCGGCGAGATTTCGCTCGATCAAGCCGAGCGCTTCTGCGCGCTCGGCATACCCTTGCTGCGCCAGCGCGACGAACTCTCCGCGATGGTGTTCGCCGACGAGCACGGGCGCGGGTTCTTTCTGCAGAAGAACGACGAAGGCGGCTGGTCGCTTCGGATCACGGACGTCGCAGCCTGGGGGACCAGGCATCGCTGGCTGGACTTCGCTGCCGACGGCACGCGTCTCGCGCTGAGCTGGCGCGAAGGCGATTACGATCCGCGCGCTCGCCCCTGGTTCAGCGGAGCGATGAATGCCCGGAGAGATCTGCAGGTGCGCTGGACCGAGCCTTACCGGTTCTTCACCGCCAAGCAGCCCGGCATCACGGCATCAACACGTTGGACCGATGCCGCGACCGGAAAGAGGTATGTTCTCGCGCTGGACGTGCTGCTCACAGACCTGTCGCGTTTCACCATGTCCTTGCGCGTCGCCAACAACGGTTACGTCGCCATACTCACCGCGGAGGGCAAACTCCTCGGCGTGCCGCGTGATCCGATGCTGCTCGACAATTCCGGTGCGCAAACCCAGGTCATGCGCACCCCAGGCGAAATCGGCCTCGCACCGCTCGCGCAAGCATTCGCGACATGGAGCGCCGGTGGACGCGAGGAGACGCACCTGCTGCCGTTTGAGCAAGGCGGTGAACAATGGTTCGGCCATCTCGCCTCCGTCCCCATCGGCGAGCGCAATCTCATCGTCGCCACGCTCGCGCCGGCGACGGATTTCGCGATCGGCGACCTGCGCGCCGCGCTCGTCGTATTCGCCCTGCTTCTGGGAACGGTTCTGTTCGTGGTCGTGCTGAGCGCCCGCGTCTCGCGCAAATTCGCCGACACGATGGAGCGCCTGGTGCGGGAGACGGACCGCATCGGCGATCTCGATCTGGATCGACCGGTGTCCGTCGCCGCGTCCACGCGCGAGTTCGCGGTGCTCGGCCAATCGCTGGAAAAGATGCGCAGCTTGCTGCGCGATGCCACGCGCGATCTCGAGCACAAAGTGGAGGAGCGCACCCTCGGCCTGCGCGGCGTGAACGAGGAGTTGAAGGCGATTTTCGATTCCGCCGGCCTCGGCATCGCCTTCATTGCCGATCGTTGCATCCAGCGCTGCAACCGCCGCGTGGAGGAGATCCTCGGCTGGGGACCGGGGGAAATCGTCGGGCAGCCGACGCGCGTCATCTATCCGAGCGACGAGGCCTATGCCAGCCTGGGCGCGCGCGGCTATCCGACCATCGCCGGCGGCGGCACCTTCGTCTCGGAGGAGATTCTGCAGCGCAAGGATGGTTCCCAATTCTGGGGCCAGCTCTCGGGCCATGCGGTCGATCCCGCCGACCCGGCGCGCGGCTCGGTATGGCTGGTGGAAGACATCAGCGAGCGCAAGCGCGCGGCCGAGGAATTGCGCAAGGCAAAAGAAATCGCGGAAGAGGCGACACGGGCGAAATCGATGTTCCTTGCCAACATGAGCCACGAGATCCGTACACCGATGAACGCGATACTGGGCATGCTCTATCTCGCCCTCAAGTCGGATCTCCCGGCGGCGCTGCGCAATTACCTGTCGAAGGCGCAGGGAGCAGCGCAATCGCTGCTCGGCATCATCAACGACATCCTGGACTTTTCCAAGATCGAAGCCGGCAAGATCGAGCTGGAACAGGTCGAATTCGGCCTCGACTCGGTGCTGGAGCAGCTCACCGATGCGGTGATCTATCAGGCGGAGCGCAAGGGCATCGAATTCCTGATCCGTTACGATCCCGCAATCCCGCCGGTGTTGATCGGCGATCCGCTGCGCCTGGGTCAAGTGCTGCTGAACCTTTGCGGCAATGCGGTCAAATTCACCGAAAAAGGAGAAATCGAGCTGAGTTTTCGCATGCTGACGGCAAAGGACGCGGACATCAGTCTGCAAGTGTCGGTGCGCGACAGCGGCATCGGCATGAACCCGGAAGCGCAGGAAAAGCTGTTTCGGGAATTTACCCAGGCCGATCAATCGACCACGCGCCGCTACGGCGGCACCGGTCTGGGACTGGCGATTTGCAGACAGTTGGTCGGCTTGATGGGGGGGCGGATCTGGGTCGAGGATACGCAGCCGGGCAAGGGCACGACCTTTGCCTTCACCGTACAACTCAAGGCCGCACGTGCGGCACAGGCACATCGGCGCGAACTGGTCGAGCGGGCCGGACCGCTCCTCGCGGGCATCCGCGTGCTGGTGGTCGACGACAACGAGGTGTCGCGCGAGATCCTGGCGGAGATGCTGCGCTTCTTCCAACTCGACGTCAGCTTGGCCGCCAATGGCGCGGCAGCGCTGGCCACGCTCGAGTCTACGCGGGACAAGCCGTTCGACCTGGTGCTGATGGACTGGCGCATGCCGGGCATGAACGGCGACGAGGCGACGCGGCGCATTCATGACGACGCCGCCATCGGGCACCAGCCCAAAGTGGTGATGATTACCGCCTACGGACGCGAGGACGTGATGCGGCTCGCGGAACAAGCCGGCGTGGATGGATTTCTGGTGAAGCCGGTGTCTCCTTCCACCATGCTCGATACCATCCTCTCGGTGCTCGGCCGCGGCCGCATTCTGGGCCGGAACGACAAGCGGCGCGCGGCCTCGGCCGCCCTGGCGGTCTCCGGGCAACTGGCCGGCGCGCGCCTGCTGCTGGTGGAGGACAACGACATCAACCGCGAATTCGCCCGCGAGCTCTTGCGCAGCGAAGGCATCGAAGTGGAGGATGCGGTCAACGGCGAGGAAGCCGTAAAGAAGGCGCAAAGCCGCGAGTACGACGCGGTGCTGATGGATATCCAGATGCCGGTGATGGACGGGCTGGAGGCCGCGCGGCGCATACGCGCGCTCGCCGGGACGCAAGGGGGCGAACGCTTCGCCACGCTTCCCATCATCGCCATGACCGCGCTGGCGATGGCGCGGGACGCCGAGAAAAGCGAGGCGGCGGGCATGAACGACCATGTAACCAAACCGATCGTGCCAGACCGCCTGCTGGCGGCGCTGGCGAAATGGGTGCGGCTGCGCCCGCAAACGGCTGCAGGCGGCAGGCGGCTTACACCGCTGCCGCAGGCGCCGGAACCCGCTGCGGACCTGAGCTCGCTCGCTAGCCTGGATACGCGCGAGGGCGTGCGGCGCATCGGCGGCAACGCCGATGCCTATCGCCGGCAGCTGCGGCGCTTCCGCGAACACTATGCCGATGCCGTGAGCGAGCTCTTAGCCATTGCGCAAGAGCGGGGCGTCGAGGGCGCGGAGGAATATTGCCACGGATTGAAGGGGGTGGCCGGCAACATCGGCGCCACCCGCGTGTACGATGAAGTCGCAGGGATCGATGCCAAGCTGAAGCAAGGCAGCATGCCTGACGCTCTCGCGCTGGAAGAACTGCGGGCGCGGCTTGCGCAGGTGACGGCCGATATCGATAGCCTCGCCGCCGGCGCCACGCCGACCGCGACGCCCGCCGGCACGCCGCTGACTCGCAGCGAAACGCTGGAGCGGCTGGAGCGCCTGGCCCAGGCGCTCGAACGGGACCTGGGAGCGGCCGAAAGCTTGATGACCGAACTGCGGCTCGGCGTGGCGGGAGAAGTCGAGCAAGCCGCGATTCGCGAAATCGCTGCGAAGCTCGACATCTTCGAGCTCGACGAGGCAGAAGCGCTGCTGCGCGCCTTGCGCGGGCGGCTGCAGTCGGCAAACTAAGGTAAGGCGACCATGAGCGAATCAACCGACGAACGCACGCGCATACTCATTGTCGACGATATGCATGAGAACCTGCATGCATTGATGAATATCCTGCGCCAGGATTATGCGATCATCGCCGCGACCAGCGGCAGGAAGGCACTCGAGCTCGCCCTGCGCCAGCCGCCGCCGGATTTGATTCTGCTCGACATCAAGATGCCGGACATGGACGGCTATTCGGTGCTCGCGCATCTGAAATCCAACTCGGCTACCACCGACATCCCGGTGATCTTCGTCACCGCGCTGGCGGAGGCGGCCGACGAAGCGCGCGGCCTCAGCCTCGGCGTGGCCGACTACATCACCAAACCCGTCAATCCGGACCTGCTGCGCGTGCGCGTGGCAATGCAGATCGAATTGCGGCGCTATCGCAGGAAGCCGACTCTCGCCGCTGCAGAATCGAACGACCTCCCGCGCCTGCTGCTGGTAGATGACATCCCGGAAAACGTGCACGAGCTGATCGAAGCGTTGAAAGGGGAGTACCGCATCCAGGTCGCAAACCATGGCGCGCGGGCGATCGAGCTGGTGCAGGGACCGGCCCCGCCCGATTTGGTGCTGCTGGACATCGTGATGCCGGGGATGGACGGCTACGAGGTTCTGCGCCGCATCAAGACCACGCCGGGCGGCGATCGCATCCCGGTCATTTTCGTCACCGTGGTCGACGCGACCGAGGACAAAGTCAAGGGCTTCGCCATCGGCGCCGCCGACTACATCACCAAGCCGTTCGACATCGACGAGGTGCGCGCCCGCGTGCGCACGCACCTGGAGCTCGCCCGCCTGCGGCGGTCGCTGGAACAGCAGGTCGAGCAGCGCACGGCGCAGCTGGAAAGAAGCGCAAAGCGCTTTCGCGGACTGATCGAGAACTCAACCGACTTCGTGTTGGTGCTCGATGCGCACGGGATGATCACTTACGTCAGCCCTTCGATTTCGCGCATGACGGGCTATGAGGTGGGTGAAGTCGTGGGCCAGCGCTATCTCGACTTCATCTTACCGGAAGACGAAGCTCAATCCGCAGCGAGCTTCCGGCAGGTGATCCGCGAACCCGGGCCCACTTACCGAACGGTGCGGCATTTCCGGCGCAAGGACGGCAGCGTGATCGCGGTCGAAGCGGTCGCGACCAACATGTTTGCCGACCCGGGCGTCAACGGCATCGTCATCAACGCGCGCGACATCACCGACCGGGAACGCGCTTACCAATTGCTGCAGGAGAACGAGCAACGCCTCGATCTTGCCTTGGCTTCGACCGGCCTGGGAGTTTGCGATCTCGATCTCGCGAGCAATCGCTCGGTCCGATCCTTGCGTCACGACCAGATCTTCGGCTACGCCAACCAGGTTGCTTCCTGGAACCAGGGGCTTTACCTGCACCACATCGTTGCGGACGACCGCGACGCTGTCATCAAGTCCATGGAAGCGGCGATGAAATCCGGGGCATTTCATGTCGAGTGCAAAATCAAGAGGGCGGATGACGGTTCGGAGCGCTGGATCGCCGCCGACGCGAAGGTGTTTCGCAACGAACAGACCGAGGCCGTCAGAATGTTGGGCGTGGTGGCGGACATAACGGAACGCAAATTGGCCGAAGACGCGCAGAAAAGGCTGGCACGCTCGCTCACCGTGCTTTCCAAATGCAACGAAGCCCTGATCCGAAGGACCAACGAAGCGGAACTGCTCGAGGAGATTTGCCGCGTCATCGTGGAGCTGGGCGGATATCGCATGGCCTGGGTGGGGTTTGCCGAGCAGGACCAGCCAAAGCGCGTGCGCCCGGTTGCACACTACGGCCACGAAGACGGCTACCTTTCCGAAGTGAGCGTCAGCTGGGCCGATACGCCTGCAGGCGGGGGGCCCACGGGCACCGCGATCAGGACCGGCATAGCGCAGTCCGACCTGGATTTTGCCGCCGACCCCAGGCTGACACCCTGGCGCGCAGCGGCGCTACAGCGCGGCTATCGTGCAAGCACCTCGCTTCCGCTCACCCACGACGGCAATACCTTCGGCGCACTGAGCATTTACTCGGACGAACCAAAACGGTTCTGGGGAGACGAATTGCCACTGCTGCAGGAACTCGCCAACGACCTCGCCTTCGGCATCATCACTTTACGCGTGCGCGCCGATCGCGACCTCATGGCAGCACGGCTGCGTTCGAGTCTGGTCCAGTCGATCCAGGTCGCCGCCTCTACGGTGGAAATGCGTGACCCCTATACCGCCGGCCACCAGCGTCGCGTCGCCGCCCTTTGCGTGGCGATTGCGACCGAACTGGGCCTGGACGAAGAGAAGATTCACGGACTGAACCTTGCCGGCATCGTTCACGATCTGGGCAAGATTCGGGTTCCGGCCGAGATCCTGTCGAAACCCAGCAAGCTGAGCGGCATCGAATTCGAATTGCTCAAGGCACATCCCGAAGTGGGCTATGAAATCCTGAAAGACGTGCCGTTTCCCTGGCCTATCGCCGATATCGTGCGTCAACACCACGAACGGGTGGACGGCAGCGGCTATCCGCATCAGCTCAAAGGCGAGCAAATCCTCTTGGAATCGCGCATCCTGGGGGTCGCCGACGTCGTCGAAGCGATGGCCTCGCATCGGCCTTATCGTCCCGGACTCGGCATCGAGGCTGCGCTGGCCGAAATCCAGCGCGGCAAAGGTACGCGCTACGACGCCAAGGTGGTGGACGCGTGCTTGCAGCTGTTCGCGGAAAAGCGCTTCGCCTTCGCAATCTAATCCGGAGTGACGGGGCGACGATGCGAAGCCGCCGCACTGGACTCGTGCACGTGCCGCCCGCGTAAGCAGCCGAATCCTCGCCCGCTGCGCCCGGCCGAATATGCGCTAGACTCTCGCCCTTTCACAAGGAAAGGCCTTGCCCGAATGAATCCGCTCGCCGTCAAGAACCATCTCCTCGGCCTGCAGGCAAATATCGTCGCGGCGCTCGAAGCGATCGACGGCGTGCGCTTTCGCGAAGACCGCTGGACGCGCCCCGAGGGCGGCGGCGGCGCGAGCCGCATCATCGAAGAAGGCAAAGTATTCGAGCGCGGCGGGGTGAACTTCTCCCACGTGCAGGGCGCCGGCTTGCCGCCTTCTGCCTCCGCCTCGCGCCCCGAACTCGCCGGCCGCTCCTACGAAGCGATGGGCGTGTCCCTCGTCTTGCATCCGCGCAATCCCTATTGCCCGACCACGCACATGAACGTGCGCTTTTTCGCCGCCACCAAGGACGGCGCAGCGCCTGCATGGTGGTTCGGTGGCGGCATGGACCTCACTCCGTACTACGGGTATGAGGAAGACGCGAAACACTTTCACCGCAGCTGCAAGGCGGCGCTCGACCCGTTCGGCGCGGAGTTCCATCCCAAGTTCAAGGACTGGTGCGACAGGTACTTCTTCCTCAAGCACCGAAACGAGCCGCGCGGCGTCGGCGGCATTTTCTACGACGACCTGAACCAGCCGGACTTCGACACCTGCTTCGCCCTGACGCGAAGCGTGGGCGATCATTTTCTCGATGCCTATAGCCCGATCGTGCAGCGGCGCAAGGACCTACCCTACGGCGAGCGCGAACGCGACTTCCAGGCCTACCGCCGCGGGCGCTACGTCGAGTTCAACCTCGTCTTCGACCGCGGCACGCTCTTCGGCCTGCAATCGGGCGGCCGCACCGAGGCGATTCTCATGTCCATGCCGCCCGTGGTGAAGTGGCGCTACGACTGGAAGCCAGAGCCCGGCAGCGCGGAGGAAAAGCTCTACCGCGAGTTCCTCGTACCGAAGGATTGGATCGCGAGCTAGCGCCTATGTGCTCGGGCGCGTGACGCGCCCAGATACGCGACGACTTCTGCGGCGCTCACTTCACGCGGATGCTGGCGCGCGCTTGATCCGGCAGGCGGAGCTTCACGGACTGCGTTGCGGAAATAGATTGGGGCTCGGGACCGTGATTCACTTTCTGCCATCCATCACGGGCATCGGCGCGACGATGATTACTTAACGCGATGATTTTGTAGACGGTTGGCCGGGACCTCGCTAGTCACCTCATATGATAGATTGCGGTTTTCCAACCTATTTGACATTAAACGCCACCCACTCCCTCCGCAGAGGTTCCGATGCTGCTTCGCGGAAGTTGCCATTGCCAGAACATCTCCTTTCAACTCGACTGGACGCCTGAGCCTGCCGAGATCCCCGCTCGCGCATGCACTTGTTCCTTCTGCCAGAAGCACGGAGGAGTCTGGACCTCGTGTCCTACCGGAAACCTCGAAGTCGTCGTCAAAGACCCGAAAGTCGTCTCCGTCTACACCTTTAGCACCAAGACCGCTGAGTTTCACGTCTGCGCACGGTGCGGCGCCGTTCCGATAGTCAGCAGCCGAATCGACGGCACGCTCTATGCTGTAGTCAGCGTGAACGCATTGGACGACGTCAAACCGGAGATGCTCCGGCGCGCGTCGGCTACGTTCGAAGGTGAGGAAGTGTCCGCGCGCCTGGCGCGGCGCACAAAGAACTGGATTCCTCGCGTCCGTTTTACGACGGGTGGCGTCTAAGCCGTCGCTCGAGGCGACACGCGACGGCGCGCCCGGCGTCCCACCACCGGCCCCGCCTCAGCCCCGACATTGGGCGTCATCGGTTCGTGCGGCATTCACCTAGGGTGAAAAATGGCAACCCACTTGATAAGCAAATGACGCCCAACCCAGCGGCCAACACCGGCGCTCCGCCAAGAAAGCCGGCGGAGCGCAGACTGCCTTGAACGTAAGGCAGCACGACATAGCACACAGGAGATTCCACTTGGGTAGCGCACAACGCGGCGTGGCAATTGGAATGGCATCGGCCTTATTGATGGCGGTGACCTGTCTCACCCTTGCGGCAATCTTCGGCGAAGCCCGCATCGCCCCGAGTACATCCATCGAGTTCCGCCTAGAACTCCTTGCCGCAGCTCTCATGGCGCCTGCGGCCTCACTGTTCGTCTGTATCGCCCGATTGGCGAAGCATCGTTTCTTTACGCCCGAAGACATCAATGGCAGCGCCCTCACCGAGGGAACCTCACGCGCCAAGCTACTTCAAGCGCTTCTGCAAAACACCTTGGAGCAAGTGGCGCTCGCATTGCCCGTGTATTTTGCCTGCTCATTCACATTCCCGAGTCAACTCCTCGGTCTCATTCCGACGGCAGCCGCGATGTTCCTTGTTGGTCGCGTTCTGTTCTACGTCGGCTACGCGGGCGGTGCACCTTCAAGAGCGTTTGGCTTCGCTTTCACCTTCTACCCAACGATTCTTCTAGGGTGTGTCGCCGTCTACTATCTGGTAGTCCGCGGTGCAGCCTAGCCCTTCGCTCCGGCTGCCGTGCTGCGGCCTGCAGCCCCCGCGCGCGTCATAGCTCAGGTCGCCTTTAGCGCTATTGCCCTCGGAATGGTGGTGGCAACGGTATCGCCTACGCGAGGCTGGTGGGGCTTGCGCATCGTGGCATTTGTGATATTCGCAGCTTATTTCTGGTATCTCATTGCCGAGTTCGTGATTGAAGCGACACCCCTTACGATGACGGCGAGGCGCTCCGAATCGTCTCCGTTTAACGCCCTCCTTGGATTCCTGTTCTTCGGTGTCCCATGTCTTGTCTACTCGATGTGGCGTAGCACGTGGGGAAAATTGGGGCATAAGAATCCCAAAGACGTAACACGCGGCGACGTCGTTACCTTCTACCTTGCATGGGGTGCCCACGTATTTTTTCTGGCCCTGAGCGCATTGTCCGGCGTGGTGGTTCTATGGCAATGGCTTGCAGGCCAACCCGTACCTGGCGCGGATGTGCGTATTACGCGTTCGAGGGGACGATATCGACGAACTTGCCCGCCGGCACACGAGCCGCGGCATCGCAGCGTCGGTGTGGCAATCACTGCCGCCCCCTGCGCCGGACCCAGGTTCCCTGAAAGCGCTCCTTTCCGGCGCAGTCGACGAACTGTGTGTTCGACTCGCGGCGGAAGCCGCTCGCCGCGTATTCCAGGCTGCGCCGGTCGAACCAGCCGCGGTCCATGCCGAACCACGCGTAATAGCCTGCACCCTCGGGAACGGGGGTCCATTCGGAGCGGTACTCTTCGCGCCCTCCCACGCAGCGGCCCTCGATCGATGCCGGGTAATGGCTTGGCGACCAGGCCGCAAACTCGCGCTGGAAGCGCGCGGGGGCCATCCACGCTGCGCTCGGCGCGAACACGCTCGCCGACAGCCAGCCGGTCTGCCTCGCCTGATGGGTGATCGCGGCGAAGGCTGCGACAGCCGCCAGGCCGATCACCGTCGCGGCGCGGCGGCCGCCGACGTCGACGACCGGTGCGCCCGGAACCGGCGCCGGCTGTTCCGGAACGCGGGGAATGTCGTAGACCGGAACGACGAAGCCCGCCTTGAAATCGATGCCCGGGACCTCCTTCTCGACCTCGAGCACCCACCACGGCGCTGCGAAGGTTGCCAGCGCGCCGGCGTCGGGCGCGAGCACCTGCTGCCCGGCTGCGCGCGGGATCTGCAGCCGCACCGGCACCACGCTGCGCGCCCCCTGCACCGGCACGGCGAGGCGCTGTTCCATGCTCCAGACTTCGCTCGCGCTGCGCCCGCCCGACACCATGTTCCTCAGGCGCATGACGACGGTGTCGCCGCTGCCGGCCGGCAGCGCGCACTCGATGTCCGCGTCGAGGCGGCCGCCGATGCGCCCCGGCAGCGTGAGCAGGCGGCACACGCTCTCGCCGTATTTCGCGTAGCGCAGCCGCCAGTAGGTCAGCCCGCCCACGATGAATCCGAGCATCGAACCCATCAGCAGTCCCGGCAGCCGCAGGCTTTCGCCCGACTGCGTGAGCGGATCGGCGATCGCCAGCCAGAAGAAGAAGAGCGCCGGCCCGCCGAAAAAGAGGTAGGCCAGCAGCAGCATGGGCGTGCCGACCAGCCGTCCCGCGACGATCTTGCGTCGGCGCCAGGCGTCGACGCGCAGCCAGGGCCGGCCGGCGAGCGTCTCCCCCGGCGGCAGGTCGCTCAGCGCCGCACGGCGGTCCTGCAACCATTGCCGCAGCAGCCACACGCCCCAAAACGCGCATGCGACGGCGACCGCCAGCATCACCCCGAGCACCCAGCCCCGGTAGCGGGTCAATCCGATAAACCAGTACGCGAGCAGGCCAAGCGTGACGAAGAACACGCCGCCGATGACCCTCGACACGCTGGACACCACGGGCGCCACGCGCATCTCCCCGGGAAAGCGACATGTATACTCTAACCCCGCGAGCAGCCCGGCGGGGATCGCGCCGGGCGGCACCCGTCCGGCGCCGCGTGCGGGGAAGCACGGCGCATTGCGAGAGCCAGTAGTTCCGCGCCGGTTGCCCGGGACGCTGGGCGTCTATGTACATTAGCGGGAATCGCGAATGAAGCCTCGAGCCAAATCCTCTGCTGAACTGCAGATTCATCGCTTCGAGCGGCAACTGGATTGGGCTGCCTGGCTAACTGAAAATCACACCTCGTCGCCTGGAGTATGGTTACAACTCGCAAAGAGAGGCGCCGATGCGCCATCAGTTTCATACGACGAAGCCGTCGAGACCGCACTCTGCTTTGGCTGGATTGATGGACAAAAGCGGGCGCACAGCGATCAGTTCTGGCTCCAGAGGTTTACTCGACGCTCGGCAAAGAGCGTTTGGTCGAAGATAAATCGGGACAAAGCGCTTGCCCTGATCAAAGCCAAGAAAATGAAACCGGCCGGGCTCAAAGAGGTTGAGCGCGCGAAGCTCGACGGGCGATGGGACGCGGCATACGATTCATCCCGCAAAGCAACTGTACCAAGCGATTTTCAATCTGCGCTGGATGACAATGTGCGGGCTAAAGCGTTCTTCGCAACACTCGATAGTCGCAACCGGTACGCCGTGCTGTTCAGGATTCAAACTGCCAAGAAAGCCGAAACACGCGCCAAACGCGTTTCACAGTTCGTATTGATGCTGGAACGGCACGAGAAGGTGCATCCGTGACCCATTCAGGCTCTCTTACCGTAAGACGCCCAAGCCTGCACTTCGGGGGACGCCGCGCGATAAATCCGCGCTGCGCACTTGAATTTGAACGCTGGGCCTTCCAAAACTTCCTGGGTCTGTTCTGGCTGCAGTTCAAAGCGAATTGACCGGCTTGCTCTCTCGGTTCGGAATGACGACTATAAGAAGGGGGGATAGATGAAAACCGAGCGAAAGTCCGCAAAGAAGTCGAGCGGGGACAGTGGGACGCCGGCCTCCGAGCTGATCAGCGCGAGAATCGCGGAACTCGGCGACTGGCGCGGGAGCACGCTGCGCCGCGTGCGCAAGCTCATCCAGGAAGCGGATCCAGGAATCACCGAAGAATGGAAGTGGGGCGTTCCGGTCTGGTCCCGCGATGGGATTATCTGTACCGGTGAGTCCTACAAGAAGGCCATCAAGCTTACGTTCGCCAAGGGCGCTTCGCTAAGCGACCCTGCGACTTTGTTCAACTCGAGCCTCGACGGCAAGGTCCGCCGCGCGATCGACATCCACGAAGGAGAGACGATCGACGAGTCTGCTTTCAAGAATCTCATCCGTGCCGCCGTCGCCTTGAACCAATCGGGAAAGAAGTGAAACTCACCCCGGATCGCCCACCGGCGAAGTCCTACGAGGCGCTGCGCGCCGGCGTTTGGAAGCCGCGGACCGGCCGATGAGCGCGAACACCATGCAGGACTACTACGCCGCCAGAGCGCCGGAGTACGACCGCGTGTATGCGAAGCCCGAGCGCCAGCAGGACCTGCGCGCAATCGAAGCTTGGCTTCCATCGGTGTTCAGCGGAGCATCCATCCTCGAAGTTGCGTGCGGCACCGGTTACTGGACGCAGTTCCTGGCGCCGGTTGCCAGGCGGGTCCTCGCGGTCGATGCGTCGATCGAAACCCTGGCGATCGCCAAGGCGCGGGTGGCGGTGAGTCATGTGGAGTTCGTGGTGGGCGATGCCTATCGCTTGCCGGCCCTTGCCCAGGGTCACGACGCCGGTTTCGCCGGCTTCTGGTTCTCGCATGTCCCACGCGATCGGGTGGCTGCGTTCCTGCGGGACGTTCACCAGGCATTGCAGCCCGGCGCAAAGGTGGTACTCCTCGACAATCGCTTCGTCAGCGGGAACAGCACACCGATCGCCGAGCGGGATGACGCGGGCAACACCTACCAGCTGCGTTCACTCGACGACGGCTCAACGCACCGCGTGTTGAAGAATTTCCCGTCGGAGCTCGAGTTGCGCCAGGCCGTCGCCGGCAGCACAAGCGAGGTCCGCTTTCATGAGTGGCAGTATTACTGGGCGCTCGAATATGTCGTCGCCGCGACCTAGTCGTTCCAGAGAAGACACTCGCTCGGACAAACATCGCTCCTCTGCGCGAGACCCTCGCGTCGCAGCTTAGCCAGAGGAAGCCTGCGATGGCCGAATTCGAGACCCTACCGTTACCTGGAGAGCCCAGCGTTCGAGCGCCTGACGGCTCGGAAGTGCGCGAACTGCTTGCCGTTCACGGCGGCAGCATGGCCCAGTTCAGTTTGCCGGCGGGTGCCGTCGCCAAGGCGGTCGCGCACCGCACGGTGGACGAGATCTGGTACGTGGTGTCCGGCACGGGTCAGTTGTGGCGCAAGCAGGGGAAACGCGAAGAGATCGTCGCGCTGCTGCCGGGCCTGTGCGTGTCGATCCCGCAGGGCACGCACTTTCAGTTCCGCGCATCGACCACGCAACGCTTGTCGGTAGTCGCAACCACCATGCCGCCTTGGCTCGGCGCGGACGAAGCCGTCGTCGTTCAAGGCCCTTGGCGGCCCACGGTCGATTAGCAGCCGCGTCGACGAACGAATTCTTTTCCGCCGCGGCGCTAAAGAAAGCGCGTGTTTGTGCCGATGACAGGAGAGCGCCGGAAGGCTGCGCAAGGATTGCCGAAACCGATTTGAATTGAAGCGTGGATGCGCGCCCCGCAAGAAAAGTTGTTCGTTCCAGCAGATATCTACCACGAAGTCCTAGTCGCCCGCCTGCATCGCGGGACCGCCCCGCACCACGGCGGAGGGACCGCTGACCGCGCGCGCGGCCGGCCGCACTAGCCTCCATGCTCTACCGCATCGTCGAACGACACCATCTGCGCAGGGCCGTGGTGCGCATCGTGCATGAATACGGTCCCTGGCACGAGGACCTCGCCCACGCGCGCCGGTGGGCGAACAAACTCGCGCCGGGTGCTAATCGCTTGCGGTTCTATAGAAGTGCCGAAAAAGTATTTCCTTTCGCTTTAGCGCCCCGGTACCTTCGCCTGCCTGAAAGCGGCAATTTCATTTACCCACGAGACGGAAAGGGGCATAAGCATGTCAAACAACTTGAAGGAACTCTTCGGCAATACGCAGTCCGCGCTCGCGGCTCATCCCGAGCAGGCGACTGCCAAGTTCGCGGTCGAAAGCCGCGGCCACGGCGGGCTGTTTCGGAAAGTGAAGATCCGCAATTTCACCGTGGAAGTCGACGAGCCGGCGGCGCTCGGCGGCACCGATCGCGCACCCAACCCGGTGGAATACGCGCTCGCGGCCCTCGCCACCTGCCAGGAGATCACCTACTGGCTGCACGCGGCGGCTCTGGGCATACCGCTTAACGACGTGTCGGTGAAGCTGGAAGGCTCGATCGACCTGCGCGGCTTTTTCGCCGCAGCGAAAGGCGTGCGCCCGGGATTCAAGGAAATACACGGCACGGTGGAATTCGACAGCACGGCCAAGCCCGAGGAGTTGCGCCGCCTGAAGCAGGTGGTCGACGCGCACTGCCCGGTGCTCGACCTGTTCAGCAACCCCACCCCGGTCGCGCTGGAACTGGTCGAACCGGCGCAGTCCGCCCGCGCCGCTTAAAGCGCTGCCGTACTCGAACTCGGCGCGCGGCCTTGCCGGCCGCGGCGCTAGGACCTGCCTGAACAAGGGGGCGATGCCCCCTTGTATATCCCCCACATCACTGGGAATCTCATCAATGCTTTGGAACTTAGCAACGTTAGTTCAGAGGTTCCTTAGCTCGTACGCTCGGGCGCCTGCGTCGGCACGAGCGGCGTCCAGCCGGAGAGGCGCGCCACTTCCGCCTTGACGTAGTTCGACATCGCCAGCCGGTCGGCGACGAGCATCACCATCTTAAAGCCCTGGTCGATGTAGCGCTGCGTGTATTTCGAGCTCATGGTGTGCATGGCGGCAACGACCTTGTGCTTGCGGCAAGTCTCCAGCACGCGGTTGACGGTGGCGACGTGCTTCGGGTCGTCGTTGTCCATCACCGGCGGCAGCCCCAGCGCGAGCGCGAGGTCGGTCGGTCCGATGTACACCGCATCGATTCCCGGGGTGGAGATGATCTCCTCCATCTTCTCCACGCCTTCCGCGGTTTCGATCATCACCACGCAGGCCATTTCGCGATCGGCTTGCTTCTGGTAGTCGGCGCCGCCGTAGAGCAGCGCGCGGTTGGGGCCGTTGCTGCGGATGCCCGCCGGCGGATAGCGGCAGGCGGCGACCGCACGCTCGGCATCCGCGCGATTGCTCACCATGGGAACAATCACGCCATAGGCGCCGGCGTCGAGCACCTTCATGATCACCGAGGGCTCGTTCCAGGGGACGCGCACGAAGGGCGTCACTGCCGTGGTGGAAATCGCGGCGAGCATGTTCACCGCGTCGGCGTAGTCGATGCAGCCGTGCTGCATGTCGATGCACAGCCAGTCCAGGCCGGTATGGGCCATCATTTCCGCCGACAGGGCGTGCGGGATCGAAAGAAAGCCGCCGATCGCAGGCTTCCCTTCGCGCCAGAGTTTCTTGACGCGGTTGATGCGCATGTACTCTCTCCTCGTTGACGAACTTCGCTCGAAGCATTGCAACGAGTGAGTTTGCGCCGGCAACAAAAGGATGTCGAGGCGGATTGCCCACCATGTGGACCATTCACGCAGTTGCCGGCGCGCCCAGCGCGACTGACGACGTGGTAGAGTGCCGACGCGCGCAGCCTGCAGGCCAACCAAAACAATATGCGCGCCACGCGAACCCAGCCCAACAGAAGGAGATCCGGAATGACCGCTATGCACCTAGCGTCCCTGCGGGGACGTATCGCGCCCGCCGCTGCCCTCGCCTTTGCGCTGGCCTGCGGCAACGTCGCGGCGAAGGATTTCGCCGCGCTGCAACCGCTTGCCGACAAGCCCGAGAAGCTGAAGAACGGCAGCTACTACGTGCCCTCCACGCCGCAGACGGTGCGTTGGGGCAGCCTGCCCAACGCCGAAGCGAAACCCGTGCTGTCCGTTCCTGCGGGCAGCGTGGTGACCTTCGACACGGTATCGCACGAAGGCATACTCGAGGACCAGGGCAAGAACGCGGTCAAATATTTCGGACAGTTCGGCATCAAGCCCGGGCAGGTCCTCAAGGACGCCCAGGCAATCGCCGAATCCAGCCTCGAGCACGATTTCGTCAAGGATGGCCCGCATATCGTGACCGGTCCGATCGAAATCGAAGGCGCGAAGGCGGGCGACGTGCTGAAAATCGAGATCCTGAAGTTGCAGCCGCGCGTTCCCTACGGCGTCATTTCCAACCGCCACGGCAAGGGCGCGCTCCCCGGGGAGTTCCCCGAGAACAAGGGGCCGCAGCCCGGTGCCGACGCAGCGCATCCCGAGCTGTATGCGAACGTATCGACCTTCTGCCCCATCGAGCAAATCGGCGGCAAGTGGTACGGCATCGTCAAGGACAAGAGCGGGCTCAGCGCCCGCATACCGCTCAAACCCTTCCACGGCACCATGGGCGTGGCGGTCAACACCAAGGACAAACCCAATTCGATTCCCCCCGGGGAATACGGCGGGAACCTGGACATCAACGATCTCGGCGTGGGCGCGACGCTCTACCTGCCGGTGCAAGTGGACGGTGCGCTCTTTTACGCCGCCGACCCGCATTTCGTGCAGGGCGACGGCGAAGTCGCGCTCACCGCGCTCGAAGGCTCGCTGCGTTCGACCTTCCGCTTCACGCTGCTCAAGCCGGGCGATCCCGCGCTGCCGCTGAAAGCGCCGATGAAGAATCCGTTCGCCGAAACGCCGCAATATTGGATCCCCATCGGCCTCAATTCCGATCTCGACGAGGCGATGAAGGACGCGACGCGCCAGGCGGTGCAGTTCCTCAGCGAAAAGCTCGGCATGGAGCGCGCCACCGCCTTCGCTTACTTGAGCGCCGGCGCGGACTTCCAGGTGTCGCAGGTGGTCGATCGCGTAAAAGGCGTGAACGGCATCATTCGCAAGGCGGACTTCCAGGAAACGAAGCGCAAGGGCTCGAGCAAGCCCCAATAGCGCAGAGCGCTATCCGCGCGCAGGCGCCGCTGCCCCGGGCAAGGGGTAGCCGCGGCTGCGCGGCCCCAGCGGGGAATTGCCCCTTCTGCATGCGACCGCTTCCGCGCTCTGGCAGTTCGCGCGCATCTGTTGTAAGGTAGTTACCGGTTTCGGACGGCGGGCCTAGAAACAACATAATACGGCTCGCCCTCTCACGGCGCAGGAAGGGCGCTGGCGAAGCCTCAAACCTAGCTGGATCACAATAAGGGGGATTCAAATGCTGAGCCTAATCGTCAACGGCAAGCCCATGGAAGTCGACGTCGACCCGAGCACGCCGCTACTGTGGGTGATTCGCGAGCAGATCGGCCTCACCGGCACCAAATACGGCTGCGGCGTCGCGCAGTGCGGCGCCTGCACCGTGCACATCGACGGCGCACCCGTGCGCTCCTGCGTGGTTCCGGTGAGCGATGCTGCAGGCAAGAGGATCACCACCATCGAGGGCCTGGCGCAGAATGACGTGCTCACCAAGGTACAGAAGGCCTGGCTCGAACACGACGTGCCGCAGTGCGGCTATTGCCAGTCCGGCATGATCATGGCGGTGACGGCGCTCTTGAAGAAGAAACCCAAGCCGACCGACGCCGACATCGACGCCGCGATCACCAACATTTGCCGGTGCGGCACGTTCCAGCAGGTGCGCGAAGCCATCCACGCTGCGGCCAAGGCCTAGGAGGACACCATGTTGAGCAATGTGAAGATTTCGCGTCGCGCGTTCATCATCGGTTCGGCTGCGGTCGGCGGCGGGCTCGCGCTCGGCCTGAGAATTCCTTTCGGCGGGCCCGACGCGGCGCAGGCCGGCGAAGCCGCCCCGGAAATCAACGCCTGGGTCGTCGTCCGCCCGGACGATACCGTCGTCATCCGCATTGCGCGCTCGGAAATGGGCCAGGGAACGCTCACCGGACTCGCGCAGATGGTCGCGGAAGAACTCGAATGCGACTGGGCCAAGGTCACGACCGAATACCCGACCCCGGGGCAGAACGTTGCGCGCAAGCGCGTCTGGGGCGATTTCAGCACCGGCGGCAGCCGCGGCATCCGCACCTCGCACGACTACGTGCGCAAGGGCGGCGCGGCGGCACGGATGATGCTCGTGCAGGCGGCGGCGAATGCCTGGGGCGTGCCCGCCGCGGAATGCGTCGCCGCGAAAAGCGTGATCACGCACAAGCCGAGCGGCCGCAGCACCAGCTTCGGCAAGGTGGCGGATGCGGCGGCGAAGCTCGACGCGCCCAAGGACGTGCCGCTCAAGGACCCGAAGGCGTGGAAGATCATCGGCAAGCCGCTCAAGCGCCTGGACACGCGCGACAAGCTCACCGGCAAGCAGATCTACGGCACCGATCTGAAGCTGCCCGGGATGCTGAACGCCGCAATCAAGGACTGCCCGGTGTTCGGCGGCAAGCTGCGCGCCTACGACGCTGCGAAAGCGAACGCCATGCCGGGCGTGAAAAAGATCGTCCGCGTCGGCGATTCCGCGGTCGCGGTGGTGGCCGACACCTGGTGGCACGCGAAGACAGCGCTGGACGCGGTCGTCATCGACTGGGACTTCGGCGAGAACGCCAAGGTTTCGAGCGCCTCGATCGCCGAAGTGCTGAAGGAGGGACTGTCCGCCGAGCAGGCATTCGTGCACAACGAAAAAGGCAACGCCAAGGCGGTGCTCGCCGGCGCGACGCGCAAGGTCGAAGCGGTCTACGCTTATCCCTTCCAGAACCACGCGACCATGGAGCCGATGAACGCGACCGCGCTCTATACGCCCGAGCGCTGCGAGGTATGGTGCCCGACGCAGAACGGCGAGGCGGCGCTCGCCGCCACGGCCGAAGCCTCCGGCCTGCCGCTGGCGAAATGCGACGTGTATAAGCTGCTCCTCGGCGGCGGCTTCGGCCGACGCGGCTTCACCGACTACGTGCGCCAGGCGGTGCTGATCGCGAAGGAGTTGCCGGGCACGCCGGTGAAACTCTTGTGGTCGCGCGAAGAGGATATGGCGCACGGCAAGTACCACCCGGTGATGCAGGCGAAATTGAGCGGCGCATTGGATGCGAACGGCAACCTTGAGGCACTGCACATCCGGCTGTCGGGCCAGTCGATCCTGTCCTCCGCGCGGCCCGAGGCCTTGGACAAGGGCAAGGACGTGTTCACCTTCCAGGGCTTCTGGCCCTCCGGCGAGCATTCGCTCGAATACTCGATTCCGAATCTGCTCGTCGATCACGCCATGCGCAACACGCACGTGCCGCCGGGATTCTGGCGCGGCGTGAACATCAACCAGAACGCGGTCTTCCTCGAGTGCTTCATCGACGAACTCGCGCACGAAGCGAAGAAGGACCCGCTCGAGTTTCGCCGCGCACTGATGAAGGACCACCCGCAGGCGCTCGGCGTGCTCAACGCCGTGGCGGAAAAAGGCGGCTGGGGCAAGAAAGCGCCCAAGGGGGTGTACCGCGGCCTGGCCATGTTCCGGGCGTTCGGCGCCTATGTCGCGGCGTGCGCGGAAATATCGGTGAGCGGCGGCAACAAGGTGAAGATCCGCCGCATCGTCGGCGCCACCGATCCGGGCTATGCGGTGAATCCGGCGCAAATCGACCGCCAGGTCGCCGGCTCTTTCGTCTACGGCCTGTCGGCGCTGTTCAACCAGGAATGCACGGTGAAGGACGGGCGCATCGAACAGGACAATTTCCACGTCTACGATTCGATGCGCATCGCGCAGATGCCGAAGGTCGAGTCCATCGTCATGCCTTCGGGCGGATTCTGGGGCGGCGTCGGCGAACCGACGATCTGCGTCGCGGGTCCGGCCGTGTTGAACGCCTTCTTTGCGGCCACGGGCAAGCGCATCCGAACTTTCCCGCTGAAGAACCACGGCATCGAACTGGTGTAGACGCGGCGCAGCGCGCATGGCCCGGCAGCCCAAAGCCGCAATCGCCGCACTGCTGCTCGTTTTCGTGGTGAATGCGGCGGCGAATGCGGCGAGCGCCGCGAGCCCGGCCGGCGCCGCTTCGTGCAGCGGCTGCCACGCAGGCTCCGCCGCCCTGCCGCGGCTCGCGGGCATGGAGGCGGCAGTGATGGTCAAGGCGATGCAGGACTTCCGCGCCGGCAAGCGCCCGGCGACGGTGATGGACCGGATCGCCAAGGGCTTCTCGGACGAGGAGATCCAAGCCATCGCCGAGTGGTACGCGCGCCAGCGCTGAGGCCTGCGAGTCCCTTGCCGTGAAACGCGCCATCGATCGCCGCAGTTTTCTCAAATCGGCGGCCGCGCTCACAGCGAGCAGCGCGGCGCTCGGCTCGCGCCCGGCCTTCGCGCAATCGGCCGTGCCGCGCGTGCTCGTCGTCGGCGGCGGCTTCGCCGGGGCGAGCTGCGCCCGTGCGCTGCGCCGCGCCGACCCAGGCATCGCCGTGGCGCTCGTCGAACCGAAGGCGGGCTATGTCGCCTGCCCGTTCAGCAACGCGGTCGTCGCCGGCCTGCGCGATCTCGGCGCGCAGCAATTCGGCTACGAAAAGTTCGCCGCCGACGGCATCGCGCTGTTGCGCACGAGCGTTCAGGGCATCGATGCGAAAGCGCGCGTGATCGCGCTCGCCGACGGCACGCGGCTGGCCTACGACCGCCTGGTACTCGCGCCGGGGATCGAACTGCGTTGGGACGCGCTTCCCGGCTACGACGAGAAGGCGGCCGAGCGCATGCCGCACGCCTGGCTTGCGGGCGAACAGACGCTGCTCCTGCGGCGCCAGCTCGAAGCCATGGAAGACGGCGGCTTGGTGGTGATCAGCGTTCCCGCCAACCCTTACCGCTGCCCGCCGGGTCCGTACGAGCGCGCGAGCCTGATCGCGCATTACCTCAAGACGAAGAAGCCGCGCTCGAAACTCATCGTCCTCGACGCGAAAGATGCGTTTTCCAAGCAGCGCCTGTTCCAGAACGCGTGGCAGGAGCTCTACCCCGGCCTGCTCGAATGGGTGCCGCTCGCGCAAGGCGGCAACGTGACTGCTGTGGAGCCCGCGACGAACACTCTGGTCACCGAATTCGGCCGCCACCGCGCGAGCGTCGCCAACGTCATTCCGCCGCAGCGAGCCGGGCGCATCGCGCAGGCTGCGGGCGTCGCCGACCGCAGCGGCTGGTGCCCGATCGATCCGGTGAGCTTCGAGTCGAAGCTGCAACCCGGCGTCCACGTCATCGGCGACGCCGCGATCGCCGGCGCCATGCCCAAATCGGCCTTCGCCGCAAACGCCCAGGCGAAGGCCTGCGCCGAAGCGGTGGCGCTGCTCGCGCGCGGCAAGGACGCGCCCGTGCCCAAGCTGATCAATACCTGCTACAGCCTGGTCGCTCCGGATTACGGCATTTCCGTCGCCGGCGTCTACCGTCCGGCGAACGGGCTGCTCGCCGATGTTCCCGGTGCCGGCGGCATCAGCCCTGTCGATGCGCCGCGCTCTGTGCGCGCCGCGGAAGCGGCCTATGCCGAGATCTGGTTTCGCACCATCACCGCCGAGGCTTTCGGTTGAGAGCGGCAGCCGTACTCACGCTCGTCGGAATTCTCTCCGTCGCCGCGTGCGCCAGCACGCAAACGAGCGCCGACGCGATGCCCGATGCGCTGGGCGGCGCGAAAGGCGACCCCGCCCGCGGACGCGCCATCGTCGCCAGCCGGCAGACCGGCCTGTGCCTGCTGTGCCACAGCGGGCCGTTTCCGGAAGAGCGCTTCCAGGGCGATCTGGCCCCGGACCTGGCGGGCGTAGGCGCGCGCTTGAGCGTAGGCGAGTTGCGCCTGCGCGTCGTCGACTCGAGCCGCGTGAATCCGCAAACCATCATGCCGGCCTATTTCCGCAGCGAAGGCCTCGTGCGCGTCGCCGCTGCCTATCGCGGCAAAGCGATGCTCTCCGCGCAGGAAATCGAGGACGTCGTCGCCTACCTCGCCAGCCTGCGCTAAGCTTGGGCCATGCGCCGTAGAACGAAGCTCTCCTTGCATCCTGCCGCGCACACGCTGAAAGTGCGCATCGATGCCTCGCGGCGCGACTTCCTCATCGCGGCGGGCGGTCTTGCCGCCGGGATGCTGCTCGATCCCGCCGGTGCGGCCGCACCCGCGGACGCGGCGAAGCCGAGCACGGCGCTCGCCATAATGGCCGCGATCGAAAAGCTCGTCGCCGGCGCCCCGATCAACCAGGGCAAGGTGAAGCTCGAGCTGCCGCCCTTGGTCGAAAACGGCAACGCCGTCCCGCTGACGGTGAGCGTCGACAGTCCGATGAGCGAGCGCGAACACGTGCGCTCGATCCACGTCTTCAACGAAAAGAATCCGCAGCCGTACGTTGCGAGCTTTCGCCTCGGACCGCGCTCGGGCCGGGCGCGCGTGGCGACGCGCATCCGCCTTGCCGACACGCAGACGGTGGTGGCGATCTGCCAGCTAAGCGACGGCAGCTTCTGGTCCGACAGCGCCGACGTGGTGGTGACGCTCGCCGCCTGCACGGAAGTGCTCTGACATGGCGCGCGCGCTCGTCAACGTTCCGCCCTACGCCCGCCGCGGCGAGATCATCGAGATCAAGGCGCTGATCGCCCACGAAATGGAAACCGGCTTTCGCCGCACCCAACTCGGCGAACCGATCCCGCGCGACATCATCACCCGCTTCCGCTGCAGCTACAACGGCGTCGAGATCTTCGTCGCCGAATTCTCGCCCGCGATCGCCGCCAACCCCTTCATCGTCTTTTCCACCATTGCGAGCGAGAGCGGCACCATCGCGTTCGACTGGATTGGCGACAACGGCTTTGCCGCGACCGCGTCGGCCGCGATCGAGGTGACGTGAACGCCTACCTGCGCCGCGCCGCGAAACTTGCGCGCAGTGCCGCCCTTGCATTTTTACCGCTTGCGCTCGCCTTGCCCGCCGCAGGCGAAATCACGCACAGCGAACGCCGCTCCGGCTACGAGTTCATGGGCCGGACAACGCGCGCGATGCAGGACGACGACAGCGCCAATCCGGCCATGCTGTGGGTGGCGGAAGGCGAAGCGCTATGGGCTGCGAAAGCGGGCGCCGCCGGCAGCGCCTGCGCCGACTGCCACGGCGATGCACGCGCGAGCATGAAGGGCGTCGCCGCGCGCTATCCCGCCTACGATGCCGCGTTCAAGCGGCCGTTGAATCTCGAGCAGCGCATCAATGCCTGCCGCAGCGCGCATCAGCATGCCAAACCCTTTGCTTACGAAAGCAAGAGCCTGCTTGCGCTCAGCGCTTACGTCGCGCTGCAATCGCGCGGCCTGCCGATCGCGGTCGGCGTCGACGAATCGAGCCGGTCGTTCCTCGAATCGGGCAGGCGATTCTACGAGCGCCGTCAGGGCCAGCTCAATCTGTCCTGCGCCCAGTGCCACGACGACAACTGGGCGAAGCGCCTCGCCGGCAACGCCATCACCCAGGCCCACCCGAGCGGCTATCCGCTCTACCGGCTGGAATGGCAAGGCGTGGGCTCGCTCCAGCGCCGTTTGCGCAACTGCCTAATCGGCACGCGCACCGAGCCGTACGCTTACGGCGCGCAGGAACTCGTCGACCTGGAATACTTCCTCATGTGGCGCGCGCGCGGCATGCGCTTCGAAGCGCCTGCCGTGCGGCCCTGATCCGCGGCATTAGCGGCAGTCGAAGCTCGACGCCTCCCTTCACATCTTGCAGCCGCCTTCGGCGAGCGGCCGGAACGCCTCTTCCGCCGGTATGGTGGCGAGCAGCTTGTAGTAATCCCAGGGCTGCTTCGACTCGTTCGGGCGCTTGACCTCGAACAGATACATGGGATGCATCTTGCGCCCGTCGCTGCGTATCGTGCCCTTGCCGAAGAGGATGTCGTCGGTCGGCAGCGCCTTCATCGCCGCCACCACCGCTTTGCCGTCGGCGGGAGAACCCACTTTTTCCACTGCCTTGAGGTAATGCAGCAGGCCGGCGTAGACGCCCGCCTGCATGTCGTTCGGCATGTTCTTGCGTGGGTGGCGCCCCTGGAAGCGGCGCGACCAGGCGCGCGCGTCGTCGTTCATGTCCCAGTAGAAGGGATCGACGGCGAGCAGGCCCTGCGCCTTGTCCAGTCCGAGCGGCAGCACGCCGTTCAAGTCGAATATCAGGCCGGTCAGCATCTGCTTCTCCGCCATGCGGAATTCCGCCGCGCCTTTGAGCGAGTTGATGAGGTCGCCGCCGGCGTTGGCGAAGGCCACCACTTGCGCGCCCGAAGTCTGTGCCCGCAGCAGATGCGAGGAAAAATCGGCCTCGCCCAGCGGATGGCGCACGCTGCCCAGCACCTTGCCGCCGCCCTTCAGCACCTGGTCCGCCGCCTGCTTCTCCAGGTCGTGGCCGAAGGCGTAGTCGGCGGTAATGAAGAACCAGCTCTTGCCGCCGCGCTTCATGATGGCGTTGGCGATGGAGTGGCCCTGGGCGTAGGTGTCGTAGGTCCACGCCACCGTATTCGGGCTGCATTGCTCGCCGGTGAGCACCGACGTGCCTGCGCCGGAGCCGATGAACACCTTGTTCTTGTTGCGCACGATGCCGCTCACCGCCAGCGCGACGGCGGAATTCGGGATGTCCATGATCAGGTCCACGCCCTCGACATCGAGCCATCTGCGCGCGATCGAGGCGCCGACGTCGGGCTTGTTCAAGTGGTCGGCGGAAATGATTTCGAGCTTGCGCCCCGCCGCCTTGCCGCCGAAATCCTCGGCCGCCATCTGCGCCGCGAGAACCGAGCCCACGCCCTGGTAGTCGGCGTAGACGCCCGACATGTCGTTCAAGATGGCGACCTTCAGCGTCGCGGGCTGGGCATGCACTATCCCAAAGGGAGAAAACGCGGAGGCGATGCCGGTCGCCGCCAGCGCAGCGTTGAATTTCCTGCGGTCGATGCTTTGCGGATCGTTCATTGCGGGTCCTTATGGAAATGGCGCGGGCGCCCGGAACGGGCACCGCTGCGGTCTAGAGGCAGCGCGCGGGCGCCGCCCCTGGTTCTGGTCGAGAGAAATCGCGACACACCCCCTCCTGCTTGAACTGGAGACACCCTGTCGGGAAGCAGGCCTTCCTTGTGCCTTTTCGTACACTTGTTTGGGAAGGCACTTGAATCCTAGATGACTGGATCGCGCCTTGTCAAATAAATGTGTTTGACCGGCGTTCGTACGAGAACGCTTACTTTTCCCAAGAGAGGGGTTGCGCGGTGGTCAGGCCCGACATAACGCGAAAACGCGCGCGACCTCGGCGCCATCTTCTGCCGCCGGTCGCGGCGGCCGCGCGCAAACGGGATGCAGAGGGGGCTCAGAGCCCCATCTGGGTGATCATCTTGGTGTTGAGATAGGCTTCGATCGCCTCGGCGCCACCTTCGGAGCCGTAGCCCGAGTCCTTGACTCCGCCGAAGGGAATCTCCGGCAGCGCGAGGCCATGGTGGTTGATCGAGACCATGCCGCTCTCGAACGCGGCGCCGATCGCCGCCGCCGTCTTGAGCGAGCCGGTGTAGGCATAGGCTGCGAGCCCCCAGGGCAGGCGATTGGCCTCGGCCACGACGCTGTCGAAATCCTTGAAGCGCAGAATCGGCGCGACCGGACCGAACGGTTCCTCGTTCATGATGCGCGCCGCGAGCGGCACGTCGGTGAGCACCGTGGGCTCGAAAAAGAAGCCGCCGTCGTAGCCGGTGCCGGTGATGCGCTTGCCGCCGGTCGCAAGCTTCGCACCGTGCTTCAAGGCGTCGGCGACGAAGGCCTCCATGGCCACGACGCGCCGCGGATTCGCGAGCGGTCCCATCTGCACGCCGGCCTCGAACGCGTGGCCGACCTTGAGCGCGCGCGCCGCCGCGACGAATGCCGCCAGGAACTGATCGTAGGCCGGCTCCTGTACCAGCAGGCGCGTCGGCGACACGCATACCTGTCCGGCGTTGCGGAATTTGGCTGCGGCGAGCAGCTTTGCCGCGCGCTCGACGTCGGCATCCGCGAACACGATCGCCGGCGCGTGGCCGCCGAGTTCCATGGTGATGCGCTTCATGTGCAGGCCGGCGAGCGCGGCGAGCTGCTTGCCCACGGGCGTCGAGCCGGTGAAGGTGACCTTGCGGATCGCCGGGTGCGGGATCAGGTATTCCGAGATTTCGGCGGGGACGCCGTAGACCAGGTTGACCACGCCCGCCGGCACCCCGGCATCGACGAATGCCTGCACCAGCCGCGCCGGCGCCGCCGGCGTCTCTTCCGGCGCCTTGATGATGATGGAGCAACCCGCGGCGAGGGCGCCTGAGAGCTTGCGCACCACTTGGTTGATGGGGAAATTCCAAGGCGTGAATGCGGCCACCGGGCCGACCGGCTCCTTCACCACCAGCTGCTGCACGGCTTCGGCGCGCGCAGGCACGATACGGCCGTAGGTGCGACGCGCTTCCTCGGCGAACCAATCGACGATGTCGGCGGCCGCGAGCGTCTCCTGTCGCGCATCGGCAAGCGGCTTGCCGTTTTCCATCGACAGCTGCGGCGCGATGCCTTCGGCACGCGCGCGCAACAGGCCCGCCGCCTTGCGCATGGTCTTGTAGCGTTCGAACGCCGGGACTTTGCGCCATTCGCGAAATCCGCGCACCGCGGCGGCAAGCGCCAGATCCAGATCCTCGATTTCGGCGCGCGCGACGCTCGCCATGGCGCTGCCCGTTGCCGGGTTGAGGACGGGAATCGTGCGCCCCTTGCTGCCGGTGCACCAGGCGCCGTCGATGAACAGACGCACATCGGAGTATTCTGCGCGTACCGCCGCGGCTATCTCGGGATCGACACGATTCATGCGTTTCTCCTTCCTCGTCTTGCCGGTCCAGGCCGGTCAGTCGTCGAACTTCTTCGCGTAGGCCGCGTCGTTGTACAGGCCTTCGCGATATTGGGCGCGGCCATAGTCGCGGATGATCTGCTGGCCCTTTTCCGAGGCGACGAAGGCGATGAACTTGAGCGCCGTTTCACGGCCCGGCGTAGCGCCCGCGGGCGCTGCGAGCGCGTGGTAAGTGTTGACCAGCGCCTTGTCGCCGCGAAACAGTATCCTTAGATCGGGTGCCACCGCCTGCTCCATGATCCAGGTGCTCGAGTCGCACATGAAATACGCCCGTTCCGCGTTGGCGCGCCTCAGACTCGCCGTCATGAACTCCTTGGTGACGATGTAGGCCGCGCCCTGGTGCTGAACGCCTGCCGCGCGCCACAGGTCCATTTCCTTCTGATGCGTGCCGGAATTATCGCCGCGGGATATCCACTTCGCTCCCTTGGCCGCCACCCGGCGATAGGCGTCCGACGTATTCGCGGCCTGCGCCATGTCGGCGGGGTCCTCGGCCGGGCCGAGGATGTAGAACTCGTTCGAGCCGATGAGCGTCTTGTGCGTGGCCCAGCCTTCGCGCACCGCTTTGTCCACCTGTGCCGGCGCATGCACCATGACCATGTCGACCTTCTTCTCCTGCAGCAGGGAGAGCGATTTGCCCGTCCCGGCTTTGGTCCAGAGCATGCGCGCGTCGGCTGCCTGGCCGAACTCTTCGGCCAGCACTTTGAGCAATCCGAGCTCGCCCGGGCTTCCGGTCGCGAGCGAAAACGCGTTGCGGCCGCCGCCGTAGACGGTTGCGTCTGCCGCTTGCGCCGACGCGCACAGGCCGGCGCCAAGCACGAGCACACCGAAAAAGCTGGATAAGGACACGACAAGACTCCTTGGGCAAAGAAGGCAAACGAGCGCTGAGTGCGGTCCCGCTGCGGACGCGCGAGCTTCAATCACAGACGTTCTACCATCATGCAGCGCAGGACATATTTGCACGAATATCGCTGCGCAGGCAGCGACTCCAAGCTAAACGGTTTCGCGCAGGCCCGCAATATGCGCGTTCTTGCATATCCGCTGCTACCTCGCCCGGCGCCGCGGCAATCGCGTTCAGGCAGCGCATGGGACTTGCTGCTAGCATGCGCACTTTCCGCTTCCGGCTGCGGCCGGCTTCACCTCGGATTCAAGCCCTCATAGGAGCAGGCATGAAACTCATCGGAATGCTTGATTCGCCCTACGTGCGCCGCGTCGCCGTCTCGCTGCAATACCTCGGCGTGCCCTTCGAGCACCAGTCGCTGTCGGTATTTCGCACCTTCGAGGCGTTCCGCGCCATCAATCCGGTGGTGAAAGCGCCGAGCTTCGTCTGCGACGACGGCACCGTGCTCATGGATTCGACGCTGATCCTGGACTACGCCGAGCACATTGCAACGTCGCAGCGCGCGCTCATGCCCACCGCGGCCGGCGCGCGGGCGCGCGCGCTGCGCGTGATCGGGCTTGCGCTCGCCGCCTGCGAAAAGAGCGTGCAGATCGTCTACGAACGCAATCTGCGGCCGCCGGAAAAGCGGCATCAGCCCTGGATCGACCGGGTCACGGGCCAGTTGCTCGCCGCGTACGGCGCGCTCGAATCCGAACTGCGTAAGAAACCTCTTCCCGTCGAGCGCGGCGATATCGATCAAGCCGGCATCAGCACCGCGGTCGCCTGGTACTTCACCCGGCTGACGATCGCCGACGTCGTGCCGGCAGCGGACTTTCCGTTGCTCGGCGCCTACTCCGCGAAAGCCGAGGCGTTGCCCGAATTCGCCGCGGCGCCCTATGGCGACGGGACCTACCGCGCCGGCGGAAGGCGCTGACGCCCGCGGCAGAGGCGGCATGAGTTCGCGCCTTGCCCGCGATGCAGCGCGGCTCGCCTGGTGCCTCGTCGGCGCCGCAGCAGGCATTTCCCTCGCGCTCGCCCTCGCCGGACCGCCTGCCTCGCCCCTGCTGCTCGCTTCCCTCGGCGGTTCGGCGGTGTTCCTCTTCGGCCTGACGCGGGCGCCCGCCGCGCAGCCGCGGGCGCTCATCGGCGGCCACCTCGGCGCCGCCGCGATCGGCATCATCTGCTATCAGTGCTTCGGCGATGCGCTCTGGGTCTACGCCCTGGCCGAGGCGCTGACACTCGCCTACATGCTTCTTACCAAGACGGTGCATCCGCCTGCCGGCGCGAACCCGGTCATCATGGTCTACGGCCATGCGGGCTTCGCCGCGCTGTGGCAGCCGGTGGGCCTGGGCGTGTTGGGCCTCGCCGCCGTGGCGGTGGTCTGGAGCCGGCTCGCGCCCGGCCTCGCGCGCTATCCGGTCCGGTGGCTGGACCGCTCCCCGCCCAGCACCTTCTGGGGCGGCTGGACCGACTAGGCCGGCGCAGCGCTGGCGCGGCAGCGGCAAAGCGCGTAGCATCGCGCATCTTCCGTTTCCGCTCGGACCCGCATGCGCAACTGGATCAAGGCTAATCGCGGCTTCATCGCCTTCGTGCTCTGCTTCGGCCTGTTCCGCACCGCCGTCGCCGACTGGAATCCGATTCCTTCCGGCTCGATGCGCCCGACCCTCCTCGAAGGCGACGTGGTGCTGGTCGATCGCCTGGCCTACGACCTCAAGCTGCCGCTCACCGACATCGTCCTCGCCCATCTCGCCGAACCGCAGCGCGGCGACACGGTCACCTTTTCCTCGCCGAAGGACGGCACGCGGCTGATCAAGCGCGTCGTCGCCCTGCCCGGCGACCGGGTGGAAATGCGCGACGAGGTGTTGAGCATCAACGGCGAGCCCGCGCAGTATGGCGATGCCGAACCCGCACTCGAGCCCATAGAGAACGAGGGGGCAGTGCCCGCGTTGCGTTTGACCGAGCGCTTCGGGCGCATGGAACATCGCGTGCAGTTGCTCGCCGGCGCGCAAGCGGCGAATACCTTCGGTCCGGTGGAAGTGCCGCCGGGCATGTACCTCGTCCTCGGCGACAATCGCGACAACAGCGCGGACTCGCGCTATTTCGGTTTCGTGCCGCGCAATCTGCTCATCGGCCGCGCCAAGCGCATCCTTGTGTCTGCGGATATCACCGGCAACTGGCTGCCGCGTTTCGAGCGCTTCGGCTCGCCACTGCATTGAACCCGCGCTAGGAACGGAAGATTCCGGCCGGGTGACGCGCGGCGCCGCGCGCGTTGCTCCAGAAAGGGGGGAATGTTCATGTCCATCGCCGCCAATGTCGTCGTCGCGCTCGTCGCGCTGCTCCACCTCTATTTTCTGGTGCTCGAAATGTTTCTCTGGGACAAGCCGGCGGGCCTGCGCGCATTCGGGCAGACGCAGGAGGCCGCGAGCGCGTCGAAGGTGCTCGCGGCGAACCAGGGACTGTATAACGGCTTCCTCGCCGCGGGCTTGATCTGGGGTCTCGCCCAGGGCGCGAACGGCCACGATGTGAAAGTCTTCTTCCTCACTTGCGTGCTCATCGCCGGCCTCTACGGCGCCGCCAGCGCAAGCCGCAAGATCCTGTTCATCCAGGCGCTGCCCGCTGCCATCGGCCTCGCGCTCGTTTCCCTATCTTGAACGCTGCAGGCAGAGCCGCCGCGCTCGCGTATCATGGCGGCAGTCGGATCATTCGCGATTCGCCAGCCCATGCCCTCACACCGCCCCACTGTCGCTGCGCGAAAAGAATTTGCGCCCACGGGAACGCTGCGCTTCGGCGTCGTCGCCGCCCCCGAAGCTTCGCCCTTCTTCGTCAAGCTGGATGCGCGCGAGCGGCCGCAAGGTGTCGCGGTCGAGCTCGCGCAGGCGCTAGCTGAGCGGCTGGGCACGCCGATCGAATTCGCCATCGCGCCGAATTCCGGCGTGCTCACCGATGCCGTCGCCACAGGGGAAATGGATGCGGCGTTCATGCCGGCGGACGAAGAGCGGAAGCAACGGTTGGCATTCGGGCCGCCCTATTTCGTCGCCGAAAACACCTATCTGGTACGCGCCGACGTCGCCATCGGCGCCATCGCGGACGTGGACCGCGAGGGTGTGCGCGTGGTCGGCATTTCTGGCACGACGACCATTCGCACCGCGGGGCGCGTGCTGAAACGCGCGCAAATCCTTGCCGCGAATTCGATCGACGAGGCGGTCGCGCTGCTCGCGGCGTCCGGGGCCGAGGCCTTCGCCCTGTCGCGCGACTCGCTGCCGCGGCTCGCCGCGCGCCTACCCGGCTCGCGCGTCCTGGACGGCGCGTTCCACCGCGTCGGCGTGGCGCTGGCGCTGCGACAGAACCTCGCCGCTGCAGCCGAATTCGCCGCAGCCTTCATGAACGAAGCCAAGGCCTCGGGCTTGGTGCGGCGCGCCTTGGACGCGGCCGGCTTCCCTGAACTGCCCGTCGCGCCTTAGTTCCATGGAAGCGCGCCTGTTCGCCATCGGCGAAGCCCTCGGAATTCCGCAGGCGCTGCCCGCGGCGGGCGCAGCGCGTAGCGCGTCTACCGAGGAGATTCAATGAGCGCGGCCTACGTCCACGGCTACGACGCGCGCGAGGCGCTGCGACTGCAGGATCAGGCGGACACCCTGGTCGAGCTGCTGCATGCGGACACCGCCTATCCCGACGGCCACAGCGTGCTCGAAGCCGGCTGCGGCGTCGGCGCACAAACGCTGAGCCTCGCACGCAACAGTCCGGGCGCCCACATCACTTCCATCGACGTCTCCGCCGCATCCGTCGCAGAAGCGCGGCGCACCCTCGATGCAGCGAGAATCACCAACGTTACGCTGCGGCAGGCGGACCTATTCGATTTTCCGTTCGCGCCGCAATCGTTCGACCACGCCTTCGTCTGCTTCGTGCTCGAGCATCTGGCGGAACCCGAGCGCGCACTCGCAGCGTTGAAGCGCCTGCTCAAGCCGGGCGGTGACATCACCGTGATCGAGGGCGACCACGGTTCGGCCCATTACCATCCGCAAAGCGGATACGCGCAGCGGGCGATCGACTGCCTGGTCGAGTTGCAGGCGCGGGCCGGCGGCGATGCGCGCATCGGCCGCAGGCTCTATCCTCTGCTCGCCGACGCAGGCTTCGCGCAGGTGCGCGTCTCGCCGCGCATGGTCTATGCCGATGCGAGCCGCCCGGCGCTGGTCGAGGGTTTCACCCGCAAGACGTTCACCGCCATGATCGAAGGCGTGCGCGCCGAAGCGATTGCCGCCGGCCTGATATCAGCGGCGGATTTCGAGCGCGGCGTAGCGGACCTCTACCGCACCGCCGAGGCGGACGGCGTCTTTTGTTATACCTTCTTCAAGGCCGTGGGCGTCCATGCGGCCGATACCGGAAGCTGATGCGCAACGGCTGGCAGCGCCAGGCATAGATCGGGAGAACGCCAACATGCCCAACGTAAGCATCGAAGTCCGCCGCCGCTATACGCCGTCGGAGGAGGAACAACTCATCGCCGCAGTGCATGCGGCGCTGATGGAAGGGCTGCAGACGCCGGAATGGGACCGCACGATCCGGCTCGTTGTGCACGAACCGCATCGCTTCGCCGTGCCGCCCGGCCGCGGCGAGCGCTATACGCTAGTGGACATCGATCTCTTTTCCGGGCGCTCGCTGGAAGCGAAGCGCAGGCTGTACCAGGCGCTGGTGCGCGATCTGGGCGCGCTCGGCATCCCGGCCGATCACATCAAGATACTGCTGCGCTAAAGCGGCGCCGAAAACTGGGGCATACGCGGCGGCCTGCCCGCCTCCGAGGTGGAACTCGGCTTCAAGGTCGACGTCTAGGCACGGGGAGCTGCGCCGCGAGTTCAAGCCTTGTCGTGCACCTGCCGGCTGTCGGCCGGCGCTTGCGCGCGCTCGTGCATGCCGTAGTCGCGCATCACGCTCGCCACGCGCAGACGGTAGTCGGCGAACACCCCGGCGCGGCCGCGTGCCTGCGCCGCGCGGTGCCCCTCGAACTCGCGCCATTTCTTCACCGCCTCCTCGTCGCGCCAGAAGGAGATCGACAGCAGCCTGTTCTCGTTCGTCAGGCTCTGAAAACGCTCGATGGAGATGAAGCCGTCCTGGCGCTCGAGCTCCGGCTTGAGTGCCGCCGCGAGGTCGAGGTATTCCTGCTTGCGCCCCGCTGCGGGCGTCACTTCGAAGATGATGGCGATCATGGTTTCCTCCGCAAGCGCGACACCCTAGGGCGCGAGCCTGGCTTCGGCGCTCGCGCGGTAATGACGATTCGCGTCCTCGGGCCGGCCGATGCGGTCGAAGAGCTGCGCCAGCGCGACGTGCGCGCCGCGGCTGCGCCCCTCGGCGAGACTCGCCTCGAGATAGCTCTGCGCCTTGCCCCATAGTTCCTGCCGCAGGCACAGGCGCCCGAGGGTGAGCAGCAGCGCGCGGTCGCGCGGCCGCGACTTCAGCCACTTCTCCGCGCGCTCGATCTGCGCCAGCGTATCCGCGCCGTGGCACTCGGCGTAAAGCAGCACCAGCTCCTCGTTCCATTCGGCGTCGAGCGCCGCGCCGACGATCTCGTGCGCCTGGCGGCAGTCGCTCGCCGCGATGAACAGACGCGCGGCGACGCGCGCGACGCGCGCATCCAGCTTGTCCTCGGTGCGCTGCCAGCACTCGGCGAGCCGCGCCGGGTCCTCGCCGCTCTGGCGCAGCGATTCGATCTGCGCCGTGACGCGCAGTTGCACCGCGGCGACTTCGGCGAGCACGCCGCGCTTGGCGAGCGCGCCCGCCAAGCGCTTCACCTCGTCCCAGTGACCGAGTCGCCGGTGTACGTCCATCAGCATGCGCTGCGTCGCAATGCGCTTGGGACCGCTCGCGGAGAGTTCCTGCAGCACGGCGAGCGCGTCTTGGTAGCGATGTTCGTCAAGCAGCAGCCCCGCCTGCACCGCGAGGCGCGCCTGACGCGCTTCGCCGTCGTGGCTTTCCGCGCTGGCCAGCCATTCATCGCGCCGCTCGGGTTCGCGCATTTCGCCTGCGGCGCGCGCCGCGATCAGCGCGTTCAACACCGGCGCCTGTCCCAGCGCATAGGCTGCGCCCGCCGCTTTCTCGGCGCGGGCGTAGCGCCCTTCGAACAGCGCCTGCAATCCGGCAAGCATCGCCGCCTGGCCTTTATCGCTGCGGCGCCGCTCGCGGAAGGCGCGCACGTGCAAGGGCAGGCGCACGGTGTGCGTCACCAGCCGCAGGAGCAGATAGCCGAAGACGAAGGCGGCGATGCCGAGCAGAATCGCAAGATTGAGAGACAGCTCCGCGCGGTAGGGCGGATAGACGAGGATGGCGTAGCCGTCGTTCAGGCGCGCGGCGAGCGACAGCCCCGCCGCCAGTGCGAATGCCGCGAGCACCCACATGAGGCTGCGCACGTCAGAACCTCGCGCTCATCGCTGGACCTTGTCGCGCGCCACTTTGAAGTTGCGCACCGCGGCGAGGCTGTCGGCGATGCTGGGCAGCTCCACGTTGAGACTGGAAGCCTCGAGCTGCTTCAGCGATGCGAGCGCAGCGGCGGTCGCTTTCGACTTGGAATCGTAATAGCGCGTGATCCAGTTGCTCGCCATGGCGAGATCGCTATGGAAGCGCGCCGGATCGCGCGCGAGCAGCGACTGGCGCGCATTGAGCAGACGCAGCTTCAGGTTCTCGCGCAGGAAATAGGCCTGGTTGGGCGCGAGCAGCGCGGCGTCGGGCCGGTCCATGGTTTGGATGCGCACCAGCTGCTTCATTTCGTCCCACATTTCGGCGATTGCGCGCGTCCAGAAGCCGTTCGCCTGCGCCGCGACCGAGGCCTTGGCCGTCGCCGGCATGCGCTCGCCGAACTGCAGCGGCAGGCCGTCGACGCCGGCGATGAGGCTGTCCAGCCGCAACGCCATACCGGTGACATCGAGATTGGGCGCGGCTTTCAGGCGCTCGATGTCGCGGTTGATCACCCGGCGCAAGGGAATGAACTGCGGCCGGTCGGAACGGGCAAGCCGGCTCTCCGCCGTCTGCAACGCGAACAACGCGCCCTGCACATTGCCCGCGAGCTGCAGCTGCTGCGAAGCGACGGTGAGGATCTGCTCGATGTCGGCGAGCGCCCATTCGTCGCGGCTGCGCGACAGCTCCTGGTACAGCGCCTCAAGCGCGACCTGCTGATTCTGCGACTCGGCGATCTTGTTCTCGAGCAGCGCGAGTTTCGCCTGCGCTTCGCGCACCGCCTCCTGCGCTTGCTTGGCAAGCACCATGCTCTCGCCGGCGGCGCTGTCGCTTGCGCGCAGGCGCTGGCCCAGCTCTTCGCGGATCGCGCCGATCTGGCTGCGCGTGTCGTACCACTGCCAGCAGACCGCCGCGACCGCCACCACCAAGACGAGCAGAAGCGGAAGGCGCGAATTCCTGGCCGTAGACTCGGCGGCACTGCGGCCGCTCGGCTCCTCCGACGGCGCCTGCGACGCGGCCGACGCTGAATCGGCGACTGGCTTGGCGGCGTCGGTCTGGCTTTCGTTCATCGGCTTCGACTGGAGCTGACTAGTTCACCCGTTCACACTTTAGCAAAAAAAGCGCACAGCCCCGCAATCAGTCCCTCGTCGCCGCCTGCAGTCGCGACGGCCGTACGCACGCCCAGTGCGCGTGCTCTGTCGGCGATGCGCTCGTGCGGCACGAACACCGGAGTCGCCGCGAGCTGCGACCGACCGCCTGCATCGAGCATGGCGACCAGATTTTCCATCCCTTCGCTCGAAGTCACGCACAGCGCGTCGAGTGCGCCGCGTGCCCACAGCTCGACGAGCGGCGCAGGATCGGTCTCGGGCCGCACGCGCCGGTAGCATTCGACGTAATCGACCGCCGCGCCGCGCTCGGCGAGCGCATCGGCCAGGAATTCGCGCCCGCCTTCACCGCGAAAGATGACGATGCTCTGGCCTGCCACCTCCTGCAGCGCCGGAAGTTCAAGCAGCGCCTCGCTATCGAAGCGCTCGGTCGGCGCGATCACCGCGGCAAAGCCCTGGCGCTTGAGCTCGCGTTCGCTGCCGCGCCCGACGGTGGCGACGGCGAGCCCAGCCGGCCAGTCGCGCCGCGCGCGCACCAGCGCCATGCCCTTCTGCACGGCGTTGGCACTGACGAACACTGCTAGATCGTAGCTGTCCAGCCGTTCGATCGTGGCCAGCGCCGGCGCGAGCTCGCTCGCATCGCGGATTTCGATTACCGGAAACAACACCGACTCGCCGCCGGCCTGGCGGATGAGTTCGACGAGGTGGCGCGCCTGCCCGGCGGGCCGGGTCACGACGATGCGGCGACCCGAGAGCGGAAGATCCGTCATAGAAGCGCAGCGAGGATGCGGTCGGCTCCTTGCGCGCGCAATTGGGCAGCGAGCCGCGCACCGGCTTCTTCGGGCGCGGCCACCGGGCCGGACACTTCCGCCCGCACCAGGCTCTTGCCGTCCGGATTCGCCACCAGTCCGCGCAATTCCAGCGTCGCCGCGCCCACGGTGGCGTAGGCGGCGAGCGGCAACTGGCAGCTTCCGCCGAGGGCACGGCTCACCGCGCGCTCGGCGCGCACCGCGAGTTCCGTCGGCCGATGATTGAGCGGGGCAAGTGCCGCGCCGATGTCCTTGCGCTCGGCGCGGTGCTCGATCGCGAGCGCGCCTTGGCCCGCCGCGGGCAGGCTTTGCTCCAGCGCGAGCAGCGAACGGATTCGAT
The DNA here is from genome assembly GCA_964565875.1 of uncultured Enterobacteriaceae bacterium. Lineage (GTDB taxonomy): Bacteria > Pseudomonadota > Gammaproteobacteria > Burkholderiales > SG8-39 > 2-12-FULL-64-23. Next base: position 39,571 of record CAZMGP010000027.1, read on the forward strand.
TAGCCAGGCCCAAGCGCTTCAAGCCCGCTGCGGCGAGGATGATCGCGTCGTGTTCGCCGCGGTCGAGCTTCGCCAGTCGCGTGTCGAGGTTGCCGCGCAGGCTGTTCACCGCGAGGCTCGGATAGCGGCTGCGCAGCTGCGCCTCGCGCCGCAGGCTGGAGGTGCCGACCACCGCGCCGGCGGGCAGCTCGTCGAGCGAAGAGAATTTGTTGGAGACGAAGGCGTCGCGCGGATCTTCGCGCTCGAGAATCGCGCCGAGCGCGAAGCCCGCCGGCAGCTCCATCGGCACGTCCTTCGCCGAATGCACGGCGAGATCGGCGCGGCCCTCGGCGAGCGCGTGCTCCAGTTCCTTCACGAACAGCCCCTTGCCGCCGATCTTGGCGAGCGAGGTGTCGAGGATCTCGTCGCCGCGCGTGGACAGAGCGAGCAGTTCGACGCTGCATTGCGGGTAGAGCGCGCGCAGCCGGTCGCGCACATGCTCGGCCTGCCACATGGCGAGTCGGCTCTTGCGCGTGGCGATGACGATGCGTTCGGGATGGCTCAAGGGGAAGGCTCGCGGCGTAGATGACCAGGCGAAATTTTAGCATGCGGCGCGGCCTGCCTTGCCCGCGCTTTACCCCTATTGCAAGCAGGTTTCTAATAGACCGTTGCGAAATTGCTTTTTGCAACGGCTGACTTAGGGGAGCATGAGGGGAGGCGCCCCGAAGGTCTCGATCCCCCCTCGTGGGGGAAAGTGCCCTTGGGGCACGCCGCGAAGCAAGTCCCCGGAGGGGATATCCCCTCACGCCTTAATATGCTCTAAGCCTGCGCGAGTTCTTTCACCGCAGGCCACTGGCGCCTGCTCACAGGCAGCTTCTCGCCGCCCGCATCGAGCACCACCACCCAGCCGGCTTCGCCTTCGTCTTCACCCGCGCGCTCGAAGCCGCGGATGCGCGATCTCGCCACCAGGCAGTTGCGGTGGATGCGCACGAAGGCGTCGCCGAATTCCTGCTCCAGCCGCGACAGCGGTTCCTCGAGCAGGTATTCGCGCTCGGGCGTGCGGATGGTGACGTACTTCAGCTCGGCCTTGAGGTAGAGGATGTCGGCCACGGGAACGAGCGTTATGCGCCCGCGCTCAGGCACCGGCAGATGCCGCCGCGGCGCGGAATCGGCTTCGCGCAGCGCTTCGGCGCTTGGCGCCCCGGCTTCACGCGCGCGCTCCAGCGCGGCGAGCAGTCGCGCGCGGCGCACGGGTTTCAGCAGATAGTCGAGGGCGCGCAGCTCGAATGCCTGGATCGCGTATTCGTCGTAGGCGGTGACGAATACGATCGCGGGCGGCCGGTCGAGCGTCAGCGCATGGCGCGCGAACTCGATGCCGCTCATCTGCGGCATGCGGATATCGACCAGGACGATGTCGACGGCCAGCGCTTCGAGCAGCGCGAGCGCCTCGCGCCCATTCGCCGCCTCGCCTACGACTTCGGTCGGCAGCAGCTCCGCACAATCGGCGATCAGCTCCTTCAGGCGCGAGCGCGCCGGGGCTTCGTCGTCCACCAACAGCACGCGCAGCGGGCTCGTCACTCCTCGCTCCGATAAGGCAATTCGATGCGGATCTCGAATCGGTCACCGACCACTTCGGTGGCGAGGTCCGCCTCGACGTCGAAATGCAGGGCCAGGCGTTCGCGGATGTTGGCGAGCGCCATGCGATTGCCGGCGCGGTGCTGGTAATCGGGATAGTAGGGGTTGGAAAGCAGCAAGCGCAGCTGATCCTTCCTGCGTTCGATGCGGATGCGCACCGTGCCCGTCCCCGCGCCGGGCTCGATGCCGTGATAGATGGCGTTTTCCACCAGAGGCTGCAACAGCAACAGCGGCACGCGCGCCTCGCCCGGCAGGTCCTCCACCTCCCACTCGACGTGAAGCCGCTCGCCCAGGCGCAGCTGTTCCAATTCGAGATAGCGCCGGCACAGCGCCACCTCCTCGGCGAGCGTGGTCAGGCGCCGGTTGTCCTGCATCAAGGAGCGAAACAGCTCAGCCAGGTCTTCCAGCGCCGACTCGGCGCGCTTGGGATCGCTGCGGATGAGCGAGAGCACGGCGTTGATACTGTTGAACAGGAAATGCGGACGGATGCGCGCCTGCAGCGCTTGCAGGCGCGCATCCGTCAGAGCCGGTGAATAGGCGCGCTTGCGCAAGCTGAAATACGCGATGAGAGAGCCCGTCAGCGCGGCGCACAGCACGAGCCCGCGTATCAGGTCGAACGGCGTCGGCGCGTCGAACCAGGCGCGAGCTGCATTCAGCATCAGCGCGGTCAAAGCGCATTCGATGGCAATCACCGCGGCGACGCCCAGAGCGTACGGCAGCCGCGCGAGCTGGGTCGACAAGGCATAGAGCGATACCAGCGACAGCAGCAGCAGCGGCTCGAGCACGGTCGCGATATCCGCGAACTCGTGCGCGATCAACAGGCCGTCGTCGGCTTGGAGCAGGGCGGCTGCGAATCCGACGGCATTGCCGAGCAGCAGAATACGCACGGCGACGCCTAAATTGCGGAAGTCCGGGAGGGAGTCGGCCAGCGAGTTTTGCTCTATACTTGCCACGGATAAATTATTGAATGTCCGAGCCAAACAAGGCGCTCACGCAAGCGCCGCTTCCTATTCGATTCTGACCGCATTTGCCGCAATGAGCAAGAACAGCAAACCCACCGCCGGCACCTGGTCCGGACGCTTCGCCGAACCCGTCGCCGAGCGGGTGCAGCGTTACACCGGATCGATCGCGTTCGACCGGCGCCTGGCCGAACACGACATCCGCGGTTCGCTCGCGCACGCACGCATGCTCGCCGCCTGCGCGGTGATCTCCAGGCGCGACCTCGCCGCGATCGAGGCGGGCATGCGCAGCATTCTCGCCGAAGTGAGGAGCGGCAAATTCAAGTGGTCGCTCGCCAACGAAGACGTGCATCTGAACATCGAGAAGCGCCTCACCGCGCTCGTCGGCGACGCCGGCAAGCGCCTGCACACCGGGCGCTCGCGCAACGACCAGGTGGCGACCGACGTGCGCCTGTGGCTGCGCGACGCGATCGACGGCCTCGCGGCGCAGCTCGCGCGGCTGCAGACGAGCCTGCTCGATCTCGCCGAGCGGCACGCGGACACGGCGATGCCGGGATTCACCCACCTGCAAGTGGCGCAGCCGGTGACCTTCGGCCACCACCTCATGGCCTATGTCGAGATGTTCGCGCGCGACGGCGAACGCCTTGCCGACTGCCGCCAGCGCGTCAACCGGCTGCCCCTGGGGGCGGCGGCGCTCGCGGGCACCTCGTTTCCGATCGACCGCGCCATGGTCGCAAAAGACCTCGGCTTCGACGGCGTGTGCGCAAATTCGCTCGACGCCGTGTCCGATCGCGATTTTGCCATCGAGTTCTGCGCCGCGGCCGCGCTCGCCATGACCCATATATCGCGCCTGTCCGAGGAACTGGTGCTGTGGATGAGCCCGCGCTATGGTTTCATCCGGCTGCCGGACCGCTTCTGCACCGGCTCTTCCATCATGCCGCAGAAGAAGAATCCCGACGTGCCAGAGCTCGCGCGCGGCAAAACCGGCCGCGTCGCCGGCCACCTCATGAGCCTGCTGATGCTGATGAAGGCGCAGCCTCTCGCCTACAACAAGGACAATCAGGAAGACAAGGAACCGCTGTTCGACACCGTCGACACCCTAGCCGACACGCTCGCGATTTTCAGCGAAATGGTCGCCGGCATCGAAGTCGATGCGGACGCCATGCGCGCAGCGGCGCTCGAAGGCTATTCGACCGCGACCGACCTCGCCGACTACCTGGTGAAAAAAGGGCTGCCGTTTCGCGATGCGCACGAGGCGGTGGCGCGCGCGGTTCGCGCGGCGGAGGCACGCGGTTGCGACCTCGCCGATCTGGGCCTTGCGGAATTGCGCGCGTTCTCGCCGCTCATCGGCGCCGACGTGTTCAAAGTCCTGACCCTGGAAGGCTCGCTCGCCAGCCGCGCCCACGTAGGCGGTACCGCACCCAAGCGCGTGCGCGCCGCCATCCGCCAGGCGCGCGCGCGGCTCAGCACAGCGCGAGCGCGGCGCAAATAAGCCACGAGGCTCGCCCAGGTCGTGATGGAAAGGATCGGCAAGTACCAGGTGGTGAAGAAGCTGGGCTCGGGCGCGACCAGCGAGGTGTATCTGTGCCACGACCCGTTCGGCGATCGCAAGGTCGCGATCAAGATCGTGTTCCCCGACGCGCTCGCCACGGACGAAAACCGCAAGCTGCACCGGAAGCTGTTCGTCACCGAAGCTTCGCTCGCAGGCAAGCTCACCCATCCGCACATCGTGCAGATCTACGATGCCGTGGTGGAAGAAGGCATGAGCTACGTGGTGATGGAATACGTCGAAGGCAGCACGCTCGAGCCGCACTGCAGCGCCGAGCACCTGCTGCCGATCAGCAAGATCCTGGAACTTGCATTCAAGTGCACGCGCGCCCTCGATTACGCCAACCGCGCCGGCGTCATCCACCGCGACATCAAGCCGGCCAACATCCTGCTGCACGGCGAGACCGACATCAAGATTTCCGACTTCGGCTCGGCGCTGATGACCACCGCCGAAACCACGCAGGTGAGCGGCATCGGCTCGCCCGCCTACATGTCGCCGCAGCAGATCAAGGAGCACCCGCTCAACCTGCAGACCGACATCTATTCGCTCGGCGTAGTGATGTACCAGCTGCTCTCCGGCCAGTTGCCGTTTCAGGCGAGCAACAATTTCAGCATGATGTATCAGATCACCAACGTCGAGCCGCCGCCGCCCTCGTCGCTGCGTCCGGACATACCGCCCGCGGTCGACCGCATCGTGCGTAGGGCGATGCAAAAGGAGCTGGAGCAGCGCTACCCCGACTGGGACGAATTCTCGCGCGACCTCACCGACGCCATCCGCAGCGTCGAGTCGGAGCAGAAGAAGGACGAGTTCGCCGACAGCGAGAAATTCAATACCCTGCGCGCTCTGCCCTTCTTCGCCAATTTCAGCGACGCGGAGCTGTGGGAGGTGATGCGCGTCTCCGCCTGGACCTATTGCAAGCCCGGTACCGCCCTCATCCACGAAGGCGAGACCGGGGATTTCTTCTGCCTGCTCGCCTCGGGCGAGGTCAAGGTGATCAAGCAGGGCAAGCTGCTCAACATCCTCTCCGCCGGCGAGTGCTTCGGCGAGATGGCCTATATTTCCCGCGCGAGCGGCAGCGTGCGCACGGCGGACGTCGTCACCTTGAGCGAATCGCGCGTCATCACCATCCGCAACGACGACCTCGACCAGGCGTCGGACGTCTGCCGCCACAAGTTCGACCGCGCCTTCATGGCGATCCTGGTCGAGCGGCTGTCGCTCTCCAACACACGCCTGATCGGCGTATAAGCGGGTAAGGAATAAGGGGGCCCGGGTGGGAATGGAAGGGCCCCACCACTTCCTCAGGCCCCCTTATATATCCCCCAAGCCAGAGCCGTTGAAGAACGCCTTCCTCTGTTAACTTGTAAAAATGAGCTGCACACTCGCATTAGGAAGGCGTTTTTCAACGGCTGGCCATTCATAGCGCGCGCGTGGGCCCGCTGCTCGAAATCATCGGCAGAGAACTGAGCGCGGCCGAAGGCCGCAGCCTTGAGCTGCGCGCCGCGCAAGCCGTGGGCGGGGGCTCGATCCACCGCGCCTACCGAGTCGAGGACGGCGAGCGTAGTTGGTTCGTAAAGTTGAACGACGCGAAGTGCGCCGACCTGTTTGCGGCCGAAGCCGACGGCCTGCAGGCGCTCGCAGCGGGCCCCTTGCGCGTGCCCCGTGTTGCCTGCGCCGGCACGGCGCGCGGGGCGAGCTTCCTCGTCCTCGAATGGCTGGACTTCGCTGCGGGCACGAGCGCTGGGTTTGCCAAACTTGGCGAAGGCCTCGCGCTGCAGCACCAGATCCACGGCGAGCGGCACGGCTGGCGGCGCGACAATTACATCGGTGCCACGCCGCAAGAAAATGCAAGCGATGATTCCTGGGCGCGCTTCTATGGCGAGCGGCGCCTCGCGCCGCAGTTCGCGCTGCTCGCGCGCGGCGGCTCGAGTGAATTCGTCGAGCAGGGCGAACGGCTGCTGGCAGCCCTGCCGCAGCTCTTGGCCGGGCACGCGCCGCAGCCGTCGCTATTGCACGGCGACTTGTGGAGCGGCAATGCAGCGCTGCTCGCGGACGGCACTCCGGTGATATTCGACCCGGCGGTGCACTTTGGCGACCGCGAATGCGATCTCGCCATGACGGAACTCTTCGGCGGCTTTCCGCAAAGCTTCTATGCCGCCTATCGCGCGAACGCGCCGCTAGCGCCGGGGTATGACACGCGGAAGATCCTCTACCAGCTCTACCACGCGCTCAATCACGCCAATCTTTTCGGCGGCGGCTATGAATCACAGGCCGCGCGCATGATCGCGCGCCTGCTCGCCGAAGTGAGCGGCTAGCAGGCCGAACCCGGCGCGAACGAATGCGCCGCTGGCAATTAGCTTTTCAGCAGCTTCTGCAATTCACCCGACTGGTACATTTCGCCCATAATGTCCGAGCCGCCGATGAACTCGCCCTTGACATAGAGCTGCGGAATGGTCGGCCAGTTGGCGTATTCCTTGATGCCCTGGCGGATCTCCGGTTCTTCGAGCACGTTCACGGTGAAGACGTCCTTCGCCCCGCAGGCCTCGAGCATGGCCACCGCATTGGCGGAAAAACCGCATTGCGGCGCCTTGGGCGTGCCCTTCATGTAGAGGACCACCGAGTGCGTCGTCACCTGTTCTTTGATCAGCTGTTGCGTATTCATTGCGATTCCTTCTGGAAATACCTGAGTGATTCCATCAAGTTTGAATTTTAACGTTTCGCCCCTGCCCCGGTCAATTCGCCGCCCCAGCTCACGCGCGTGAGCGAGAGGGCGATGATAGCGCCGTAGAGGGTGAATGCGGCGGCGATCACCACGCATAGGCCTTCCATGCCGCCGCCGAAAGCCCGCGCCGCGAGCCAGCCGCCGCAGGCGACGGTGAAAAGCCGGCCGAAACTGCCGACCAGCGGCCAGAACATCCTACCTGCGCCCTGAGAGGCGAAGAACAGCGACAGGCCCAGCCCGAAAAAGGCGTAGAACGGCCCGACGATGCGCAAGTAGGCCATGCCCGCGGCAAGTACGGCCGCGTCGCGGGTGAATAGCCCTATCCAAGTGTGCGGCAGCAACGCCACGAAGCCGCCTATGGCGCCGGCGATCGCCGCCGCCATGGCCCCGCCCGTCCAGGCGATGCGCTTGGCGCGCGCCGGCTGGCCGGCGCCGATGTTCACTCCGACGAGGGTCACTAAGGCCGCGCCGATGCCGAAGGTGAGCGGCACCAGCACGTATTCCAGCCGCGCCCCCATGCCGTAGCCGGCGAGAACCGCGGTACCGAAGCTCGCGGCGTAGCCCGTCACCACGGCGACGCTCAAGTTCGACAGTACCGGGCTCAGCGATGCCGGCAGGCCCACGCGCAGGATGCTCCGGAAATACGCGCGCCGCAGCCTCACGCCGCGCAGGCTGGGCTTGAGACTGCTCCTGGTCGAGCAAAGATATCCGAACTGCGCCAGGCTCGAAATCGAATACAGAATGACCAGGCTCGCGGCGGCGCCCGCCGTGCCGAGCGCCGGCACCGGCCCCAGGCCGAACACCAGCAGCGGGCAAAGCAGCAAGTGTCCGAGCGCACTGCCCACCATGGCGAACGCCGGTACCACCATGTTGCCGCTGCCGCGCAGCACGCCGCCCAGCACGTTGGTCGTCCAGGTGGCGGTGGCGCCGCCGAAAATTACCGCGGAGTAGGCGAGCGCGTGCGCCAGCGCCGCGCCCTCGCCGCCCATGGCGCGGTAGAGCCTCTCCCCGACGAGCGCTGCCGTCAACGCGAACAGCGCCGACATGCCGAGTGCGATGGCGAGCGCGTGCCACACCAAGGCCGCCGCTTCTTCGGCGCGCCGTGCGCCGAGGGCGCGCGCGACGGCAGAGGCGATGGCGCTGCCCATGCCGCCACCGGACATCTGGAACATCAGCATCGACCAGGGGAAGACGAGCGACACGCCGGCGAGCGCATCGGCACCGAGTCGGCCAAGCACATGGCCGTCGTAGGCGATGGTGATGGTGGCGGCGACGAGCCCGAGTACGTTGGGCGCGGCGAGCTTGAGGATGGTCGCGGCGATCGGACCGGAGAGAAAGCGTCGGGCGAGCGCTTCGGCCCCTGCGTTCAAATTGGGAACACCAGACAGGTGGTGGTTGCGTGGGCGAGAAGCTTGCCGCGCGTGTCGTACAGATGCCCTTCGGCCGTGGCCGCGCGGCTGCCCGGATGGATCACCTTGCCCACGGCGCGCACCCTACCGGCCTGGTCGGTAATGGCGCGCACGAAATTGATCTTGAATTCGAGCGTGGTGTACGCCTGCCCCGGAGCGAGCGAAGCGTGCACGGCGCAACCCATGCAGGAATCGAGCAGGGTCGCGGCGTAGCCGCCGTGGACGCTGCCGATGGGGTTGTAAAAGGCGAAATCGGGTTCGCCCTCGAACACGGCGCGGCCCTGCTCCACCTCGGTGAGGGCGAACTTGAGCGCTGCAGTGATGGGCGGCGGCGGATACTTGCCCGCCAATAGGCCGCGCATGAATTCGAGTCCGGACAAGTGCTTTACCTGCGCTAGCGGCGTAATGCCATGTGGCGCAGACGCTGCGCCCGCTTCGACCTTCACATCCATGGGATTTCCTTCACCGACGAAATACGTGCATATACAACCTTAACGGCAAACCACGGCCGCGTCAACCGCGTGGCTAGGCGCGGCGCGCGCCGGTGACCCGTTCGATTGCCGCGAGATCGCGCCAGCTCTGCACGTCCGCGTAGCCTTGCGCCGCAAACAGGGCGCGGCAGGCCTCAGCCTGGTCGTAGCCGTGCTCGATGAAAATCCAGCCGCCGGGGGCAAGGTGCGCGCGCGCGCCGGCGGCGATGGCGCGAATGCAGTCCAGGCCGTCGGCGCCCCCCACCAGCGCGCGCCGCGGCTCGTAGCGCACATCACCCATGTCCAGATGCGGGTCGAGCGCCGCGACATAGGGGGGATTGGCGACGGCGAGGTCGAAAACCTCGTCGCCGAGCGGCTCGAACCAATTGCCTTGCAGCAGGCGCAGCCGCACGCCGTGGCGCTGGGCGTTCTCGCGAGCGAGAGCGAGCGCCGCCGCGTCCGCATCGATTGCGGTCACTTGCGCTCGCGGCCGCTCGTGGCCGAGCGCGACAGCGATCGCGCCGCTGCCCGTGCCGAGATCGAGCACCCGCGTAGAATCGCCCTCGTCGATCTTCGCAAGCGCGAACTCGACCAAGAGTTCGGTCTCGGGGCGCGGAATCAGCACCGCGGGCGACACGACGAACTCGAGGCCGTAGAATTCGCGCGTCCCGAGAATATAGGCGACGGGCTCGCCCGCGCGGCGTCGCGCCGCAAACGCTGCGAACCGCCGCGCAGTTTCAGCCGGCGCCGCCTCGCCCGCGTGAGCGATCAGCCAAGCGGAAGTCTGACCGAAAGCCGCTTCGGCAAGCAGACGCGCTTCCAGCGGCGGCAACTCGCTTTGCTTAAGGAGCTCTCCCAGCGTCACAGCCGTGTCAGGTCGCGGCTTCTTCGGCGAGCGCCGCAAGCTGCTCGGCCTGATGCTCGGCCGCAAGTGCGCCGGTCAATTCGGCGAGGTCGCCGTCCATGACGTCACCGATCTTGTACAGCGTGAGGTTGATGCGGTGGTCGGTGACACGCCCTTGCGGGAAATTGTAGGTGCGGATGCGCTCGGAGCGATCGCCCGAGCCGATCAGGCTCTTCCTCGTCGCGGCCTGCTTCGCCGCTTGCTCGCGCTGCTGCTTATCCATGATGCGCGCCGCGAGCACCGAAAGCGCCTGCGCTTTGTTCTTGTGCTGCGAACGGCCGTCCTGGCATTCGACCACGATGCCGGTTGGCAGGTGAGTGACACGCACCGCGGAATCGGTCTTGTTGATGTGCTGGCCGCCCGCGCCCGAGGCGCGGAAGGTGTCGATGCGAATTTCCGCGGGGTTGATCACCACCTCGTCGATTTCCTCGGCCTCAGGCATCACCGCCACGGTGCAGGCCGAGGTGTGGATGCGCCCCTGCGTCTCGGTCGCCGGCACGCGCTGCACGCGGTGGCCGCCGGATTCGAACTTCAGTTTCGAATACACCCCCTGGCCAACGATGCGCGCGATCACCTCCTTATAGCCGCCGAGCTCCGATTCACTCGCTGAAATCAGCTCGACCTGCCAGCGCTGGCGCTCGGCGTAACGCGTGTACATGCGGAACAGATCGCCGGCGAACAGCGCCGATTCGTCGCCACCCGTGCCCGCGCGGATTTCGAGAAAAGTGTTGCGCTCGTCGTTCGGATCGCGGGGCAATAGCAGCTTCTGCAGGTCGACTTCGATCGTCGCCATGCGTTCCTTGGCCTCGCGCAGCTCGCTCTCGGCGAAGGATTTCATCTGCGGGTCGGCGAGCATCTCCTGCGCCGTCTGCGCGTCCGCCTCGGCCTGCTTGAACGCCTGATACAGCTCGACCACCGGCGTCAGCTCGGCGTGCTCGCGCGTGAGCTTGCGGTAGTTGTCCATGTCGCGCACCGCATCTTCGCTGGACAAAAGCCGCGTCACCTCGCCCAGACGGTGAACGAGCTGCTCCAGCTTTGCGGCAATAGAGGACTTCATGACGAAGACGGCAGGGCCGCGAGCTAACGCGGGCTGCCGATCTGATACAGGCGGGAAACCAGCTCCGCGAGCCGGGTGCGTTCTTCGGGCGCGGCGTCGTTCAGCGCCTGCGTCGGCGCATGCATCAGCTTATTGGTGAGGCCGTGCGACAAGGCTTCCAGCACCTGCTTCGGATCGTCGCCGCGCGCCAAGAGTTTTAACGCGCGCTGCACTTCCTCGCCGCGCGCTTCCTCGGCGTGGCTCCGCAGCGCGCGTATGGTCGGCACCAGCTCGCGCGAAGACAGCCAATGCAGGAAGCTGCCCACACTGGTCTCGATGATCGCCTCGGCCTGCGCCACCGCCGATTGGCGTGCGTCCACGCCGGACTTCACCATCTCGCCCAGATCGTCGACGGTGTAGAGAAACACGTCGTCCATGCCGGCGACTTCGGGCTCGATGTCGCGCGGCACGGCGAGGTCGACCATGAACATAGGCCGGCGCCGGCGCGCCTTGATCGCGCGCTCCACCGTGCCCTTGCCGAGGATGGGCAGAGAACTCGCAGTGCAGGACACCACGATGTCGTATTCGTGCAGGTGCTCGGGCAGCTCGCGCAGCTCGAAAGCGTTGCCGCTGAAGCGATGCGCGAGCGAGCGCGCCCGCTCGAGCGTGCGGCTCGCCACCGTCAGGGCGCGCGGCTGCTGCGCGGCGAAATGCGTCGCGCACAATTCGATCATCTCGCCCGCGCCGATGAACAGGATCTTCTGCTCCTTCAGGCTGGGGAAGATGCGTGCCGAGAGCTTGACCGCCGCCGCCGCCATCGACACCACATTGGCGCCGATCTGGGTGTTGGTGCGCACTTCTTTCGCCACCGCGAACGAGCGCTGGAACAGCTTGTGCAAAAGCGTGCCTAGCGTTCCCGCCGACTCGGCCTGGCGCACCGCCTCCTTCATCTGTCCCAGGATCTGCGGCTCCCCCAGCACCATGGATTCGAGGCCGGAGGCGACGCGGAAAGCATGGCGCACCGCCTGTTCTTTCGGCAGGGCGTAAAGATAGGGCTTCAGGTCCTGCGGCTTCAGCCGCTGGTATTCGGCCATCCAGGAAAGCGCATCCGCCGGCTCGGCCACCGAGCAATAGAGTTCCGTGCGGTTGCAGGTGGAGAGGATCGCAGCCTCGCCCACGTGCTTGGTCTGAATCAGTTCGCGCAGCGCCGCCTGCAGCTTCTCGACGTGAAACACCATCTGCTCGCGGATCGCGAGCGGCGCGGTGTTGTGGTTCAGGCCGAGGGCGTAGAGCTGCATTTCTTTAGCGTGTTTTCCGGAATCAATCACTAGCGCGGCGGGCAAGCCGGCCCGAGGATTGTGTCAGTGTTAATTATAAAGCAAGTCAAAGGCTTAGTCTTCGTTCACGTTTGATCTGGATCAAGCGGGTTTGGGTTCACGACGAAGCGTCCATTCGCCTCTGGCGCCTGCGCCGTCGCAGCAGCAGACCTTAGCGCCGTGGCCATATGGTGAACTGTAGCTTAGTGAACAGTAGCTTAGAATAGCGAAAACGACGCCCCCCCAGCTCAGCCCATGTCCGCCTCTAAGTTCTTTGTAAATCAGGGATCGGTCGCGCCCTACCATCCGGCCAATCACACCGGCACCACGAACTACCGGCTCATCGGCCCCGGCACGGTAGGCGCGAAACAGCTCGAGGTCGTATTGGGCGTGATCGAAAAAGGCCAGGGCGCGCTGCCGCATAGCCATCCGGGGATCGAACAGGTCTGCTACATGCTGGAGGGACGCGCCCGCGCCGAGGTAGGAGGCGAAGCGCGCGAGCTCGGGCCCGGCGAGTGCTGTTTTTTTCCCGCAGACGCGCCCCATGTGTTCACGGTGACGAGCGACACCCCGGTGAAGGTGCTGGTGATCTACGCCCCGCCGTACGGCGAATCACCGGAAAAGGCAAAGAGAGGCTAGCACCCGCTTCCCGAGCGCACGCTCGATCGCATACCAAGTCAGAGGAGGAGTCGCATGAAATCGCTTTTGCGTTTGGCCTTGATCCTGTTGTCCGTCCTCGCGACGGCAGCGCAGGCCCAGCATCCGAACAAACCGATCCGCCTGGTGGTGCCCTTCGCGGCGGGCAGTGCCACCGACAGCATCGCGCGCGTGGTGGCGCAGGCATTGATCGACCGGCTCGGCCAACCGGTGATTGTCGACGCGAAGCCCGGAGCGAGCGGACAGATCGCGGCCGAATTCGTCGCCAAGTCCCCCCCGGACGGCTACACGCTGTTCATGACCACGAACACCAGCCATTCGGCGAATCCCGCCATGTTCAAGAAGTTGCCTTACGATCCGATCAAGGACTTCGCCCCCATCCTGCTGGTAGGCGAAGTTCCGTTCGTGCTGGTGGTGAATAACGACATACCGGCGAAGACCACGGCCGAGCTGATCGCCTATGCCAAGGCCCATCCCGGCAAGCTGTCCTTTCCCTATGCCTCGAGCACGGCGCAGGTCGCAGGCGAAACCTTCCGCGTCATGTCCGGCATCGACGCCGTCGCGGTCGCCTACAAGTCGAGCCCGCAGGCTGCGACCGATCTGATCAGCGGCCAGACCCAGTTCTATTTCATCGACTTCGGCACCGGGCTGCCGCATATCAAGAGCGGCCGGATGCGTGCGCTCGCCGCCACCAACAAGCGCACCGAACTCCTGCCCGGCGTGCCGGCAATGAGCGAGACGCTGCCTGGCTTCGCGCTCACCTCCTGGAACGGGGTGCTCGCGCCGGCCGGCACGCCCAAGGAAATCGTCACTCGCTTGAACGCGGAAATGCGCGCCGTCCTCGCGCGTGCGGAGGTGCGCGATCGGCTGAACGGCATCGGCCTGGAAGTCATGGGCACGGGCACGCCCGAGGACTTCGGCAACTTCCTCAAGGTCGAGCTCGCCAAGTGGGCGAAGTGGGTGAAGGATGCCGGCATCAAGCCCGAATGATGCCTCGCACCCTGCACCGAACGCCGACGGAAGCATGACAGAATGAAACTCGCTGACGACGAACGCCGCATGCTGGACGGGGAAGACGGCCCCGCGCGGCAAAAGGCGATGGACCTGCTGGTGCGCTACGGCGAAGCGCTGGGCGCCGAGCGGCTGGTCGATACCAACAACGTCTGCGCCACGGTCGGCGCCACTACGCCCTTCGTGCGCGACTACGCGGCGCAGCACGGGGGCAGCTTCGACGCCGTGTTTTCCGAGTTCAGCCTCGACAGCGCGGAAGTGGTGACTATCCCTAAGGTCAAGGCGTATAGCTCGCACTTGCAGCAAGGCATCGATCCGACGCACGCCGCCGAGCAGGGAGTGAGCGCGGAGCTGGTGCAGCTCTACCGTCGGGGCGAGGCCTATGTCGCCAGCCGCGGCGTGCAACTGCTCAACACCTGCACACCCTATCAGGTGGGCAACGTCCCGGTGAAAGGCGAGCATTGCGCCTGGATGGAATCGTCTGCGGTCATCTACTGCAATTCGGTTCTCGGCGCGCGCACCAACGCCGAGGGGCGCGAGAGCGCGGGCGCGGCAATGCTCACCGGCAAGATCCCCTATTGGGGCTATCACCTGGACGAGAACCGACTCGGCAGCCACTTGATCGAAGTCGAGATCGAAGTGAAATCCACGGCCGATTGGGGGCTGCTCGGCTATTACGTCGGCGAAGTCGTGCAGGAACGCGTCCCCGTCTTGAGCGGCATTCGGCAGGTTCCCAATCTCGCGCGGCTCAAGCACTTCGGCGCCGCGGCGTCTTCTTCCGGCGGCGTCGAGATGTATCACGTCATCGGCGTGACGCCCGAAGCGCCGCACCTGGAAGCGGTATTCCAGGGCAGAAAGCCCGTCGCTTCGCTGAAATACGGCGAAGCCGAACGCAGGCTCGCCTACGAGCGCCTGAACACGACCGCGCGCGATGCCCAGGTGGATTACGTCATGCTCGGCTGCCCGCATTATTCGCTCGAGCAGATATGGGAAGTGTGCCAGCTGCTCGAAGGAAGCCGCGTGCACGCCGGCACGAGCTTGTGGATCTTCACCCCGCATGCGATCAAGCAGATGGCGGACCGGAACGGCTACACCAAGATCATCACTGATGCCGGAGGGCACTTGATGACCGACACCTGCTCGGCTTTCGGCCGCGTCATGCCCAAGGGGGCGAAGGTGGTGGCGCTGGACTCGGCCAAGCAGGCGCATTACCTGCCGGCGATCATGGGAGTGCAGGCCTGGTTCGGCACCACTGCGGATTGCGTCCAAGCGGCAGTGACCGGACGTTGGTCGGGCGGACTGGGATGAAAACGGCGCGAGGCGGCGTTTTCCCAAGAGCCGGGGTGCGCGAGGGGGCCTGCCCCCTCGCATCGTGGAACAATTGAAATGAAGAAACTCGTACTGCACGGAAGAAAGGTGGTCGGCGGCCGCGCCGAAGGCGAAGCGCTGGTTACACACGACCGAATCTCCGGCTGGGGCGGCATCGACCCCCGCAGCGGCAGCATCATCGAGACGCGGCACGAGCTGCGCGGGCAGAGCTTCAAGGGGAAGATCCTGGTGTTCCCCGGGGCCAAGGGGTCTTCGGGCTGGTCCAGCCTGTTCCACAGCGCGCGGATCGCGGGCGCCGCGCCGCTCGCCATGCTGTTCACGGAGATGACGACCAAGATCGC
This sequence comes from uncultured Enterobacteriaceae bacterium, assembly GCA_964565875.1. Classification (GTDB taxonomy): domain Bacteria; phylum Pseudomonadota; class Gammaproteobacteria; order Burkholderiales; family SG8-39; genus 2-12-FULL-64-23. The sequence goes on from CAZMGP010000027.1 coordinate 54,885, forward strand.
GCTCGGCGCGGTGGTCGTGCACGCGCCCGCGCTCACCGATTTCGATCAGGACCCGCTCGCGCTGATCGCGACCGGCGACTGGGTCCGCGTCGACGCGGACGCGGGCATCGTCGAAGTCCTCAAGAAAGAGTAGCTCGCCGGCCGGTAGCCGCGTCCGTTCACGCCGGCCGCAAGCTCGGCGGGCGAAGGAATGTCGCGCGCGGAGCGTAGCGAATGGAGCATGCGATGAAAAGGAAACTGCGCAGCAACCTCGAACCGGGAACGTCGCGCTGGGCGGTGCGCCGCTCGCAATGGCGCGCGCTCGGGCTTTCCGACGCGGACATGGAAAAGCCGAAGATCGCCGTGGTGAATACTTCGTCCGAGCTCTCTTCCTGCTTTTCCCATCTCGACGGGGTGGCGGCGAAGATGAAGGAGGCGATACGCGCAGCGGGGGGCCTTCCGTTCGAAGTGCGCACCGCCGCCCCGAGCGACTTCATCACCAGCGCCGGCCACCGCGGCGGCTACATCCTGCCGAGCCGCGACCTGATCGTGAACGACATCGAAGTCGCGGTCGAAGGCGCGCTGCTGGACGGCATGGTGTGCCTCGCGTCCTGCGACAAAACCACGCCCGGCCAAATCATGGCCGCGGGGCGGCTGAACATTCCCACGCTGATGGTGATCTGCGGCTATCAGCCGAGCGGCAACTACCGCGGCAAGCACGTCGACATCGAGGAAGTGTTTCTGCAGGCCGGCCACGTGGCGAGCGGCAAGCTCTCCGTCGAGGACCTCACCGGCATGAGCGACAATGCCGTGCTCGGTCCCGGCGTCTGCGCCGGCATGGGCACGGCCAATTCCATGCACATCGCCTGCGAAGCGCTGGGCATGGCGCTCCCTGGCAGCGCGCCGGTGGCGGCGAACAGCGCGCAGATGTGGGAGTACGTGCGCGCTGCCGGCAGCCGCATCGTGCAGATGGTGTGGGACGATCTCAAGCCGCGCGACATCCTCACTCAGGCGGCCTTCGCCAACGCGGCGATGACCGTCTTGAGCTTGTCCGGTTCGATCAACTGCGTGAAGCATCTGCAGGCGATAGCGCTCGAAGCCGAATGCGAGGTCGACGTCTACGCCCTGTTCGAGCGCTACGCCGACGCGATCCCGTTGCTCGCCGCCATACGTCCCAACGGCGAGCACTTGATCGAGGAACTCGAACAGGCGGGCGGTACGCGCGCGGTGATGAAACGGCTCGAGCGGCATTTGCAGCTGGATGCGCTGACGGTCACGGGCGAGACGCTGGGCGCTGCGCTGCAAGACATAATGGTGGCGGATGAACGCGTCATCCGCACGGTGGAGCGTCCGCTCGCACGCAAACCGTCGATCGTCATCGTCCGCGGCTCGCTCGCGCCGGAGGGCGCGATCGTCAAGCTCGGGGTCGCGGATACCCGCCCGCTGCAATTCGCCGGCGAAGCGAACATCTACCACTCGCGCGAAGCGGCACTCGAGGGTTTGGCAAGGGGCGAGATCCGCGCGGGACAGGTGATCGTGCTGCGCGGCATGGGGATCAAAGGCGGGCCGGGCATGGCTATGGCCTCCGCCCTGGTGTTCGCTCTGGACGGCGCAGGCTTAAGCGAACGCGTCGCGGTGGTCACGGACGGCCAGCTCTCGGGACTGGTGAACAAGGGTTTGGTGGTGGGCGAGATTTCGCCCGAAGCGGCGGAAGCGGGCTCGCCGCTTGGCCTGGTGCAGAACGGCGACCGCATTGCCATCGACGTGGCGAGACGCGTGGTTGAACTGGAGGTGGATGCGGCGGAATTGGCTGCGCGCAGGGAACGCCTGCAGCAGTTCGCCACGCCCGAGGAGAAGGGCTGGCTGTGGATCTATCAGAAGAGCGTGAAGCCGCTCGCGCGCGGCGCAGTGCTGCGAAAATGAGCGGCCACGGCCACGCGACCGCGGCGACTCAAGAACTCGCAGCGCGCAGCGCCGCCTGCGCGATCGCCTGCGCATCGACGCCGAAGTAGCGCCTGAGCGCGGCCCGCGTGTCGCTGCGGCCGAAGCCGTCGGTGCCGAGCACCGCGTACTGCCCCGGCACCCAGGCGCGGATGAGGTCGGGAACCGCGCGCACGTAGTCGCTTGCCGCGATCACCGGCCCCAGCGCGCCGGCGAGGCACTGCTCCACCCAACTCCGGCGCGGCGCATCGGCGTGTTCGGAGTTCCAGGCGTCGGCCGCGAGCCCGTCGCGCCGCAGCTCGGTGAAGCTGGTGACGCTCCAGACGTCGGCGGCGATGCCGTGCTCGCGTTCGAGCAGCTCTGCCGCGGCGAGCGCCTCGCGCAGGATGGTGCCCGAACCGAGGAGCTGCACGCGATGCAGGGTCTTCTTGCTGCCGGCGGCAAGAGAAGAAGCGCGCAGCCGGTACATGCCGCGCACGATGCCCTCTTCCGCGCCGGCCGGCAGCGGCGGCTGCGCGTAGTTTTCGTTCATCACCGTGACGTAGTAGAACACGTCTTCCTGCACCTGCAGCATGCGCCGCATGCCGTCCTGCAGAATCAGCGCCAGCTCGTAGCCGTAACAGGGATCGTAGGCGACGCAGTTGCTAATAGTGGAGGCGAGCAGGTGGCTGGTACCGTCCTGGTGCTGCAGGCCTTCGCCGGCGAGGGTGGTGCGTCCCGCCGTGGCGCCGATGAGAAAGCCGCGCGAGCGCGAATCCGCCGCCGCCCATAGGAGATCGCCGATGCGCTGGAAGCCGAACATGGAGTAGAAGGCATAGAACGGCAGCATCGGCGTGCCGTGGGCGCTGTAGCTGGTGGCCGCCGCGATCCAGGAAGACACCGCGCCGGCCTCGTTGATGCCCTCTTCCAGGATCTGTCCGTCCTTTGCCTCGCGGTAATAGAGCAGTTCGTCGTGGTCCTCGGGTTCATAGAGCTGGCCGAGGGCGGAATAGATGCCGACCTGGCGAAACAGCGTCTGCATGCCGAAAGTGCGCGCCTCGTCCGCGACGATGGGGACGATGCGCGGGCCGAGCTGCGCGTCCTTCAACAGCTGGGCGAGCAGCTGCACGAACACCATGGTGGTGGATTGCTCGCGGCCGTTCGAGCCCTCGGCAAAGCGCGCTAGGCTGGCAAGTTCCGGCACTACGAGTTTAGGCGCGACGCTCGAGCGCGCCGGCAGGTAGCCGCCCAGCGCGCGCCGTCGCGCGTGCAGGTATTTCATCTCCGGCGCGTCCGCCGCCGGCTTGAAGAAACTCACCGCCTCCACCTCTTCGTCGGTCAGCGGCAGCGCGAAGCGGTCGCGGAAGGCGCGCAGCGCTTCCATGTCGAGTTTCTTCTGTTGGTGGGTAGTCATCTTGCCCTGGCCCCAGTGGCCCATGCCGTAGCCCTTCTTCGTCTGCGCGAGGATCACCGTCGGCCGGCCGCGGTGGTTCGCTGCCGCGTGGTAGGCGGCGTAGATCTTCACCGGATCGTGGCCGCCGCGGCGCAGGCGGTCGATGTCCTCGTCCGACATGTGCGCGACCAGCGACTGCAGTTCCGGATACTTGTTGAAGAAATGCTCGCGATTGAAGCGCCCGTCGGTGGCCGCATAGGTCTGGAATTCGCCGTCCACGGTCTCGTGCAGGCGCTGCAGCAAGACGCCGTCCTCGTCGCGGGCGAACAGCGGATCCCAGTCCGAGCCCCAAAGGAGCTTCACCACGTTCCAGCCGGCGCCGGCGAACAGGCCCTCCAGTTCCTGGATCACCGAGCCGTTGCCGCGCACCGGACCGTCCAGCCGCTGCAGATTGCAGTTGACGACGAAAATGAGGTTGTCCAAGCCTTCGCGCGCGGCGAGCGACAGCCCCGCGAGCGACTCGGGCTCGTCCATCTCACCGTCGCCGGGGAAAGCCCACACCTTGCGTCCGCCGGTGTCGAGGATGTTGCGGTCGGCGAGATACTTCATGAAGCGCGCCTGGAAGATCGCCTGGATCGGCCCCAGGCCCATGGAGCCGGTGGGGAACTGCCAGAACTGCGGCATCAGCCAGGGATGCGGATAGGAGGCGAGCCCCTTGCCCGCATGCGCCAGTCCTTGCGCCGCCGCGCCCGATGCCTGAGCGGCGCACTCCTGGCGGTAATGCGCGAGCTGATCCTCGGACAGCCGCCCCTCAAGGAAGGCGCGCGAATAGACGCCGGTGGCCGAATGCGGCTGGAAGAACACGAGATCGCCGCGCTCGCTGCCGGAGGCGCCGCGGAAGAAGTGGTTAAAGCCTACTTCGAACAGGTCCGCCGCCGAGGCGTAGCTCGCGATATGGCCGCCGAGTTCCGCATGCGCGCGGTTGGCACGCACCACCATGGCGAGCGCGTTCCAGCGCACGATGGAAGATAGGCGCTGCTCGATTTCCAAGTTGCCCGGGAATTGCGGCTGGTCGGCCAGCCCGATACTGTTGCAGTAAGGCGTGTTCAGTACCGGCGGCAACCGCACCCGGCGCTTGCGCGCGTGATCGAGCAGCCGGCGCAACAGGTAGGTCGCGCGCTCGCGGCCTTCGGTTTCGACCAGGGCGTCGAAGGCATCGAGCCACTCGCGCGTCTCGATCGGATCGGGATCTTTCGGATTGACGCGCCAGAAGGCGGAGGAACCGAGGTCGGATAGGTCGGTCATGATGTCATCCAGCGCTGTGCGGATACTTAATGCTAACGCGGATTGGGCCGCAGGTGCTTGCGTTGTGTCTGGCCTAAAGCGGATAATTCCGCATAATATTGTATGCAATAGCCTCTTTACAGAATTTTATGCCAGATAACCGACTCAATACCGTAGATTGGAGAATCCTCGCCCGGCTGCAGGAGAACGCGCGCATCACCAACGTCGAACTCGCGCGCGCAGTGAACCTCTCGCCTTCGGCCTGCCTCGCGCGCGTGCGCGCGCTGGAGGCGGCGCGCATCATCAGCCGCCATGTGAGCCTGCTCGACCCTTTGAAATGCGGCCTGACGGCGAGCGTGTTCATCCAGGTCACGCTCGAGCGCCAGGTGGGCGCGGCGCTGCAGACTTTCGAGCGCGCCATCCGCGAGCGACCAGAAGTGATGGAGTGCTACTTGATGACCGGCGACTCCGATTACCTGTTGCGCGTGGTGGTCGCCGACGTGCAGGCGCTCGAGCGCTTCATCGTCGAGTTCCTCGCCAAGATACCCGGCGTGGGCAACATCAAGTCGAGCTTTTCACTGAAGCAAGTGAAATACCAGACGGCGCTGCCTTTGCCGCTTGCCGCGCCCGAAGCCCCGCGCCGCGCAAGGCGCAAGTCCTGAAGCGCTCAGATCCGCATCGGCAGGATCACCATCTGGATCCCCTGCAGATGCAGGCGGCTCTGCATCGCGAGCGCGGTCTGGTTGTGCAACTGGCGGATCAGCCAGTTCTCGCGCTCGAACACCAGCTTGCTGGTGAAGAACACGCAGTTGGGAAAATCCTCGCGCACCTTGAGCGCGAGCTTGGTCATTTCCTCCGCCGTGTCGGTGCCGAAGGCGAGATCGTATTTCGCCGCCAGCCCGTGGCTGTGGCAGAAATTGACGTAGTAATGCATGTCGGAAATGGCGCGCTGGCGCAGGGTCGCCAGCTCCTCGGCGCCGCCGAAGCTCTGCGCGTCGACTTCGCGCGCGCTCAAGAAGACGAAGTTCTTGTAATGCTCCGGCCACAGGCGCCGCACCCAGAGCAGCGCGTGCATCGCGCCGCCGCGGCTCGATCCGACCATGAACACCGCAGTCGGCTTCTCGGGGTCGAGCTGGGGCGGGTTGGTGATGCTGCCGTAGAACTGGTCGCCGAAGAGCTCGTCCGCCTTACGCAGCTGCGCCTTGGTCGCTTCGTAGTGACTCTTGATGCCGAGGCAACAGGTGATGACGACGCCGGTGATCAGCATGGTGACCCAGCCGCCCTCGGCGAATTTCTCCACGGTGGTGACGACGAGGATGCTCGCCGTGACCGACAGGCCGGTCGCAGACAGGAGCAGCCGCGACCGCCAGCCTTGCGTGCCGCGCCGGCGCCACCAGTAGATGCACAGCCCGAGCAGCGACAACGAGAAGGTGAGGAACACGTTGATGCTGTAGAGCACTACGAGGAGCGCGACCTTGCCCCCGCTCCAGAGCAGGATGCCTAAGGCGGCGAGCCCCATGATGAGGATGCCGTTCTGCGTCACCAGGCGGTTGGACAGATGGCGGAACTGGTTCGGCATCCAGGAGTCCGCCGCCATGTTGGCGAGCACGGCGGGTCCGCCGAGAAAACCGGTGTTGGAAGCGACAAAGAGCAAGCCCCCTTCGGAAGCCAGGGTGACGAGCAGCGCGACCTGTCCGGCAACGGGGCTCTCCCAATTCAAGCTTTGAATGATCGCCTGGAACGTCACTGCATTCAGCGTCTGACCGGTCACCGGCTTTGCATTCCACAAGAGGTAGAGCAGGATGATGCCGCCGGCGGTGAAGGACAGCGACAAGGCCATGTACAGCATGGTGAGCTTGCCGGTGCGCACGCGCGGCTCGGCCAACATGTGCACGTTGTTCGACACCGCTTCCAGGCCGGTGTAGGTGCCGCCGCCCAACGAGTAGGCACGCAGGAACAGCGCGGCGACGAACACCCAACCGTGCTGCCGCATGAGTTCCCCCGTCTCCTTGAACGTGTCTGGCACGAGATCGGGAAGGTGCTCGCCTTGGAACGCGATGCCGTAGACGATGAGCAGGAAGTGGGTGATGAAGAAAACGAGGAAGATCGGCAACAGCACCTGGATCGATTCCTTCATGCCGCGCATGTTGAGGAAGATGAGCAACGCGACCAGCGCCAGTTCCACCGCCAGCTTGATCGACGCCGCGCCGGGCGGCAGCAGGCTGAACAGTGCGTCCATGCCGCTCGCCGCAGAAATGGCGATGGTGAGCACGTAGTCGACGATCAGCGCCGCACCGGACACCAGGCCCGCGTGCGGTCCGATCAGGCTGGTCGCGACCTTGTAGCCGCCGCCGCCGGAAGGAAACAGCTCGATAACCTGGTTGTAGGCGATCGATATGATGAACACCGTGAGCGCGGTTGCGGTCGCGAGGTACAGCCCCAGGTGGCCGTGCTCGCCCAGCGCGAGAAACGCCTCTTCCGGGCCGTAGCAGGCGGACGACAGCCCGTCCGCGCCCAGGCCCACCCAGGCGAGGAAAGCGAGCAGCACGATGTGCTGTCGCGCTTTGGGGTTGAGAGGATCGAGCGGCGCGCCGAAGACGATCCGGCGAAGCTCTTGCAGGTTCATTGTCGGTTAGATTCGCGCCGGGCGAGTGTCCTTCCCCGTCCTCCGGGCGGAAAACGGGGTGGCATAGACTACGGTGGAAGCGCGCGTTTGTCTAGCGGCTGCGGGCGCAACGGATCCGCGCTCAGGGCGCCCGACATTGCGTATGACGCCCGAAAAACAGGCGATAATGGCGCCCCTTGGCGTTTCGCGTCGTGCGCCGACCAATTAGGCGAAGAACATGAATCCGGAACTTGCCCCCGACGAAATCCGCGTCATCGGCTGCCTGATCGAGAAAGAGATCGCCACGCCCGATCAATATCCTCTGTCGCTGAACGCGCTCACCAACGCCTGCAACCAGCGGAGCAATCGCGAGCCGGTGATGGACCTCGGCGAAATCGAGGTGCAGGCCGTTCTCGACCGGCTGATGAAGAAACGCCTGGTCGCCGAACAGAGCGGCTACGGCAGTCGCGTGCCCAAGTACCAGCACCTGTTCTGCAACACGACCTTCGGCACGCTCAAATTCTCGCCGCAGGAGCTGGCCATCGTGTGCGAACTGTTTCTGCGCGGCCCGCAGACGCCGGGCGAATTGCGCGCCCGCGCGAGTCGCCTATGCCGCTACGACGACGTGAGCGAAGTGGAAACCGTGCTGGATGCGCTCGCCCGACGGGAAGACGGCCCTTTCGTGCTGCGCCTTGCACGCGAGCCGGGAAGACGCGAGTCGCGCTATGCGCATACCTTCGGCAGCGTGCCGGCGCAAAGCGTCGAAGCCAAAAGCGAGGCCGCTCTCACGCGCGCAGAGTCGCCGGTGGCAGACGATCGTCTGGAAGAACTCGAGCGGCGTGTCGCCGCGCTGGAAGCCGCGCTGGCTGAGCTCAGGCGCGGCTCGGAAGCGCCCGGCGCCTGAGCCTGTAGCGAATATTAAGCTGTTAGCAGTTCGCGCAGCCGCCGGTTCACCTCGGCGCTGTGGTGGCGCGCGGTCTTGCCCGTCGGCGCGAGCGCTTCGGCATAGAAGAACGCGGGTAATTCGTCGTCCTTTTCCCCGAATCCCGCCTGCTTGTTGAATTCCCACTCCATGCGCAGCGCTTCCAGGCCGAGCTGGTTGATGAAGGCGGGTTCGAGCTTGGTGCCATGGGCATCGTTCAAGGCGTTGACGATCAGCTCCGCGCTGACGTTCGTCACCGAGCGGCCGAAGATGCAGAAGCCGAGCGAATCGGCCGCGGCGCAGGTCGCCTGGATGCCGAGGCTCGCCGCGACCAACTCATCGGTGGTCTTGTCCTTGCAGTCGAACACCGGCAGGTTGCCCGCGGTATGGTCGGCGCCCTGCGCCGTGACCATCATGGAAATGCCCGTCACCTCGACCACGCGCGGGTCGTAGGCGCTGATGCTCTGCTGCTTGATGGTGGGCACGCGCGCGACCTTGAAGTGCACGCCGGTGCGCGCCGCGCCCTGGGCGAGGATGCGGCCGAGTTCGCTGCCGCGGCGGATTTCGTCGAGCGAGCGCAGCATGAACTCCACGTCGCCGAACTTGCCTTGACCCGCCTCCATCAGCACGCCCAGGGTCGCGCCGGCTTCGATGGTGTCGATGCCGAGGTCGTTCGCCACCGCATTCACGCGCGCGACGTCGTCCGGATCGTCCAGTCCGCAGTTGCTGCCCATCAGGCCGAGCGTCTCGTATTCGAGCGGCGACACCATTTCCTTGCCGTCCTTGTCGACGTAGACGTTGCTGCATTCGATCTGGCAGCCCGGCATGCAGGCGTGCGTAGTCTGCCCGCCGCGGGAGAGGTTCCTCTCGCGCACGTAGTCTCCGCCCAGCTTGTGCGGGGCGACCGCGGTATCGACGTTGCGGCCGACGCTGAAATTGCGCACCGGCAGGCCGCCCAGTCGATTCATGATGTCGCTCATCATCGCCGTGCCGACGCGGCGGTAGACGTCGATCGCCGGCTCTTTCTGCAGCCGGTCGCCGTATTCGCGCACCGCGCCGATCACTTTCTTGCGGTCGTGGAAAGTGGGCATCTTGTTCAGGTCGACGACGATCGCCTTCACCTTCTTGCTGCCCAGCACGGCGCCGACGCCGCCGCGCGCGGCGATGCGCGAGGGCCGGCCGTCGGTGTCCGGAGTGGCGATCCCTGCCATCAGACCGAGGTATTCGCCGACGGGACCGCACAGGGCGAAGCTGATCTTCTTGCCGTACTTCTCGAACAGCAGCGCGGCGGCCTCGTTGTTGCCCTTGCCCATGTAGGGTTCGGCGCTGTCGTAGCTGAGCGCGCCGTCCTTGGTGATGCGGATGACCACCCACTCCTTCGACGCACCGTAGAGCGTGAAGCCGGACATCTCGATCTGGCCCAGGGCGAAAGCGAAGGTGCCGCCGGCGTTGGATTCCTTGATTCCGCCCGTGAGCGGGCTCTTGCAGCCGACGCTCAGGCGGTTCGCATTGGAAAAGTTGGTGCCGGCGAACGGGCCGGCGGAGAAGATCAGCGGATTTTCAGGCGACAGCGGATCGACCTTTGCCACGCCGAGCTTGAGCAGGGTCTTGGCGATAAAATGCCGCCCGACGCGGACGACGTCCTCGCCGTCCAGTTCGTCCGTCTTGACGGTACGGTCCTGAAGATTGATGTGCAGATACTTGCGCATGTCGAACTCGCCTTCTAAAGATAGGAAACGCAGATCATCGGAACGGCCCGCGCCGCAGCCGATCAAGCAAGGGCTGGAACCTTCTTCGCCGAATTGCTTGCGCGCGAATTTCGCCGCGCGCCGGGCTCTCCTCGGGCCTTCTCTACTCTAGCGCCGCGCCTGTGCGGGCGCCTTTAAGATTCTACTCCTTCCCGATGCGCCTCGTTCCGGCTGCGGCGCCGCGAGCAGCCGGCGCTACAGCTTCTTGTGGAAGGTCTTGCCTATCAGCGAGAGCGCATCGGGGCCGTCCCACTGCCGCGACCCACGCACTTTCATTACCACGCGCCCCTGCGCGTCGACCAGGACGGTGAGCGGAATGGTGTTCGCCCCCAGCATGTTCTCCAAGACCAGATTGCGGTCGTGGTAATTGTCGAAGGTCACGCCGGACTTGGTCAAAAAAGCGGCGGCGGCGTTGGGGTCGTCGTCGGTCGACACGCCGATGATGTTGAACTGCTTGCCGCCGAACTTCTTCGACAAGCGGTCGAGCGAACTCATTTCCGCTCGGCACGGGCCGCACCAGCTGGCCCAGACGTTGATGATCAAGGGCTTTCCACGCAGCGCCGAAAGCTTGCGATAGTCTCCGGCGAAACCGTAAAGGGGCGCATCGCGCAGCACGCCGCCGACGTCGACCTCACCCGGCGTTTTGGCAAACGCTGCCGGCAGCAACGACAGTCCCAGCAACAGCGCGACGATGGCTTTCATGCTCGAGGCCCGGCCCAGCTGCCGGTAAAGGTGCGCGCCGCCTGAATGGGCGACGCGGAGGCGCGCATTATATCAAGCGGGGTTTCCCCGGCGCCGGCTACCACGGCCTCCACCAGGGGCCCGGCCAGCCGCCGTTCCACGCGGTCGCCGCACGGATTTCGTCGGCGTTGAACATCGACACCATGCAGTCCCGGTGCTTGTCCGTGCCGCGCGCATAGCCCAGGCGCTCGCATAGCGGGCCGTAGTTCTCGTTGATGTACGCAGCCATGCCTTCCGCCCGCTGCGCGGGCGTGGCGCAGGCGGCAAGCGATAAAGCGGCGAATAGAAGGAGCGGGCGCATGGACCGACTGTGGGTAGTCAGACAAGGATCGGCGCATGGCGTTCCTGCAAGCTCGGCGGCCGCGCCGCAGCCCCGGTCTCGGGCTTTAGTGGAGCTTCTGCCTGGGCTGCGCCTTGGCGAAGCTCGGCACGCCGGTGAAGCCGTGCTTCTCGGCATCTGCGAAAGCGTCGGCGTAACGCGCGAACGACTTCGACGCCTGGATGAGTTCGCGATCGTGCAATATGCACCAGGACCAGCAACCCTGCTCTTCATCCAGCACCATGTACAGCTTGTTCATCCCGCCGTCTCCTCGACCCTGCCGCAAGCGCATTCGACACTATGCTAGGGCGGTGGCAGGCTCGCAATATTGACGTGGATCAACCAGGACGATTCCGCTTCCTGGTTGATCGCTACCCAGGTGCAGCGCGTGCGGTCGTCCACCACTCGCTTGGATTGCGCCCGGAGCTGCGTACAATGGCCGGGTAACTCCGCCTCAGCCTTGCGGAAGGGGGTGCCATGAAGAGACTCTGGATCGCCATTGCCGTGGTTCTAGTCTTGGCCGCCATCGGCGCCTATTACTGGTCGCTGCGGTCGCCTCAACCGCAGCCCGCCGCGCCCGCGCCTGCTCCGCCCGCGGTCATATCACCGCCCAAGCCTGTGATCAGCCATCCGATCGAGGCGCCGTCGACGGCGGCGCAACTGCCGCCGCTTGCGCAGTCGGACGGCCTGCTGCGCGAGCGGCTGGTGGAACTGCTCGGTGACAAGCGCGTCAAGGCCTACCTGCAGCTCGACCAGTTCGTGCGCCGCGTCGTCGCGACTGTGGACAACCTCGCGCGGCCGCTAGCGCCGCCGCGGATGTGGCCGATCCGCATCATGCCGGGCCGCTTCAGCACGCAGGCCGTCGCAGGCCGCAGCGTCATCGACCCGAAAAATGCGGCGCGCTATGCGCCCTTCGTCGAACTGGTCGAATCAGTCGACGCGCCGCGCGCGGCGGCTCTCTACCGCGAGCTCTACCCGCTGTTCCAGCGCGCCTACGAAGAAATCGGCTTTCCTGGGAAATATTTCAACGACCGCTTGGTGCAGGTGATCGACCTGCTGCTCGCCACGCCCGAGCCGACGGATCCGCTGGAAGTCGAGTTGCCCGAAATCGAAGGGCCGTTGAAACCCACCCACCCCTGGGTGCTCTACCGCTACGTCGACCCTGCGCTTGAACACCTGGCGGGCGGCCAGAAGATGCTTTTGCGCGTCGGTTTGCAGAACGAGAAGCGGCTGAAGGCGAAGCTCGCCGAACTGCGCAAGCAGATTGCGCAATAGCGGAATCTTCCGATCGCGCTGGCACGCAGCGCATCGCGAGGCACGAGCCTTGAAACAGCCCGCGAGAGCTTTATTCGCGGGCGGTCCATAAATAAAAAGCCCCTCCGCAGAGGGGCTTTCTTCGATGCGGTTTCCCGCTTAGCGGCAGGTTGCCGGCATGTACTTGCCGGGCGTACCGATGCAGGACCAGGTGATGGTGCCGGTAGCCGAGCTGTAGGCCGGGCTGACGGTGATCGTCACGCCCTGACCGACGCTGGTGCTGACCGTGCTGCCGGTCACGATGATGGTGCCGTCGTCCTGCACGCTCGCGGTCGCCAGCTTGCCGACCACCGGGATGGTGACGCCCAATCCCGCATTCGCCGAACTGCTCGGATCGGTCTGGAATTTCTCGGATATGGCGGTACGTGCGCCGCTCGCTGCCAAAATCAGCTCCGACACTTTCGCGCGCACGGTGTAGTCCTGATAGGCCGGCAATGCCACCGCCGCCAGAATGCCGATGATCGCCACCACGATCATCAACTCAATCAGGGTAAAGCCCTTCTGCAGTGATTTCATTCTGTTTCTCCCTTGATGGTCCAATTAGGTCAAGCGGCTTGGACACCGCCCGCCGGTCATAACGCAAATTGCGTGCCGGCACGCCGATTCCGGCAATCATCCCGTCCAATCATCCGGATAGGCCGCCTCTTCCCTATTCTGCGCTCCGCAAAACGTCAGGAACTGCCGCTGGGCGTCATTTGCATGTGCAAGCTTTAAACAAGTAATGCTCAGCCGCACGGCCACGATAGGGTTCATTTTTGTCTGCGGGTATGGAGAACCGAGACTTTCGCGAGCGGGGATGGCAAGGGGAAGGCCCCCCTCTTATCGTGGTTCACAAGTCCCGTAAGACGAACCCGAATAGGGGGATCGAACCCGCTGCCGGCTCGGCTAACCGGAACGAACAGAAGTGGATTGGTGGTGGAGTATAGCAGACCAGCAAACACTCATCCCGAAGGTGTGAGGAGTGCCGTCCTGAAATTGCCACCCAATGAGGAATACGGGGCGCATCCAAGGATCTGCTCTAACCACCTCACTGGTTCGGGAAATTCCGTCCCAGTGCGTGTGTCGATTGCTTGCACCAACATAGTGGTGCTCGCTTGATGGTCATTGTATGCCTCAATCTGACGGCTGCGAACCGCCAGGGACAGGCGCAATGTCAGATTCTGTCGCGGCCTTGGCGCGTGCCTGGAAGCGTTCATAGCAATCCAGCCCGCAGAAATGTTCGACTTATTCCGCGCCTTCCGGGGTGAAGGCGGCATCGAGCGGAATTTCTTTGCAGCATACGCAGCAGGTGGTGCAACTGGCAGTGTTCGGGGCGTTTGCGTTCATGGTGGTACTCCTCCAGATTGGTAGCGAAGCTCAAAGCTGCCCACTCTCGGCTGGCTGGGAAGCGGTCATGATCTTCCCTTGAAGGCCCGCAGCAGCCGCGTCACAGACAGGACAAACAAGCCGGTCAGCGTGAGGGCTGCAATACCCCAGTGCTCCCCGATGAACGCGCCGGCCGTCGTGCCGGCCAGCACAATGGCGAGAATCGGCAAATGGCAGGGACAGGTGAGCACGGCCAGCGCGCCCCACAAGTAGCCGGTGAACGGTTTGTGCGTCTCAGACGGCAAGTGCTCTGGGCTGTTCATGGCAGACTCTCCGCGTGCTGTGCCGGTTCGGTTGGCATGGCGGCCAGTTGCATTTCGAGGCTGGCCAGGGCCTCGCGCCGACGCTCGACGAGTTGCCGCAACACGGCAAGCTGCGCAGACGCACCGTCACCGTCCGCAGCATCCAGCGCCCGGCACAGCCGCGCCAGTGCGTCCAGGCCGATACCCGCTTCGAAGGCAGCCCGTACAAAGCGCAGCCGTTGCAACGCGGCGTCATCGAACAAGCCGTAGCCGCCCGTGGTGCAAGCAACCGGCCGCAGCAATCCACGCAACAGGTAGTCGCGCACGATATGCACGCTCACCCCGGCCTCAAGGGCCAGCCGGGACACCGTGTAGGCGTTCATCGAACACCTCCTTTTTCCTCATCCGGCGCAGCAGGACAGTTGCTTCACGTCCTTGCTGAAGGTCTGCGCCGCGAGCTTCAGCCCCTCGACCATCG
>CAZMGP010000028.1:0-67257 GCA_964565875.1 uncultured Enterobacteriaceae bacterium
CTGGATGGACTGTTAATCCGCAGGTCCCTGGTTCGAGCCCAGGTCGGGGAGCCAACCACTACAAAGACTAGCGCAATCTCTCACGCGCCCTGTCCTCTCCGCCGTAGCGAGAACGTAGCTAGATTCGTTACGTTTTCACAAAGCTTGCCACTCTCAATACGCTCAATACGCGATGATTATTGTCAATTACGCCGTAGCTCATTCTGGAGGCCCGCCAGTTTGAAATTGGTTGAAATCCAGATTCAATCCGGTACCCAGAATTGCGACTCCCCGGAATCATTCGGGTCGCACGTCCCCTAATTCGGCAAGATTGGCAATCCGGACGCCATCCGGATAGGTCAACTGGACCGTTTTGCGGTTTATTACATTGACCTTCCGAGAAGTTCTGTCGACATTCGCCTTCAACCCGTTACCCAACCGAGCTGTGTTCCAGGAATAAAGGGCTCGAATTTGTTGACCCAAGTCAGAAGGGTATTTGGATTTCCATGGCGCACGGCGCATTAGTGATCGAACGTCCGCACAATCTCGTCACTCCGGAGAACCGTGCCGAGCAATAGTGCGTATCTATTCATCTAGTCCCAGACCAAGCCTTCGCGCAAGCGCGACGATTGACTCCGCACGTCTTACAAAGGGCGGGTCGATCATCTTGCCATCGACCATCCACGCGCCAAATCCCTTGGCCTGTGCTGCGCGCGCGCCTTCCAGTACGCGCAGCGCGTGCACGATTTCCTCCTCGCCCGGCCGAAATGCAGCGTTGATAACCGCGACCTGGCTCGGATGGATCGCTGACTTGCCAAGATAGCCAAGACTGCGCGCGGACTCAGCCTCACGCTTGAGCGCAGCACTATCCTTGACGTTGGCGAAAGCTGTATCGTAGGCAAATACGCCGGCTTCCCCTGCCGCAAGCCGCATTCCGACCTGAAAATGCAGGATTACCGGAAGATTGTAGCGATCGATGCCCAGTGGTTCGAGCATGTCGGCCAACCCCAATTGCAAACCCACAATTCGCTGATCAGCGCGCGCGATCTCCAACGCAGAGCGAAATGCTCTTGGCGTTTCGATATTGGCGAGGACTCCGATTGGCTTTGTAATTCCTTTTGCCCGCTCCACTTGGTCGATGCGCTCGCTTGCCCTGCGAACATCCTCGGCCGATTCCGTCATTGGCAGATTGATGAGATCGAGGCCGAAGCCTACGATCGCCTGCAAGTCGAAGTCGAAGTGCTCGCTGTCAACAGCGTTGACGCGCACGATGATGGTTTTCTCATTGTTCGCGGGCAGCGCAGACAGAAACTCTTTGACCGCAATTCTCGCCTCGGACTTACGGTTTGTGTCGACGGCGTCCTGAAGATCAATAGAGAGCGCATCGGCGTCGCTCGCCAGCGCCTTGGCGAAAAGTTCTGGCCGCGATCCAGGAACGAACAGCTTACTTCGCATGATGGGAAATCTTTGCATACAGTGATCTCCTCAGATTCAATACTGCGCAAATTGGCGCTGCATAACTCTTGGTATTCAGAGCGAACGAATTCTTGGCCGCGCTCAGGGAAGTGCGCCGGTGTTGCGCACAGATGACATAGGGTTGCAAGCCAGCCGGTACCGCGTAACGCTCATCGCCTCACTAACGCAGAAAAGCGCGCGTACTGTCCCGGACGTTCGAACGTTCTAAGGATTTCAAACAGTTCGGACGTTCTGTCCTTCATCGATGGTTCGACCAACGGGAAGAATTTCTGGCGCAAATCCTCCCAGCTCATTGGATTGCCGGGATTGCCCTTTGTGAGCGGAGTATGCGTCTCGACTTGGGTTCCATCGGCAAATTTGATGCGCAATGTGGCTGCGGTTTTCGCCATGTCAACGTCCGGCACCAGAGTCACGAGGCGCGCTAAGCCGCATACAAGTTTGTCTTTCAACCGCAAAGCGGAAAAATCATGTTCGGATACCGCATGACCGGCAAGTCCGAGCGCAACACAGAATGAAGTGCTGAATTTCCCTTCGAGAGGCGTCTGAGGGTTCGCCCTGCCGGCGAGCTGGACCGCGAGCGGGTTGACGCGAGCCTCGATCGCGACTACTTGCTTTCCGCGCAATGCATCCGCGAGACTTTGCGCGGCGTCGATTGCGGCATGCGTGAGCAGGCAGCATGCGTAGGGTTTGAACGTATTGCGCGTCACCTCCCATCCGCTATCGAGTCTGAACTTCTGGATCATGTCGCTTTGATCCTGAACCAGCGTGGTTGCCAACCCGCCGCCAGGCTCGAGCAGATCTTCGGCTGATCCAAAGCCCGCCGCTGATAGCTGCGCCGCGAACAATCCATTAAAGGCAGCCTTCCCGGCGTGGAGCGGCTTTGCCATAGTGCCAAATGAAGCGGTAAGGCCTGAAACCTGCGTTGCTGCGGCACCCAGCGCACGCGCGATCCCGGCCTGATTCAGACCAAGTATTGCACTCGAGCCTGCAGCGGCCGCAAGGCAGCCAAAGATTCCTGTCGAATGCCAGCCGTGGTGATCGACGGTAACGCCGAAACCGGCACCGCCAAGACGGGCGCCGACTTCGTATCCGGCGACGAACGCCTTCAGCATTTCCATTTCGGTGGCGCTGGATTCCGCTCCCGATGCAAGCACTGCTGCCCACGTGGGTCCGCTTAGATGAGCGACAGAATCCACATGGGTATCGTCAAAGTCGAGGCAGTGTGCGAGGGTCCCGTTTATAAGCGCCGCTGCAGCCGGTGCCATACTCGCGCCGAGGAGAGCTTGCGCCTTTCCGCTCGCCCTCCATGCAGATACAGCTTTTCTCACGGCTTTGCCGGCGGGTTCCTTATGCGCACCAAGCGCGACCCCACACCAATCGACGAGACACATTTTCGCGGCAGTAGCTACCTCTTCGGGAAGAACCCTATCCGGCATGGAAGCTACAAACTGCGCGGCGGCACTGCCGTTGACGGGATTCGTCATGACGTTGTCACCGCTATCCCAAAGCGCCCGACTGCCGCAAGTGTTGTCTGTCCGGCGCGGAATATCCGACCTCTTCAAGGATGTCATCCGTATCTTGGCCCAAGGCGGGCGCAGGTCGACGCCGCGTATCCGCAAGCCCGGCGCGAGCTAGTGGGTTCCCGAGTTGTACAATCGCACCCTCAGACGGGTGCTCGATCGACTCAACCAAGCCGCGTTCCATTACGTTCTGCGATACGACTGCCTCTTCTGGACTGAGCACCGGACATATCGGTATGTCCGCAGCCTGCATTTCGCGGGAGATCTGATCGCGGGTACGGGCCGAACAATAACCCGCAATCGCTCCGCGGTAGTCCTCCGCGCGCTCGCCGTGATCGGAATGCCGGTGCTCGGGGCCTTCGTCATCGGAAACGAGTTCTGGACGGCCGATGAACTCACAGAAAGTCTTCCAAAGTCTGGTTTCCAGCAAGCTTACGGCAACTGATTTGGCATCGGCGGTACGGTACACAGCGTAGCGTGGATTTGCACCCCACACCTGCATTCTGGACGGATCGCTGCTGCCGGCAGCCTGGGCCAGCGCCCCCGTTAAAACGATATTGCACATACTGAATAGGCCATCGAACATGGCGAGGTCGATATAACAACCGAGCTTGGACTGGCGTCGGGAAATGATCGCTGCGAGAATTCCGATGCAGGCATAGCTTGCGCCCGCGTAATCTGCGGCTTGAAAACCGGGCACATGACTCCCGGTACCGTCACCGCCGTCTGCGTTCATCAGACCCGTACCCGATTGCAGCACTAAGTCGTGCCCCGGAGAGTTAGCAAGTGGACCGTCTTGTCCGAAGCCGGTGATGGAACAGTAGATAATGCGCGCGTTGAGGCGCTTCACGGACGGGTAATCGAGGCCGAGTCTTTTGGCCACGCCGACGCTGAACGATTCGACGATCACATCAGCACGCTCGATAAGACGATTCATGACCTCCTTGCCGGAGGCGCTGCGCAAATCGAGCACAATACTGCGCTTGTTGCGATTTACGGTATTGAAATAGACGCTCGAGTCGCGATTGCGCGGCGAATTATGGCGACTTGGATCGCCTCCCCCGGGTGCCTCTATCTTGATCACATCGGCGCCGAAATCGCCAAGCATCTGCGTGCACCATGGCCCCGGAAGCAAGCGGCTGAAATCAAGCACTCGGACGCCGCTCAGCGGCAACTGCCTCGCGCTCAACAGATTCTCGGTGGTCGATTCGGCGTGCATGCCGCCCTGCATTTGTGTTTGCACTGGTTATCTACCCTTGAATGACGCCGGGCGCTTCTCCAGAAACGCCGAGATGCCTTCCTTGCGATCACCGGTGCCGTAGATGGTGGAGACCAGAAAAGTCTCAAATTCCAGCGCTGACCCGAGGTCCATCTGCATCCCGCCATAGACGGCACGTTTGACCCACGCCAGACTCAGTGGCGCACGCTGAGCATAGGTCTTCGCCAGTGTTTTGGCTTCTGCCAAGGCTTGACCTTTTGCGACCAGGCAGTTGACGAGGCCAATACGGTATGCTTCGGCCGCATCGATAGGGTTTCCGGAAAACATGATTTGGAGCGCTCTGGACGGTCCGACCAGACGCGGCAGACGCTGCGTGCCGCCTGCCCCAGCGACAGTACCGATCTTGCAGCTTGTGATGGCGAAACTCGCGCCTTCGCCGGCTATGCGCAGGTCGCAGGCCATTGCAAGCTCCGCGCCCCCTGTCATGCAAAAGCCTTCGATTGCCGCGATCACCGGCTTGGCCAGCTTTTCGA
Organism: uncultured Enterobacteriaceae bacterium; assembly: GCA_964565875.1. GTDB lineage: Bacteria > Pseudomonadota > Gammaproteobacteria > Burkholderiales > SG8-39 > 2-12-FULL-64-23. Next base: position 4,728 of record CAZMGP010000028.1, read on the forward strand.
GCGTATCGTTGAGACGATGCCAGCACTTGAAATACTCGACGCCTTCGGCCGGTGAACTGATCGCCAAAGCATCGTTCAGGTCGGCCCCAGCGCAGAAATATTCCGCATTGCCGGTGATGATAAGCGCGCGGGTCGTTGCGTCCGCTTCGGCTTCCTTTGCCGCAGCGATGATCTCATCCATCGCTTTGAGACTGACCGCATTGCGCCGCTCGGGGCAGTTGAGACGTACAACTCTGGACGGACCGTCCATGTCTACTTCGATAGTCTCGAAACTCACGATGTCGCCTTCGAAAAATGCACCATGTCTAGTCTCCTATGATGAAATAACAAAACTTGCGCGGTCTCGAGATATTCACACCGGTCTCTTACCAAGGTAGGTCTCGATTACTCTTGGATCCCTCACGACTTCCGCCGGCAATCCTTCATGCAATTTTTCGCCAAAATTTAGCACCAGTACGTGCTCGGACAGTTCCAAGATCACGTGGACTAGATGCTCGATCATGACAATTGTGGTTCCGGCGGCGTGAACATTCCTAAGCACCTGGACCAGTTCCTCGATCTCGGTATTTGTGGAGCCCGCCATAACCTCGTCGAGCAGCAGTACGTTCGGGTTCGTGGCAAGAGCCCGTGCAAGCTCCAGTTTCTTTCGTTCACCCAAACTCAGCGTGCTTGCCTGGTCATCCGATTTCGCGCCCAGTCCGACAAGCTCCAGCGGCCGCAGCGCTGCTTCTCGTGCCTCGCGCACGGACAATCGTTTTTCGCGCGAAAACAGGGCGCCGGTCATGACGTTTTCGGCCACGGTCATCTCCTGGAACGGACGCACCACCTGAAAGGTGCGCCCAATGCCAAGTCGGCAAATCTCGTACGGCTTGCGGCCGTCTATGCGCTCGCCATTCAGGACTATTTCCCCCGAAGTCGGGGCAAAGTAGCCGGTAATAAGGTTGAGCAGCGTGGTCTTACCAGCACCGTTGGGCCCAATCACGCCCATGAACTGACCGCGTTTTACCGAGAATGAAAGGTCCGTTGTCGCCTGCAGTCCACCGAAGCGCTTGTTCAGGCCCCTGACTTCCAACGCGCTGACGCCCCCATCGAACCGCGCAACCGCGGCAACAGCCCCCTGGCCCGCCCGCGCGCCACCGTCACTTGCCCCGTAGAAGAAAGCTTCTTGCACTGCAGCGGTGTTGGAGAGTTCCGAACTCGATCCAGCCACGGTGACATGGCCCTTGGAGATAACGTAGCCTCGCGTAGCGACCCCAAAAGCCGCATGCGCATTTTGCTCGACCACCAAAACGCTGATACCTGAGGCCACGATCCGCCCGATTGCCGCGAATACCGTTTCGACGATTACCGGCGCTAGTCCAAGCGAGGGCTCGTCAAGAAGCAATAGTTCAGGGCGCCCCATAAGTGCGCGGCCGATCGCCAGCATCTGCTGTTCGCCGCCGGACAGCGATCCCGCGAACTGCTTTCGGCGCTCGGCAAGACGCGGAAATAGCTCGTAGGCCATCTCAAAGCTCCGCTTACGGTCGCGTCGCGATCGCCGCGAGGTGGCGCCAAGAAACAGATTGTCTTCGATCGAAAGATACGGAAATACCTGTCGCCCCTCGGGCGCAAGGCATATTCCGGCGTCAACACGCTCGTGTGCGGGTACAGCGAGTAGATCAATATTCTGGAAGGCAATCTCTCCAGAAACCGGCTTAAGCAACCCGGTAATCACTCGCATGACCGTTGTCTTTCCAGCCCCATTGGGACCGAGCAAGGTAACAACCTCTCCCCGATCTACGCGAAAACTGAGCTTTTCGAGGACTGACGAATCGCCGTACCCAGCGCATATATCACGCAGTTCGAGCAGTGGCGACGCACTCATTGTTTGTCCCCCTTCGTGCGTCGCCTGCTGCGCTCTCGCAGGTCCCTGTATGCACCCCAGATCCCTCGCGGCATGAACATTATAAAAATGACTAACGTAACGCCGTAGACGAGCAGGCTAAAGCCTTTGGCACCGAGCCATATTCGGGCACCTTCGGAGAGAAACACCGTGGCGATTGATCCGATTATCGGTCCCGCGAGGGTATGAATTCCCCCGAGGATGGGAGCAATCTGTGCCAAGATCGTAATATGCAAATCGAACGCGATATTCGGGTCGAGGAATCCCGTGTACCAAGTGCTGACCCCACCGGCCAAGGATGCCAGGGAGCCGGCCAGTGCAAGCACACCAACCCGGAAGCGCAATGGATTGACACCAAGCATTTGCGCCGCGGACTCGTTCGCCCGCATCGCCCGGCAGGCGTACTGATATGGCCTACGCGCGAGCGCCCAGGAGATCGCGACTGCACCGATAGCGCAGCAAACCATCAGCACGGTAACGACATAGTTTTCCGGGCGCAGTGCCTGTTTCAGGTACAGTCCCTCGCCACCGCCTGTCACACTAGGCAGCATGATTGCGATCACCCTGAGACCTTCGGACAAAGCCAAGGTTGCAATGGCGAAAAAAATGCCCTGCAACCTTCCGGTAATCACGGCCAAGGCAGCGCCAAGAAAACCGCCAACCAAGGCTGCCGCAAGAGCAGAGGCCAGAATCGGCATGCCAAACTTGTTCGCAGTTAACACCGCGGCGTAGCTGCCCACACCCCAGAACGCCGAGTGGCCGAGAGAAATCAATCCGGCGTTGGCAGCCAAATTCCAGCTTACCGCGATAACAATCAGTTTGGCGGCACCAATGAGCCAGTCGTTGACTACCGGGGTTGCCACAAACGGAAGGGCAATGCATAGCGCCGAGATGACAACCGCGGCAACGAGCGGGACGATCTTTAGAGGCATCATACGGCCATTTGAGGACTATTCGTTCGCTTGGCCGAGGATGCCGCTTGGCCGTATGATCAGAACGACGAGCAGCACCGCCATTGCGACACCTTCGGCCCATCCTCCACCTTCGGGAACGAAGTATGCGACCCCCGTCTCAGCAAAAGCGAGCATGAACGCAGCCCAAAACGTTCCACCGATGCTGCCTAGCCCTCCCAACACGACAATCGCAAAACCTTTGACCAGCATGTGGAACCCCATGAATGGGGAAACGGTCAGTAGGAAACTGACCATCCCGCCGCTGGCTGCGCCGAGCGCGGCACTGAGCATAAAGGACAAGGCGTACACGCTGACGACGTTGATTCCCATAAGCGTTGCCGCATCTCTGCCCTGCGCGACAGCCTGCGTCGCCCGCCCGAGTTCAGATCGCCTGAGCCACATTACCAGTGAGCCGGCAAGAATAAGAGATACCAAGAACGCGATCAGCCTGCCATGGGCAATCGTCAGCCCCCACAACTCGGTAGCGGAAAGAGAATAGCTAGTCTGCACCGAACGATCATCGCCGGTCATGATGAGCGCAACAACGTTCTGCAAAATCAAACCGACGGCAAATAGCAGAAGAATTTGATTGGTATGCGGTGCTTCAAGCACGCGCTCTAGGCAAAGCTTGAATATCACGAAAGCGATGGCCGCCACCGCCAGCGCAACCAGCGGAAGCGCCAGCAGTGGGTCGATGTGCGCATGGATCGCCAGAAGATATGAACCATATGCTCCGAGCATGATGAATTCACCATGCGCGAAATTGATAATTCTGGTGACACCGTACGCGAGAGACAAGCCTACTGCCATCAGACAGTACAGTCCGCCCAAAAATACGGCGTCAACGAGAAACTGGGGAAACAGATCCATGCCGGGCAAGCCGTCTAATTAATCGGTTTTAGCGTGCCGTTGGCGAACTTCTTCGGATAAACAATTGCAAACTGCGTGCCCTGACGCTGGTACACGAGCATCTCACCGAATGCCTGATTGAGCGCCCCGCCTTTGGTCTTGACGAACTTGCCATCACCCAGCATGGTCTGAACCCCAAGGTTGCGAAGTTCGTTGGCCACTTTCTGCTTGTCGGGAGTCCCTGCGCGTTCAATCGCGAGAAACAACATAGCCGCCGACGTATAGACGGTTACGTCGAGAAACTCCGCATTGCGGTTGTAGCGCTTCTTAAATGCGGCCTCCCAATCCTTGCTTGACGGAAAGAGTTTTGGATACTTGGGATCGGCGGGAGCCTGCATGCCCGGGAGGTAGCTGTTGGCGGCGATCCAGCCGTCTGCAGCCTCACCGACGGCGTCGGCCCATTCCTGCAGTTGCGGAAATGCGGTTCCTACCAGGAAGGGTATGCTTAGCTTGGCTATGCGGATCTGCTTTGCCAGCACGATGGCGTCGGTGGTTTGTAGTATTGCTACCAGCACATCCGGTTTGGTGAGTCGGATCTTTTGCAGCGCCGGGCTCATGTCATTTGAGTTCTCCCGTACCAGTTCGGTGGCAACCACCTGAAATCCTGCCTCGGTATAGTAGTCCTTCGCTGGCTGCAGTTGCGAACGGCCGTAGCTCCCATCTGAATAGAGGATTGCGACCTTCTTTCCTTTGCCGACCACCGCAGCGATCGCCTTGGCCGTGCCTTCATGATAGTGATAGGCCCAGGGGTAGGTGTGAAATACCAGTTCTTCGCCGGCGATTGCTTCTTCGAACGCGGTAGACGAAGACCCAGGCACGATCCACAGGGCTTTCTTCTGACGCCAAGAAGGCACCGCGGCGGAAACGAATCCAGAAGCAATCGGACCGACGACAAAATCCACTTTGTCGTTCTGCAATAGTTCGGTCATCACCGAGACTGTTCCTTGATTTGTGCTCTGGACGTCTTTGAGCAGCACTTCAATCTTATAACCGGCCACCGTGCCGCCGTAAGCATCCAATGCCATTTCAAAGCCACGCTGGCCTTGAGCTCCATAAGCCACGAATTTTCCGCTTAGCTCGTACGGGGCGCCGATTTTGATTACCTTCTGCGCCCATGCAGACATGCTCGCACTCAACGACAATGCGCCCAGCAAAGCCACCGTAATTACTCGCCGCGTTGATTTCATATAGTTCTCCTCCAAAAAGTGTATGGCCGCCATGTTATCCGGCGGTACATCTACAACAACGAATACCGGGCGCGATAAGTTGCGGACGGAAGACGTCCGCAAGGCTGTTCGATCCCGCTCGAACCAAGTCTGCTTGTGTGATCCTCGGTTTTATCTTCCATTCTCTTGTTGTATCCAAGGCGTGCCACCGAGTGGAATGCTAAAGGCTCACAGAGATCATGGGCGCGCAGCCTGTCCACGGCGTTGGCGCCCGACTCGCAACTGCTCCTCAGTCTGACCCGCAAGCGGCAAAAGGTCATTGAGCGACTCTCCCAACCTCGGCTGGCTCGGCTGGCAGCCACGTTCGCCCGAATATTTCCGCATTAGCTTCGCCAAGGAGTCCGATTGGGCGGGGAACCACGGTCGGGGTTCGAGCCATGCGCAGAGGTGAAGTCAGCATGGGCCACTTCATACCGTTTCCGCTGCCATAGACAATGAGTTCGCGCGCAATCACCTGGGGATGGTCCACGATGTCGCTTACAGTATTCACAGCTGCAGCACACAGTCCGGAGGCGGCCGCCGCTTGAACCATTTCGGCACGAGAGCGCTGCGCGCGCGCCTGTGTCGGACTCAATCCAGACTGGCTCAGCCAGATTTGAAGCTGTACCGGCGCGCCCTCAATCACCGCAAATCCATCGCAACATTGCACCACGATCGAATCCATGCCGCGTGCTGCGCGGCCCCATTCCATTTGCGTAATCCACGCGCCGACGTCTTGCATTGCAATGTCGATACTCTGCCCCAGGCCGCTACGTTCCCTATATTCAAGCGCGGCCAATATGGCACACAGCGCGAGCTCGCCGCCCATGACATCCGCCGCAGATATACCGGTCTTGGTCGGGGCCCCATGCGGGCGCGTCAAATCCATGAAACCGCACATTGCCTGCACCACCGTGTCGAACGCCGGGCGGCCAGGGTAAACGGAGTCGGCACCAAAGCCGGAAATCGCGCAATACACCAAACGCGGATTTGCCTGGGCGAGCTCCGCGGCGCTGAATCCAAGACGCGCCAGCGAGCCTGGTTTCAGGTTTTCCACTAGCACGTCCGCGCTATGCAACAGTGATTGCAACTGCGCCTTGTCCTCGGCTCTATTCAGATCCAAGGCCAGACTTCTCTTATTGCTGTTGTTAAGAGTGAAGAAGTATCCCTGTTGCCCCTGTTGTGGTTCCCAGTGCCGCGAGCCTTCGCCTCCCGGCGGTTCGATCTTTAGCACTTCGGCCCCCAGTGCACCCATCTGGCGCGCCACCAGCGGGGCTGTAGTGAATTGCCCAAGCTCCAACACGCGCACACCGTCAAGCGGAGCAGCAACCCGCCCGCTGCCGCGTACCGGTCGCTTCGCCGCGCGCCGGGTGAGTCCGAGACATCGCGCTTCGAGATTAGTCCGATCCTGATCCGGCCGCGCGATACTTACTGGTGCGATCCCTGGTGTGCGCGTAGCCTTAATTGGAGATCCAGGGAGCGCAATCTCCCGCCCGACAACGGGATCTAAACAACGGCGCACCATATCCCTGTGCTGCAGGTTTTCATGTTCAAGCAACTGCTCCACAGTAACGATCGGGCCACAGGCAATCCCAATCTCGGCAAGACGCTCCACGCACCGACTCACCGTCAATCCGGCCACCCATGCCTGTACCAAGGTGTCGACCTCTGCCAGGCGCGCTACACGTTCTGGATTGGTATCAAATCCTGCGTGATCGCCTCCAAGAACGTCGCGCAGCCGCCGCCACTGCTCGTCGGTTGCAGTGCAGATCAGGACCCACCCGTCGCTTGCCCGATATGCGTTCCAAGGGGCGGTGAGCGCATGCCGATTCGCCGAGCGGGAGATGGTTTTCCCAACCATGGGGAATGGAAGGAAAGTCGACAAAGCGGCTACCGCGCAGTCGAATAATGCAATCTCCACGTCTTGCCCCATTGTGCAGCTTTGCCGCACCCGGAGGGCCGCAAGAACCGCGGACACGGCGTAAATTCCTGCGGCGAACTCAAGCACTTCGAATCCGATGATGCTCGGCGGGCCAGCCGGATCGCCGGTGGTGTCGGCAACGCCTGCCAGCGCCTGGACCAGGGTGTCCGAATACGCTCGGTGCGCGAGCGGACCGCAAGCACCAAAAGCCGTGATGTCGCATACGACTTGTTGCTGACCTTTTGACCACTTCGGCGCGGACGTGACGTCGCTGGACAACAGCACCACGTCGGCAGATTCCAACAGCGCGCGCGTGACGCCACGGGGATCGGAGCAGTCGTCCACGAGACTGCGTTTTCCGGCGGCCATGACGGCGCGGTTACGCCATTTGTGCGCAGCCAGGCCGGTGTGCGTTGGTTCAACAAGAATCACTTCCGCGCCAAGCTGCGCCAACAGCGAGCCGCAAGCCCCGACCCCGACACGATCCCCCAATTCCAGCACCAGCAGATCAGAAAGTGCGCCGGGCATGCTCATGGACACACACGCGCTGACCGAGCCGCGCCGGCACCGGATCCTCGCGGCAGCGCAACTAGCACCAAAAGGAAGATGGTACGGTGCGATTGAAACATCGATGTGGTCATCCGGCGGGTAAGTGGCGTCTGCACGGCGTTCAAGCCATGGTGAATCCGCCGTTCACACTCAATACCTGCCCGGTGATCCATGCAGCTTGCTCCCCAGCCAGGAAGGCTACTGCCGCGGCAATATCGTCCGGTTCACCCAGGCGACCGGTGGGATACATTTTCAGTACGGTCTTGACCCTGCGCCCATACTTCTCTTCGCCCATTTGCGCCCGCAACTTCGCTTCGCGCTCCTGCCTCAGCTCCGTGTTGGTTGCTCCGGGGGATACAACATTGAGCGTTACGCCGCTCGGCCCGACCTCCTGCGCTACCGATTTGACCAAGGCTATGAGACCGGCTTTGGCAGCCGCATAGTAGGACAATCGTGCCTGTCCGAGTCGAGCGGAGTCCGATGCCAGACAAACGACGCGCCCGTATCCGCGTTCCCGCATCGGCGGCAGCAGGGCGTGCATGCACAGCATCGGTCCCTGCAGACAGACGTCGAACATGCGGCGCCAGTCGCCCGGTTTCGAATCCAAGAACAACTTGTCGTCAAGAATGGCAGCACTGCTGATGAATATATCCACGGCGCCCAAGTTGGCCGTGGCGGATTGCACCATTGCCCGAACATCAGCTTCGGAGCTTATGTCGCATCGGATACCCAACGCGCGTGCACCGGTTTCCCGTGTCATTTCGGCCGCGGCCGCGGCAACGCGTTCACCATCGATATCCACCAGAACCAAACTTGCCCCGCCTCGCGCCAGGATGCGTGCGCTCGCATTGCCTATGCCACGCGCCCCTCCGGTAATCAGTGCGACCTTGCCGTCAAATCCGAAATTCATTTGCCCACCCCCCCAAGTTCTACATGCCCTTGCGACGAAAGCGCCGGAATTCCGGTTTGCGCTTTTCCAGAAATGCCCTTATGCCTTCCATGTTTTCTTCATTGCCGTAGATTGAAGCCAGTAAGGCGCTGGCTGGGAAGAACGACGAGTAGAATTCCTGATCCGAACCAGCATTGAGCGCCAGCTTGGCTATGCGCAGGCTCTGCGGGCTCTTGCTGAGAATTTCTTGACACCAGTCGTCCACCGCTCGGTCGAGCTCTTCGGCCTTCCACACTTCGTTGATCAGACCCATCGCCAATGCTTCCTGCGCCGTGTACAACCGGCACCCAAACACCATTTCCCGCGCCTTCCTCTCGCCTATATAGCGCGCCAGCAGCTGACACGCACCCCAGATCGGAATGCTGCCAACACGCGGTCCAGTCTGACCGAACTTGGCGTCCTCGCTCGCTATCGAAAGGTCGGCGAACAGATGGATTTCGTTGCCGCCACCCACGCAGAAGCCGCGGATCTTGGCAATGATAGGTTTGTCCAGCATACGCATCACCGACGACAGCGCGAACAGGCGCCGCATATGCGCCCGTCCAACATCAGGTGTCCTGCTCGATTGGTCGCCCACATCACCGCCAGAGCAAAACGCCTTGTCGCCTGCGCCAGTAATTACCACCACCCCCACTTCGGCGTCGTCGGCCGCCGCGTGCACCGCGTGTGTGAGCTCCTCGTAAGTCGACGGCCGCACGGCATTACGCTTCTCCGGTCGATTGATCGTAATCGTGGCCACCCCATCATTGACCTGATAAAGAATATCGCGATAGTTCAAGCTCGTTCTCCAGTTGTTTTCCGATACGGCCAACACTCAAGCACCATTTGCGGGCTGCGCACATTCGCGAGCGCAGATCAAACCTTAATCGCTCAAGTCATCTGTGTCAACTAAAATGAGACTGGTTTCATTGCTTGGAACTTTCGAAACAACGTCACATGGGCAGCACTGCTGCTCAATGATGATTAGATGTGGTTCTTACTTCGCTTGCTAAAAATTGACGTGGAGTCGTGCCGGGGACAGCACGTAAAGTTAGCCACGTGCCCTTCGCGCAATACGCCCTATTCCGTTCGAAAGTGGGTGTGGCTAGCCCACCTCTCCTAGTGACGCGCGCGGCTAAGTTGCGTCGCCGCCGCTTACGCTTGCACCGAGGCGCCGAGAAATATCCTCGGCGGCTTTCACCACCAGCCGGATGAAATCCTTCTCTTTAGGCCGAGCACGAACAGTCGGCGCGGTGATGGTAATGCAGTATTTCACTTCGCCGTCAACTTCCCGGATTGGGGCTGAAACAGCGGCGAGGCCGAGTACGCGCTCGTCATAGGTGACACCATACCCACGCTGGCGGATCTGCTCCAACTCGGCTACCAGGTCCGTACGCTTGCGCTTGCCTGCCTTGGCGGCATAGGTGATTACTTTTTGCTGTTCCTTCTTCGGCAGATGTGCCATTAGCGTCTTCGCCGATGCGCCATCGATCAGCGGCACGTGCATACCCGGTCTGGAGACACTCATCAGCGAAGATGGCACGTCGATGACATCCACGCACACCCGGTCGCGACCACTGACTGTGTTCAGGGTAACTGCTTCATGGCTGCGCTCGGCGAGTTCCGTCATTATCGGCCGTGCAATCTGGCGAACGTTGAGTGTGTTGTTGACCAGTCCTGCGAGGCGAGTGAAACGATGCGACAGGCAATACGACTGGTTCTCGAGGCGCACCAGATATCCTGCCTTGTCCAGACTCTGCACCAACCTGAAGGCCGTGGACTTGGTGAGATGGCTACGATCGGCGATCTTCTGCAGGGTCAGGCTGGTGCTGGCCGCATTGAAGCTCTCGAAAATCGCCAAAATACGCTGCACGGATCGCATCATCTGTCATTAATCCAGTGAAAAACAAAACATTCGTTTGTCGTCCAATGATAGCAAGTAGATTTGCCGAAGGGAACAAGGTTCACGCGCCTGCATCGTCCACATCAGCTGCCGCTTCGCCGGCCGGGGAGTCTTGTTCGTCACTGCAATGATCAGGCAAATTCGACGGCCATCGACAACGCGAGCGCAGCCTGATCATCAAGCGCCCATAATTTGGCGGACTTGCCATCAGCCGCCGGTTCGCCACACAAGCTGACCAGCCGATTGACGAACAGCGGGCGCACATTCCGCGCAACTATGTATTTGAGCGGTGTCGCCGCGTTGCTGCGTGCAAGTTCGAACGCGAGCAAGGTCGTGAGCCCGCCATTCATCACTAAATCCGGGTAGCCTTCAGTCTTGGTCACGTAAGGGTAATCGTAGTGAATACGATGACCGTTGAAGGTAAGGGCAGAATAGCGGAACAACATTACCGGGTCCGGGTTGACGATTTTGCTCCAGATCGCCTTGCCCGGTGCGGCTTGCGGTGCGGGAGGTGCCGCGTTTGGATCGGATTCGCCGCGATAGACGATATCCTGCTCTTCGCTGATCGCCAGTCCGCGCGGGCTATGAATATCGGTCTTGACTGTGACGAATACCATTTCGCCGCTGCGCCCCTGCTTGAGCGCAATGTCCTTGATCGTCGACTCACGCCGAACTTCATCGCCTACCCGCAAATCCGCATAGATGCTGATGCGCTTGCCGGCGAACATTCGCCGCGGCAGCGGCACCGGAGGCAGAAAGTCGCCACGCTTCGGGTGGCCGTCAACGCCCAGCTGCGACTGCCGCGCGACGCGCGGAAACAGAATCGAATGCCAGCCGATTGGTAACGGATCGCCTACGCAAGGCATCGGGTCGTCGCGGTCGAGTGTGGCCGCAAGGCGCTGTACCGCAGGGATGGTCACGTAGTCTACTGCGGACTCGCGCTGGCCAATCCATTCCTTGAGCTTCTCCAAGTCTTGATTCACGTCGGTCTATCCGATAGTTGTGTCAGAACGATCTGGGCATGCCGAGCACATGCTGCCCGATATACGACAGAATCAGATTAGGGGAAATAGGCGCCACCAGGTGCAGCCGAGTTTCGCGGAATTTGCGTTCGACGTCGTATTCCGCCGCAAAGCCAAAGCCACCGTGCGTCTGCATGCAGACGTTGGCAGCCTCCCACGAGGCTTCGGCCGCCAACAATTTCGCCATATTGGCTTGGGCTCCGCACTCTTTCTTGGCATCGAACAGCGAGGCAGCCCTAAAGCGCATCAAATTTGCCGCCTCGACTTTTGTATAGGCGCTCGCAATCGGAAATTGAATTCCCTGATTCTGTCCGATCGGCCGGTCGAACACCACGCGCTCCTTGGCGTAGGCGCTGGCCTTGTCGATGAACCAGTAGCCGTCGCCGACGCACTCCGCAGCAATTAGGACCCGCTCGACGTTGAGACCATCGAGAAGGTATTTGAATCCCTTGTTTTCCTCGCCGATGAGATTCTCCTCCGGAATTTCAAGGTCATCGAAGAATACTTCGTTTGTCTCGTGGTTTACCATATTGCGTATCGGTCGAACGGTCATGCCCTTGCCCAGCGCGGCGCGTACGTCGACTAGGAAGATCGACATGCCTTCGGATTTCTTCTTAATTTGGTCAAGGGGCATAGTGCGGGCGAGCAATACCATCAGTTCAGAATGTTGCAGACGAGACGTCCACACTTTCTGTCCATTGACGACGTATCGATCGCCGCGTTTCTGTGCAAAAGTCTTGATCTTGGTGGTATCGGAGCCGGCACCCGGCTCAGTTACCGCCATCGACTGCATTCGCAGTTCGCCCGAGGCGATTTTCGGCAGGTAGCGCTGCTTCTGCGCTTCGGAACCATGCCGCAGCAAGGTTCCCATGTTGTACATCTGGCCATGGCAGGAACCGGCATTGCCACCCGAGCGGTTGATTTCCTCCATGATCACCGACGCTTCTGTGACCGAAAGTCCCGATCCGCCGTACTGCTCTGGAATCAGCGCTGCGAGCCAGCCAGCTTCGGTCAATGCACGAACGAAATCGTCCGGATAGCCGCGTTCGTCGTCGATCTTGCGCCAATATTCGCCGGGAAAAGTGTTGCACAGGGCGCGCACCGCGTCGCGCAAGCTTGAATGATCATCGGATTGATTCGTCATGTCGTCCTCGATTAATTTAAAAAAATGCGCATTGCGCTTACCCGCCTGCCACGCGGTACCCCGGCTTTAGATATACAGCATGAAATTCCGGTCACGTCACGCTTGGCGCACCGGTTTGAGAAAATCGCCCCCGCGCATTGCCGGATGCGAGCGTTCGTACTGCTTCGGATAGAATGTGCTTTCTCCAAGTTCCACGGCCGCGCGCCACGGCCAACGCGGATCGAACAGCATGCCGCGTCCGAGCGCCACCAGATCTGCCTTGCCCGAAGTGAGGATCTCCTCCGCTTGACGTGCCTCGGTGATCAATCCCACGGCCATAGTCGCCATACCAGTTTCGCGGCGAATGCGCTCGGCAAACGGAACCTGATAGCCAGGATAGACATTGAGCTTTTGCTCAGCGGTAACACCGCCGCTTGATGCGGTGATGTAATCGCAGCCGCGCTCGCGCAACCTTGTGGCCAGTTCCACGCTATCGTCCAGTGTCCAGCCGCCCTCGGCCCAGTCGGTTGCCGACAGACGCATTCCCAGCGGCTTGCTCTCGGGCCATACAGCGCGGATGGCGTCGAACACCTCCAGCGCGAAACGCATACGCCCGTTTCGGTTTGCGCCGTACTCGTCCTCGCGTTGATTGGATAGCGGCGAGAGAAAACTGTGTATCAGATAGCCGTGTGCACCATGAATTTCGAGCAGATCGAAGCCGATGCGGTCGGCTCGCTGTGCCGCAGTCGAGAACGCGCGGAGGATGCGTTTGATTCCCTGCGTGTCCAGGGCCTTTGGAATAACGCGGCCGGCGTGCGCAATTGCCGACGGCCCGCATATTTCCCATCCGCCTTCTTCCGGTGGAACCGGTCGCTGGCCTTCCCAAGCAACGGTGCAGGAGCCCTTGCGCCCCGCATGGTAGAGCTGCATGCCGAGCCTGGAACCGCCGTGCGCGCGACAAAAGCGGACAACTCTCGCAAGCGCGTCGACATGATCGTCCGACCAGATGCCGAGATCATGCTTGCTAATGCGGCCGCTCGCCTCCACGGCCGTCGCTTCGGTAATGATCAATCCGGCGCCCGACATTGCCAGGTGGCCGAGGTGCATCAAATGCCATTCAGTCGCGTGCCCTGAAACCTCGGCGGAGTATTGGCCCAACGGGGAGACGACAATTCTATTTGGCAATTCGAGCTGGCGTAGCCCGAACGGCGAAAACAATCTTGTGTGTGACACGAGGCATCCCTCCTTGAATGTCACTCAGTCGCGGGCTCGCGCGAAACCACGGAAGGCTTCGACACCGGTAAGTTCGCGGCCGTGAATTAGCGAGAGAATCTCGTTGGTACCATCTGGTATCGGCAGCATGCAGATGTCACGGTAAAGCATTTCGACGCGCGCTTCCTGCGATAGGCCCATGGCCCCAAGGACGTTCATTGCTTGCCATGCCGCCTCGCGACAGGAATTTTGCGCAAAACGCTTGGCCATTGCAGCGGCGCCTTCGGCCGCCCCCCCGCGGTCGATCAACCCCAGAGCGTAGTAGCACAGCAGACGGGATGCGGTGATCGCGGTCACGCAGTCGGACAGATTCTTTTGCACCAATTGGTGGCCGGCAATCACTTTTCCGAATTGCTTGCGAACCTTGGCATATTCCAGCGCGATATCGTATGCCCCCTGCGCCAGATGTACCGCCTGCAACCCGATAAGCGGTCGATTAACCATCCAAGTCGTCTTCAATATTTCGGTACCACCGGCGCGCGACTCGATTACGTTTTCCGGCGGCACCTCGCAGTTATCAAAAACAGCCTCGCCCAAGATCCCCTGACGCATGCCGATGGTATCGATGGCACGAGTATCGAAGGGTACATGCTCGCGCTCGATCACCACTTTCACCACCTGATTCCCCTTATCGCCTTCACGCCAGTCGCGGCAGGTCACGATCATGACATCACAGGCCGTGACGTTGGTAATCCACATTTTGCTGCCGCTCAAGACCAACTTCGTACCGTGCCGGGTCAGCCGGGTCTTGATACCGCGTGGATCGGAGCCCGTGTCTGGTTCGGTCGATCCGGTGCAGCAGATCTTCCGTCCCGCGATGAGATCTGGCAGAAAGCGTTTGCGCTGTGATTCGCTGCACTCGGCATAAATGCGCGCGATTGCGCCTTCGTGAGCGATCAAGGCGATTCCGATCGCAGCCGGAATTTGTTCGAACATGATGCCGTAATCGAGCATACGTATGCCGGGACCGCCTGCAGATTCCGGCAGCCGCGGCGCAGTAAGCCCGAGGTCGGCGAACTTGGCCAGTATCTCGAGAAACGCCGACTTCGGCAGCGGCCGATTGTGATCGTGCCGATCGAGCAACGGCGCTACATCGCGCTCGACCATGCGTCGCGCGGCGTCACGCATCAATTCCTGCTCTGCGCTTAACTGAAAGTCCATAGTCGTACTGCTCTCCCTTCTCAGGCGTTGCGGCACCTGTGCTTGTCATAGCGCGTCAGGCAGTGTTGGCGCTAATATGGTTCCATTGGATGGAACTGCTTCCACTGCTCGCAACTCTATCTTGCCCATTTTTTGCGCCGCTGTCCAGTGCAACCACAAAATTGTTGCAAGCAGGCGGTCTATCTGGTGCTTAAGGACAACATCCGGCTGCTTGCCGTGGCGCCTCGAAGGTGTTGCGAGATGACGTCAAAGCAAGCGCTGCAGAAGATGCGAGTAATAGGGCGTGATTAGGCGCGTGAGTAATGGAGTGGAAGGCGACTACGGGGGCAATCTCAAGCTGACCGATACGAGGGATCGACGGACAATGGCGCACGGTCGCAGCGGAATGCAAGCGTCTCCCGCAATAAGCCCTGTAACTGTCGGTGAACCGATGCCTTACCTCTCTGAATGATGCGTATTCTTGCTATGCACCTTCGAAAATCGCCGCCAGTCCCTGGCCACTGCCGATGCACATGGTCTCCAGCGCGTAGCGTCCTTTGCGCCGCTTGAGTTCATGCAGCATCGTGGCAAGAATACGCACCCCCGTGGCGCCGATCGGGTGTCCAAGGGAAATGCCTGAGCCATTCACGTTCAACCGATCTGGATCATTCCAGCCCCAGCCCTTGAGCACCGACAGCACCTGGCAGGCGAAGGCTTCGTTCAGCTCCACCAGGTCCATCTTGTCGAAACTGAGTCCGGTCTTGCCGAACAGTTTCTTCACCGCAGGCACCGGCCCTATGCCCATGGTCGCCGGATGGCAGCCGGCTGCCGCCCAGCCGACCAGATAGCCCATGGGCTCAAGTTTGAGCTCCTTCAGCTTGTCCTCGGCGACCACTAGGCAGGCGGCAGCGGCGTCGTTCTGCTGGCTGGAGTTGCCGGCCGTCACCGTGCCGTCCTTCATCAGCGGCTTCAGCTTCGCCAGCGTTTCCATGCTGGCGTCGGCGCGGCAGCCTTCGTCCTGCTCGAATGCCTTGGTTTCCCCTTTTTTCTGAGGCACGCTGATCGGCACCAGTTCGTCCTTGAATTTTCCCGATTTCCAGGCTTCGGTCGCGCGCTGGTGGCTGCGCACCGCGTAGGCATCCGCTTCCGCGCGCGCAATGCCGTACTCCTTCGCCAGGTTCTCCGCCGTTTCTATCATTCCGGAGATGTGGCCGAAGCGCCACTCGGGCTGCGAGCGCTCGCGCCCGCGCTGTATCCGATCATGCAACGTCACTGAGCCCGATCGCTTGCCCCATCGCATGTCGGTGGTGTAATACTCGATATTGCTCATACTCTCGACGCCTGCAGCAAGGACTACGTCTGCGGTGCCGGTCTGCACCATCATAGCGGCGTTGAGTACGGCCTGCAGCCCGCTGCCGCAACGCCGGTCGAGCTGGTAGCCCGGGATGTCGATCGGCAAGTCTGCCTCCAGTACCGCGTAACGCCCGATGCAAGGCGCTTCTGCGTTCGCATACGACTGTGCGACGACGACCTCGTCGAGCCTTGCGGCATCGAGGCCAGAACGCGCTATCAGCGCCTTGATCACGCTCGCTATGAGTTTCTCCACCGGCACCGGGCGCAGGCTGCCGCCATAGGTACCGACTGCAGTGCGAAGCGGGGCTACGATGGCTGCTCGTCTCATGCTCGTTCTCCTTTGGATTGACTGGAAAGTCAACTGACTAATTCACGTAACTCTGCTGCGACCATGGCCTTCTGCGTGAACCATCGCTGAACATACCTCGGTTAAAATCTCGCGAGCATGCTCGGCTTCGGCTCGCAATCGACGATGTCACAGGAAGCAAGGCTGATGGGATTTCAGCAACTCGTTTTATTGCCCGCCGAATTTGCCATCACCCAATTCGGACTTACATGTCCTGGTGCGCTCCCGCATGTCTATGCAGGCAGATCAAGCACTTGCTTGGCCAGAATGTTGCGCTGGATTTCGTTGCTACCACTGTAGATCGACGGTAGTCGCGCGTTGTAGAAGAGCCCAAGGACGTTTACAACCTCAGCCCCAATGCGCGTGTCGGACTGCAAGCTGCCATGCGCACCCGCCGTCTCCAGAATCAGGTCGGCAATTCGCTGAAACGTTTCAGTGGCCCAGATCTTGAGCATCGACACATCGTGCCCCAAGTGCTCTCCTCGCACCGCCATCTCGGCATACTTCCTGAACACCTCACTGAGGTGATCGACGTCGAGCTGGAGTTGCGCATACTTGTCGCGGAACACTGGATCATCCAGTGCCCCGCGCGCCTTTGCGACCTGACTCAGTAGCCTGAGGCCGTATTCCGGAAGCTTCGGACTTCCAATAAAGATGCGCTCGAAACCCAGTAGTGACTTCGCCACCGTCCAGCCCTTGTTCAGACCGCCCACCAGGTTGGATACGTGCGTACGCACATTGTCGAAGAATACTTCGCAGAACTCTTCTTCACCGGCCAGATTTCGAATGGGACGTACAGTGATACCGGGTGCGTTCAGGTCGACCAGCAAGAAGCTGATGCCCTCCTGCTTCTTCACTGTGGCATCAGTACGCGCCAGAACATAAATGTGGCTGCAATCCTGCGCCATCGAAGTCCAGATCTTGTGTCCGTTGATGACGAACTCGTCACCTTCGATTCGCGCTTGAGTACGCAGACTGGCCAGGTCCGATCCCGCGTTTGGCTCGGAATAGCCCTGACACCACAGTTGATCGCACGAAAGGATCCCCGGCAGGTAGCGTCTCTGCTGTTCGGGCGATCCATACTTGATCAGCATCGGTCCCACCATGTGGATGCCATGATCAGCGAAGCGGCCGATGCCGAGCCGCTCCTGCTCATCGATGAAGATGAGCAGCTTGGAGGACTCTAGACCCATGCCTCCAAACTCGGTCGGCCAGTTGGGCGCAATCCATCCCTTCTGTGCCATGCGCCGGTACCAATTGCAATTCTCTGTCCAGCGTAGCCGGCGCGGTACGAAGCGTAGCTCCAGCGGATAATTGACTTCAAACTCCGTGTTGACGAGGGCACGAAATTCATTGTCATTAAGGGCATTCCAATCCCGTTCCTGCGCCACGCCATACGCGTTCATACAGCCTCCTTGAGCAATGCGTAGCGGCGTCGATGTTCGGCGCCATTGCCGAGCCAGCCTGACAAAACCAGCGCCCGATTGAAATACAGGCCGAGATCATACTCATCGGTGATTCCGATCGCACCGTGCAGTTGAATCGCTTGCTTACCGACCAACAACGCAGTATCTGCGGCACGCGATTTGGCGCTACTCGAGGCAATCGCGCACGCCTTAGGCGAGGCGTTAGGATCGGCCATCACGCGCTCGGCCGCAGCAACCGCAGCCTTGGCCAGTTCGGACTGTATCCAGAGGTCCACGGCCCGATGCTGCAAGGCCTGGAAGCTGCCGATCGGCTTGCCGAACTGTTGGCGGGTACGCAGATAGTCGAGTGTGATTTCAAGCATGCGCTCAATCACGCCGGTGAGTTCGGCAGCTCCGGCAACGATTGCGGCATCAATAGCGCGCGCCAAGGCTCGCGCCGCCACCGGTGCGCCGGCGATCTGCGATGTTTCAGGAACTGTAATCGAATCGAAGTGGATGCAAGCGCTCGGTCCGCCATCGGCACGTGTTTCATTTGTGAGGCATAGACCCGGGGTATTGGCCGGAACCCAGAACAGCGCGAGTCCTGAATCTTCCCGCGCAGCGGCAATGTAGACATCGGCACCCGATGTCATCAGGAACCGCGCCGATCCGTCAATGCGCACCAAACCTGCATCTGTCTTTGCTCGTAGGGCAGTCCTGTCCGGATTGAGACTGGCTACATCGTCCTGCCAGGCGACTGCCGCCACCACTTCTCCCGAGGCCAGCGAAGCGAGCCTTTCCTGATTCAAATGTCCTGCGTCGCAACCCGCCAAGCACTCCGTCGCAAGAACGCCCGACGCGACAAATGGTTCTGGATACAGGCCCTTTCCGAGTCCTTTGGCAATGACGTTCACGGCAGGCATGCCAAGACCCAGTCCGCCCTGTGACTCTGGCACGAGCACGGACAGCCATCCTTGATCGGCTATGCCTTTCCAAACGCGTTGGTCATAGCCAGGCATTGTATTTCTCAGCCTACGCACACGCTTAGCGTCCGGTCGCGCGAAGGAGCTGACAGCGCTCTCGAGCATGGACAAGGTTTCGTCGCTCATATATTTCTCCAAGAGACCTGTACGCGAACCGACACGCACATGGTGTTCAAAAACTCAATGCGACCGGGAGTTGTCAATGGCGGTCACAATAAGCGGACTAACGTCGGATTTGGCGATAATGGTCTTCTGACCACTCGCTCTAGTCCGCCTTCATATTGGCCCGTTCGACGATGGTTGCCCATTTGAGAATTTCCGCTCGCTGGAACTTACCCAGTTCCTCCGGTGTGCTTCCAATCGGGTCCATACTTTGCGAAATGAGTCTTTCTCTTACATCGGACATCTTGACCACGTCGGCAAGGTCCGTCGAGATCTTGGCGATAATGTCTTTGGAGGTACTGGCCGGCGCAAACACGGCAAAGAATGGAACCAGTACATAGTCGGGTACGCCTGCCTCGATCATGGTCGGAAGATCTGGCGCTGCTGCAGTGCGAGTCGGGCCGGTAACTGCAAGAGCCTTCACGCGTCCGGCTTTCATTTGCGGCATGGAACTGTTCAGGACATTAAACATTACCTGGACCCGACCCCCAATGAGGTCTGTCATCGCAGGAGCATTGGCCTTGTAGGGAATATGTACCATCTTGATACCGGCCAGCATATTTAGGAGTGCTCCACCAGCTTGGGCAGAACTGCTACCACCGGCAAAGTTCAGCTCGCCCGGCCGGGACTTCGCCAAGCCAATTAGCTCCTTCACCGAGTTAGCGGGAACACTCGGGTTGATTAGTAACACCAGCGGCGGTGTGGTGAGAAGGCTAACCGGAGCAAAGTCCTTTACCGGGTCGTAGGGAAGTTTGCTGTACATACTGGCATTGGCTGCATGGGACGTCTGCGTTCCCAAGATCAGCGTGTAGCCGTCCGGTGCCGACTTCGCGACCATTTCTGTGCCGATAATGGCATTTGCGCCAGGACGATAGTCAAGCACCACTGCCTGGCCCCACTTTACGTGCAGCTTTTCAATTAGCACTCGAGCAAGCGCGTCAACCGGGCCGCCGGCCGCAAACGGCACCACCAGGCGTACTGGTTTCGTCGGGAAGGTTTGAGCCAGTGACGGCGGAGAGAGAGCAAGTGAGAGTACCGCTATCAATAGAACTAGTGCAGATCTGGGCGTGCGTTTCATTGGTTTCTCTCCTTTAGTGATGCTCTGAACTCTCTTTCGCTAGTGCAGATCGGATATTGTGGCAACTCATTAAGATTGGCAGTCAATGCTTGGAATTGCTGATCGCCTCTTCTAAATTGGCACGAAACTGGGTTCGGCCACATCTTCAACCAGCCATGCGCAAAGCTTAGACGCACCGCTTGGACGAGCCGGCGAATCCAACAGTCCCGGCGCCGTTGGCCATAGCCCAATGAACTTGGCCACGATGTCGAGAAGGGGACAATTTTGCATCGGCTGATTAAGGTCGCACCGATCGAGCAACACCGCTATACCACGCTCGACCACGCATCGACCGGCGTCGCGCATTAGATCCTGTTCTGCGCTTAACTGAAATTCCATAGCCGCACTTTCCTTCCTCGTCCGTCGACGGCGCACCTGTGCATGCCATTACGTGACAAGCTGGGCTAACGCCTACAAGGTTTCACTGTGTGGAACGTCTTCCACTGTATGCAACTCTATCTTGCCCAATTTTTGCGCCGCTGTCCAGTGCAACCGCAAAATTGTTGCAAATGGGCCGTCTATCTGGCGCTTTAGGACAACATCCGGCTGCATGCCCTGGTGCCTCGAAGGTGTTGCGACATGACACCAAAGCAAGCGCTGCAGAGAAACCGTGATTCTGGCCTGCCGAATGTAGTACCCAACGCGCGTGGCAACCCCAGCCGAGCTAATCGGGACGAGCGGCGCCATCGCGCGCAAGAACACTGCGCGATCATTGCTGATCGGATAGCCGTTCTTCAGGTAATCGACAATCGCCGTGCAGACGACAGTCGACAGCGGATAGGTGGTCGAATTACCAGCCTTGCGCTCCCGGATCCGCAGGCGATCATTACCCCAGTCGATGTCATCAAGCGTAAGCGCGGCGACTTCGCACCCGCGCAGCCGGTAGGTTGTCGGCAACGGCATGGAGTAGTCCCGCTTCCCGCAGTCGGCACGCCGATAAGTTCCGGATAGCACCTGTTCAACCGGTCCCAATTAATTGAACCTAAGATTCCGGACGGTCGGTAGGACTGCAGGAATTCGATGACCGAGCTAAGGTTTTTGGCTTGCACTCCTTCCAGATGGAGGTAGTGTTGTTTGCGCGGATCAGATTGACCAGACCTGCGCGATTGGATTGACCAAGGCCAAGGATCTTCAATTCCTTGGCAGAACTGGAAAATGACCTAAAGAAGGGTGGTCAGTGCAATTCGCGCAGGATGGTCAATTCGGCTCGCGCAGCAACATCTTGAGAGAACTCATCTCCAGTTCTCAACCTTTAATCCACTCACCCGCTTGAACTCACCCACATTTGAAGTGACTACTACCAGCCCCTTTGCCAGACCCGTTCCGGCAATCAGAACATCATATGCCCCGACAGGCTGTCCCTTTGCTTTGAGCGCAGCGCGAATGCCGGCTGCAGCCAGCGCGTCGGCTTCGTCGAATGGCAGTGTGGCGATAGTTGCAAAGAAGGCGTCAAGGACTGGCGCAAGCTTCCTTGCCCGTTCGGCGTTTAGTGCGAGACCGTAATCAATCTCCATGCGCGTAAGCGCTGATACGACTATAAGGGTGGGCGATGTAGATTTGACCCGCGCCAGCACATTAGGCTGGCCTTTGACGAAATCGGAAACCGCGCAGGTATCGAGCAGATACTTCATGCCAGCGGATCATCAATTGGCGGCTTGAGCCTGTCTCGGCTCGATTCAAACAGCGGCATGTCGGCCATACCTTTGAAGGCAAGCACTTCGTCAGGCCACTGCGGTTTGCCATGCCGCCTCAGCCAATCGCTCACTGCCTGGCGAACCAGTGCGTTCCGGCTTTCGCCGGCGCGTTTGGCCAATTGGTTGAGCTGCTGACCGGTTTCGTCGTCGAGGTAAATATTGAAATTCATGGTGGCCGCCTCCATATAACTGCTCAATATGTTATACGAAGCGGGCGTGAATAGGAAGGCCGTGTCTCGCTGGGAAATATTTCAAAGCCGATCCTAAGGAAAACAACAGGATACCGAGTCGAAATCGATCAAAATATTTCCCGACTTCATCTGTTAAGCGATTGTTCCGACAATCTTTCTATGCATTTCTAAGACGGACTGTTAATCCGCAGGTCCCTGGTTCGAGCCCAGGTCGGGGAGCCAAAATCAACTACTTAGATTCAGCGCGCGAAGCGATTGGGAAATATCGCGGGTAATATCTTCGCGACGTCACTGCAGTAACACCCGGTCATTCAGCAAGTTAACCCTAGCAGCTCAGCGGACAACTGATCCGTCGCTCGCATCTGCAAAAAGAATACAATTTTGAGACGTCGAACGAAGATCTGCAGCTAGTTAACGCTGGCTGACGAGGAGATTTCTCGCCGGTCCAATATCTTCCAAAGACCGCGTGCCTCTAGATAGCTGAGGCAGGCTTCGACCTGCGCGTCCGTGAACGACTCCGGACCGCATACCCCCTTTTGTCGAAATTCGTTGCGGGCGATCAACTGGGCGGTGAACGAAGCCGGCAATGCCGTCATGCGCCCCTGCGGCAGCGGATCCCAGCCCTGCGGATGCCCCACCGTCATCTCGTTCACCACGCGCCGCCCCTTTTCTTCGCCGATGACGCGCACGCGCAGGAGATAGAGCGGCTGCACGCCTTCCGGCTTGAGCGAGCCGTCGCCCATCAGCGCGTCGCGCAAAAGCGGCTGAAATTTCGTTCGCGCTCCGTTCACCTCGACCGTCAGATCCTGATCCATCAGTCCGAAACCGTAGAGCGCCTTGAGCAGATTCATGATCTTCGGCTGATACGCGCCGCGCACGCTCACCTTCTTCAATCCCGGCACGAATCGCGGCACGGTCACGGGCTCGGAATGCGGCGTGTAGACGAGTTCGACTTCCTCCTCCAGCCCGGGAAAACGCGTGCGTATCGCGCCTTCGAACGGAAGCTTAGAGTGGTAGGTGCCGTCCTCGAATACCGTCGCGCGGATATGGTTCCTGAATTGCCTGAGCGCCGTGTCGAGCAGGCCGAGCGAAGGATTCATCGGACGATGGGTCACATACTCCACTTCGACGACGATTTCACCCGCCGCGTTGCGCGCCCCGTAGCCGGCAAGCATGTTGGTTATTCCGGGGCTGCATCCCATGCCGATCAGTGCCGTGATTCCTGCAGCTTCGACCGCCGCGGACTTGGCTAGGCGCTCGTTAACGAGCAGTGTTCCATGCACGTCGAGGTAAGGCACCCGCGCCTTCATTGCGGCATCGAGAATTTCCAGGCTCTTCGAGCCGTCGGTGGTGTTGACGAGGACCGCCGCGCCTTGTGCGTGGCGCGCGAGCGCCTCCGGGTCAGCGACGTCGAGCGTCAGGTAAGCGACGCGCGACGCGCCCGCAATCCGCGCCGTTTCGGTGAGCGACGCGGTATTGTTGTCGATGGCCGTCACCTGCGCCCTGGCATCCGCGCCGAGCAGATCCTTGATGAGGCAACGACCGATATTTCCCGCGCCGACGACTACGTAATGCATCTTCTCCTCCACTGCAGGTTTATCGAGAACCGACGCCGTACACGCGTTCCGCCTCGGCGGCATCGATGAGACCGTCGGCGATATCCTCTGCGACCGCGTCCGCCGCCCGTGATTTCGGGTCGCCGATTCCGCCTCCGCCTGGCACCAGCAGAACCAGCGCGGAGCCGGGCCGCATTTCGATACGGCTGCCCAGTTCGATCCGCTTGCCGTCCAGCTCGGCAACCGGTTCCGCGACGTCGCTCCCGCCATGCAGCCCGTACACCGGCACGCCGAAGCGTCCGCCGCGCACGCCGGCGACGA
Source organism: uncultured Enterobacteriaceae bacterium (assembly GCA_964565875.1). Taxonomy (GTDB): domain Bacteria; phylum Pseudomonadota; class Gammaproteobacteria; order Burkholderiales; family SG8-39; genus 2-12-FULL-64-23. Next base: position 28,664 of record CAZMGP010000028.1, read on the forward strand.
GCGGCCCATCGATGTCCTCGACCCATTCCGGCAGCCTGATCACGACGCGTTGGCCGAAGCCCCCGCGCTGGCGTCCGGCCCCGGCCGAGCTGGGCGCGAACATCTTCTCTTCGAACACGATCGGCGCATCGCTCTCGATGATCTCCAGGGGAATCGAGGCGACGTTTGCCGGATACGACAAGCAGGAGATGCCGTCGCGTCCGCCGCGGGCGCCCAGCCCGCCGTTGAACGTGACCACCGCATAGAAAGTTCGGCCGTCCTTGTAGCGCCCGGTGAAGTTGCCGTACCACAGGGGGGTCGATCCGCTGCCCGCCAGCACCCGCTCGGGCACGGCCTTGGCCAGTGCCTGCATGATCAGCTCGGGCAGAAAATGCGCGAGCACGGTCCGCCCCCAGGTCGCCGCCGGGAATACCGCGTTGAGGACGGAAGCGCTCGGCGCATGGACTTGAATCGGCCGCAGGCAGCCTTCGTTGTTTGGCACCCCCGGGTCGAGCAGGCATTTCAGGGGATACACCGAATACGACCGCGTCATGTTGAGCGAGACGTTGATCGCGCGGGGCACCTGCGGCGAGGATCCTGCGTAGTTGAGAACGACGTCTTCGCCGCGGATGGCGAGCTTGAGGGCGAGCGTGATCGGCTGCGCCAAGCCGGTGACGCCCGTGAGGATCATGCTGCTCGCGAATTCCCCGTTAGGCAGTTCCCGCACCGCCCGCCTCATGCTGCTCTCGGACCTTGAAATGATCTCGTCGCCCAGCCGCTCCAGGCCGTCCAGGCCGGCGTCGTCCATGATCGCGACCAGGCGATGTGCCGCGGCGTGCGTCGCCGCCACTTGGGCGCGAATGTCGCCCACCACCTTGTCCGCCTCGCGCACATTGGCGCGGATGAGCTCGAACACGGATTCCTCGGCCTTGCCCTCTCGGTACAAAGGAATGATCGGAATCTGCAAGCCTTCTTCGTAGATGTCCCGCCCTTCCAGCGTCGCCAGCCGCCCGCCCACATTGAGATGATGGACCACGCACAACACGTAGCCGACGAGCGCCGCTCCCCGAAATACCGGCGTCGCGATGGTGATGTCGATCAGATGGCCGCTCGCCTGCCAGGGATCGTTGGTGATGAAGACGTCACCGGGGCGCGCCTGCGCGAAGCGCGTGTGGCGCAGGAAGTTCGGGATGGTGAACGGGAGGATGCCGAGCAGGCCGGGGGTCGAATGCGTCGACTGTGCCAGCATGCGCCCGCCGCGGTCGAACACGGCGCAGGCGTAGTCGTGAAAATCGCGGATGACGCTCGAGAACGAGGTGCGCACCAGGGTCGTCGCGGCCTCGTCGACGGCCGTGATCAGCCGCCGCCAGAGCAGCTCGATCTCGACCGCATTCAAGTTTCGCGGGCTCTTCGGCGCCATTTATCGATTCCCCACTTCCACCTGCAGCACACCGAAACGGTCGACCGAAAACGCCCCGCCGGGCCCGACGACCATAGTCGTCTCGCGCTCCTCGATCAGGGCGGCCCCCTCGTGGCGGTGCCCCACCTGCAGGCGGTAGCGATCGAATACCGGGCAATCAACCTTTCCCTGGCGTTCGCCGAAGAACACGCTTCTGCTCCCCTTGCGCGCGTCGAGAACGCTTCCCGCCGCCCGCGGCAATTCCTGCGGCACGTAGGGCCTGGCCGTGGGTATGCGCGCGGTGACGCGCAAGTTGACGAGTTCCACGACGACGTCGGCGTACACGCGCCCGTAGCGCTTGACGTATTCGGCCTCGAACGCGCGCTGGATTGCGGCTGCGTCCGTGCCGGACCAGGCTTGCGGCGCCGGCAGCGCCACGCGGATGTTGTAGCCCTGGCCGCGGTAGCGCATGTCGGCGCTGCGCTGCACGACCAGCGTCACAGGCTGCGTCTGCAGCAACTGCGCGGCTTCTGCTTCCAACTCGCGAAACCGACGGTCCAGATGCGCCGCGTCGATGCCCGAGACCGGCGCCTTGAACGTCTGCACGCGATCGATGGCCACATCCGCCACCAGCATGCCGAGCGCCGACATCACGCCGGCCGCCGGCGGCACGAGAATGCGCTCGACGCCCAGCTTCTGCGCCAGCCCGTAGGCGTGTACCGGCCCTGCGCCCCCGTAGGCAACCATCGTCAGCCGCGTCGCGTCCTCTCCCCGTTCCGCGAGATGCAGGCGCGCCGCGGAGGCCATGTCCTCGTTGGCGATGTCGTGGATGCCGAACGCGGCGATCTCGCCCGCTATTGCGAGCGGCTGGGCCACCCGCAGGCCTATCGCCTGCAGTGCGGCATTCCGATCGAGGCGCATGCTGCCGCCGAGGAAATAATCCGGGTTGAGCAGTCCCAAGGCGACGTCCGCGTCGGTGACCGTGGCTTCCGCGCCGCCCAGCGCATAGCTCGCCGGCCCCGGAGCCGCGCCGGCGCTCTGCGGTCCCACCTTGAGCAGACCCAGGTGATCGATATGGGCAATGCTGCCGCCGCCGGTGCCGATTTCGAGCAGATCATACACGGGCACGCTGATCGCGAGCCCCGAACCGCGCTTGAAGTGATGCACCCGCGCCACTTCGTAATCGTCCGCGACCAGCGCCTCGCCGGCGATCACCGTGCACAGCTTCGCCGTGGTTCCGCCCATGTCGAAGCAGAAGAGGTTCGACGCTTCGCACAGCGCGCCCCACCAACGCGCCGCGGCGACCCCTCCCGCGGGCCCCGATTCGAGCACCCGGATGGGCACGGATTGCGCCGTCGCGCTCGAGACCACCCCGCCGCTCGACTGCATGATATAGAGCTGGCCCGGAAAGCCACGTTCGGCGAGCTGCTGCTCGATCCGATCCAGATAGCGCTCGATCAGCGGGCGGACGTAGGCGTTGGCGGCGGTCGTGCTGCTGCGTTCGTACTCCTTGATTTGAGGCAGGACGTCGCAGGATAAGGACACCGACAGGTCCGATGCGTGCTCTTGCAGGAATTCCCCCACCCGCCTTTCGTTGGCGGGGTTGGCGTAAGAGTGCAGCAGGCACACCGCCACCGACTGCACCTCGACGGCGCGCATGGCGGCGATGATCTTCTCCAGAGCCCGCTCGTCCGGCGCCGCAATCACTCTGCCGTCGGCCAGCGTGCGCTCAGCGAGTTCGTAGCGCAGGGCGCGCGGGATTAGCGGCGGCGGGAATTCGAGCTGCAGATCGTAGACGTCATAGCGCAGTTCGTTGCGCATTTCGATCACGTCCCTGAACCCGCGCGTGGTGATCAGGGCCGTGCGCACCCCTTTGCGTTCGATCAGCGCATTGATGACCAAGGTCGTTCCGTGCACCATGGCGCTCGCCTCGTCCAAGCTGACGCCGTGGGCGCGCGCCATGTCCTCCAGCCCGATGCGTATCCCTTGCGCGGGATCGCGGGGCGTGGTCAAAGTCTTTCCCAGCCGCAGCGCGCCGCTTTGACCGTCGACGGCGACAAGATCGGTGAAGGTGCCGCCGATGTCCGTCCCGATCCTGAAGCGCTTGTTTCCCTTCATTTCGCCTTACACGCCCTGCAGCACGCACTGCCGCACGATCGCACCTGCATCGTCGAGCGCTTCGAGGCTGCGTATCCGCTCGATCAATGCCTCGCCTCCGCTCCAGCCGGGCCGCCCATGGCGCGTGCAATCGAGGAATTTCGCCGCAAGCTCGTCGAATGACATCGGATTGTTTGGATGCCCTTTCACGTATTCGACTACGCGCTTGGTCTCGCGCCCGCTGCGCTCGACGACTGTCACGATGCCCGGCATCGGGAACTTGCCGCGTCCCTCCGTCTGCGATTCGGTGCGCGCTTCGACTTCGACTTTTTGCGTGAGCGCCCGGACCGCCGCATCGTCGAGGCTCGCCGGCGACGCCGCGGCGAAGCCGATGCTGCGATGGACCGCCGCCCAGGCCAGCATGAACGGCAGGCTAAACTGCGCGTCGGTCACGCTCGCCGGATTCCATTTGCGCTCGTGCGTGGTGCACACGAGGTCGAAGACTTCCTTGTTGGTCACGACGACGCGGATGCGCTCGATGTCCTCGATCCGGATGGCGGCCTCCCCGGTCGCCGCGAGCAAGGCGTCGATCGGACCGTGGATGAACTTGCAGCAGGGATAGAGCGGCTTGATGCTGACGTCGTTCGCGAGCCAGCGCGAGCCGAGCTCGCGCACCAGGTCGTCCCTGTCGTATTTGCCGCGGTGGAACACGTGGTAATAGCCGAAGCGGCCTTCGAGCACGTCGGCCGAGCCGGTCAGATTGCGCTCCGCCATCAGCGCGGCGACGACACCGCCCTGCGCCGCGATCCCTTGCATCACGCGTACGGTCATCGCGCCGGTGAGGAAACCCTGCTGGTTGCCGGCGACACAGGCATGCGCAATGCCCAGGGCATGACGCGTCTGCGCCAGGCTCAAACCGAGCAAGCGCGAGGTCGCAAGGGCCACGCCGTAATACGGACACTGATAAGTCATGGAGCTGCCGGTCTCGCTGAAGCCGATGCGCGGCGCTGCCGACATGCGGCAGATGATTTCGGAGCCCACGGCGACGGCGGCGACGAGATCGCGACCGCTGATCGGGCCGCGCGCCTGCGCCAGCGCAAGCATGGCCGGGACGGTGCTCACGTTGACGTGGCAGGTGTTCTGCTCGTGCACGTCGTCCAAGTCCCATGCCCGGGCCGCCGTGGTGTTGACCAGAACGGCAAGCGGCAGCGGCAGCTTCGCGCCGTTGGTGATCAGCGTGGCCTCGGGCCTGCCACCCCAGTGGCAGGCAAGCGCAGTGAGTTCGGCTACCGCGTCGGCGCGGATGCCCGCGATGGCGGTGCCGAGCGTGTCGAGCACGGCCATCTTCGTCCGCGCAACGACGTTCTGCGGAAGCCGCTCGTAGCGCATGCCATGACCGAATTCGAGCAATGCCTCCATTGCGTCCGGCTTATCCATTCTTAGTCCTTCGCTCCAGGCAGATGCCCCAGAAGATCTTCACGGCAGAGCGACGTTCGCTCAAGCTAGCGCCCGCGTTCATAGCCGGACTTCGCGCGCCGATCGAGCCACCAGCCGTATTGCACCGGCATTGCGCGAAACTCCGGATCCGCTCCCAGATCCTTCGCGGCATGCACTGCCCAGAAGGGGTCGTAGAGCATCTCGCGTCCAATTGCGACCACATCGGCGCGGCCGCTGGCGACGATCGCCTCCGCTTGTTGCGCATTGACGATCAGACCTACGGCGATCGTCGGAATGTCTGCTTCTTTGCGGATCGCTTCGGCGAAGGGAACTTGAAAACCGAGCTGGCGGGCGACGTTAGCCGCCGTGGGCGAGCGCACATTGATGCCTCCGGAAGAGCAGTCGATCGCGTCAACGGCCCGCTTTTTCAGCTCTCGTGCGAGGGTAATCGAATCCTGCAGGCTCCAGCCGCCTTCGTCCACGCAGGACGCGCGAAAGAATAGCGGCTTTCCTGCGGGCCAATAGGTTCGCACCGCTTCGGCAATCTCGAGCGCAAAGCGCATGCGGTTCGCCAAGCTGCCGCCGTACCGATCCGAGCGGATATTCGACGCCGGCGACAGGAATTCGTGCACGAGATAGCCATGCGCACCGTGGATCTCGAGCACGTCGACGCCTGCCTCGTCCGCTCGTCGCGCCGCTTGTGCAAATGCGTCGATGACTGTCCGGATGTCCTCTAACGTCATTTCCCGCGGTATCGGCCATCCATCGAGGTACGGCACCGCGCTCGGTCCGATCACGGGCCAGTGATCCTGCCCTTCGATCTTGATGCTGCGATCGAGCGGTCCAAATCCTTCCCAGGGGCGCTTGGTACCTGCCTTGCGGCCTGCATGGTTGAGTTGAATTGCGGAGACGGTGCCTTGCTTGCGCAGGAAATCCGTTATCTTGCGTATGGGCGCGATGTGCTCATCCTTCCACAGTCCCATGTCACCCACGGTGCCGAGGCCGCGGCGCTCCACCTTGGTCGCCTCCATGGAGACGAGGCCGGCGCCGCCGATCGCGAATTTCGCAAAGTGCGCAAAATGCCATTCCTGCGCCGAACCATCGACTGCACAATATTGCGCCATGGGCGAGACCATGATGCGGTTGCGCAGCACCACGTCGCGAAACCGTAGCGGCGAGAACAGAACCGATTGCTTTGCTGCCATGGTGTTACACACTCCCCTGCGCTTGCACTATTGCGCCTTGATTCCGGTGTTCTTCAGGAATGTCGTCCACTTGGTGAACTCGGAGCGATGAAAGGCGATGAAGGATTCGCGCGAGCCGCCCATGATATCGACGCCCATGCCGTTCAAGCGCTCCACCACCGCCGGCTGTTTGAGTATCGCGTCGATTTCGCTGTTCAGCTTCTCCAAGATGTCGGGCGGCGTGCCGGCCGGCGCCCAGATCCCGAACCAGGCGGTCACGTCGAAGCCGGGGTACCCCTGCTCGGCGATGGTAGGCACGTCGGGCAAGGCAGCCACGCGTTTGGCGCCGCTCGCGCCCAGAGGGCGCAGCTTGCCGCTCTTGATGTAGGGAATAGACGTCGCCGCCGCGTCGAACACCATGTTCATTTGACCCGCGAGCACATCGATCATTGCCGGCGCCGCGCCCTTGTAGGTTATTTCGGTGATATCGACTTTTGCCATGTGCTTGAGCAGTTCCGCGCCGAGGTAGGGCGAAGCGCCTATGCCTGTGCTTGCGTAGTTCAGCGACCCCGGTTTCGCGCGCGCGGCGGCGATCAGTTCTCCCAGCGTTTTGAATGGCGAGGAGGTCGGAACCACCAGGATGTTCGGAACCTGGGCTACCGCTATCACCGGTTCGAAATCCTTCAGCGGGTCGTAGCCGACATTCTTGTAAAGCACGGTGTTTAGGGTGAACGAACCGGCGTTCGACAGCACCAAGTTATAGCCGTCCGGCGCCGTCTTCGCGACTACCTGCGTCCCAATCGACCCGCCCATGCCGCCGCGATTGTCGACGACGACCGGTTGGCCGAGTTTTTCCGACAAGCCTTGCGCGATGGTCCTGCCGAGGATGTCGGTCATCCCCCCCGCGGGAAAGGTGACGACGAGCCGAATGGGCTTATCGGGGTAGGCCGCACTGGCGGAGATGCCCGGGCCGCCGAGGACGATCAGTATCGACGCGATTACGCATTGCAGCAGCTGTTTCATGGCGAATTTCCTCAAGGTTCAGATGCTCGACGCAAATTTGCTCGAATCGCAGTTAGAACTGGATCTTGATTCCGGTAGAACGGATGAACGCCGTCCAGCGCTCGAATTCGGCGCGGTGAAACGCGGCGAAGTTCTCCACCGATCCACCCATGATCTCCGCGCCCAATCCCGTGAAGCGCGCGTTGACGTCTGGCATCTTCAAGATGAGGTTGATTTCCTCGTTGAGCTTATGAACGATGTCGGGTGGCGTTCCTGACGGCGCCCACAGCGCGTACCAGGCGACGACATCGAACCCCGGGTAGCCGCTCTCGGCGATGGTGGGCACGTCCGGCAGCGCCTTCAATCGATGCGGGCTGGTCGTAGCGAGGGCGCGTATGGCCCCGGCTTTGATCTGAGGAATGGAAGTGCCGACCGCATCGAATGCCATGGTCACTTCCCCGCTTATGGCGGCCGTGAGGGCGGGCGCGCCGCCCTTGTACATCACCTCGAGTATGTCGACCTTCGCCATTTTCTTCAGCAGTGTCAGGCTCAGGCTGGGCGAGGCGCCGATTCCTGTGCTGGCGTGGCTGAGCGCGCCCGGTTTCGCCCGGGCTGCATCGATGATTTCGGAGAGATTTTTGAACGGCGACTTGCTCGATACCACGAGGACATTCGGCACCGCCGCAATCGGAATGATTGGCGCAAAGTCCTGCAGCGGGTGGTACGGCAGCTTGTCGACCAATTCCGCGTTCACGGCGTGGGTGCCGAAGGTGCCAAGGACGAGGGTGTAGCCGTCCGGCGGCGATTTCGCAGCCAGATTGGTACCGATCGTTCCGCCCGCGCCACCGCGATTGTCCAATACCACGGGTTGGCCCAGCTTTTCGGTGAGTTTGACGCCTATCGTCCGTCCAAGCACGTCGGTCATCCCACCGGGCGGATACGGGATGATGATGCGTATGGGTTTATCGGGGTACGCGGCAGCCGCGGTTGCGCCCACGCCGATCAATGCAAGGCCGGCAATAACCGCGGACAGACGTCGAATTAGCTGATGCATTCAGGTACCTCCTCCGAGTTGTTAGTGCGATATCCCCGGCACAGACCGCGGCCTCGCAATCAGCCTAGTAATGCGGATCGAACATCTGCGCGCGCACGTCGGCGAGCACGTCGGCGGGCTTCGCTTTGCCGGCAAGTCCGCTCGCGTAGGCGCACTCGGCAACCGCTGCCGCGATATGCGCCGAGACTTCGCGGATGCGCGGCAGCGCCGGGTAGAGGCTGCCCTGCTCGAGATCGGCTTCGGTGACGAGGTGCGCGAGCGTCTTCGCCGCAGCCATGAACATCTCGTCGGTGATGTGGCGCGTGCGGCTGGCGATCGCTCCCAGGCCCACCCCGGGGAAGATGTAGGAGTTGTTCCCCTGCCGCGGCACGAAGGTCTTGCCGCTGTATTTCACCGGATCGAACGGGCTGCCGCAGGCAAATAGCGCGCGGCCCTTGGTCCAGCGATACGCCTCCTCGGCGTTGCACTCCGCCTTGGAGGTCGGGTTCGAAAGCGCGAACACGATCGGCCGCTCGTTGATCCGCGCCATTTCCTCGAGTACTTCTTGCGTGAAGGTGCCGCCGACGGCGGCCACGCCGACGATGGCGGTGGGTTTGAGCGCCTTGATCGCGGCGAGGAAATTGGGCACCGGGGCGTGATCGTGCGCGTAGGGGAGCTTGTGCTCGGCGAGATCGTTGCGGCTTTTCACCACCAGGCCGCGCGAATCGACCGCCCAGCAGCGCCGGCGCGCTTCCGCCTCGGGCAGCCCCTGCGCCATCATCGCCGACACCACCAGGTCGCAGATGCCGGTGGCGGCTTCGCCCGCGCCGAGGAAGAGGAGTTTCTGATCGCTGAACTTGCCGCCGGTGATGCGCAGCGCCGAGAACATGCCGGCGAGCGCGACCGCCGCGGTGCCTTGAATGTCGTCGTTGAAGCTGCAGATGCGGTTGCGGTATTTCTTTAGAAGCCGGAAGGCGTTGTGGTTGGCGAAATCCTCGAACTGGATCACCACGCCCGGGAACACTTCGGTCGCCGCGCTGATGAATTCCTCGATCAGCTCGTCGTAGGCCGCGCCGGTCAGGCGCCGCTGGCGTAGGCCGACATAGAACTGGTCTTCGAGCATCGCGGCGTTGTTGGTGCCGACATCGATGGTGACCGGCAGCGCGAGTTGCGGGTGCACGCCCGCGCAGGCGGTATAGAGGGACAATTTCCCCACGGGAATGCCCATGCCGTTCGCGCCCAGATCGCCCAAGCCCAAGATGCGCTCGCCGTCGGTAACGACGATGATCCCCGCCTGGTAGGGCCAGTTGCGCAGCAGCTGCTTGATGCGGCCGCGGTCGTTCGCGCCGATGAATAGCCCGCGCGGCCGCTGGAAGATGTGGCCGAATTTCTGGCAGGCAAGCCCCACGGTCGGGGTGTAGACGAGCGGCTGCATTTCATCGATGTTGTCGCACAGCACGCGGAAGTAGAGCGACTCGTTGCGGTCGTGCAGCGCATTCAGCGCGACGAACTTATCCAGCGGATCGGTCATGCGGCGCAGGCGTGCGAGCACGCGCACCGCCTGCTCCTCCTGCGTGTGCACATGCGGCGGCAGGAAGCCGCGCAGGTTGTATTTGTCGCGCTCGGCCTCGGTGAAACCGGTGCCGTGGTTCAGAGCGGGATCGCGCAGTATGTCCTGGCCGGTCTTGAACGACGCGCCCTCACCCACTAGAGTCTTGTCGAGCATACTTGTCTATCCTCGTGAATACGCGCCTTATTACTCGACCTTGATCTTGGCTTCGCGGATGAATCGCGACCAGCGCTCGATTTCCGCGTGCTGGTACCGTGCAAGTTCCTCCGAGCTGCTCACAACCAAATCGACCGCGAGGTCGTCGAGGTGCGCTACGGTGTCCGACTGCGTCGCGGCAGCCGCGATGGTATTGCGGATCTTCGCCACGATTTCCGATGGCGTACCCTTCGGCGCAAACACGGCATACCAGGTGACGATATTGAATCCTTGCACGCCGTCTTCGATCATCGTCGGTAGATCGGAAGCCGCTTTCGCGCGTGACGTGCCCGTGACCGCCAAGCCTTTGAGCTTTCCGCTTCTTACGTAGGGCAGCGCGCTCGGCATGTAGTCGAACGTCAGGGACACGTGTCCCGCCATGAGATCGGTGAGAGCCGGGGCACTGCCGCGATAGGGCACATGAACGATGTCGACCTGTGCGAGCCTGCGAAACATCTCACCGGCGAGATGCGATGCGGTACCCGCGCCCGCAGAGGCGTAGGTCAATTTGCCGGGATTGGCTTTTGCGTAGCTAATGAGTTCTTTGACGTTGCTAATCGGCAGCGACGGAGTGACTGCGAGCAGGTTGGGCAGCGTGGCGAGCAGCGTAACCGGCGCGAAGTCCTTTTCCGGGTTGTAGGTGATCTTCTTGTAAAGGCTGGCATTGACTGCATGCGTACCGATCGTTCCAAGAACGATGGTGTAGCCGTCAGGCGCCGCGTGCGCGACCAGTTCCGTGCCGATAATGCCGCCGGCTCCGGAGCGGTTTTCCACCACCACCGGCTGGCCCCAGGCTTCCGACATCTTTTGGGCAAATATGCGCGCAAGGATATCGGTCGTACCCCCTGGCGGAAACGGCACGACGAACTTAACAGTCTGATTTGGATAGCTATCTGCGAACGCTGCGACTGTCACCACACTCGCCGCCACCGCGACCAAGCAGCGATATGCCCATTTGCTAATGCGCATCACGGACCTCCTCCTTAAGATGGCAACTACAGCCGCCCTCCCTTGGCGGCTGGATTATTTCTTCGCTACGCGTTAACCCTACGTATTCCATGTACTCTAAATGGTATACCATTTGATGTCAATCGCACATTTTCCTGTTATGATCAGACACCATCTTGAGCGTTGGATATTATCTAGCGAAGACGCTCCAACTCTCAGCGCTGAAACGCGGCAGCACGGCGAAGGTCTATGGCACTAGGGAACGAAATCGTCTTGGAGGCGCAAGAAACCGTTATGAAGAAGGAGCGTCGCCACGCAGCCCCCAGCGACAAACCGAGAAAAATCGCAGGTACCGCGCCATCTCGCACAGATGGAGCGCGGACAGCGGCAGGTTCCCGCGCACGGAGCCCGATAACAATATGATTGATCTGCGTGCGCTGCCTAGCCGAAGGTCCAAATTCCAACGAATCCGAGGAGGTTGATGATGAAACGAATGAAATTCTCGCTCATAGCCGCAGCGCTTCTCGCCTTCGGCACCTGTCAGGCGGCGGCGCCAAGCGCCGGCGCGAAGGCCGGAGCCGCGTCCGGCGACGTCGTGAAGATCGCGGTACTGACCGACATGTCGGGGCCCTATTCGGACATCGGTGGCCCCGGTTCGGTCGAAATGGCGCGCATGGCTGTCGCCGACTTCGGCGGCAAGGTTTTAGGCAAGCCGATCGAAGTCATTTTTGGCGACCACCAAAATAAGGCAGATGTTTCATCGCAGATGGTGCGCGGGTGGATCGACACCCAAGGCGTCGACATGATCGTCGATGCGAACAATTCCGCCGTCGCCCTCGCCGTGGCGAAGATCGTCACGGAAAAGAAGCGCATCTTCATCGCCGGCGGCGTAGGCACGACCCGCCTCACCAATGAAGACTGCAGCCCCTATGTGGTTCAGTACATCTTCGACACCTACGCCCTCGGCAACGGCACCGCCCGCGCGATCGTCAAGAACGGCGGAAAGTCCTGGTTCTTCCTCACCGTCGACTACGCCTTCGGGCACGCCTTGGCCCAGGACGCGGCGAGCGCCGTGCGCGCATCGGGCGGAACCGTGATCGGCGAGGCGCGCCATCCTCTGAACACCTCCGACTTCGCCTCTTATATGCTGCAAGCGCAGAGTTCCAAGGCGCAGGTCATCGGGCTTGCCAATTCGGGCAACGACACCATCAACGCAATCAAGTCGGCGAACGAATTCGGCCTCACCAAGAATCAGACGCTCGCCGGATTGCTGGTATTCAGCACCGACATCCACAGCCTCGGCCTTGGGCTGACCCAGGGCATGTTGATGACCGATGGCTGGTATTGGGACTACAACGACGACACACGCAAGCTCGGCCGGCGCTTCTTCGAAAAGATGAAACGCATGCCGACGATGACTCAGGCCGGCGTCTACTCCGCCACCTTGAGCTACCTAAAGGCAGTGCGTGCAGCGGGAACCGACAACGCCGATGCGGTCATGACCGAATTGAAGAAGATGAAGATCAACGACAGCTTCGCCAAGAACGCCTACATCCGCCAGGATGGGCGCATGATGCACGACATGTACCTGATGCAGGTGAAGAAGCCTTCCGAATCGAAGTATCCCTGGGATTACTACCACATCAAGGCGGTAATTCCGGCGGAGGAGGCGTTCCAGCCGCTTTCTCTGTCTAAGTGTTCGTTGGTCACCAAGAAATAATTCGCCAATCGGACCGCGGTCGTGCCGCGGTCCGATCGCAGGCCTGATTTCCTTCACTTCTTATCGGCGTCCGCCCATTTCGGTTTGATCATCTGGCCCGGGAGGCCGGACCACGCGACCGGCGCACCTGCGACTTCGGCGGCCTTCGACGGCGGGAGACTCGAATCCCAGCGGGCGGCAATGAACCGCCGCGCGGTTGTCTGCGATGCCTCTTCCGATACGAGCCATACCAAGGGCGCGGCCATGATTTCAGGTTGCAGCATTGAGCTTCGATCGAAGCCTGCCGCCGCAGGTATGAAAGCGGTGTTGGTTGGCCCGCCGGGCACGAGAATATTGGCGGTCACGCCCGTGCCGGCGAGTTCAGCCGCCATGACCGCGGTAAACGCCTCGGTCGCCGCCTTGGTCGGGCCGTAGGGCACGAATCCCGCCCGCAGCATGGAATCAAGACTCGTCGTGATGTTGACGATACGGCCCCACTTGCGCGAAATCATATCCGGCACGACCGTCCGCGAAAGCAGGAACGGCGATTGCGAATTGACGGCAAAGAACTTCATCCATTGCGCGGGCGTCACTTCGTAAAAGCGCAAGGGACGTTGCCAATTGTCGGGTCGGATGGTCGCCTGCCCCACGCCGGCGTTGTTAACCAGGATGTCGACACGCGAGAACTTCGCGATCACAGCGGAAACGATGACGTCGATCTGTTCCGGATTGCTGAGATCCGCATCCACCGTCAGGATCGAGTCACCGCAACCTTCAGTCAAAGCAATTGCCCGCAGCGCCTCTAGCGACGTGCGATCGGTGTCAACAGCCGCGACTCTCCGTCCGCTGCGCAAGAGCCCAAGTACCATCGCGCGCCCCAAACCCTTCGCCCCGCCCGTTACTATGGCTACTCGTGGATCGTTCATAAGGTGCCTCGCTCCTTTCGTCTGCCTTTATGCGTCCGCGGCCCGAAGTGCCGCAGCCGATGAATCATGTTCTGTGCCATGCGCTCGTTACGTCGGTCATACGGTCGCCACCGGTGTTACCGGTGAACCGACCGCGCCGGGCAGATGCAATGGCGGCGCTGTGAGCAAGAAGCGCGAACGGCCTTTCGCGCCGAGATAGTCGGCAAGATCCTTTAGCCACCACAGTTCGGCCAGCGGAACGCCCAACTTGAATAGGCAATGCTCGTGCAGTGGAAGGGCGGGCCTCCTTCCCAGCGCCTGCTTCGCGGGCACGCCCTCGACCGCGTAGTTGTCGGCGCAGATCGCCGCGACGCCGGAATCCGTAATCCATTGGAGTAGTTCCGAATCGCGGCCGTCCAAGACGCTCGCCGTCTTGTTCAACACCGCAATATCCGGCACGCGCTTCATTTCCATCAACACCTCGGTGAATCCGGTGCGAAGGAGCAGCATGTCGCCCTCCTCGATGACAATGCGGTCGACCTCGAGAATGCGCCTAAGATCCTGGCAACTCACATAACGTCGATCAAGGCCAAAATGCTTCTTCAGGTCCAGGAGCACGCCGCGCCCTTGAATGGCCTTGCGTGCCATCTTCGACACGTCCAATGCCCGCGTGCCGTACGGACCTTCGACTGGAACATCGTCCCCGTCGCGATAGTCGAGCGGACCGACGATATGTTCGTTGGCACGGTAGCCGTTGTAATAGACTTTTTCCTCGACGCCTGAGCCACCCACATCGAAGGTCCCGCCCATGTGAGCGAGCGAATCCCACTGGGTCGAATACTGCAGCGCCAAGGTCACTTGGTCGTCCGACATCACATCGGTATTGCGGCCATCGACGCGGGACAGTGGGAAATTGAAGCAAGGACAGCCGTCGCGCGAAATCGGCGAAAGTTTGGGCGGATGTCGGTGCGGGTTGAGCACCGCGCCGCCGGGGTAATCCAGGGGCATGCTGAGTCCGAACACGATTCCGTCATGGACCTCGGCAATGCCCTGCCTTACCTTCTCCGGCGTGAGCAGGTTCAGCCGTCCGAGTTGATCATCCTCGCCGAAGTCACCCCACGTCGACCCTTCCGGGCGCCGCACCCAGCGTTTTGCCATATTTCGAGCCCTCCTCGAGGCGCCGCATCACGCAGCTCGGCGTCGGCCGATAGACATTTCGCGGCCTGACGCGCTGACGCTAGCGCATAGGCCGGTTCGCGACCTGCTTCGCCGGCACGCGTGACGACATAGTACGATGGTATACCATCGACGGTCAATCGCACGCCAACTTTATATTTCTTGACACCATTTTACCGCTTAGATATTGTAAGCATCGTTGCAATGGCTATCTGGCGCACACCTTCCTCCATGCTTAACCGACCCGACTTTCAACTCGGTTTCGTATTGGAGTTCCCCTCACCGCGCTGGATTCCCGTCGGCCCACGCAAGGTTCGGTTCGCCCACGCGGACACACTTCGATACTCATACATACATTCCATTGGAGGAGGTTCACCGTGAGACGCAAAATCTTTCCCACCCTGTTGGTAGCCGCTTTAACCGCAGTGAGCGCAGTTTCCTACGCTGAAGACCGCTCCGCCAAGCCTGGCGCGATATCCGGCGACGTCGTCAAGATCGGCGTGCTCACCGATATGGCCGGGCCCAATTCTGACTTGGCCGGCCCCGGCTCCGTAGAAGCCGCGCGCATGGCGATAGCGGATTTCGGCGGCAAGGTGCTCGGGAAGCCGGTCGAATTGATATATGCGGACCACCAGAACAAGACCGACATCGGATCTGAAACAGTGAGATCCTGGATCGACACGCAGGGCGTGGACATGGTCGCCGACGCCAACAACTCCGCCGTGGCTCTTGCCGTTGCCAAGGTCGTTACGGAAAAGAAGCGCATCCTGATGGCGGGTGGCGCTGCGACCGTGCGCCTGACAAACGAAGATTGCAGTCCCTACGTGGTCCACTACGTGTACGACACCTACGCTCTGGCGAATGGCACCGCCCGTGCGGTAGTGCAGAGCGGGGGAAAATCGTGGTTCTTCCTTACGGTGGACTACGCGTTCGGCCAAGCACTCGAACAGGACGCCGCGAACGCGGTGCGCGCTGCAGGCGGCACCGTGGTTGGGCAAGTTCGCCACCCGCTCAACGCCGCGGATTTCGCCTCATTCATGCTTCAGGCGCAATCTTCTAAGGCGCAGGTAATCGGCCTCGCCAACTCCGGCAATGACGCGATCAACGCCATCAAAGCGGCGAACGAATTCGGCATCACCAAGAACAAGATGCTCGCCGGGCTGTTAGTGTTTAGCACAGACATACATGCCCTTGGGCTCAACGCCACGCAGGGCATGCTGCTGACGGACGGGTGGTACTGGGATTACGACGAAGATACGCGCAAACTTGGGCGCCGTTTTTTTGAAAAGATGAAGAAGATGCCGACCTTAACCCAAGCCGGCGTGTACTCGGCAGTGCTTAGTTACCTAAAAGCGGTACGAGCAGCAGGCACCGACGATGCGGGCAAGGTCATGGTCGAGTTAAAGAAGCTGAAGATCAACGACGGGTTCGCGAAGAACGCCTATATCCGTGCGGACGGACGCATGATGCACGACATGTATCTCATGCAGGTGAAGAAGCCGTCCGAATCCAAGTATCCGTGGGACTACTACAAAGTGAAAGCTGTCATTCCGGCGGAACAGGCGTTTCAGCCGCTCTCGCTGTCCAGGTGCCCGCTGATCAAGAAGCAGTGACTCGTAGGACTGCTCCGAGGGCGCCTTGGCGCCCCCGGAGGACCGATCGCGATCGCTTAAGCTGATGGACGAAGGAGCCTGCTCGCGCGAGCCTGGAGTTTTTGAAGTCGGCCTAGCGGCAGCCGGGCTTACTATCAGCGGAAGCGGCTGAAATCCGGCTTGCGTTTTTCGAGGAAGGCGCTCGCCCCCTCGGTCTGCTCGCCGGTGGAGAAATACTGCGGCGAGACTTCTTGGATCAAGTCATCCATGTCTCGATCCATGATCGGCTTCATATGGTCATAGAGCGAACGCTTCACCACCTTGAGGCAGGTCGGGCTCACCGCAAGCAACTCGTCGCACCATTTCTTCACTTCCTCGTCGAGCTTCGCCATCGGCACTACAGCATTGACCAAGCCCCAATCGTAGGCTTGTTTCGCCGTGTAGCGGCGGCATAACATCCACAGTTCTCTCGCGCGCTTGTGGCCGATCACGTTCGCCGCGTGCGCGACGATATGCCCGCCTGCTGGCGAACCGACGCGAGGTCCGTTCTGGCCGAAGATCGCGTGCTCGGCGGCGATGGTGAAATCGCAGAAATAGGCGATGTGATGGCCTGCCCCGATCGCGTAGCCGTTGACCCGCGCGATCACCGGCTTGTCGCATTGGGCGATTTCGCGGTTGAGGAAGAATTTCATGCCCTGCAGCCCGCTTTTGCCGCCCGAGCCCTTTTCCCAGTTGACGTCGCCGCCGACGCAGAAGGAGCGCTCGCCGGCGCCGGTAAGCACGATCACCCCGACTTTATGGTCGGCCGCCGCCTCGGCGAGGCGCGCCTGAATTTCCTTGTAGTTGTCGCCGGTGAAGGCGTTCAGCACCTTCGGCCGGTTGATGGTAATCGTGGCGACGTAATCTTTGACTTCGTAGATGATTTCTTTTTCCATTTTTCCTGCGTCCTGTTGACGGTCCGTATAAAGACAAAACTAGCGGCGATGCGCCGGCATCTCGCCGGCGGACAAACTCATTTTCCCGGCGCGTTCGATTGCGCAGCCAATTTGCGCAATTCGATCTTCTGTATCTTTCCCGTGGGCGTCAAAGGCAGCGCGTCCACGATCACAAAGCGACGCGGCACCTTGTAGCTCGACAGCTGCTGGCGGCAGTGCGCCTCGAGCGCCTCCGCCGCGGCCGCCCCGGCCTCCCGCAAAACGACGTAGGCGACGGGCAACTCCCCCATCACGCGATCCGGAACACCGATCAAGGCGCACATCTGCACTGCAGGGTGCGTGCCGAGCACCCCTTCCACCTCGGCGGGGTAGATATTGGCGCCGCCGGTGATGATCATGTCCTTGGCGCGATCCAGGATGCGCAAGAAGCATCCGTCCTCCAGCACCCCGATATCGCCCGTCTGGAACCAGCCGTCCGGAAGCGACTCGGGATTGACCCGTCCCTGCTGCCAATAGCCCTTGATAGCCGTCAGCCCGCGCGCGTAGATCTCGCCTGGCGTTCCCGGCGGAACCGGCTTTCCGTCCCTGCCCAGGAGCTTCAGCTCGATGGTGCCACCCGGCGTTCCGGCGCAGCCGAGCTTGCGTGGCGCCCCGAGCATCTCGCGCGAAATCGCGCCGGCCTCGGTCGCACCATAGATATTGAGCAGCGTCGCCCCGCTCAGCGATTCGAATCTCTCGATGACTTCCGGAGCGATCGGCGCGCCCGCCGTCGAGCATAGCCGCAGGCTCTTCAGCGCGCCCAACTGCTCTGCCTTCTTGTCGACGAGCAAGGTGTACATGGTGGGCACCGCGAAGAAGCTCGTCACCTTATGTTTCCCCACCAGGTCGCAGCATCGGTCCACGTCGAAGCGGTTAAGAATCACGATCGTGCCGCCCGCCAGCACTATCGGGATGATTCCGTGCATCGGTGCGACCGTCCAGAACATCGGGGTCATCACCAGGAACACTTCGGACGGAGTGTAACGGCAGGCAATGACCCAGCTATGGGCGAGATGGCTCGCGAACTCGTGATCGATCGGCGCGCCCTTGGGTTTGCCGGTCGTGCCCGAAGTGAAGAACAGCGCGAGCACATCATCCGAGGCGCGATCCGCCGCTGCGCCGCCCAGCTTGTCGTCGCCGATCCAACGCGCGAACAAGCCGCTCGGGTCGTCATACGAGGACAACTGATAGCCGAATTTCGGTTGCAACGAGCGCGCAGTGGCTTCGCCCTCTCCCGTCGTCAGTATCAGGCGAATCCCGCTTTCAGCGAGGATATGTTCGAGTTCCGCCGGGCGCAGCATGACGTTGAGCGGAACCAGGATGTAACCACCGTGGATCGCCGCAAACAGGGTCACTACGAGTTCCCAGCGATTGTTGCCGTGATAGGACACGCGGTCACCCGGCTTGAGGCCGAGCGCCCGCATGCCGGCGGCCACGCGCGTGACCGCCTGGTACAACTCTGCGTAGGTAAGCGCGGTCTCGCCGTCCTTCAGCGCGATCTTCTGCGGAAAGCGTGAGGCTGAGTTCTGCAGAAACTCTCCGACGATGTTCACGCGCGTTCCCTCCGTTAGAGCATCGTGAGGCCGCCGGATACGCTCAGCACTTGGCCCGTCACGAAGCTCGAATCGTCGGAGACCATGAACAGCACCGCCTTCGCGATCTCCTCAGGCTTGCCGAAGCGCTTGAGCGGAATCCACTTCTGCACCGAGCGCATGATCTTGCCCTTGTTCTCGTCGGCGAGGTTCGCCAGGAACTGCGGCGTCTCGGTCAATCCGGGACAAATGATGTTCACGCGGATACCGTTACGCGCCTCTTCGCGCGCGAGCGTCTTGCCGAAGCCCAGCAGCGCCGCCTTTGCCCCCGCATACACCGCTTCGCCCGTGGAGCCCACGCGTGCCGCGTCGCTAGAAATGTAGACGATCGCGCCGCCGCCCGCCGCTCGCATGTAGGGCAGCACCGCATGGGTGACGGTCAGGTGGCCCTTGTAGTTGAGGTCGATCATCCAGTCCCAATGCGCCTCGTCGGAGTCGATGAAGATCTTCACTTCGTCGTAGCCCGCGTTGTTCACCAGGATATCGATCTTCTTGTACTTCTCGCCGATCTCCTTCACCAACTTGCGCACGTCGGCACTCTTGGTGATGTCGAGCTCATAGCCCTCGGCCTTGCCGCCAGATTTGCGGATCTTCTCTGCGACCGCCTTCGCGTTCGCCCCGTTCTTGTCCACGCTGATGACGGTGGCGCCTTCCTGCGCGAGGAGGATGCTATCGGCCTCCCCCATGCCGCGGCCGCCGCCCGTGATGATCGCAACCTTGTCCTTCAGCTTCATGATTAATCGCTCCTTGGATGAATGGTGGTGGTTAATCTGCTTATGTATGTGCGCTGCTTGTGTACTTGGTCTTCATGTTCGCCATGGAATTCCCGCGGACCTGCAAAGCGGCCGACGCAATCGACCAACCCCGCGGCAATCCGATCGTGCTCCCGAGCTCTGCCGCCGCGCGATCTCACTCAGAGGATGTTGCTTTCTTCGAGGGCGCGTATTTCTCCTGCCGACAGCCCGAGCTCGCGCGAAACGATTTCGTGCGTATGCTCGCCCAGCAGCGGCGCCCGCGACAGCGGCCGCTTGTCCTCGCCGGGCGAGGAGATGGGAACGCTCGGCGCAAATAGGCCGGGCATGACGCCGGCGAGCGGATGCTCGAGCGGCTGCAGCATGCCGCGCGCCGCAAGGGAAGGATC
This sequence comes from uncultured Enterobacteriaceae bacterium, assembly GCA_964565875.1. Taxonomy (GTDB): domain Bacteria; phylum Pseudomonadota; class Gammaproteobacteria; order Burkholderiales; family SG8-39; genus 2-12-FULL-64-23. The sequence continues at coordinate 48,587 of CAZMGP010000028.1, forward strand.
GCGGTTCAGTTCTGCGAGGTCTTCCACGACCTTCGCGCACGGGATGCCCTTTTTCCCCGTGAGCTCGATCAAATCCGCGACGGTGTAGGCGTGCACCCAGGCCGCCACCTGCTCGTCGATCCAATCCTGGCGCTCCAGACGGGCAGCGAGCGGAACAAGATCCGGATCGAGCAACTGCTCCGAACCGATCAGCTTTGCCAGACGCTGCCACAAGCGCGGCGGCGCCGCATTCAGCGCGACGTAGCCGTCGCGACAGTGATAAACATTGCACGGCGCAAGGCGTGGGATGCGGCTGCCGGTGCGCAAGGGGAAACCCCATTCGACCTGCGCTTCCACAGGCTCCACCATCAACATCGCCACCAGCGAATCGTGCATCGCGACGTCGACCACGCTTCCCTTATTCGTCCGGTCGCGTTCGCGCAGCGCGGCGAGAATCCCGATTACCGCATAAAGCGAGGGCACGGTGTCGCCGAAACTGATCCCGGTGCGGCTGGGCGGCTCGGATGCGAACCCGTTCGTTGCCATAGTGAGTGAGCTCGCCTGCACGATCGGATCGAATGCCGGCAGGTTCGCCTTGGGCCCGGATCGCCCGTAGCCCGAGATCGAGCACAGCACGATGCGCGGATTGGCAGCGCAGAGCGCGGCATAGCCCAGCCCCCACTTCTCCAGGATTCCGGGGGCCAGGTTTTCGATCACGACGTCGAACTTCTCTACTAGGCGCAGGAACAGCGCCCGCCCCTCCGGCGCCTCGAGATTGAGCGTCAGGCTCTTCTTGCCGCGATTGCGCTTGAGGATAGCGATGGATTCGTCCTCTGCCGAGCTGATCTCGCGCATCGCGGTGCCGTTCACGCCGCAAAACGGCGGAAACGTGCGTGCCGGGTCACCGCCGTCGCGCCGCTCGACCTTCACCACTTCCGCCCCCAGGCCGGCGAGGGTCAAGGTCGCAAAAGGGCCGGACAGATAGCTCGTCAGATCGAGCACGCGTATTCCCGACAATGCATCACGCATGGCCGGCTCCGTTGGCATTCAATAGTCGTTGCGCGTTGTTCGCCAAGATATTGTCCACATCCTTGTTGGTGAATTGTCGATTCTGCTCGGGCAAGCGGCGTATGCAATCGATCCACTGCGCCAGTTCAGACTTGTCGCCGCCTACCTGGGGTCCGCTCAAATGGTCGCTGCCGAACAGAATGCGATCCGTGCCCATTTCGTCTCGCATCTCGGCCAGGATATCCACGAACTTGGCGTAATTCCTCGATGCCAGCTTGTACCATTGCGAAATTTCGAGGTAAGCGTTCGGGTTTCGACGCGCGACCGTGATTGCGTCCGTCCACTGGTACGGATACCCCGCGTGCCCGATGATGAATTTGAGCTCCGGCAACTCCGCCTGCACATCGGAGAGCAGCACCGGATCGCCGTAGCGCGCACGCATCGGATAGTTGACCCCGCCGCTGTGGAACATCACCGGCACCTCTTCCTCCATGGCCACGCGGCAAACAGCGAGCGATTCGGGGCTCGCCGGATCGAACCCGGCCGGCGGATAGAGGTTCAGTCCCTTGAGCTTGAAGCGGCGTAGCGTCCTGCGCACGAAATCGACGGCGCCGGGGCGGCGCGGATCGATACCGGTGAAAGAAATGTAGCGTCCGGGATATCGCTCCTGCAGCGCCGCGCTGTGCTCGACGATCTCGTCCATCGAGGCGCTCGGTTCGCCCAGCGCAAGACCATAGTCGAGGGGGTGGCTTACGACGACGTCGACCCCCGCCTTGTCCAGATCTTTCATCATGAACTGCGCATCGGGATCGAGGATGCGGCTCTCCAGTCGCGCCGCGAACTGCTTGATGTCGGTCGTTCCCGGACGCTGGGAGGCCAGATGGCGCGCGAGCACGTCGAACCAGCGGGCAGGTAGATGGCCGGCAGCGAACAGGTGAATGTGGAAATCGACGATCACGTTTTGTCCTCAGTGGAGGCGTCTGGCGTCAGCCCGATGCACGCTGCTTCGATCGCGGGCGTGCCAGGAAGCCCTGCAGAACTTCACGATTGCGTGGATTCGCATAGCAGTCGCGCAGCAGCGTAAGCTCGAGATCGTTGCTGTCTATGCCGAGCGCCGCCTGGCGCGCACAGGATAGGACCGCACGCACCGCATTCGGCTCGAACCCGGCCAAATGCCGCGCTGCCTGGCTGACTTCGCGTTCAAACTCATTCGCTGCGCACACTCGATCGACGATTCCCAGCGCTTGCGCCGCGTCGGCGCCGATGAGTTCGGTGCCGAGGACCAAGCTACGGGTGCGCGCGGCGCCGATGAGGCGCGTCAGGCGGCGTACACCACCGGCCGCTGGGAACAATCCCACCTTCAGTTCGGGAAGTCCGACACGCGCCTCCGCTACCGCAATCCGTTGGTGGCACGCGAGCGCAAGTTCGAGACCGCCGCCGACGGCTGCGCCATTGATGGCCGCGATTACGGGCTTTTCACTGCACTCGATCAGATCCACTACCTCATGCCACTTGCGCAAATGCACGCCGATGTCGGGAACACCGTGCGCCAGTTCGGAGATGTCTGAGCCGCTGCAGAAAAACTTCTGGCCGCTTCCGGAAAGAACGATGACGCGGATCGCCGCGTCGGCTAGGCATTCTCGAATGTGGCTGGCGAGCAGGAGCAGATCCGCGCCACGCATGGCGTTGCCGGCGTCCGCACGCATGATTTGAATGCGCGCGACTGCCTCTTCGCGCGACAGGCCGACGCTCGCCGACGTGGCGCTCACGCGAGTTCCCGGCGCAGCGTGCGATAGACCAAGGCGCGCTGCAATTCGTTTGCGCCTTCGAAGATTTGAATCCCCTTGGCGTCGCGCATCATGCGCTCGCAAGGATGCTCGCCAGTGTAGCCGTGGCCGCCGAGCAGTTGCACCGCGTCGGTCGTGACTCTCATCGCCACGTCGGAGGCGAAGTATTTCGCCATCGACGCCTGCAGCGAGAATGACTCCTTCGCGTCGGCGCGCCGCGCCGCCTCCATCGTAAGCTGACGCGCCGCCTCGATTTCCGTCGCCATGTCCGCGAGCTTGAACTGCACCCCTTGAAAATCAGCCACAGCGCGACCGAACACGCTTCGCTCAAGCGTGTAGCGGAATGCGTAATCGAACGCGCCTTGGGCAAGACCGACCGCCATCGCGGCGATGCCGACGCGCGAGTAATCGAGCCCGGTCATCGCTTGGCGGAACAGCCCCGCTTCACCCAAACAGTCGTTCTTCGATACGTGCAGGTCCTGCAAGCTGATTTCGCATAGCGGTGCGGCGCGCAAGCCAAGCTTCTTCTCCAGGCGGGAGATCACGAATCCCTGCTGAGGTGGGCGCACGACAAAGCAGGAAATGCCGTCCTTGGGCGGCAGCGTGGTTATGCGCGCAAATACGAGGACGACATCGGCCATGCTTGCCCAGCTGGAGAAGCACTTCGTCCCGTTCAAACGATACCCATCCCCGTCCGGGGTCGCCGTGGCGCGTATCTGGGCGGCATCGGAGCCCGCCCCGGGTTCGGTGAGCGAATAGGCAGTAATCAATTGCCGCTCGACGATTTCGGCAAGCACGGCGTCCGCCGCGGCCCGATTCGTCGCATAGCGCAGAAGATAGGCGTTATTGCCCTGCAGGTGCACGAGCGTCGAGGTCGTGCAATCGGCGCTCGCCAGCAACTCGACGACCTTGCAGAATAGTTGCACCGAGACTTCGGCCCCGCCAAGCGCCTCCGGCACGCATAGCCCCGCTAAGCCGAGGTCCTTCACTGCATTCCACAACTCGGGCGCAAATTTCTCCTGCGCATCGTTCTGTTTCGCCAGGGCACGCGCTTCATTCGCGAGCCTGGACGCCGAATTGAGGATGGCGGCATCGATGCTATCGCTAGCTACTGGTTGATTCATCGAAAATTCCTAAAGTCGACCTGCGGGTGGGTGTTTCGAGTTACCATACGTCCCGGCCACTTCCGATATCATTCGCTGAATGTGGTATACGTGATATAAATAATGGTATACCATTCGAGGACGGTCATCAAGCATTTTGTCGCCTTTGAATAAAGTAGAGCGTTCTCGGGAGCCGTCGCCACAGTCATGAACGAAACCTCTGCCATCAAGACCGTGCTCATCGCCGGCGCCGGTTCCATTGGAATCGGCGTAGCGCGGTCCTTTGCGACGTCGGGATTTGCGCTCCAGGTGCTGAGTCGGAATCCAAGCCGCCTGCAGGGCGCACTCGATGGAGTCGACATCGTCGATAAGATTCCGGCGACAGCACCCGATCTCATCGTCGAATCGTTTCCCGAGCATCCCGAGCTCAAGGCGCGCTTCTACCGCGACGTGGAAGACGCTTACGGCGGAGCCTCTATACTCGCCACCAACACCTCGGGCCTGCCGCTCCAGGACCTCATGCAAAGTCTGCGCTATCCGGAGCAGTTCCTCGGCACCCATTATTTGTACCCTGCCGACGCCTCAGAGTTCGTGGAAGTCGTGCGGACGGAGAAGACGAGCGATGCGGCCGTCGAACGCGTGCTTGCTGCCCTGAAGAAGTGCCGAAAAACCCCGGTTCTGGTCAATCAGCCGGTGATTGGGGCACTAATCAACCGGCTTCAGCACGCGATCCTGCACGAGGCCTACTATCTGATCGACGCGGGCATCACGACCGCGGAACAGGTGGATGACGTCGCACGGCGACTGCTCGGGCCGCGCATGTGCGTGACAGGGCTGCTGCTGCAAAAGGACATCAGCGGCCTCGACACCCACGCCCTGGCGCAGCGCACCATCGTGCCGCAATTGCGTCACGACAAGACCCCGAGCAAGACCTTACAAGCGCTATACGAGGGTGGGCATCTGGGCCTCAAGACGGGCCGGGGCTTTTATGACTGGACCAATGCCGATGCGGCGCATATCCGCGCCACCGCAAAAGAGAACGTAGCGAAAATTGTCGAACTCATGCAGCAACTGGAAGTGATTCCCTACGGAACCTGCGAACATGTCTGACGCAAAGAACGCGATCCTGTTCTCGCCCTTGCAGCTGCGCGGCATCCGTTTGAAGAATCGGGTGGTCATCTCCCCCATGGCGCAATACTGCGGAGAACGCGGCAATTCCACCGATTGGCATTTCGCCCATCTCGCAAGCTTCGCCATAGGCGGTGCGGGGCTGGTATTTACCGAGTCGACGAAAGTCGAGCCGCGCGGCCTGGGCAGCTATGGCGATCTTTCGCTCTGGTCGGAGGAGCATGTCGCATCGTTTCGCCCGATTACCGCGTTCCTGAAGCAGATGGGAGCGAGCCCCGGAATCCAGCTCAACCACTCCGGGCGTAAAGCGCGTTCGCAGCGGCCCTGGGAAGGCTTCGGACCGCTCAAGGCGCCGGAGTTGGAACTGTGGCCCGTGATCGCCCCCAGCCCTCTGAAACATGAGGAGGGATGGGCCGTGCCGCGCGAAATGACGCTTGAGGACATCCGCGAGGTGATCGATGCCTGGGTGCGCGCCACCAAGCTCGCGGCCGAGGCGGGGTTCGAGGTGCTTGAGATCCACGGCGCGCACGGCTATCTGCTGCATCAGTTCCTGTCGCCCGTGGCGAACCAACGCCGCGACGCCTATGGCGGCTCGCTCAAGCAGCGTATGCGCTTCGTGCTCGAACTGACTGAAGGGGTCCGTGCGGCCTGGCCCGCAGAGTTTCCCCTCTTCTTTCGCGTTTCCGCGACAGATGACATGGGGTGGACTCTGGAGGACTCGGTGGCGCTCGCCAAGGAACTCGCCGCTCTGGGCGTGGATGTCATCGACTGCTCCTCCGGCGGCATGACTGCGCGCTCGCCGACCGCCTCGCAGACCAGCCGCGCTCTCGGCTATCAGGTTCCCTACGCCGACAGAATAAAGAAAGATTCAGGCATTCGTACTATGGCGGTCGGACTCATCGTCAAGCCACGGCAAGCGGAATCGATTCTGCAAAGCCAAGCCGCCGACCTCATCGCCATTGGACGCGAAGCCTTGTACAACCCGTTCTGGGCATTGCATGCTGCGCGCGACATGGGATTGGACCCCGAGTTCGCGCTCTGGCCCAAGCAGTACGGTTGGTGGCTAGACCGGCGGGAAAAGTCCGGCCCCATCCGGCCGCCCGAGGCCGCCGCCGCAGGACGGCGCCTCGAGTCCATCGGTGGCACGGTTCGCAGCTAGCAGCAACGACTGCATCTTTAATGGATTTACCATGACAGAAAAAACCGGCAAGAAGGCACGAGGCGCGGCACGGGTGAAACGGCCCTCCCCATCCCTCGCGAAGGTAGACGCAAACGTCGGCGAGCGCTTAGACGCGATATTGCGCACGATCGAAGAGGACATCGTCGCAGGCAGCCTGCGCCCGGGGGAACGGCTGGACGAGCGCACCTTGGCGCAACGATTCAATGTTTCGCGCACTCCGATCCGCGAAGTCCTGGTGCGGATGTCGTCGCTCGGAATAGTGGAACTAAAGCGCAATCAAGGTGCGTTCGTCGCCGAAATCTCCTCGGGCCGCTTGATAGGCATGCTCGAAGTCATGGCGGAACTCAAAGTGCTCGCCGCGCGGCAATCGGCCCGGCGCATGACCATTGAAGAGCGGCAGCACATTATCGAGCTACGCGACCAAATGGCGAAATGCGTCGAGAGCGGCGGCCTGCAAGAGTATTTCGACCTTGCGACGGCCTTGCACGACGCTGTATGCGAGGGCACGCATAACCCCTTCCTGGTCGAGAGCACACGCAATATCCAAGTATGCCTTTGCGCCTACCGCAGGCACCTGTCCCGCATCCTGCACCTGCCGATCAAGACCTCGCTGGAAGAGAACAGCCGCGTCGTCGACGCGATCGTTCAAGGCGATCCGACCGAAGCCGAGAACTGGATGCGCAAGCAAACCGAGTTGCGCCGTGAAGAGTTCGCCGATCTGATCACCCTCGTTTCGGAGAAGGCTCCGCCGGCAGACCTTGCGAGCATGATTTGACCGCGGCGGTTGCGATCGATCGGCATTCCAAGCTCTGTCACCAATCGGGACCCGCCGCGTTAGCGCGGCCCGGCAACCGTTCTTACAGGACACCCCATGATCAAATGGACCACCCTTGCCTCCGGTTTGCGTTTCCCCGAGGGGCCAATCGCGTTCGCCGACGGCTCGGTATTGATCGTCGAGATCAGGCGCGGGACCTTGACGCGGATATCGCCGGACGGTTCGAGCAACGTCGTGGCTTACTTGGGCGGCGCTCCGAACGGCGCCGCGATCGGCCCCGACAATGCCTGCTACATCTGCAACAGCGGAGGATTCAAGTGGCATGAGGAGCCGGGCATGCTGCGGCCGATCGGCCAAGCGGAGGACTACGTCGGCGGCAGCATACAGCGCGTCGATCTAAACACTGGTGCGGTTACCACGCTGTACGGCGGAGAAAGAGGTTCGCAGCTCAAAGGACCGAATGATCTGATCTTCGACGCAAGCGGTGGCTTCTGGTTCACCGACCAGGGCAAGACGCGTGAACGCAGCATGGATCGCGCCAGCGTCTATTACGGCAAGCCCGACGGCTCCAGCCTCAAGGAAGTCATATTCCCGATGATCGGCGCCAATGGCGTCGGCCTCTCCCCGGACGGCGGCAAACTCTACGTCGCGGAGACGATCACCGGGCGGCTGTGGGAATTTGAGGTCACGGATTTCGGCGCGATCGATCCGAAGCCGTGGCCTTCGCCGAACGGCGGCAGCTTGTTGACGGGTTCCTCGAACTACCAGCTATTTGATTCGCTCGCCGTAGAAGAGAGCGGCAACATCTGCGTCGGCACGCTCATCAATGGCGGCATCACTATTGTGTCGCCGACGGGAAGCGTCCTTGAACACGTGAAGCTGCCCGATCACTACGCCAGCAATATCTGCTTCGGCGGCCCGGATATGCGCACCGCGTACATCACGCTGTCGCTCACCGGCAAGCTGATCGCGATGGAATGGCCCCGGCCGGGGCTGCGCCTACCCTTCTAAGCGCTGAGCAGCCGTCTAAAGCGCAGCAAAACGCGGCACGATCGCCGCATTGTCTGCGCCGACGGTGGGTGCGGCCGCGGCAGCCGCGCCGGCGCGCAAGCTCGGGACCACCGGCACCGGCAAGGCCGGAAGAACATGACCGGGTAGCGTCACCTTGCGCTCGAATAGCCCGCGGGCGCGAAAATGAATGTCGCGCACCGCCTCCTCCAGCGTGCGCACCACGGCGCAGCAGACATCGACTCCCTGGAACTTCTCTTCCCAGTGCGCGGCCGGCCGCGCCGCAACCCGCGCCTGCACGGCCGCGATCGTGGCCGCTGGATCATGGCTGTCATCGGCGCGGTCTGCCGGCAGTTCGATCAGGCCACAGAACGTCTTCCAGAACTTGTCTTCCAGGGCGGCGACGGCGAGGAAGCGCGCATCGGCGGTGCGATAAATGCGGTAGCGCGGCGAGCCGCCCGTCAATTGCTCCTTACCTGCGCGCGGCCAATTGCCCGCCCCGTGCCCCATCGCCAGTCCCCAGAACATGAAGGTGAACAGATTGTCGGTCATGGCGATATCGATGAAGCAGCCCTCCCCGCTGCGATCGCGTTGGCGCAACGCCAACAGAATGTTGACCACCGCCGGATACGAGCCTGCGCCAATGTCGGCGATCAAAGTGGGAGGAATGCAAGGCGCGCCTTCACTGTCTGCGCTGATGCCGAGCAAGCCAGTTTCGGCGGCGTAGCTGAGATCGTGGCCGGCGACTTGCGCCTTGGGGCCTGATTGGCCGTAGCCCGTGATCGCGCAATAGATGATCTTCGGGTTGGCGGCACGAAACTCTTCAAAACCCAAACCGAGGCGGCTCATCACCCCGGGGCGGAACTGCTCGATGACGATATCCACTTCCGCCGCCAGGGCGAGGATCGCCTGCACCGCACCGGGTGCACGCAGGTCGAGCGCAATTGCGCGCTTGCCGCGATTGAGCAGCGCAAAGCCGGCACCCATTCCCCCGATTTGCGGCTGATAGGCGCGCATGTCCTCCCCCGCCCCCGGCCGCTCCACCTTGATCACCTCGGCCCCCGCCTCCGCCAAGATCAGGCTTGCAAGTGGCCCCGGCAGCAGGGTGCTGAAATCGAGGACGCGGACACCGGACAGCGGAAGCATTGATTTCTCCAAGTCAATTTCCAAAATGCAATGTATGCATGTTGCAATACCATTCAGTTGCGATAGAATACCATACAAATTCTTGAATCCTGGATGAGCGTGTACAAAGACGTCGCTGTCGCGGGGATCGGAACTACGGACTTCGGCGCGCTCTATGCTCGTCCGGCCGTGCCGAGATCCGCATACGATCTCGCCCTGGAGGCGTTTGCCGGAGCGCTTGCCGATTGCGGCTTGGAGAAGGATCGCATCGACGCGATCATCTGCGTTCGCCTTCCTTCCTACCAGCAAGTCGCCTGTGAATTCGGCCTGGGACCGCTGCGCTTTGCCTACAGCCTGGAGGGAACCGGCCGCATGGCGGGCATCGCCCTGCAGCAGGCGGCGACCGCGATCGCCCAAGGCCAGGCGCGTGCGGTGGCGGTCATCTACGGCAACAACGGGCGCTCCGCAGGAGAGCGCTACGGGGGCAAGTTCGACAACAGTTCCCCCGCCGCGTACGACGCGATGTATGGCATGACCTCCCCCGGCGGCTACGTCGCCATGATGCACCGCCGTCACCAGTTCGAGTTCGGCACCTCGGCGGAAGGCCTCGCTGCGCTCGCCATCAATAACCGCAAGAATGCGGCACTCAATCCCAATGCGGTGTTCAAGAAACCGATCTGCCGCAACGAATATTTCGCCGCACCCTTTGTCGCGGAACCGCTGCGCTTGTTCGACTATTGCCTGATCAACGACGGCGGCGTATGCATCATACTCACCGACATATCCTTGGCGCAGTCTCTCAAACAGCCGCCGGTGCGGATTCTCGGAACGGCGGCGGCGAGCAGTCTCACGGCGCATTACACTTCCAAGGACTACTTCTATTCGGCCTGCCGGACCGTGGCGCAAGACGTCTATCGCCAATCGGGGCTGTCGCCCGCCGACATCGACTGCGCACAAATCTACGACAACTTCACCCCGACGATCTTGTATTCGCTCGAAGGATTTGGCTTCTGCGATCGCGGCAAGAGCGGCGACTGGGTCCAGGGTGGCCGCATCGAATTGGGCGGCACATTGCCGATCAATACCTGCGGCGGCCACACCGCGGAAGGCTATATGCAAGGCTTCGCATTGCAGGCGGAAGCCATACGTCAAGTGCGCGGCCAATGCGACCGCCGCCAAGTACCGGATTGCCACGTCGCCCAATACATCTGCGTCTCACCGATCGTTAGCTCCCACATCTTCTCGCTTTGACCGATGTCCGATCCAAATTCACGCCCCGTTCCGGCAACCCTGCCAACGATTACCGCAGCCAATAGAGGCTTCTGGGAAGCTGCCCGGCGCGGCGTCCTCGCGCTGCCGGCCTGCCGGGCATGCTCCAACGTTTGGTTTCCTCCTTCGGCGCGCTGCCCCCGCTGCCTATCCCAGGACGTCGAATATCGCGAGACATCGGGGCGCGCGAAATTATGGTCATGGATCGTCATGCACCGGCAATACTTCAAGGATTTTGCGCCGCCCTATCTGGTCGCCTTCGTCGAACTCGAGGCAGGCCCCATGCTCATGGCTGCGCTAGCAAACGTTTCGCCGGACGAACTGCGTTGCGAACTGCCGCTGCAGGCCAGCTTCGAGAAGCTGACAGAGGAGATTCGCATCCTGCGATTTGAGCCGCGGCGTTCCTGAGCCAGACGGTGAAATTTCAAGATTTCAACCTAACCCAACGGAGATGAAATTGAGCGTCAAGGATCAATATTCGCCCGAGCGCATCGCCGATCGCATGGCGATTCAAGACGTGATGTACAAATGGTGCCGAGCGATAGACCGGCTGGACTCTGAGGGCATGCGGGCCGCCTTCCATCCCGATGCCATCGATAGCCACGGAGCCTACGTGGGCGGCGTGGACGGGCTGGTGCAATGGGTGCAGGAACGGCACAAACCGATTCCGTTTTCCAGCCATCAGGTGTCCAACATGCTGATCGAATTCGCAAGCCCCGATCTTGCGCTGGTCGAGACTTACATCCGCACCCTGCAGCACTACCCGGCGGAGGCCAAGGCGAGCTTGGCGCAACTATCCGGCGGTGCATCGGGCAAGCCGGGCGTCGGCGTCGACCTCATGACCTCTTCACGCTACGTCGATCGCTTCGAGCGGCGCAACGGCAAATGGCGGATTGCCCGCCGTACGCTGATCCAGGACTGGAAGCACTTGCTCGAGGTCCATGGAGAACCGCCCAAGGCGAAATCCGGCTGGTACGTGGGCCGGCGCGACAAGCAGGATTTCGTCTATGTCGAGCGCGCCGAACTCGGCATAAGCGACTGAGGCGGCTTCGATCCCAAGGGCCGCAAAGGCCGAAAATCGATGTGAGCGCGAATGATGGGACCGTCCGCAAGGTCCCGCGCTGTCGTCGTCAGCGCCTCATATCGGTTCAGCCCCTATAATCGCGCCTGAGCAAGAACCTCGCCCCGAGGAGGCTGCGCTGTCTTCCCCTTTCTCTCCAGCAGCGACGCAGGACGCGCCGCTGACGCTCGCGCAGGCGCTCGTGCACAGCTTCCGCGACTATGCTGCGCGCCCTGCAATCAAGCCTCTGGGCGAGGCGCCTCTCACTTATGCCCAGATCGAACAACGGGTCAGAGCTGCGATCTCCATATTACGCAGGCTCGATTGCCGCGCCGGCGACCGCGTCGGCATATGCTTGCCCAATCGCCCCGAATGGCCGGTTCTCAGCTACGCAGCCGCGCTGCTCGGACTGTGCATCGTTCCCATCAATGTTCGCCTGCGCGCCGGCGAACTCGCGCATGTACTGCGCCACTCACGGCCGAAAGCGATATTCAGCCAGGAGCGATTCCTGAGCAACGATCTGCTTGTCCGCTACCGGGAAGCGGTCACGCAGCTCGGAGCTGAGAACGCGGATTTCGCCGCGCAATCGATCCGCCTCGTCCTCGTCGACGACTCAGCTCACGCCGGGGCGCTGAGCTATCGCAGCCTGGAGGCAGAAGGCGTCGAAAAGCTCGATCTCGCCGAGCTCGCCAGAGAACGGTCGGCGAGCGATCCCCTGTGGCTATTCTGGACTTCGGGGACCACCAGCACCCCTAAAGGCGTCCTGCTCGCGCAATCTGCGATTGCAACGGTGTGGAACTGGACGCGTCTCGCGGGCTATCGCGCCGACGACAGGGTGCTCGTATCGCGCCCGCTGTTTTACATCGCCGGGCATTTCTGGTGCATGCTGGGCCCCCTTTTGCACGGCGCCCTTGCCGTCATCGGCGAGCGCTTTACACCCGAAGAGATCGTCAGGCTGTGCGCCGAGGAGAGAATCAGCGTCCTTTCCGGCAATCCCCTGCTGCTCAAGCAAGTCGTCACCGATCGCACTTTCGACGCGACGGCGTTTTCCCAGGTGCGGCTGGGCTACTTCAGCGGCTCGAGCATTTCTTTTGACGACCTCAAACGCATCAAGCATTCCATTCCTTACCGGTCGCTTTTGCAGACTTACGGCGCAACCGAGTTAACCGGCTTTGCCTGCAGCACCCTCCCCGACGACACGCTCGAGTCGGCCCATGCGAGCTGCGGCTACCCTTTGCCGGATGTTGAAATGCATTTGGTCGACGCTGAAACAGGCGTCGCCGTGCCCCAAGGCAGCATTGGCACCCTGCTCGCCAAGACACGCAGCTTCATCGACTACGTTGGTGTCTCAAGCGCTGATCGCCCGAAGCTGCTGACCGATGATGGCTGGATACGGACGGGTGACCTGATGCGCCAGCATCCCGATGGACGCTACGAGTTCATCGGACGCATCAAGGACCTTATCAAGGTCGGCGGGGAAAACGTGGCGGCGAGCGAGATCGAGCGGGTGCTGCTCGCCCACCCTGCGATCAAAGAGGCGGCTGTCGTTGCCATTGCGGACGCTCAGCGCGGCGAGGTGCCGTTCGCTTATGTCGAATTGGAGCATGAGGCTTCGCTTAGCGACGTGGAAATCCAGGCGTGGTGCCGCGAACGCATGGCGCCTTTCAAAGTGCCGCGATTTGTGGCGTTCATGCGTGATGGCTCGTGGCCCATGACCGCAACAGGCAAAATCGCTAAGAATGAACTTGCCTCACGTGGAGCGGCTCGGCGCAAAAAGTGGGAAACATCGCCGATTTCGACTACGACAAAACAATAGTTTAACTATATCGAACTGAAAGAAATCTTCCCACCAGCAGTTGGTATGTGCTTGATCAGCAGTCGACTTTTGCTGTTTTCAGGATGGACTGTTAATCTGCAGATCCCTGGTTCGAACCCAGGTCGGGGAGCCAAAATCAATCACTTAGAGTTTCCACCGAACGCGATTGGGAAATATCGCGGGTAACGTCGTCAAATTCATGCAAAGTCGGCTGCATCTACATGATCATGTATTTTCCAAGTAACTCCTTCAGCTAACCCGCCGCACCGGCTCGGTCCCGTCCCAGGCGAGCGACGCCTGGTGCATTTTTGCGTAGCGCTCCTCGAACCCCGTGGTGAGTTCGATGAGTTCTATCACCCCCGGCAGCTCGCGCGTCGTATCCACGTACGCGATGCGGTATACCCGGGACGAACGCACGCTGAACGCGATCTCGTCGCCGAGACTGCGATAGCGCTCGACATCGTCATCGAACGCCTCGCTGGCAACGGCCCAGTGGTGGAAGCCGTAGCCGCGCGCTTCAATCGTCTCGCGGAACACCGACGGCACGGTATCGTGCTGTTCAATCAGCTCGAAGCTCATATGCCCAGCAAAGCCGACTGCAAGCGTCAGGCTGAGCTCGGTCGCGCGGCCACGATATTGCGCCTGCGACGGCTTGAACGGGCCGGACACGAACCACGGCCCGTTTTTCAGCCGCGCGCTGAACTGGCGCATAGAACGCTCGATGTCCTCAACGACATAGGCGACCTGGATCACGCCGCCGAGCGGTTGACCGAAGCTGTGCCGGGACAATTGCGCCCCCTTCATCTGATCCAACCCGCGTCGCGCCGGTAATTTCCCCCCAGCTCGAGCGAGCGGCATCCCCTTCTGGCGGGAAGGGGATGAGCCCAAAGCGCGAGGCTAGATGGCGCCGAGCGTCTTCAGCGCCTGCTCCACCGCGGCCTGCGTCTGGTCGTCGACAAAATGCACCGGCCTGACCGGGCCCTTGCCGTCCAGCTTGACCGGCGGCTGGCCTTTGAACCAGAGTTTGGTGATTTCGATGAAATCGTCGGTGCCGTAGCCGTCGGTCACCATCTTGGCCACTTTCGCCTTGTCGGCAGTGCTCGGCGTCTGGTAGTTCATTACCGTCTGCATGATCGGCTTGACGGTTCTCAAGGTCGTCGGAGTCATGCGCGCGATCAGGCCCTGGGCCACTTCGTACGCGGTCTTGGTGACGTCCTTCTGCGGGACCGCCATGCTGAACAGTCCCCACTCCACCCCTGTCTTGGCATCGATAGGCTTGGAGAACAGCATGATTTCCATAGCGCGAGGCAAACCGACGAGGTTGATGGTTCTCTGTGCCGCCATGAAGTTGGGGCCGAGTGCGCGCTTGCCGCCGCCCTTGATCGCCAAATCGGCCATGCCCCAGGTGACGTTGTCCGCGACGATGCGGATATCGCAGGCCTCGGCCACCATCCTGCCGGTGGCGAAAGCGCCGCCGCTGATGGCGGCAATCACCGGTTGCGGGCAGCTCATGATTCTGCCCGTCAGATTGCACATCAGCGTCGCCATCGCCATATCGCGCTTGATCAGCTCGCGCTTTTCCTCCTCGGTTTCGGGGCGTTTGCCCGTGACGATCTCCTTGGTGTCGGCCCCGCCAATGAACACGCGCTCTCCTGCCGCGCGGATCACGATCACCAGAACCTTTTTGTCAACCGCCCAGGCGTCAAGCGTTTCGATGAACTTCTTGAACATGCGCGACGACAGAACATTGGCGCGCTCGGGCCTGTTCACGAATACCGTCCCGACTCCCCCTTTAACCTCGGTGATCAACAACTTGTCGACGTCGTTAGCCATGGTTCCTACCTCACTTGGTGTATTTGCGGATGAATGGTCAAATCTGCGTATGAACAAACTGAAATGCGGCCGGGTGCTCGCTCGCGAATGCGTTCACCATTTGTAGCTCGCAGGGCGCTCGATGTACTGTGGCTCTGCCTTGCGCCACACGGCGTAAGCCCGAATGTCCGTGCGAAAATACAGATTGATCACGGCTCCGGTGAGTGCCCGCGCTTCGTACGAGGCGAGAAAAGCGACGATGTCGGCGATTTCATCCGGTTGATTGAATCGCCCCGGATCCACCGGCTTTCCATCGACGCCCGCGGCGAAGCGCTCTTTTTGCCTGCGTGTCCAGTCGCGGCTGTTGACGGCTCCCGGGCAGACCACGTTGACGCAGATGCCCAGATGGGCGGTCGCCGCGGCAAGCGATTGGGCGAGCGCGATTTCGCCCGCATTGCCGACGTTGTAGGCCGACATATCGCCGGCAACCGGCCTCACCCCGGAGCCGGAACCGGTGAGGATGATGCGGCCGGTTTCGCGCGGCATCATGTCCCGCAGCACGGCCTGCGTGCACAAAAACGCGCCGATCAAGTTGCTGTTGATCGTGGCCTGCCAGTCGGAGAATTTGACTTCGGTCGGACCACCGCGCGCCGCGCCGGCGCCGCCGGCGTTGTAGAACAAGATGTCCACCGAACCGAGTTGCTTCACGGTGAGGTCCACCATCCGGTCGACCTGCTCCTGGATTGTGGCGTCCGCGCTGACGGCGATCGCCTTCTGCCCCAGCGCCCGTATTTCGTCCGCGACCTTGTCGACTCGGCTCTGCGTGCGCGCACACACGGCCACGGCGGCTCCTTCGCGCGCGAACTTCAGGGCGACCGATCGGCCCATTCCTTCCTCGCTGACACCGACGACGAGGGCCGACTTTCCTTCCAGGCGTCGCATCGACTTAGATTCCACCCGCTTCCTCCTTTTTCAGCTTGCTGACAATGTCTGCAATCAGGCTCGACTTCATCACTCTCGGAATACCACCCGACAACGGGAACTCGTTTAAGATTTCCAGTCGCTCCGGCAGCTTGTAGATGGCGATCCCCTTCGATTTCAAGAACTGAACCATGTCGTCGAAACTCAGACTTTTGCCTTCGCGCAGGATCGCGTAGGCGCAAGCCTTCTGGCCCATCACCCGGTCGGGCATGGGTATGACGACGACTTCCTTCACTGCCGGATGCAGGTAGAGCAGTTCCTCGATTTCCGCCGGGCTGATCTTGTGGCCGCCACGATTGATGGTGTAATCCTTGCGCACGCCTATGGTGAGATAGCCGAGTTGGTCCAGGGTCCCCATGTCTCCGCTGAAATACCAGCCGTCTTTGTATTTCGTTCGGTTCAAGGAGGGGTTGTTGTAATACCCGCCGTACATGCAGGGTCCGCGCCATACGATTTCGCCCATCTCCCCCTTCGGAAGATCCGTTCCCTCTTCGTCAACGATGCGAAATTCGACCCCGGGAAACGCCTTTCCCGCCGTTCTGACCGCCACCTCCGGCGGATCGTCCAAGCTGGTCGACGCCGGCACGCCCGCATCCGTCGTGCCGAAGATGTTCATTACCCTCGCATCGAACCGGCGCTCGATGCGCTGCGCCACTTCCGGTGGCAGAGAAGCAGCGGCGTTCGTCACCAAGCGCAGGCGCGAGAGGTCGTACTTGCGCTCAACGCCTTCGACTTCCGCCATCTTGATGAACTGAGTTGCGGTCCCCGCGAGGATCGTAGCCTTTTCCCGCGCCGCCAGTTCCAGTGCCGATTCGGCATCGAAGCGCTCCATGTAGACGATCTTGGTGCCGCTGATCAGTGCCGGCATGGCCACCACCCCGCCCGGACCGCCTGGCGAGATGATCAGCACCACGTCGTCGACGTTCATGTGAAAGCGCTGGGCCAGGGTGCGATAGATGAACATCGACGGGTAGTAGGAGGCTTGCGTCAATTTCGGCGTACCGGTTGTGCCGGAGGAAGACATGATCTGCCGCAGCATGCTTGCCTTCGGCCGCAATCGGTCGACGTAGCCCGATGGGTAGCGGCTTTCCAGGTCGTCTTCGAATGCGGCTTCGAGCGAGATCGTTCCCGGCGGCACATCGCGACCGCGCACGAAGATGTGCTTCAGCGATGGATGACTAGCTTGCACCGATCGAGCCATCGCCGCATAGTCGAATCCCGCGCTCCCATCCGGGATGACCATGGCGGCGGCACGTGTGGCCTCGAGCAGATGCGACCATTCGGCGCTGCGCCATTGCACCGGCATGGTCATGTACACCGCACCGATCGCCGACAGCGCGAGATCGACGATCTGGCCGTCGACACACACCGGGAGTTGCCGTCCGACGCGGTCGCCCGCCGCGATCCCCACCTTGTGAAATTTTAGAGCTAAGCGCTGTAGCTTCGTGACCATCTGGGCAAAACTCAGTCTTCGGCCGGAATCGACCAAGGCCTCTCGCTCTGGCGTTGCCTGCGCGTGCCGGTACACGTAGTCCAGCGTGATTGATTCGTCCCAGTAGCCTTGGGCCAGATATTGGCGCACCTCTTCCCGGCTGGGAATTTCAGTTGCAATCTCCGCGGCATTCACTTGGCCTGCACTCCGGCTTCTTTGACCGCCCGGCCCCACTTTGCGATTTCGCCTTTGACGAACTGGCCAAACTGCTGCGACGACTGGTACCAAGGCTCGGAGCCGGTTGCGAGAATGCGCTCGCGCACCTCCGGCACCTCCAACACGCGCTGAATTTCCGCCGAGAGCCTATTCACGATTTCGGGTGAAGTGCCGGTGCGCGCAAAGAAGCCGAACCAGCCCATCATCGATTCGAAGTTCGGGTAACCCGACTCAGCCATCGTCGGCACATCCGGCAGCATCGGCGAGCGTTCCTGGCTTGATACCAGGATCGCCTTGGCTTTGCCTGTCCTCAAGGTCGTCAATGCCATATTGGCATCGGTGCTGATGGCATCGACAACGCCGCCCAACAAGGCGGCGGTGACTTCGCCGCTGGTCTTGAAAGCGACCGGCGTCATGTCCGCGCCAGTCGTGAACTTGAACATTTCGGCGGTTAAGTGCATGGCCGTGCCCAGGCCGCTGTTGCCGTAATTCAGCCGGCCTGGTCGCGCCTTCGATTCGGCGATCAGGTCGCGCACGGTGGCGGGCCCGTCGCGTCGGACCAGAAGCACCATCGGAACCTGGGCAACCGACGCGATCGGCACCAGGTCGCGTAGCGGATCGTACGCGAGCTGCTTGTACAGGCTCGGGTTGATGGCGATCATGCCCAGCGCCGCGGATAGGATCGTGTATCCGTCCGCCGGCGCGTTCATCACTGCGGCGACGCCGATTTGTCCGCCTGCACCCGGCCTATTGTCGATCACCCAAGCTTGATCGAAGCGCTTGGCGAGTTCCGCCGCGACGATGCGCGGTACGACATCGGCGCTGCCGCCGGGCGCAAAGCCGATGACGACATGGACGGGCCGGACGGGATAGGCCTGCGACCATGCTACAGCCGAGACAGAGCCGAGGACGCATGCGATGATGAATGCGAATGTTCTCTTAGAACTGGTTTCAAAATGAAATGAGGGGCTGTTAACTTGATTCGATTTCTG
>CAZMGP010000029.1:0-60862 GCA_964565875.1 uncultured Enterobacteriaceae bacterium
GACCACCCCACGCCTTGCACTACAGGCGCTTTTGCACACAAGTCAGCACACTACCGGCAAAGCACTTTCGATCGCCCAATTCCTGACTGTTGTCGAGGGATTCTTCTTCTGCCAGCCGGTGGCGAAGGCGTGCCGCCAGCCTCGCAAGTCCATTGCCGCTAGGGGAAAGGCGTCTGGCACAGGGTGAAATAGAATGCGGAGCCTCGCCCCGCTTCACTCTCCGCCCAGACCTTGCCGCCGTGGCGCTCGACCACGCGCTGCACGATGGACAGACCGATGCCCGTGCCTTCGAATTCGTCGGCGCGGTGCAGCCTCTGAAAGGCCTTGAATAGCCGCTGCTTGTGCTTCATGTCGAAGCCGACGCCATTGTCGCGGACAAAATAGGCCGCCTCGCCGTCGATGGACGTCGCGCCGAACTCGACCCGCGCCGCGGGCGAGTGTGCGGTGAATTTCCAGGCATTGCCGAGCAGGTTTTCCAGGACCTGCCGGATCAGGCCGGGATCGCCGTCGGCGCGAACTTGCAGCTGCACGATGAATTCGACCGCACGTGCGGGCTGGTGCTCTCTGAGCGTCGCCGCAACTTGCGCCGCGAGCTCGCTCAGGTCGAAATCCTGCCGGTGCATCTCCGACCTGCCGATACGCGCAAGCGCGAGCAGATCGTCGATGAGCATGCCCATGCGCATCGCGCCGAGGTGGATTCTTCGCAGGAGGTCGACGGCGTCCGCTCGAACCGCGCCCTTCTTGCCTTGTTCCAGCAGCAGGCTGCTGAAGCCGGTCACCGCGCGCAGCGGTGCGCGCAAATCGTGCGAAACCGAATAGCTGAAGCTTTCCAGTTCGCGGTTCGCCACCTGCAGCTCCGCCGTGCGCGCGGCGACTTTTTGCTCCAGCGATACGTTCAGCTCGCGCACGCGGGCTTCGGTTTGGCTGCGCTCGATTTCGGCGGCGGCGCGAGAGGCGAAAATCTCCAGGATGGAGCACCACAGCGGCACGTTCTCGATCGGGCGCCGCGACATGACGACCAGCACGCCAAGCGGCGTGCCGTCCGCTGCGTTGAGGGAGGTTCCGACATAGCCTTGCGCGCCGAGGCGCTTGAGGCCGGCATCGCGCGGAAACGTGTCGGCGACGCGACTGGGAAACGCAACGGTGCCACGGCGATTGAGCGCGTGTTCACAGGGCGAGCCCGCGAGTTCGTATTTGAAGGCGGGGCGTTCGTCACCGTCGCCGACGAAGGCCAGGCTGCGCACGTGCTTCTTCTCGGGGAGCTTGAGCGCGCCGACGAAGGCGTAGTCCGCGCCGAGGTTCGAGCATAGGTGGGCAACGAGCGAACGGAAGAACGCTTCCCCCACCTCGGAAGACACGCCGCGGCCGACGTTGATCAGCAGCTGCTCCATGCGCTTGCGCGCGCTGACGTCGCGCACGATGGCGAGCACGTTGCTGTCCGGCAGGGGGCTCGCGACGAACTCGACGTGGTGCAGCTTGCCGCTGCGCGAGCGCAACTGCTGCTCGCCGCGCACGGTGCGCTGCTCGCGCAGGATTTCCGCCGGCCGCGGGTAGAGTCGCGACATCGCATGCGCGTCGAGCACCCGAGTAAACGATTCGCCGAGCAGTTCCTCGCGCGAATATTCGAGCGTGCGCGATCCATGGTCGTTGATGTCGACCAGCCGCCCGTCCCTGTCGATGATCAAAATGCAGTCCGAAGCCGTTTGAAACAGGGAGCGGTAGCGCCTTTCGCTTTCGGCGAGCGCGCGCTCGGCCGTCCGCAACTCAGTGACGTCGCGCCAGAGAAAGACGGCGCAGGGCTCGCCGTCCACTTCGATCCGCGCGGCCGAGGCCAAAGCCTGTCGGGCGCTGCCGTCGGCGCGGACGAACGTCGTCAGGCGGTTGGCAAACCGTCCCTCCGCTTCGAGTTCCGCCAGTGCGGCCTTTCGGTCGGATGCATCCCAGATGCCCAGCTCTGCGGCGCTGCGGCCGAGCACATCCTCGCGCGCGTATCCGAGTTGCGCGATCCAGGCATCGTTGACCGTCAGGATGTGATGATCTCGCAGGCGCGAGATGGCGATCGGATCCGGGCTGTGGCCGACGATAGTCGCGAAGCGCTCCAGCGCGCGCTGCGCATCGCGCTGCGCCTGGCGCAAGGCGCTGACATCGGCCGAAGACCAGAGTATGCAGCTGCTGCCCGCAAGTTCGTAATTCGCCGCCGACACCAGCACGTCGGTGGTGCGGCCGTCCGCGCGCACGAAGCGGGAGGGGAAATTGGCCACCATGCCGTCGCGATCCAGTTGTTCGATGATCTTTGCACGATCTGCAAAATCGACCCAGATCCTGCGCTCGAACACCGAGCGTCCGATCACTTCCTCACGCGAGTGTCCGAGGCGCCTTTCCCAGGCGGCGTTCACCTCGAGGTAGATCGGATCATTGCGGCGCGTCACCGCGATCGCGTCCGGGACCGTATTGAACACGGTCGCGAACTTGCGCTCGGACTGGCGCACGGCTTCGTCGCCGCGCACGCGCATGGTGATATCGGAGGCGAGGAAGATGAATCCTTGGCCGTCGGTCGTGGAAATGAGCGCGGCCGAGACCTGCCCGATCATGATCGAACCGTCTTTCCTGCGGAACTCCACCTGTACCTCGCGGATCCGTCCGTCTCGCGCCAGTGCGGCGAGATGGCGTGCTCCCTCCTCGGGGCGGACCCAGATGCCGAGATCCGAGGCAGATCGCCCGACCAATTCGCCCGCGTGGTAGCCGCTCATCTGTTCGAATGCGGAATTCACGCGGGTGATGCGTCCCTGCGGCATGCTTCCGACAGCGACGGCGATGGGCGCGGACTCGAAGGCCTTGCCGAACCTTTCTTCCGACAATGCCAGCTGCTCCAGTCTCTGGCGCAAATTATCCTGGGTGCGGCGCAGTTCGGTGAGGTCGTATAGAGCGAAGATGTGGCGCGTGCCATCGTCCAGTTCGATGCGTTCGCCGTTGACGGCGTAGGTTCGCGGCGCGATCCCTTCGCGCTGGTAGCTGAGTTCGCGCGCGATCACGCGGCGGCCGGCACCCAGATCCTCGTGGATCGCCAGCGCACAATCCGGATCGCCGATGAGGCCGATTTCGCAGGCGGTCTTTCCGACGACCTGCGCAGCGGGGAGGCCGATTAAATCGAGCGCGTGCTGGTTGACCTGCTCGATTTCGCCGCGCGGCGGCTGCGTGATGGCGATCGGCACGGGCACGGTGTCGAAGATCTTCTGCAGCTTGCGTTCGCTGTCGCGCAAACGGCGCTGTGCGCGCTGATAGGCGATCAAGAGAAAGCCGGCGTTCACCAGCAACAGAAGCAGCGGCCCAAGAACGAGGTTGCCCGTGTGCCGACCCGTGATCGGCAGGGCGATCGCGATGAACACGCATTGCGCGGCATACGAGGCGGCGGCGAGCGCGTAGCCGGACAGGCGGGTGGCGCGGTAGCCGCGCCAAAGGCACCCGGTGATGAACAGCGCCGTGATGAAGAACAGGGCATAGCCGAGTTCCATCAAGCGCTGCGATAGCGTGCCGGCAAGAAGGTAAAGCGAGAATATGACCGCCAGCGACCAAGCCACGCGGCGCATTCTCCAAGGTTTGGCCGGCAGCACGTCGTAGGCACCCATCGCGACCAGCGTCACGACGCAGCCGATCACCAGCCCCTCGACGATGCGCAAAAAGTGCTCGGTCTCCGCCGGATAATGGATGCTCCAACGCAAGGCGTTGAGCAGGCCGGCGACCGCCCAGAACAGCAGATAGCGCTCGCGCCTGTCTTCGTTCCAGAGATAGATCGCGGCGAGGGCGCTCACCGCGTTGATCGTCAAGCCGACAACGGCGGTCTGCAGCAAGGGATCGGTGAGGAGCGGGTTCATGGCTGTTCTCGGCCGCGACGACGAACCTGCACCCGGATCGCTGTGCGCGCCAATCGACGCGGCGGACGGGAAGCGGCGACGCGCTCATTCACGTCTAGCATGCCTCCCGTTTCTCCTCGCCGGTGCCAAGGCCGGCCCTGTCGGCGGGCGTGCTCCGTGCCGGGGTTGCAGCCTTCAGCGGCAAGCGCGCGGGCTCTGGCGTCCGATCTGCGCCATGCCGACGGACAACGGGTATCAGTACTGCCTGCGGCTTGCGCACGAGGAGAGTTGCCTCGCTGCCGAGCTTGAACACTGCGACGGCCTCAGCCAGATGCTGCGCCTGTTCTTCCAGACTCTCGGCCGCAGCCGCGGCCTGTTCTACCAGCGCCGCGTTCTGCTGCGTCACCTGGTCCATCTTCGCGATTGCCTGGTTCACTTGCTCGATCCCGGCGCTCTGCTCTTGGCTTGCAGCCGTGATCTCTGCCATGATGTCGGTGACCCTTTTTACCGAGGTGACGATCTCCTGCATCGTCTTCCCAGCCTCCTCCACCAGCTTCGAGCCCGCATCCACCTTTCCCACCGAGTCCTCGATCAGCGCTTTGATCTCTTTCGCCGCCGCGGCGCTTCGTTGCGCGAGGCTGCGCACTTCGGAGGCCACCACGGCAAAGCCGCGTCCTTGCTCGCCTGCGCGCGCCGCTTCCACCGCCGCGTTCAAGGCGAGAATGTTCGTTTGGAAAGCAATGCCGTCGATCACGCCGATGATGTCCACGATCTTCTTCGACGACTCGTTGATCGAACTCATGGTGCTGACCACTTCGCCGACCACCTCGCCGCCCTTGACCGCCACGGTGCTCGCCCCGTGGACGAGCTGATTTGCCTGCCGCGCGTTCTCCGCATTCTGCTTCACCGTGCTCGTGAGCTCTTCCATCGAGCTCGCCGTTTCCTCTAGGCTCGAAGCCTGCTCCTCGGTGCGCCGTGACAGATCCGCATTGCCCGAGGCGATCTCTCCTGTCGCCGTGCCGATGCTGCCCACGGCTTCCTTGATGCCCGCCACGATTTCCTTCAAGCGGGCGATGGACTGCCCGATGGCAGCCACCATTTGTCCGGTCTCGTCACGTGAACGCGCGGAGACGACCGACGTGAGGTCGCCGTCGGCCAGTGCTTTCGCGACGCGCACCGCGTCGCGAATGGGGCGCGCGACGCAAAGGCGCACGAAGAGGACCAAGCTCCCCAGCATCGACAGCGTGACGAGCGCGTACAGCGCTACGCTGCCCGCGGCCGCGCGCCGCGCCTCGGCGATGGTGCGGGCCAGGCCGAAGTCGGTATCCTTGGCGATCGCCTGCGCCGCCTGTTCCAGGACTGTGGTCGGCGCCCGGTCGACGCCTTTCACTGCAGCGTCTCCGACCTTGCTGTCTGCGCCGGATTGCTTGAAGGCGTCGAATCCCTTGCGGTAGCCTTCCCCCATGGCCCGATGTGCAGAGAGGAATTCGCGCAGCAGCCGGCGCGATTCCTCGTCTTTCACCTGAGTGACGAGCTGCTTGACGCCTTCCTGCACGTCGTTCTCTTTGCGCTGGAAATTCGCCCAGTAACGATCCTGGGCTTCCGGATCCTTGCCGCGCAGTAGCAGATCCTTCCATTCCTGCACCTGTTGCTTGAAGCGGATGGTGGTGAGGAGAATTGCCCGTTCCTGGGCGACCGCGGTTCGGTTGAGTTCGTCGAATGCCATGATGGTCGACCACAGGGACCAGAAACCCCACAGGACCGCGGCGGACATGAGGACGAGCAGGCCTCCGAATAGGGCCAGCAATTTGCTCTGTATGCTTGCGTGATACCAGTTCATGTTCATGTCCGCGCTCCTATGTGCTGGTCATTGCTGCCGCTGCATCGCACCCGTCAGCTCGGATATTTGATTGAACCCCTGCTGTTCGGTGCGGGGCGATGCTCAATGCTTCGACCAGGCGCCTTGCTCAAAATTCTTCCCAGGCATCACCGCCGCCGTTCCGCGCGACTTATGCTTCTTGCACTCCGCTCGCTTTGTGCCGTGCCGGCAGGCGCGCGACATTGCTGGACCGGTTCGCGCTGCGCCGCTCGAAAGCAGTCGGCGCAGGCTTCTTCTCTGCCCGGACCGCCTCGCGCGCAGGCGCGGCGGCCATTTCGCTGAGTTTGAATACGGACACCGCCTGGGTCAGCTGCTGCGCCTGCTCATCCAGGTTCTCGGCCGCGGCGGCCGCCTCTTCCACCAGCGCTGCGTTTTGCTGCGTCACTTCGTCCATCTGCGTCACCGCTTGGTTGATCTGCTCGATGCCCGCGCTCTGCTCCTGGCTCGCAGCGGTGATCTCGGCCATGATGGCGGTGACGCGCTTGACCGCAGCCACGATCTCGTCCATGGTCTTGCCAGCGGCGTCCACGAGCTTGGTGCCCGCAGCGACTTTGTCCACCGAATCACCGATGAGCGCCTTGATCTCCTTGGCCGCGGCGGCGCTCCTCTGCGCGAGATTGCGCACTTCGGATGCCACCACCGCAAAGCCTCGGCCCTGTTCCCCGGCGCGCGCCGCCTCCACGGCCGCGTTCAAGGCCAGGATATTGGTCTGGAAGGCGATGCCGTCGATCACCCCGATGATGTCGACGATCTTCTTCGACGACTCGTTGATCGAGCTCATCGTGCCCACCACTTCGCCCACCACTTCTCCGCCTCTGACCGCCACACTGCTCGCGCCGATGGCGAGCCGGTTCGCTTGTTTGGCGTTCTCGGCGTTCTGTTTCACCGTGCTGCTGAGCTCTTCCATCGAGCTCGCCGTCTCCTCGAGGGAGCTTGCCTGCTCCTCGGTGCGCTGCGATAAATCGGCATTGCCGGCAGCGATCTCCCCGCTCGCGGTGGCGATGGTGTCGGTGGATTGCCTTACCCGCCCGAGGATGCCCTTGAGCTGGGTCATGGTGTGGTCGAGCGCTGCGAGGAGCTGCCCCAGTTCGTCGCCGGTTCGAACCGCGACGTTTTGCGTCAGATCACCTTCTGCCAAGGCTTCGGCGATGCGGTGCGCGTCGCGCAACGGCTGGGTGATCGAACGCGTGATCCGGCGCGCAAGGAAAAAACCGAGCAGCAGGCCCACGGCCGATGCGGCAAACAGGGCATAGCGCCCCGCAGTCGAATTGGCCGCCGCTTCGGCCGCGCTCGTTTCGACGTCGCGCACGTAATGCGCGAGCAGCTTTTGAATCGAGGCGACGTACGCGTCTATGGCGGGAGCCATGTCCGTATCCACGATGCGCAACGCCTCTTCGGTCTTTCCCGCCTTCTTGCGCTCGATCGCCGCATTGCGCGCGTCGATGTAGGCTTGGCGCCTGACGCCGATGTTCTTGAACAGCGCCTTTGCTTCCTCCGTTCGCAGCAGACCCTCCACTTGCTTCTGCAGTTCGGAAATGCGCTTGGTCGAGGCTTCGAGCTGCGGCGTGAGCAGACGCTTGATCTCGGGGTCGTCGCTGCGCGTGAGCACCAGCGCACGCACGGCATTGGCCTTGGTTTCGGAGAACCAGTCGCCGACGATGCGCTCGGTGCGCGTATCGACTTCGACGATGCGCTCCGTCACCGCCGTGAGCGACGCGAGTCGCCAGGAGCCCAGACTCGCCATGAAGATGATCAGAACCAGCATGAGCGAAAAGGCAAAGCCCAATCGCCGACCTACGCTCGCCTTCATCTGCAGTCCTTGCTTCAGCCACCTATTCATTTCCGCTCCCTTGTCGCTTTTTCGATTGCCCTTTGAATCGTTCATTCGCCGTCGGACCGAACCACTGCGCAGTCAGCCGCTCCAGTTCACTGTGCAGATCGTCCTTGGCCACGACGGCGTCGGCTCCCATGTGCAGCGCGTGCCGGTGCAGGTCCGCGGTGCCGAAACTGGCCATCAGCATCACCCGCGGCAAGCCGCCTTTGTGCACGATGAGGCCGCTTGCCTCGATCCCGGTCATCTGCGGCATGGAGGCAGTCATCAGCACCAGGTCCGGTTTCGTCCGCGCGATTTCCGCCAAGCCGGCGCGGGCGGAGATGGCCCAGCCGACTACGGCAAAACGTTCCGCCTGCAGCAGAAAATCGCGCAGTGCCGAGAGAAATATCGGGTTGTCGTCCACCAGCACCACACGAATTCGGCGCGGTGTCTCGTCCATCGAATTCACGCGCCGCATCTTAACGACGTGGCGGGGATGCACAATTCGGACGATTACCGTGCGCCTAGGTAGATTTCCCAGGCTCGGTTAAGGCAAAGGCGGACCGGGTAGGGCACAAGTGGTTGATTCACAGCAGTTAGAGTCGTGCCGCGTCGATTCGCGGACGGCAGGGCGCGCAAGCGCCGCCGTCTGAGTCTGGGCGAAAGCGACTATGGTAGGCTAGCGCGTGGCGCAACAGATGTGCGAAGGCATTTCGACCAACCATAATCGACAGACATCGATGCGCACAATCAAGCGAAGGCCTGAGGCGGACTCCCGGAGGGAGGCGATTGCTGCACGCGTCATCGTCGGCGTCCTGCTGGCGACGATCGTGGTCGGATCCGCGTACGCAGCCGAGTCGAACGCCGCGTATCGCGTTCTCTATATCAATTCCTACAACCGGGGTTACGCCTGGAGCGACGCCGTCGAGCGCGGCTTGAGCGAGGCGCTGAATGCGTCCGGCCGCAGGATCGAGCTGTCGGTCGAATACCTGGATAGCAGGCGCTTGCCCGACCACGGGCAAATTGCCCTGCTCGCCGACGCGCTGGCGAGCAAATACCGCGACTACCGTCACGACCTGGTCGTCGTCTCCGACAACGACGCGTTCGCTTTCGCGATGAAATACCGGGCGCAGCTTTTCCCTGGACTGCCTATCGTGTTCTGCGGCTACAACGCGTTCCGGCCGGAGGTGCTGAAGGGCGTGAGCGGCGTCACTGGCGTGAACGAGGAAGTGGATTTCGCCGGAACTGTAGAATTGGCGCTGTCCATGCATCCGGCGACGACGAGCTTGGTGTTCGTCGTTTCGACCGCGACGGCGAGCGGCGCGCGCAATCTGGCAGCGGCGCAGAAGATCGTCACCGCGGCATTCAGCCAGCGCTACAGGATCGTACTGCTCAAGGACCTGAGCATGCAGGCGATCAAACAGGGACTCGCCGGGCTCGGCGGCGGCCACTTGGTGTTTCTCGTAGGCGAAGCGACGGACTTTCGCGGAGACAGTTACGCCTCGCGTCAGGAGTATGCCGGAGAGATCGCAGCGGCAAGCCCGGTGCCGGTCTATTCTTTCTGGGATTTCTTCCTTGGCTCGGGCGTGCTCGGCGGCCAGGTCATTACCGGGCTCGATCAGGGGCGTGCCGCGGCGGCGTTGAGCCTGAAGATTCTGTCCGGGACCCCGGCAGACAGCGTTCCCGTGCTCATGCAGACGCCGACCACCGCGATGTTCGACTTTGCCGCGATGAAACGATTCGGCATCCGCGAAGACGCGCTGCCGCGCGGCAGCACAGTGATCAACCGTAGTGACTCCTTCTACGAGAAATACCGCCGCTACGTCTGGACCACGGCAGCGGCGTTTCTCTTCCTGTGCTTCGTCGTTTTGGTGCTCGCCTCGCTTCTGCGACGGGCGAAGCGCCTGGAAACGGAATTGCGCACGAGCGAGAACCGATTTCGCGTCCTGGTCGAACAGGCGCCGGAAGCCATCGTCGTCTTCGACGCCGACGCCGGGCGCATGGTCGACGCCAACGCCAATGCGTTGCGCCTCACCGGCTACGGCCGCGAGGCGCTGTTCGCGCTGAAGCTGGAGCAACTCTACTCACCTGATCAGCCCGACGGCTATCCATGGCTCGCCGGCGTTCGCGCCAATATCGAGCGCGTGCTGGCCGGAGAGCAGATCGTATTCGAGCGCAACTTTCGCAGCGCGAAAGGAGAGGACGTATCGTGCGAGGTGCGAGCGGTCAGACTGCCGTCGGAGAAAGGGCGCTTGATCCGCTTGAGTTTCATCGATATCTCCCAGCGCAAGCGCGCCGAGGAAGCGCTGCACAAACGCCAGGCGCAGATGGAAAGCCTGTTTCGCGGCGCACCGGTCGGCATCGGTGAAATTCACGATCGAACCTACACAGCGGTCAACGACCGCATGTGCGCCATGTTCGGCTACGCGCACGAGGAACTCGTCGGCCAGAAGACCGGAATCCTGTGCCTGAGCGAAGCGCACTGGGAGAAGCTGCGCGCCGACGAAATGGTGCAGGTGCGAAAGAAGGGATATGCGATTTTCGAGACCACGCTCAAGCGCAAAGACGGCAGCACGCTCGACGCGTTGGTCGGCATGTCGCCGATCGATCCGAGCGACTTCAATGCTTTCACGCTTACTGTGGTGGACATCAGCGAGCGCAATGCGGCGACCCAGGCACTGGCGGAGGCATTCCGCACACTCAAGCTGCTGTCTGCACGGCTGCTGAATGCGCAGGAAGTCGAGCGGCGCAGCATCGCCAACGAGCTGCACGACGAAATCGGGCAGGCGCTGACCGCGGTGAATCTGAAGCTGCACGTGCTCGGCAAGCGACTGGCGAACGGCACCGCGACGGCGGAAGACGTCGCGGCGTGCATGGCGATCGGCGATCATGCGCTCGCCCAAGTGCGCAATCTTTCGCTCAATCTGCGGCCACCGCAACTCGACCTGATGGGCTTAGAAGCGGCGCTGCGCTGGCTGCTGACGACTCGCACCGAAGCCTCGGCCCTGAACACGCACCTCGTTGCGCGACTAGAGCCGGAAGGACGCAGCGCGCAGATCGACATCACCTGTTTTCGCCTGGTGCAGGAGGCGCTCAATAATGCGATCAAGCACGCCCATGCCCGGCAATTGTGGGTGAACATCGCGCAGGACCGGGATGCGATCGAACTGCGCATCGAGGACGACGGCACTGGGTTCAATTACGGCGAAGCAAGAGCGCGAGCGGCGCAGGGGACGAGCGTCGGTTTGTTGAGCATGGAGGAAAGGGTGGTTCTGATGGGCGGGAACTTCAAGCTCGATTCGCGCCTGGGCGGCGGCACCACCATCTGCGCGAGCATTCCGCTCGCGGGCACGGACGCGGTGGAGGCGGCGCCGCGGGAGAGGCTAGCATGAACAAGATCCGTATCGTTCTCGCCGACGATCACACGCTGGTGCGGGCGGGGATTCGTTCGCTGCTCGAGACGATGGATGAGGTCGAGGTCGTGGCCGAAGCCGGGAACGGTCGCGAGGCGCTCGAGCTCGCGCGCAAGCACGGGCCCGAGCTCGCCGTGCTCGACATCGGCATGGCGGAAATGGACGGATTGCAGGCGACCGCCGCCATCAGACGCGAACGACCGGATGTGAAGGTGATCATCCTTTCGATGCACAATACTGGCGATATCGTCGAGCAGGCTTTGCGCGCCGGGGCTTCGGCTTATCTGGTCAAAGACGCGGCGAAGACCGAGCTGGAACTTGCGGTTCGGGCCGTGATGCGGGGCGACGTATATCTCAGCCCCGCAGTGTCCAGACAGGTCGTCGCAGGCTACGTGAAAGGCGGGCAGGCGGGCCGGGACGCGGCAGCCGAGCTGACGCCACGGCAGCACGAAATCCTGACCCTTATCGGGGAAGGCAAGAACACCAAGGAGATCGCACGCCTGCTCAAACTCAGCGCCAAGACGGTCGAAGCCCACCGCGCCCAGATCATGGAGCGGCTCGGAGTCCACGACATGGCCAATCTGGTGCTCGAAGCCATCCGTCGCGGCCTCATTTCGGTCAGGAAATAGCGGCAGTTGCCGCTGGCGCGCCGGCCGCAGCCAGTTGAAGGCTGCGTGCGGGAGATCAAACTGCGCTGTGCCCTAGCGCCTATGCTGTCCCAATGCCGCTCGCATATCGGCGGCGCCTGGAGGCAAGCATGCGCGCGAGAATCCTTGCAGTTGTCTGGCTGGTCGCATTCGCTTTGGCGACGGTGTCCACGGTCGCGTCGGCGCTAGACTTGCATGCCGCGGTTCGCTCGGGCGACGTCGAGGCGGTGCGGGGCGAGCTGAATGGCGGCGCGGACATCGACGCCGCGGACAACTGGGGCCGCACGCCGCTGATCGTCGCCCTGCAACAGGGCAAGGCGGCGGTCGTAGAACTGCTGCTCGCGCGCGGCGCGAACGTCGCCGCGACCGACGCCTGGGGCAGAACGCCGCTGCTCGTCGCGGCGCAGTTGAAGAACGCGCCTGCGGTACGGCAGCTGCTGGCGCGCAAATCCGACCCGAATGCGGCGAACAAGAACGACATCACGCCCCTGATCGCCGCCGCGCAGATGGGCAGTCGGGAGATGGCAGGCGTGCTCCTCGCCGCCGGCGCCGCGCTCGAGCGCGAGGATAATCTAGGGCGCAGCGCCTTGATGTGGGCCGCGTTTCGCAAGGACGAAACCATGGTGCGGATGCTGCTCGAACGCGGCGCCGACGCGGGGAGGGCGGGGCGCGATGGACTCACGGCGCTCGATCTCGCGCGCAACCGCGGCGCAGACGCCTCGCTCGTCGCAGTGCTGACTACGGCGCAGGCGGCTGTGCCGCAGCGCGCGGCCGGAGCGCTGCGGCGCCAGACCGAGGCGAAACGCCCCGCCACGCTACCTGCGCGCAAGCTGTCGCCGCAGTTTGATCCTGCGCGCGTCATCCGTGGCGAAGCGAAAGCGGCGATCACGCTATTCGAATACACCGATTTTCAGTGCCCCTACTGCCGCTACGGCGCGAAGACCGTCGAGGAAGTCATGGCGCGCTACGAAGGACAGGTGCGCCTCGTCGTCAAGCATCTGCCCTTGCCTCTGCTGCATCCCATGGCCATGGCCTGTGCGCGCTATTTCGAGGCGATCGCCCTGCAGGCGGGCGACCAGGCCTGGGCATTCTACGATCGCGTGTTCGTCGACCAGGCCGCGCTCGTGGGCGGCGAGCCCTACTTGCGCAAACTCGCCGCCGATCTCGGCGCCGACTTGGACAGGCTGGATGTCGAGCTGCGCGGTCCTGTGCCGCAGGCACGGGTCGCCGCCGACTTGAAGGAGAGCGAGCAATACCGCTTCGACGGCGTTCCGGTGTTCGTCGTCGGCGGCTACGTGATCGAGGGCGCGCAGCCGGCGCAGGCATTTTTCGACGTCATCGAGGCGATTCTGCGCATGTAGCCGCTGCCCGCGGTCGCGCCCCTTAGTGGAAGCCGAGCGCGGTGCCGACCAGGCGGTTGATCAGCGCACCGCCGACCACCAGCCAGGCGAATAGCAACGAGGCGAGGAGCAGCGGTTTCGCCCCGGCTTTGCGGATCGCGGCGACGCGGGTAGTGAGGCCGAGCGCGCCCATCGCCATCGCCAGCAGCAGGGTGTCGAATTCGTTCAGCGCCGCCACGACATTCGGGGGCAACCAGCGCAGGGAATTGAACAGCACCATGCCGACGAAACCGAGCGCGAACCAGGGCACCAGCACCTTCGCCTTGCGCCGCGGTGCCGAGGCGATATCCGGCGCGTCGCTACGCGCAAGCCATGCCGACAGCAGCACCAGGAAGGGCGCGAGCATCATCACCCGCACCATCTTTGCGATGACGGCGACGTCGGCGACTTCGGGCGCGATCCAGCGCGCGGCGACCACGACCTGGGCGACTTCGTGGATGGTCGAGCCGGCGTAGACGCCGAAACCGTTCAAGCCCCCGGGTACCAGGCCCCAGGCGCGGTTGAGCTCGAACAGCAGCGGATAGACGAACATCGCCAGCGTGCCGAAAACCACCACGGTCGCCACCGACACCGTCACCTGCTCGGCGCGCGCTTTCAATACCGGCTCGGTCGCGAGCACGGCCGCGGCGCCGCAGACGGAGCTGCCCGCGCCGATCAGCATGGCGATGCCGCGCTCCAGGCCGAGCGCGCGCGTGCCGGCGAGGTAGGCGAGCACGAAGGTCGAGCCGAGCACCAGGGCGTCGATCAGCACGCCCGCGAGGCCGACGTGCCCGATGTCCTGCACGGTGAGGCGCAGGCCGTAGAGGATCACGCCGAGGCGCAGCAGCTTCTGCTTGGAAAAGTCGATGCCCGCCGCGCTCGCCGGCTCAAGCCTCGCGTGCAGGCTGTTGCCGAGGACCATTCCCAGGACGATGCTGAGGGTGAGGGCGCTCAAGCCGTGCCCTGTGAACCAGGGCACGCCGGCAAGCAGGGTGGCGAAGGCGGCGAGCGCCGCGCTCAAGGCGATGCCGGGGACGAGGCGGCCGAGCCCGCCAGGTGGGCTGGCGGCGGCAGCGGCCGATGCGGCTTTGTTCAAATCTCTTCTTCCGCGGACTTGGCGACAGGCGGCAGTCTGGACGGAGCACGAACATCTGTCCAATGGGTTATTTGTGTAATATCTAGCGATCTAATCGTTAGGACGCCCAGCCATGGACATGCTGCGCCTGACCCTGCGCCAACTGCAGATCTTCGTCGCCGTCGCGCGCCACGGCAGCACCACGGCGGCGAGCGCCGAGGTGGCGCTGTCGCAGTCCGCGACCAGTTCGGCCATCAACGAGCTCGAACGCACGCTGGCGCTGCGCCTGTTCGACCGCGCGGGAAGGCGCCTGCTGCTGAACGAACAAGGGCGCTCGCTGCTGGCGCTGGCCCAGGGCCTGCTCGACCGGGCGGCCGAGGTCGAGAGCATGGCGCGCGACGCCAATGCGCAATTGCAGTCGGTGCGCATCGGCGCGAGCACGACCATCGGCAATCATCTGCTGCCGGGCTTGCTCGCGCGCTTTTTCGCACAGCGTCACAGCGATGCCGCCACCTGGCGCTCGCAGGTGGCGATCGGCAATACCGCCGACATCTGTGCACGCGTCGCCGCATTCGAGCTCGACATCGGGCTGATCGAGGGACCTTGCCACGAGGCGGCGCTGCGGGTGCACCCCTGGCTGCGCGACGAGATGGTGGTGGTGGCCGCGCCCGATAGCGACATCGCGCGGGTGGTGCGGCGGTCGCGACCGGCGCAGCGGATGACGCTGAAAATGCTGCGCGATGCGGTGTGGCTGGTGCGGGAAGCGGGTTCGGGCACGCGCGAGGCGAGCGACCGCGCGCTGCTTCCCTACCTGCGATCCTACCGGCGCTGCATCGAGCTGGAGAGTTCGACGGCGATCATGCACGCCGCCAGCGCCGGACTCGGGCTCGCGTTCCTTTCGCGCTGGGTTGTCGGCGAACTGGTCGAGGCGGGGCGCCTGTGCACAGTGGAGACGACCATGCCTCAATTCAGCCGGCAGTGCTATTGGGTATTGCACCGGGACAAACAGCCGACGCTTGCGCTCGAGCAGTTGATCCGCCTGCTCGGTCGTCCGCCGACTGCGAGCGCAGCGCGCTAGCCCAGCCGAGCGCGCGCTGCTATTCCGCTTTCACGCCCGTCGCGGCGACGACCTTCTTCCATTTCTCCACCTCGGCCACGACCTGCTGCGCGTAGGCTTCGGGCGTGTTGCCGCCGGGCTCGGCGCCGAGGTCGAGCAACTGTTTCACGACTTCGGGCTGCGCGAGGATGTCCGCGATGTTCCGATAGAGCGTGTCGATCACCGGCTTGGGTGTGCCCGCCGGAGCGAGCAGTCCGAACCAGGCGGACACTTCGTAGCCGGGCAGCCCGCTCTCGGCCATGGTCGGAATGTCGGGCGCGCCGGGAAAGCGCTTGGCCAGGGTGATGGCGATGGCGCGGACTTTGCCCGAGCGTATATGGCCGATGGAGGAGGGAAGATTGTCGAACCCGATCTGCACCTGGCCGCCGATCAAGTCGACCAGCATCGGCCCCGCACCTTTGTACGGCACGTGGACGATGTTGATGTCCGCCATCGCCTTCAGCAGTTCGCCGCTCATGTGCGGTGAGCCGCCCAGGCTGGTCGAGCCGAAGTTGAGGCTGCCCGGCTTGGCGTGCGCGAGCGCGAGCAATTCGGCGAGGTTCTTCGCCGGTACCGCGGGATTCGTGAGAAGCACATTGGGCGTATTGCCGACGATGGTGATGGGGGCGAAGTCTTTCACCGCATCGTAGGCGAGATTCTTGATCAGCGCCGAATTGATGCCGTGCGTGTTCAGCGTCGCCATCAGCAGGGTGTAGCCGTCGGCGGGCGATTTCGCCACCGCGACCGTGCCTATGCTGCCGCCCGCGCCGGCGCGGTTCTCCACCACGAAGGGCTGCTTCAGGCGTTCGGCCAGCCGCGTGCCGATCAGCCGCGCGAGGATGTCCGTGGTGCCGGCCGGAGGGTAAGGGACGATGATTCTCACCGGCTTGTCGGGGTATTCGGCGGACGCGGGCGCGGTGCCGAGCGCGCACGCCGCGAGCGCGAGGGCAGAGACGAATTTCGTCAATCTCATGCGATCCTCCTTCGACGGGGCGCATTTTGTGTGCGTCGCGCGGCCCCGGGCGCGGCGCTGCCGTCACTTTACATCGTTATCCGCGGACTATACGCTCTCGGCCAGGAATACGACGAACGAGCTCCCAATCAGCGCGACGACCATGAACGCGAACCGATCCGAGCTAGGTGCGAGTGCGGCGAACGCGCTTGCCTGCGATTGCCATCTGCACGTCTTCGACCCGCGCTTTGCGCTTCCCGATTCGGCGCAAGCGGCCGAGCATGCGACGGCGGCCAATTACCGCGCGCTTCAACCGCAACTGGGCACGGGGCGGGCGGTGATCGTCACGCCGCGCCCCTATGGCACCGACAATGCGGTGACGCTCGATGCCATAGGGCAACTGGGCGCTGCGCATACCCGCGGCGTCGCCGTGATCCGGCCGGAGGCGACCGATGCCGAGCTTGCACGCCTGCACGCGGGCGGCATCCGCGGCATCCGCTTCACGCTCTACACCACGGAGAACGCACCGACGAGTTTCGACATGGTCGAGCCGCTCGCGCGGCGCGTGCACGGACTCGGCTGGCACGTGCAATTGCATTGGAGTGCCGAGCAGCTGGTCGAGCATCAGGCCATGCTGCGGCGCCTGCCCTGCACAATTGTGTTGGACCACATGGCGCGGCTGCCCGTCGCGCAAGGGGTGTCGCATCCGGCCTTCGCCGTTGTGCGCAGTCTGCTGGATGCGGGGCGCACCTGGCTCAAGCTCTCCGGCCCATACCTCGATTCGCTCGCGGGAGAGCAGGGCGCTTATGCCGACGTCGATGCCGTGGCGCGCGCCTGGGTGCAGGCGGCACCGCATCGGCTGGTGTGGGGAAGCGACTGGCCGCATGTCACCGAACGTCCGCATCCGCCGCGGACAACGCTGATGCGCGAGATGCTGCAGCGCTGGGTCGAAGACGACGCAGTCAGGCAGCGCATCCTGGTCGACAATCCGGCGGAGCTGTACGGTTTTGCTTGATGCGGCGCCTGCCGCAGCGTGCGATAGCGGGAAGCGAGATCAAAGGAGGAGCGGATGAAAGCGATTCGATGCGGTGCGTTTGTCCTCGCGGTTTGCGCCGCGTTTTCGGCGACGTCGCGGGCGGCGGATTACCCGGAAAAGGCCATCACCCTGGTCGTGCCCTATTCGCCGGGCGGGGGCGCGGACAGCGCGGCCCGCGTCATCGCGCCGGCGCTCGCGGGCGAACTCAAGCAGCCCGTCGTGATCGAGAACAAGGCGGGCGCCGCGGGCGCGATCGGCGTCGCCTACGTTGCGCGGGCAAATCCCGACGGCTACACGGCGCTGTTCGATGGTTCGGCGTTCATCATCAACCCGGTGCTGCGCAAGCTGCCCTACGACGCCGAGCGCGATCTGATTCCCGTGTCGCAGGCGATCAGCGTGCCCAACATCATGGTGGTGGCGAAGAATTCGCCCTATGCCTCGCTCGCCGACTACATCACCGCCGCGCGCAAGGAGCCGGGCAAGCACAGCTTCGCCTCCTACGGCCCCGGCAGCCTCGCGCAGATGATAGGCGAGCTGTTGAAGAAAAGCGCGCGCATCGACGTCGTGCACGTGCCCTACAAAGGCGGCGCGCCCGCCATCGTCGACGTCATGGGCGGCAATGTCGACACCTATTTTGCCAATGCCGCCTCGAGCCTCCCCTACATCACCGGCGGCAAGCTGAAGGCGCTCGCCGTCACCTCCGCGACGCGCATGAAGGAACTACCCGAGGTGCCGACCATGGCCGAGTCCGGCTTCAAGGACATCGTGGTGCACGAGGAGAACGGCTTCTTCCTGCCCGCCGGCACGCCCGCCGCCATCGTCGCCAGGCTGCAGTCCGCGATCCAGGCAACGCTGAAGAAGGACGAAGTGAAGGAGAAGCTGGACAAGCTGGGCCTCGCGCCCGTGGGCAGTTCCCCCGCCGAATACGCCGAGTACATCCGGACCGAGCGCAGGCAATGGGCGGAGGTGGTGAAGGCGAACCACATCGCGCTCGAATGAGTCGCGGGGTCTAGGTGCGTTCCGGTTCGGCGACGCGGCGCAGTTCGCACGCGGCGCGGTCGACGTCGGGACTGCGGTATAGGGCCTCGGGTATGCTCGCAAGGGTCGACGCTTGCACTTCGCTCGCTTGCAAGCCGTAGAACTTCTGGAAGCTCATGATCAAGGGGCGCCATCTGGAGGGATCGATGCGATTGCGCTCGCCCCGCATCAGGATCGATTCCTCCACGTGCACCCGCGTCATGCGCAGCTCGAAGGCGAGCACGCGCCCGCCTAGCAGGGCGTCGCCCTCGGCCAGGCCGTGCGCCGTTTCCATCACGGCCTCGAGCTGAACCGGGCATTCGCGGACCCGCGGCGGCGCAACCGTTTCTGCGGTCACGGGAGTCAGTTCCGCCCACGCGAACTTGTCCTTCACGTGCCGGTAGCCCCGCGCCGATTTGTACTGCGGAACCGGATTCGAGCCGGTGGTGAGCGCAAGGCGATTCACTGCGGCGGCTTCCTGCACCGATGGCAGATTGAGCACGCACTCGCGGCTGCGCAACAGGTTTTGCGCCGTCTGCGCAGCGGCGCCGAGGCCGATGATGCAACGCCAGCCGAGCCAGAAGGCGGAGGACATGGGAGCGAGATTGGGCGTGCCGTCTTCGTTGAGCGTGCTGATGAGCACGACCGGCGTGCCGAAATAGAGGATGGGAGGTTCGCAACTCAGGTGCATGCTTGTCCTCGAAGGTTTGGTTGAACGTCGGGACAAACTATGCCGCGCGGTAAGGCACTCGTCTCGCCGGATTCGGACCTCGCGCTGCGGCGCATCGAGGAAGGTTGGTGCGCGACGCAGGTCGCGCTGCCGCGGCTCAGATCCGGTCCAGATACGGGACGTACCAGTCGCCGAAATGGCGCGCGCAGGCAGGCTCGGCGAGCGGCAGCCACATGGCGAGCGCCTGCTCGCGCCAGGCCAGTTCTGCGTGCGCGGCGAGCCATTGGTGCCCTGCGCTTTCGCCGCGTGCATTGACGTGCACGCTGCGCGCTGCAGAGCAGACGTCCTGCCACAGCGCGGGAAAGCCCGAGGGCGCGCCGCCGAATTCGTAGACGTAGGCGCTGTCGCCGTGCAGGCCGTAAATCGCGTAGGCGTCGCCCGCCGGGCTGGCGCGGCGCACGAGCCTATCGGCGGGCAGCGGCAGGGCGTCGTAGCTGGCGCCGGTGCGCGGCATATAGGGCTTCGCGTCCGCGCGGCGCAGTCGCTCGATCGTCGCCGCATCGCCTGATCTGCAGCCGGCGGCCGCGCCGCCTGCGCTGGCGCAGGTGCCGAACAAGCCGCAGTCCGCGTTCGCCCAGCCCAGGCGGCGGTAGAACTCCGGTTGAGCCGTGAACAAGACGGCGAATGCGGTGCCGTCTGCGCGCAAGTCTTCGGCTGCCTGGCGTAGTAGGCGCGAGGCGTGGCCTTGGCCGCGCGCTTGCGGCCGGGTGTAGACGAGGCCGATCATGGCGCCGCGCCAAGTTCGCTCTGGGGTCACCCAGTCGAAGCGCTTGACGGTGATGCTGGCGAGGATCGCGTCGTCCGCGCAAGCAAGGAGGATGTTCGGGCAGTTCGCCGCTTCCAGGGCGCCGGGCAGGCGCCGCGCCAAGGACAGGCTGCGGCCGCGGGAAGAGATGAATTCCGCGTCGAGCAAGGCTATCAGTTCCGGCAGCTCGGCCGGCGTACAGCTGCGGATGCGGACAGCGGCTACCATCCGGCGCGGATGCAGGCGGCGATGCGTTCGCGCGCCGCATCGTCGACCCACCAGCCGCAAGGTATGGACAGGTTTTCGCGGTCGAACAGGTCTACGCCCGGCAAAGCGTCGTCGCGGCGCGCGGCGGCGAAACAGCCGTAGTGGTCGTTGCGCAAGTGCAGGCGCTGGCAGCCGATGCCCTGCTCGTGCAACTTACGCAGCAGCTCGCCGCGGCGCTCGGCGCGCAGCGAATAGGTCCAATAGCCCGACACCGCATCGGCGCGCCGCGCAAGCAGCGTGATGCCGGCGATGCCGGCGAGCACCTGGTCGAAGTAGCGGCCGTTCGCACGCTGGCGGCCGATACGCTCGTCGATGCCGGCGAACTGCGCGAGGCCGATGCTCGCGGCGACGTCGTTAAAGGGGAAATTGAAGCCGGCAACCGGGATGTCGCTTTGCGGATTCAAGTCGCCCGAGGCGAGGCGGAAGCTCGCTTGGTCGATGCCGTAGCGGCGCAGCTTGCGCGCCGCGTCGTGATCGGCGTCATTGGCAACGAAAAGCGCGGCGCCGTCGCCGCTCGTGAGCTGGCGCACGGGCGCGAATGAATAGATGCAGTAGTCGCTGCCGTGATTGCCCAGTTTCGCCCCGCGGTACTCGGCGCCGAAGGCCTCCGTCGCGTCCTCGACGAGTGCGAGGCCGTGCGCACGTGCAGTCCGCTGCAGCGCCTCGATGTCGGCGACGTCGCCCGACCAGTGGTAGGCGAGGACGGCGCGGGTGCGCGGCGTGGCGAGCCGCGCGATGGCCGCGGGATCGAGCATGCCGGTGGCGGGGTCGATGTCGCACCACAGGGGCCGCGCGGACAGGTTGGCGATGGGCATGCTGGTGGCGAGGCACACCATGGGCGAGACGATCACCTCGTCCCCGGGCCGCACGCCGGCGAGGTAGAGCGCGAGGGTGAGCGCGCCCGAGACCTCGCTCATCGCGCACACGCGCGGATTGCCGACATAGGCGGCGAGCTTCGCTTCGAATTCCTCCACCCGGGGTCCGTGCGCAAGCCGCCCGCTGGCGAGCGTCGCCGCGACGGCCGCGGCGGCCGCATCCGGCATGTGCACCTTGAATAAGGGAATGCTCACGCCGCCTCCGTGGGAGGCCAGCCCTTGGCCCCCGTCGGGGCCTCGGGCCGATCGGTCTTCGATTCGAAAGAGATCGCGGCGAGGGCGCCTCTCCCACGATGCGCCAACGTCCTTTGGTCCCGTTTCATGCCGCTACCAGCCCGCCCGCAAAGCCGCGACAATGCGCTCGCGCGCTTCATCGTCGACCCACCAGCCGCAGGGAATGTGCAGCATCGAGTCGTAGAAGCGGTCCAGGCCCGGCAGCTCGCATCGGCTCGCGACGAACACGCTGTGCCGATCGTTCCTCTTGTGCGCAAGCGAGTTGCTGATGCCCAGTTCGGTGAGGCGGCGCGCGAGGTCGTCCCTGCGCTCGGCGAGCACGGTATAGAACCAGTAGGAGGGTTCGGCCGCCTCGTCCCAGCTGCAGAGCGAGAGCCCGGGAATGCCGCGCAGTGCGGCATCGAAATATCTTCCGTTGGCGATATGGCGCGCGATCACCGGCGCGATGTGCTCGAGCTGCACCAGGCCGATGGTGGCGTTGACGTTGTTCATGTGGTATTTGTAGCCGACTTCGGCGACGTCCATTTCCGTGCGCGCCGCGGCGCGGTCGATGCCGAACCAGCGCAGGCGCCGGCCGCGCGGCAGGTCGTCGGGATTGGCGCAACCGAGCATGCCGCCGTCGACGGTGGTGAGGTGTTTGATCGCCTGCAGCGAGTACATCACGTAATCGGCGCCGGCTCCGATCGGGGCTCCGCCATAGCGCGCACCCAGCGCATGCGCGGCGTCCTCGATCACGGCAACGCCGCGGCGCCGTGCCACGGCGCGGATCGCCGCCATCGGCGCGGGGACGCCGCCGTAATGCACGACCATGACGGCGCGCGTGCGCGGCGTGATCTCTTCCGCGATCGAGCTCGCCGTGAGATTGCCGTTATGCGGATCGACGTCGGCCCAGACCACCTTCGCCCCGGCGTGGAGGATGGCGAGATTGGTGGGCTCGGCGGTCATCGCCGTCGACACCACTTCGTCGCCGGGTTTTACGCCGGCAAGCATGAGCGCAGTGTGCAGCGCTGCGGTACCCGAATAGAAGGACAGCACGTGCTGCTGGCCGACGAATTCGCCGAAGCGGCGCTCGAATTCCGCCACCGGCGGTCCCTCGGAGATCTGGCCGCTGTAGAGCACCTCGCGCAGCCGCGGCAGCAGCGCCGCTTCCGGCGCCATGAAGACCTTGAACAGGGGAATCGGTGCGGGGCCGCTCATGGCGCGTCCGGGATTCCGCTCAGAAGCGCGCGAACTCGCCGCCTGCGATTTCCAGCGCCTCGAATTCGCGGTCGGCGCGCGCGATCAGCCCGACGATGCTCTGCTTGTCGATGAGGTGCTCGTCCGAGCTGTATTCGCGCTCGAGCTGATGCGGCGTGCGCTTGTCCCACCAGGGAAGGACCTTGTAATACTCGCCCAGATTCTCCACCCGCAGCAGCTCTTCCTCGGATACCAGAATCTCGGCGAGCTTCTCCCCGGGGAGCATGCCGATGATCTGATAGTCAAGCTTCTTGCCCGCCTCATCCGACAGCACTGCCGCGATGTCGGTCACGCGCGCAGCCGGCGCGCGGCGCACGAAAATCTCCCCGCCTGCGGCGTGTTCGGCCGCATACAGCACGAGGTCGATGGCGTCGTTCAGCGTGAGCAGAAAACGCGTCATGCGCTCGTCCGTGATGGTGATGCGCTGGCCGAGGGCGAGCTGTCGGCGGAAGTGCGGAATCACCGAGCCGCGCGAGCGCAGCACGTTGCCGTAGCGCACCGCGGCAAAGCGCGTGCCGTGGTTTGCGCGCGAGCGGTTCGCCTTGATCACCAGCCGCTCCTGCAGGGCCTTGGTCATGCCCATGACGTTCACCGGTTTGACCGCCTTGTCGGTGCTGATCATGACGAAGGCCTCGAGCCGGTGGCGCATCGCGGCTTCGATCAAATTGTCGGCACCGAGGATGTTGGTGCGCACCGCTTCCATCGGATGCTGCTCGCAGGTCGGCACTTGCTTCAGCGCCGCTGCGTGGAACACGATGTGGGCGCCCTCCATCGCTTCGCCCAACTGCGCCGAGCTGCGCACGTCGCCGATGACGAAGGCGAGATCGGGCCGGCCCTGATAGAAGACGCGCATGTCGTACTGCTTCTTCTCGTCGCGCGAGAGCACGCGCACTTCGCGCGCGCCGAGCTCGAGCAGGCGGCGCACCACGAAGTTGCCGAAGGAGCCGGTGCCGCCGGTGACGAGCACGGTCTTTTCCGCGTAGGAAGTGGAGGGCATGAACGCCTGGCGAGTGCGGATAACGATCGGATTCTAGCGGACATTTCGCACACAGACCAACAACTTTGTCACGTCCCGCGCAAGCGGCCGTTCTATAATTCGAAGCCTATGTTCCGCGCAATCAGCGCCCGATGGACCAGAAGAGCGTCGATCAAAAACTGGAGCGAGCGGTCAAGCTGCACAACGCCGGCAAGTTGGATGCCGCCGCCGCTTTGTATCGCGAGATACTGCGCGACGCGCCCGGCCATCAGACGGCGCTGCACCTGTCCGGCCTGATCGCGCATCAGCGCGGCTACCATCGCGAAGCCGTGAGCCTGATCGAAATGGCGATTGCGGGCGGTGCCAGTACGGCGGCGATTTATACCAACTGCGGCATCGCCTACCGCGCGCTGGGGGAACTGGACCTCGCCGCGCGCCGCATCGGCTGGGCGATCGCACTCGATCCGGAATTCGCCGAAGCCCATCTCAACTATGCCTTGGTGCTGCTCGATCAGGGCCTGGCCCGTGCCGCGGCGACGCATCTCGAAATCGTGCGCGAGCTGCAACCGGACTCGAGCCTGGCGAACTTTC
Source organism: uncultured Enterobacteriaceae bacterium (assembly GCA_964565875.1). Classification (GTDB taxonomy): domain Bacteria; phylum Pseudomonadota; class Gammaproteobacteria; order Burkholderiales; family SG8-39; genus 2-12-FULL-64-23. The sequence goes on from CAZMGP010000029.1 coordinate 23,813, forward strand.
TCCTCGGCCGGATTCGACTGGACGAAGACAACCTGGCGCAGGCGACCGAGAGGCTGCGCGACGCGGCCAGGCTGAAGCCTGATCACGCCGAGGCGCATTTTCTGCTGGCGCGCGCCTTGCTCGCGCAAGGCGACACGCGCGGCGCGCTCACTAGCCTTAGCCAGACATTGGCGCTTGCGCCCGAGCACGCTTTCGCGGCACGCCTCGCGGCGAAGTGCAGCTTCGAGTTGCGCGCGCAGCAGGCGGCGTTCGACCACCTGCAGTCGACGCTGCCGGCCGGCATGCGGCCGGCAGCGGCGCGCCTCGGGCAGGTCGACCTGTGGTGCGCTGCGCGTGATGCTGCCGCCTATACGCGCCTTGCCCGGCCGCAATGGCTGCAGCTGCCGCAACCCAAGGCGTTGCCGGAAGAGGATTCGCGCCATTTCGCGCTGCCCAAGCCGTACGCGCTCGAGATTTTCGTCGCGCGGCTGCCGCAGGTACGGGTGCTGCCGAAAGAATTGCTGCTGCTGTCCGCGGACGATCGACTGTTCCTCGACGGCTTCGTGCGCAATGCGCAGCAATACGCGCTGCGCGAACAGGGGGCGATCCGCCATTGCTCGGACGACGGACGGCTGCTGCTCGCCTTGCCCGCGCGCAAATTGGCGGTGAAAGAGCCCTGCGTCTGGATCGGAGCGGGCAGCGGCCACTTTCAATGGATGTTCGAATCGCTCGCGCGGCTTTGGGAAGTGGAGCAGCTGCCGCAGTTGGCGCAGCTGCCGCTCGTCGTGCAGGACGCCCTCAGCCCCTGGCAGACGGAACTCTTGGACATGCTTGGCTACGACGCCAGCCGGCGCATCGAGGTACCGGCCGAGGCGATGCTGGAATGCGCATGCCTGCATGCTGCGTCGCTGGTGTCAGTAGGGCAATTCATCTCTCCCATGGCGATTCAGCATCTGCGGCGCGAACTCCTGCGCCGCGTGCCGGCGTCGACCGCTGCGCCGCGCCGCATCTATCTGTCACGCGCCCAGGCCGCGACGCGGCGCCTCGCCAACGAGGCGGAGCTACTGCCGCTGCTCGAAGCGCACGGTTTCGCCGTCGTCCATCCCGAGCGCCTGAGCGCAACGCAGCAGCTCGCGCTGTTCCAGTCGGCGGAATGCATTCTGGGCGTGGAGGGGGCGGCGTTCGCGAATCTGGTCGTCGTGCCGGCACAAGCCAAGGTCGGTGTGATCGTGGCGCGTGGGCTATTCGATCCGCGGCATTTCTACGTCTCGGCGCCGATCGGGCACGACTTCACTTACCTCTGCGCCGAACCGGATTTCGGCTCGCACGCGACGCTCGCCGAATGCGACGTCGCGCTCGCACGCGAAGTGCTGGAGGGCTTTCTTGCCCGCGGCTGAAGGCCCGAGCGCGCAGGGCGCGGCGAATGCCGCTATGCTTTCCGTTGTGCCCGCCCGCCTTCACCCGGCTCCATGTCTAACGCGAAGCTAGACGCGCTAGCCGCGGCGCATGCGCTGTTGCGCGAGGGCAAGGCGGCCCAGGCAGTCGCCCAGTTGGAGACACTAGTCGCCGTCCATGCGGACGATTTGCAGGCGTGGTTCGCTCTGGGTCAGGCGCAAGGCGCGCTCGATCGCCACGGCGAGGCCGAGCGCGCCTTCCGCGAAGCCGTGCGCCTGCGCCCGCAGATGCACGAAGCGCATTTCAACCTCGCGCTGTCTCTCGCCTACCAGGACAAGCTAGGCGCGTCGGTGGAGCACTTCGTCCGCGCCCGGGCGATCGAGCCGAACATCCCCGGATTGGACGCGACCCTGCTCGAAGTCTTGCTGCGCATCCTGCAGGAGCAGCAAAGCGCGGCGGCGGCAACCCGGCTAGTGCTGCCTCCACTTTCGCCCGAGCCGCTGGTGAGCGTTATCATGCCGACGCGGGACCGTCCGCTGCTGCTGTGCGATGCCCTGCAATCCCTGTGCGATCAGAGCTACGTGAACTGGGAAGCGATCGTCGTCAACGACGGCGCAGCCGATCCGGCTGCGGCGATTGCAGCCATGGGCGCGAAACGCGCGCAGGTGCGCTGCCTCAATCGGCGCGGCGCGCGCGGCCAAGCGCGCGCGCGCAACGACGGACTCGCCGCGGCGCAGGGTGCGGTCATCACTTTTCTCGACGACGACGACTTGTTCAAGCCCGAGCATGTAGCATTGCTCGTCGCGGCGCTGCGCGATTCCGGAGCGGCTTTTGCCTACTCGCGGGCCGAGGTCGTGCGCGAGCGGCTCGACGCCGACCGGCGCATTCCCATCGAACGCGGTCCCGCGGCCCCCTGGCTCAACTGCTCGCGCGCACTGCTGCTCGTGCGCAATTGCGTGCCGATCTGCAATTGGGCCGTGCGCCGCGAATGCATCCAGCGCTTCGGCGGCTTCGACGAATCGCTCGCCTGCGCCGAGGATTGGGAATTGCTGCTGCGCTATTCCGCCCACATCGAGTTCCATCGCTTGCAGCAAATGACGGCAGAGGTGCACATGCGCGACGCGGCGGCGGACAGCGTTTCCACGCGCAATCGCCTGCGGCCGGTGTGCGAACTGCTCTACCGCCGCTATGACACGGGCGGTGATCGCCTGATCGAACTCGCGCGCAAGCTGTATCTCGCCTCGCTCGCTTAGCGTACAAGCCGCAACTAAAGTCACTTGCTTGCGCTCATTCGGCGCGGCTGTGTGCCTCTGCTGCAACAAATCGTAACAAAACAAACTTGCCCAGTGACGGGCTAAGACGCTATAAAGCGGACTTAGCGCCGGAAAACGCCGTGTTTCCATTCTCCATTTCCCGCTTTCCCCAAGATCCAAGCCGCAAGGCCGGCAGCCCGGACTCCAAACCGGGCAAGCGCCGCGCCGCGCGTGCCCGACGGTCGCGAAAGGACGCCGCAATCCATGATGACAACAGCAAGCTCACCGGCAGCGCGCGCACGATCGCTTTGGCTCTTCGCCTTGGTCCTGGCAATCGCCGCTGGCGGCGCCTACTGGTACTTCTTTTTGCAGCCGGCGGCGGGGGAAACCGCGCCGCGCGCGGCACGGCCGGGCGGCGGACCCGCCGGGCAGGGACGACTGACGCCCGTCGTCGCAGCCGCGGTCAAGAAGGGCGACATCGGCGTCTACCTTACCGGGCTGGGCGCAGTCACGCCGCTCGCCACGGTCACCGTGCGCAGCCGCGTCGACGGCCAGCTGATGAGCGTGCTGTTCCGCGAAGGGCAGGTGGTGCGCGCGGGCGATCTGCTCGCCGAGATCGATCCACGGCCGTTTCAGGTGCAGCTCGACCAGGCGCAAGGGCAGATGGCGCGCGACCAGGCGCTGCTCGCCAATGCGCGCATCGACCTCGAGCGCTACCGCACGCTGCTCGCGCAGGATTCGATCTCGCGCCAGCAACTGGACACGCAAGCTTCGCTGGTGCGCCAGTACGAGGGCACGGTGAAAGTGGATCAGGCGCAGATCGACAACGCCAAGCTGCAACTCAGCTATTGCCGCATCACCGCTCCGGTCAGCGGGCGCCTGGGGCTGCGCCAGGTCGATCTGGGCAACATCGTGCGCGCGAGCGACCAGACCGGACTGGTGGTCATCACCCAGCTGCAGCCGATCGCGGTCGTGTTCAGCATTCCCGAGGACAATCTGCGCGCAGTGATGCAGCGCTTGCGCCGCAACGAGAAGCTTGCCGTCGACGCCTACGATCGATCGGACAAAGTGAAGCTCGGGAGCGGGACGCTGCTCACCGTGGACAACCAGATCGATCCTGCGACCGGCACGGTCAAGTTGAAGGCGCAGTTCGCGAACGAGGACTACCACCTGTTCCCGAACCAGTTCGCCAACGTGCACATGCTGCTCGAGACGCGGCACGGTGCGACCCTGGTTCCCGGCGCGGCGATCCAGCGCGGAACCCCCGGCACCTTCGTCTACGTGGTCAAGCCCGACAACACGGCGAGCGTGCGCGCGGTGAAGCTCGGGCCTGCCGAGGGCGAACTCGTTTCCATCGATTCGGGCTTGAGCTCGGGTGAACAGGTGGTCGTCGACGGCGCGGACAAGCTGCGCGAAGGCACCAAGGTAGATCTCATCGGCAAAGGCGAAGCGGGGCCCAAGGGCCAGCCGCGCGCCGCGCGCGATCAAGCAGCCGAGGGCGATGCCGCGATGTCTCCCGAGGAACGCAAGAAACGCTGGGCGGAGCTCAATGCGCGCATCGAGCGCGGCGAGTTCGGCGAGGAAATCAAGAAACTCCCCGAGGAAGAGCGCATCAAGCGCATGCGCGAATTGCGCCGCCAGCGCGGCGCGGACGCCCAGAACAAATAGTGAATCCGTCACGCCCCTTCATCCTGCGGCCGGTCGCGACCTCGCTCTTGATGGTCGCGATCCTGCTCGCGGGGATCATCGGCTATCGCGTATTGCCGCTGTCGGCGCTGCCCGAGGTCGACTATCCGACCATCCAGGTGGTGACGCTCTACCCCGGAGCGAGCCCGGACGTGATGACCTCGTCGGTGACGGCGCCGCTCGAGCGCCAGTTCGGCCAGATGCCCGGGCTCAACCAGATGTCGTCTACCAGTTCGGGCGGGGCCTCGGTCATCACGCTGCAGTTCAGCCTCGATCTGTCGCTCGACGTCGCCGAGCAGGAAGTGCAGGCGGCGATCAACGCCGCCTCCAACTTGCTGCCGACGGACCTGCCGGTGCCGCCGATCTACAACAAGGTGAATCCGGCCGATACGCCCATCCTCACGCTCGCGGTTACCTCGAAGACCTTGCCCTTGCCGAAGGTGCAGAACCTGGTCGATACGCGCATGGCGCAGAAGATTTCGCAGCTGCCGGGCGTGGGCCTGGTGAGCTTGGGCGGCGGGCAGCGGCCGGCGGTGCGCATCCAGGCGAATCCCAAGGCACTCGCCGCCTACGGCCTCAGTCTGGACGATCTGCGCCTCGCGGTCGCGGCGGCGAACGTGAATCAGGCGAAGGGCAGTTTCGACGGCCCGGCGCGCGCCTCGACCATCGACGCAAACGACCAGTTGAAGTCTGCCGAGGAGTACCGGGATCTGGTGATCGCCTACAAGAACGGCAGGCCGCTCAGGCTGTCGGACGTCGCTGCGACCGTGGACGACGCGGAGAACGTGCGCCTGGCCGCCTGGGCAAACGACGTACCGGCGGTGCTCGTCAACATCCAGCGCCAGCCCGGGGCCAACGTGATCGAGGTGGTGGATCGGGTGAAGCAGCTCCTGCCGCAGCTGCAGGCGTCCTTGCCCGCCGCGGTGGAAGTGAACCTGCTCACCGACCGCACCACCACCATCCGCGCCTCGGTGCACGACGTGAAGCTCGAGCTCATGCTCGCGGTCGTGCTGGTGGTGCTGGTGATATTCCTTTTCCTGAGGAATCTTCCTGCGACCGTAATCCCCAGCGTGGCGGTGCCGCTGTCGCTCGTCGGCACCTTCGGCGTCATGTATCTCGCCGGCTTTTCCATCAACAACCTGACGCTGATGGCGCTCACCATCGCGAGCGGCTTCGTCGTGGACGACGCCATCGTCATGATCGAGAACGTGGCGCGCTACATCGAGGAAGGCGAACGGCCGCTCGAAGCGGCGCTGAAAGGCTCGGCGCAGATCGGCTTCACCATCATCTCGCTCACCTTTTCTCTCATCGCCGTGCTGATTCCGCTCCTGTTCATGGGCGACGTCGTCGGCCGGCTGTTTCGCGAGTTCGCCATCACGCTCGCGGTGTCGATCCTGATCTCGGCGGTGGTCTCGCTCACGCTCACGCCGATGATGTGCGCGAAGCTGTTGCGCCACACGCCGCCCACCGAGCAGGGGCGCCTCTATCGCAGAAGCGGCGAGTGGTTCGACAGCGTGATCCGCCGCTACGGGCAGATGCTCGACTGGGTGCTCGACCGTCAGGGCGCGACGCTCGCGGTGGCGATCGCGACGCTCGCTCTCACCGTGCTGCTCTACGTCGTCGTTCCCAAGGGCTTCTTCCCGGTGCAGGACACGGGCGTGATCCAGGGGATCTCGGAGGCGCCGCAGTCGATTTCGTTTGCCGCCATGGGCGAACGCCAGCAGGCGCTCGCGAAAGTCGTGCTCGAAGACCCGGCAGTGGCGAGCCTCACCTCCTTCATCGGAGTGGACGGCGTCAACACCACGCTCAACAGCGGCCGCGTGCTGATCAACCTGAAGCCGCTCGCCGAGCGCGATGCGAGTGCACTGGAAGTCATTCGGCGCCTGCAGCCCCGGCTCGCCAAATTCGACGGCATATCGCTCTATATGCAGCCGGTGCAGGATCTCACCATCGAAGACCGTGTCAGCCGCACCCAGTACCAGTTCAGCGTCGAAGATGCCGATGCGGCCGAACTCTCCGCCTGGGTGCCGCGCCTGATCGAACGATTGCGAGCCCTGCCGCAGCTCGCCGACGTGGCGAGCGACTTGCAGGATCAGGGCCTGCAGGCCTATGTCGAAATCGACCGCGCCAGCGCGAGCCGCCTCGGCATCTCCACCGCCGCGATCGACAATGCCCTCTATAACGCATTCGGCCAGCGGCTGATCTCGACCATCTTCACCCAGACGAGCCAGTACCGCGTGGTGCTCGAAGCGCAACCTCAATTCAAACTGGGCCCAGCGGCGCTCGACGACATTTTCGTGCCCGCGCCGGGCGGGCAGCAAGTGCGGCTCTCCGCCATCGCACGCGTGAGCGAGCGGCCGACGCCGCTGCTCATCAACCATCTCGGCCAGTTCCCAGCGGCGACGATCTCCTTCAACCTCGCTCGCGGCGCCTCGCTCGGCGACGCGGTGCGCGCCATCACGGCGGCCGAGCGCGAGATCGGCGTGCCCTTGAGCGTGCAGACGCGCTTCCAGGGCGCGGCGGCGGCGTTCGAGGCGTCGCTGGACAACACGCTGCTCTTGATCCTGGCGGCGATCGTCACCATGTACATCGTGCTCGGCGTGCTCTACGAGAGCTACATTCACCCCGTCACCATTCTGTCGACGCTGCCTTCGGCCGGCGTCGGCGCGCTGCTCGCGCTGCTCGTCTCCGGCAACGACATCGGCATCATCGCCATCATCGGCATCATTCTCTTGATCGGCATCGTCAAGAAGAATGCGATCATGATGATCGACTTCGCGCTCGCCGCCGAGCGCGAGGAAGGAAAATCGCCGCGCGACGCCATACGCCAGGCGTGTTTGCTCCGCTTCCGGCCGATCCTCATGACCACCATGGCGGCGCTGCTCGCGGCGCTGCCGCTGATGCTCGGCACCGGCGTCGGCTCCGAATTGCGCCATCCCCTGGGCATCACCATGGTCGGCGGGCTGCTGGTGTCGCAGGTATTGACGCTGTTCACCACGCCGGTCATCTATCTGGCGTTTGACCGCCTCGCGCGCCGCGCGCAGGCGGCGGGCAGCGGGGCATTAGGATGAAAACGGCACGCAACAGCGTTATCCCAAGAGTCGGGGTGCGCGAGAAGGCCTGCCCCTTCGCAGCGTGGATCAACTCACGTGATAACGGCGCGAAGCGGCGTTATCCCCAGAGTCGGGGTGCGCGAGGGGGCCTGCCCCCTCGCAGCGTGGATCACCTAACGTGAACATCTGCGCGCCCTTCATCGAGCGTCCGGTGGCGACGACGCTGCTCACCATCGGCATTGCGCTCTCCGGTGCGATCGCCTTCAGGCTGCTGCCGGTGTCGCCGCTGCCGCAGGTCGATTTCCCCACTGTCTCGGTATCGGCTTCGCTCCCCGGCGCGAGCCCCGAGACCATGGCGGCGACGGTGGCGACGCCGCTGGAGCGCGCGCTCGGACGCATCGCCGGCGTGACGGAAATGACCTCGTCGAGTTCGCTCGGCAATACGCGGGTGGTGCTGCAGTTCGACCTCGACCGCGACATCGACGGCGCGGCCCGCGACGTGCAGGCGGCGATCAACGCGGCACGCACGCTCTTGCCGACGGGGCTTCCGTCCAATCCGACCTACCGCAAGGTGAACCCGGCCGATGCGCCGATCATGATCCTCGCGCTCACTTCGGACACCCTCACCCAAGGGCAGATGTACGATGCCGCCTCCACCGTGCTCGCGCAGAAACTCTCCCAGGTGAAGGGCATCGGCCAGGTGGCGGTCGGCGGCAGTTCGCTGCCGGCGGTGCGCGTCGAACTCAATCCCGCGACGCTCAACAAATACGGCATCGGCCTGGAAGACGTGCGCAATGCCATCGTCGCCACCAACGCCAACCGTCCCAAGGGTGTAGTCGAGGACGGCGAGCGCCAATGGCAAATCCTTGCCAACGACCAGGCGACGAAGGCAGCCGACTACCTGCCGCTTGTCGTCGCCTATCGGGGCGGCGCCGCGGTGCGGCTGTCGGACGTGGCCGAGGTGGTCGATTCGGTGCAGGACCTGCGCAACGCCGGCTCCGCTAACGGCAAGCCCTCGGTGCTGATCATCCTTTACCGCCAGCCCGGCGCGAACATCATCGACACCGTGGACCGGGTGGATGCGCTCTTGCCGCGCCTTTCCGCCTCGATTCCCAGCGCGATCGACCTCAAGGTGGTGATGGATCGCACGCCCACCATCCGCGCCTCGCTGCACGACGTCGAGCGCGCGCTGTCGATCTCCATCGGGCTGGTGATCATGGTGGTGTTCCTGTTCCTGCGCAACTGGCGTGCGGCGCTGATCCCGAGCGTGGCGGTGCCGGTGTCGCTCGTCGGCAGCTTCGGCGTCATGTACCTGTGCGGCTACAGCCTGGACAATCTCTCGCTGATGGCCCTCACCATCGCCACCGGCTTCGTCGTCGACGACGCCATCGTGGTATTGGAGAACATCTCGCGCCGCATCGACGAGGGCATGTCGCCGATGCAGGCAGCGCTTGCCGGCAGCCGCGAAGTGGGCTTCACCGTGCTGTCGATGAGCCTGTCGCTGATCGCCGTGTTCATCCCCATCCTGCTCATGGGCGGCATCGTCGGCCGGCTGTTCCGCGAATTCGCCGTGGTTCTGTCGGTGGCGATCCTGATTTCGCTCGCGATCTCGCTCTCGACTACGCCGATGATGTGCGCGCGCCTGCTGCGCCCGGAGCGCGGCCGCGCGCACGGGCGCCTGTACCAGGCGAGCGAACGCGCGTTTGCATGGCTGCTGGGCGGCTACGAAAAGTCGCTCGCCTGGGCGCTGGCGCACTCGCGCTTCACGCTGGCGCTCCTCGCTGCCACCGTCTGCCTCAACGTCTACCTCTATGTGGTGGTGCCCAAAGGCTTCTTTCCGCAGCAGGACACCGGCCGCATGGTAGGCAGCATCCAGGCCGACCAGGGCATTTCCTTCCAGGCGATGCGGCAAAAGCTCGCCGATTTCGTCGCCATCGTGCGCGCCGATCCGGCGGTGGAGAACGTGATGGCCTTCACCGGTGGCGGGCAGCGCAACCGCGGTTTCATGTTCGTCACCCTCAAGCCGCTGCGCGAGCGCAAAGTCGCGGCGGATCTGGTGATCGCGCGGCTGCGTGCGAAGCTCGCACGCGAACCAGGCGCAAGCCTGTTCCTCGTGCCGGTGCAGGACATCCGCGTCGGCGGCCGCCAGGCGAACGCGCAATACCAGTTCACGCTGCAGGCGGACGATCTGGAGGAGCTGCGCGCCTGGGAGCCCCGCATTCGCCAGGCGCTCGCGCAACTGCCGCAGCTCGCCGACGTCAACACCGACCAGGAGGACAAGGGGCTGCAGACGACGCTCGTCATCGACCGCGACACCGCTTCGCGCCTGGGCATCACGCCGCGGCTGATCGACGCGACCTTGAACGACGCCTTCGGTCAGCGCCAGGTCTCGACCATCTACAACCCGCTCAACCAATACCGGGTGGTGATGGAGGCGGCACCGCAGTTCTGGCAGAGCGCCGATGCGCTGCAGGACGTGTACGTGAACACCAGCTCGGGCGCGCAGGTTCCGCTCGCCGCGTTCAGCCGCTACGAAGCGACCAACACCCCCCTGGGAGTCAACCATCAGGGGCAGTTCACGGCCTCGACCATCTCGTTCAACCTTCCCGTCGGCGTGTCGCTGTCCGCAGCGACCGCGGCGGTGAACGAGGCGCTCGCGCGCATGGGCGTGCCGAACACCATCCGCGGCAATTTCCAGGGAACGGCGCGCGCGTTCCAGGCCTCGCTCGCCAGCCAGCCGTGGTTGATCCTTGCGGCGCTGGTCGCGGTGTACCTGGTGCTGGGCATGCTCTACGAAAGCTACGTGCATCCCATCACCATCCTGTCGACGCTGCCCTCGGCCGGCGTCGGCGCGTTGCTCGCGCTGCTTGCGTTCAAGACCGAGTTCAATATCATCGGCCTGATCGGCGTGATCCTGCTCATCGGCATCGTCAAGAAGAATGCGATCATGATGATCGATTTCGCGCTCGAGGCGGAGCGCAAGGAGGGCCTGGCGCCGGAAGCGGCGATATTCCGCGCCTGCCTGATGCGCTTTCGCCCGATCATGATGACTACCATGGCGGCGCTGCTCGGCGCGGTGCCGCTCGCCATCGGCCTGGGCGAAGGTGCGGAGCTGCGCCGCCCCTTGGGCATTTCCATCGTCGGCGGACTGATCCTCAGCCAGATGCTGACGCTGTACACGACGCCGGTGGTCTATCTTTACCTCGACCGCTTCCGCCTGTGGTGCCTGCGCCTGCGCGACGCGCGCCGCAGCGCGGCGCCGACTGCGGGGCTCGTCAGTTGAGCGTAGGAGCGTAATTCGGATGGACAAAGCGACAGCCTTGAAACAGACGAAAAAGCGGAGCTTGTTGCGACTCGCCCCGATCCCGCTCGTGCTGCTGTGCGCCTGCAGTGTCGGGCCGGACTATGTGCGCCCGACGGTCGAGGTGCCGGCCGCGTACAAGGAAGGCAAGTGGAAAGAGGCGCGCCCGCAGGACGATGCGAACCGCGGCCGCTGGTGGCGCGTGTACCGCGACGCGCAGCTCGATTCCCTGATGGACCAGGTCGAGGTATCGAACCAGAACCTGGCGAAAGCGGCGGCGCAGTACCGCCAGGCGCTGGCGCTGCTCGATCAGGCGCGCGCGGGCTACTACCCAACGGTGACGGGCGGCATCTCCTCGACGCGCTCGCGCTCCTCGGCGACGACCATCGCCCAGCCTTCGGCGACGCCGATTTCGCGCGGCGTCGTCACCAATCACAACCTGCCGTTCCAGGCGAGCTGGGCGCCCGATGTCTGGGGCAGCATAAGCCGCGCGGTGGAGGCAGGCGTGGCGGGGGCGCAGGCGAGCGCCGGCGATCTCGCCGCGGCGCGGCTCTCCGCCCAGGCGGCGCTCGCGCAAAGCTATTTCCAGCTGCGCGGTCTCGATGCTCAGCAGCTGCTGCTCGAAGACACTCTCGCCGCTTACGGCCATACCCTGCGCCTGGTGCAGAACCAATACGCGGCAGGCATCGTGTCGCGCGCGGACCTGGCGCAGGCGCAGACTCAGTTGGCGAGCGCCAAGGCGCAGGCGATCGACATCGGTGTGCAGCGCGCCCAGCTCGAACATGCCATCGCCCTGCTCGCCGGAAAACCGCCGTCGGGCCTCACCATCGCTCGTGCCCCGCTCACGCTCGAGCCGCCGGTGGTCCCGCAGGTGCTGCCCTCGGAACTGCTCGAGCGCCGGCCGGACATCGCGGCGGCCGAGCGGCGCATGGCGCAGGCGAATGCGCAGATCGGCGTCGCCAAGTCGGCCTATTTCCCGTCGCTGAGCCTATCGGCCGCGGCGGGCTACCAGAGCGCGACCATGGCCGACTGGCTGACCATGCCGAGCCGGTATTGGTCGATCGGTCCGGCTATCGCGCAGAATCTGTTCGACGGCGGCTTGCGCCGCGCGCAGACGGCGCAGGCGATCGCGGCTTACGACGCAGCCGTCGCCGCCTACCGCCAGACCGTGCTCGCCGGCTTCGCCCAGGTCGAGGACGGCCTCGCGACTCTGCGCATCCTGGAAGAGGAAGCCACGGTGCAGGCCGAGGCGGTGACCGCGGCGAAACAGGCGCTCGCCATTACCCTCAACCAATATCAAGCCGGCACGGTGAGCTATCTCAACGTCGTGGTGGCGCAGACGGCGGCGCTCGCGAATCAGAGGACGGCGGTGGACATCCTCAGCCGGCGCGCGGCGGCGAGCGTGCAGCTGATCGCGGCCCTGGGCGGCGGCTGGGTGCCCGAGCGTGAGCCGAACCCCGGCGGACAGGCGCATGTCGATGAGCCGCGACGCGCGCTCGCGGCGGAGTAAGGGCGCGGCCCGCTAAACGTTTGTCGAAAAGAGGGGGCACGCCCCCCTTTTGAACCCCCCCCCAATTCGGAGGCCGTTGAAGATCGCTTCCTTCCGGTAAGCCGCAGCGCTGCTCGCATCTTTAGCAGTCGGGAAGCGTTTTTCAACGGCCCGCTAACAATTTGTAGCAATTTGCGGAGCGGCCGTTTGTGCGACTCGGCTATAATTCCCGCCAACAAGAAAAGGCACTCCTTCCCCAACAGTTGCATTGCGAGGTTCATATGCGCCGAATCCTGGCACTGATCGCGGCGGGCGTCGCCGGCTTGCTTGTCGCGGGTTGCGGCAGCAGCGGCAGTTCCGCCGAGCCGCCGGCGACCTTAACGCTCACGCCCGGCGACGGCATCGTCACCGTGAGCTGGGTGATGGAATCGGGGGTCGATTACTGGCTGTTTTATGCCAACAACCCCGGCATCAGTACGTCCAACTGGACCACCATCCCCGGCTCGAAGTCGGTCATCAGCGCCTCTTCCCCGCTCGTCGTGGGACCGCTCGCGAACGGCCTTACCTATTCGTTCGTCATGAACGCACGCAAGAACGGCGGGCCGGCGGGGGGCAGCACGCCCACGGTATCGGCAACGCCGCGCCTGGCCGGCTCGCTGCCTTCGCCCTGGACGGCGGGGGCGGCGACGGGTGCGAACGACTTGCGCGGCTTGAATTGGACGAGTTCGTTCATCGCCGTCGGCGCGGCCGGCGCCATGTTTTCGAGCCCCGACGGCGTTACCTGGACGGCGCTCAACTCCGGCGTCGCCGGTAACCTCAACGCCGTGGTGAATAACGGCGCCTATGTCGCGGCAGGCGACGGAGGAACGATCCTTTATTCGCTAGACACCACGACCTGGACGGCGCAGACGAGCGGCACCGTGAACAATCTGTATGCGCTTGCGCGAAACGGGGTGCAGGTCGTGGCAGTCGGGGCGAAGGGCACCATCATCACCAGCAACGACGGCAAGACCTGGACTGCGGCGGCGAACAACGCCGGGACGGTGAACGATCTATATGGCGTCACGTTCGCTCCGACCGGAATCTGGATCGCGGTCGGCGCAGCGGGCACGCTCCTCACCAGCACCGACGGCAGCACGTGGAAGGCAGTTACTTCAGGCACGGCACGCGATCTGAAGGCGGTCGCCTACGGCACGAGCAGCGCCACCAATGCCGGGGTGTATGCGGCGGTCGGCGCGGCGGGGACGCTGGTCACCAGCACCGATGCAGCGACCTGGACGGCGCAGCCGGCGCTCGGCGTGAATACGCTGGCTGCTGTCGTCTACGGCACGCAGTTCATCGCGGTCGGCGCGGCGGGCAGCATCTACACCAGCACCGACGGTGTCAACTGGACGGCGCAGCCGTCGGCGACGGCAAAAGATCTCAACGCCATCGGGCACGCCACCTACAGCTATTCGGTGGTGGGAGCGACGGGCACGAATTTGCTGGCGAAGTAGCGGCGCTGGGCCGCGAGTCTCAGGTCGTCTCGCGCGCGAGGAAGTGGCCGGACTTCCCGCCCTTCTTCTCCAGGAGCCTGACGCCCTCGATCGCCATGCCGCGGTCGACCGCCTTGCACATGTCGTAGACGGTCAAGAGGCCGACAGCGACCGCGGTCAAGGCCTCCATCTCGACGCCGGTGCGGCCCAAAGTCTCGACCGTGATTTCGATGTGCACGGCGTTTCCTTTCGCATCGATATCGAATTCGGCGGCGACGCGGGTGAGGGCGAGCGGATGGGCGAGTGGGATCAAATCGGCGGTGCGTTTCGCCGCCTGGATGGCGGCAATGCGCGCCACGCCGAGGACGTCGCCCTTCTTCGCGCTGCCTGCCTTGATCAGGCGCAGCGTGGCAGGCTGCATGCGGATCGAGCCGCGGGCGCGCGCCACGCGGTGGGTCGTGTCCTTCGCGCCGACGTCGACCATATGGGCCTGGCCGCCGGCATCGAAATGGCTCAGTTTTTTTGCCTTCGCGGCGGAACTCGGTTTCATGGCGCGGTATCATATCACCATGCGTATCAGTAGCTTGCTCGCATTTTTCGCAGAGGTGGCGTTCCTGCTGGGCTCCATGGCGGCGTATGCCGAGGGCTTGCCCGAACTGGGTGACACCGCGCAGACCGCGCTCACGCCGCAGATGGAGCGCCGCGTCGGCGAAACCATCATGCGCGACATCCGCCTGAACGATCCGGCATTCGACGAGGATGCGGAGGTGACCGCGTATCTGAACGCGCTCGGCAATCGCCTGGTCTCGAACAGCCAGGACGCGCGCCAGGACTTCGAGTTCTTCCTGGTGAAGGATCCGACGCTGAACGCGTTCGCCCTGCCCGGAGGCTACATCGGCGTGCATACCGGCACCATCGTCAGCGCGCAGAGCGAATCGGAACTCGCCGCCGTGCTGGCGCACGAAATAGCGCACGTGACCCAGCATCACATGGCGCGCATGGCGAGCAAGGAAGGGCAGCTGTCGATGGGCATGCTCGCCGCCATGGCGCTCGCCATCATTTCGCGCAATTCACAGGTCGGATCGGCTGCGGCGGCCATCGGCCAGGCGAGCGCGATCACCGCGCAAATCGGCTTCACGCGCGAATTCGAGCGCGAGGCGGATCGCGTCGGCTTCCAGACGCTGGAGAAATCCGGCTACGACGTGCGCGCCATGCCCTCCTTCTTCCTGCGTCTGCAGAAGGCGGGGCGCCTGTACGAGAACAATGCGCCGGCGTATTTGCGCACCCACCCGGTGACGACGGAGCGTATCGCCGACGCCGAGAATCGAATCCGCGGTGTGGCGTACAAGCAGACGCCTGACAGCCTGGATTTCCAGCTCGTGCGCGCCAAGCTGCGCGCCGACATGGGCACGCCGCGCGACGCAGTGGCGCAGCTCGAAGGCGATCTGCGCGAGCGCAAGTTCTCGAACGAAACCGCGGCGCGTTACGGTCTCGCCTGCGCGCTACTGCGCGCCAAAGACGCCGGACGCGCGGAACAGACGCTCGTCCCGCTCACGAAGTCGGGCGAGCATCCGATGTTCGCCGCGCTTTCCGCGCGCATCAAGCAGGCGAAAGGCGACGACAAGGGGGCGGCGGAGGTGCTGAAGCAGGCGCTCGTGCGCTATCCCAACAACCGCGCGCTCAACTACGCCTACGTGGAAGAGCTGCAGCAGCTCGGGCGAAATGCCGAGGCGCTCGCGGCGCTCGATGAGCAGCTAAAGAATTATCCGCACGACGCGCGGCTGTATACCCTGCAAGCGAAGGGCTATGCCGCGACCGGCAAGCGCCTGTTGCAGCACAAGGCGCAGGCCGAGGTGTACGTGCTGCAGGGCAGCGTCCCCTCGGCGATCGAACAGTTGCAGCTCGCGCAAAAGAGCGGTGACGGCGACTTCTACCAGCTTTCCACGGTCGAGGCGAGACTGCGCGACTTGCGCCAGCAGCTCGCGGAGGAAATGCGGGAGAAGAAAGGAAAGTAGCAACCCGCTGCAAAAGTTCAGGCGGGCTTTGCCGGCTGGTCGAAATACGCTTCGTACAGCAAGTCGAAGGTCATCTCCGCTTCGGCGAGAAGCGCCTCCTCGCTTTGCGCACGGCGCTGCGCGCCCTGCAGCAGCGTATGCACGCCCGCTGCTTCCGCCATGCCCACGTCGCCCGCTTCGAGTGCATGCAGCAGCGCGCCCATGCGCACGAGCGCGGCGTTCTTTGCCAGGGCGAAGCCGGCGAGGATCTGCTCGAAGGTGACGCGGTCCTTGCTGTTCGCGAATGTTGCACCCTCGAAGCCGTAGCCGATCGCTTCCGGCGGGCAGGGTTCGTTCTTCTCCAGCCACAGCAGCCTCGCCTCGGGATCGACGAAGCGCCGGATCAGCCAGGCGGAGGCGAGCTGATCGGCCCACAGCGGCTTGCGCGTCGCCCATTGCCGCTGAAAATAGATCTTGCCCGTGACATCGAGCGCCGCGCTCGGCTTCTGCGCTTCGGGAAAGCGCAGCGCGTGCAGCGCGCCCTCGACTTCGGCAATTGCGGCGGAGGCGCGCTCGCGCGCTTCCGACGGGAAGAAATCTAGGGCGCTGATGACCTTGAAATCGCGCTTGTGCTTGGCGAGATGGCGCACAATGCCGACGGCATCGGACATGCCAATTGCGCTTTTCAGGCTCGTCACCGCGCGCACCAGTTCGTCGTACTTGCCCGTGCGATCGAACAGTCCGAGGAACAGACGCGACTGCGCCTCGTCGATCGCGTGGACCGAGAGCAGGTGCGCCGAGCCGTTCATGCGCGCGATATGCTCGGTGAGGCGCGTGAGCCCCTGGCGCGCCGCCGGCGAATCGGGCAGCAGAAAAACGCCTTCGCGCATTACGGCGCAACCGAGCGACTGCAGCGTGCGCAGCACGCTCATGCGCGCCGCAGGATCCTCGGTGGGCAGATTGGCGACGAAGGCGAGCCAGCGTTCCGGCGCCGTCGCAGGCTTGGAGGCATCAGCGCTCACGGCATTCGCTCGGGCCAAAGGGGGCCGAAGCACTTGGTCGAGCGGAGTGTGCACGTGCCGCGGCCTTCGAAGTCGCGATTCGTCTTATTCATTCCTGAACGCGAGCCAGTGATTCCAACACACTAATTTTAGCAAGCGCGGCTCGTGCTTTCCAGCTAGGCACCATATAGGTGCAGCGCCAAATATGTTCAGAATTGCAACAAGCGGATGTGCTCGTCCGCGACGAAGCGCGCGAGGTTGACTTGGCCGTGAAAGCCGAACGTGGCCCCCGGCGGTTCCACGTGCTCGAAGGAGAAACGCTCGGCGACCTCGCCCGGCGCGAACGCAATGCCGTATTCGCGCTCGAGCAGCGTGCGGTAGGTGCGGCAGACCGCGACGTCTTCGGGGTGGGCGGGCGCGATGCGCGCGTCCTGCAGGGCTTCGAGCAGCGTGCGCGAACGCAGCGAAAACCCGCCGTTGCCGACCGCGTGCTCGGGCGGTATGCGGAGCGCGGCATGCGGCCAGCGTGCGCCGACGTAGTCGTAGAGCAGGAATTCCTCCGACCACGCAGTCGGCTCGACGACGTAGCCGTCCCATTGGACGAGCAGCACGTATTCGGTGTCGATGTAGCGCAGCAGTTCCTTCATCACGAACTGCGAATATTGCGCTGCGGAGCGGATCGGTTCGATGCGCACGGTTTCAATCGGCGCGGCGTCGAGCCCGCGATCGGTGAGAAACAGTGTGCGCTCGAACGCGCAGCCGGCTAGACTCGCACGCAGCGCGCGCAGGGCGAGCGCATGGTTCGCGCAGTCGATGCAGCACAGCGTAGTATCGGCGATCGCGACTTTCGGCCCCGGCGCTACGCCGGCGGCGTCGAGCGCGGCGAGGCGGCTCTTCAAGCCGGCCGTCATGGCGGAGAGTTGCCCGCGGGCGGCTTGAATCTCCCACATGCGCACGTGCGCCCGATGCTGCGTCGGCTCGAGCGTGAGCGTGCGCCGCAATTCCTCGAGCTCGGCTTCGAGTCTGTCCATGAATGAGGTCGGCCGGCCGCGTCGCAGGCGCGACTGCGGCAGCAAGCCGCAATCTGCCATAAGCGTTCGCCTGCGGTCAATTCGCGGGCGCACCGGCAAATCGCTACTACGTGCGCCCCGCCGTGCATTACAATGTGCGCCGCCACCCCCGCGCCCGCATCCCATCGCACACGGAGTCCCCCTTGCACATCGTCTGTCTCGACTTGGAAGGCGTCCTCGTACCGGAAATCTGGATCGAGTTTTCGCAGCGCAGCGGCATCCCGGAGCTGGCGAAGACGACGCGCGACGAGCCCGATTACGACAAGCTCATGCGCGGCCGGCTCGCGATCCTCGCCGAGCGCGGACTCGGATTGCCCGACATCCAGCAAGTCATCGCCGGCATGCGTCCGCTCGAGGGCGCGCGCGACTTCCTCGACTGGCTGCGCGGCGAATACCAGGTCGTGATCCTGTCGGACACGTATTATCAGTTCGCTGCGCCGCTCATGCGAGCGCTCGGTCAGCCGACGCTGTTTTGCCACGAGCTCGTTGTCGACGGCGCGGGGCGCGTGCGCGATTACCGCCTGCGCATGAAGGATCAGAAGCGCGCTGCGGTGCAAGGCTTCAAGGCGCTGAATTTCCGCACCATCGCCGCCGGCGATTCCTACAACGATACGGCCATGCTCGGCGAGGCGCACGCCGGCATCCTGTTCTGCCCGCCGGCGAACGTCGTCGCCGAGTTTCCGCAATTTCCCGTCGCGCGCACCTACGCCGAACTGCGCGACGCCATCTCCGCCGCCGCACGTAACGACTGATAGTTTGTTACATAATGAGGGGATACCTCCCCTCATGCTCCCCTAAATCAGCCCGCTGCAAATGCCAATTTGCAGCGGGTTATGATAGGCGATGCTCAGCGGGCGTCGCCGGCGGAAATGGCGATGTCCGAAAACGGCGAGACGCGGGCGCGCAGCGCGGCTAAACTTGCTGCCATGGAACTCGATCCTGGCCGCTGCTACGCTGCTCTCAAGGCGCGCGATGCGCGCTTCGACGGGCGCTTTTTCGTCGCCGTCTCCACCACCGGCATCTATTGCCGACCCGTGTGTCCGGCGCGCACGCCCGGGCGCGAGCGCTGCCAGTTCTACCCGAACGCGGCAGCGGCCGAGCGCGCCGGCTACCGCCCCTGCCTGCGCTGCCGGCCGGAACTTGCTCCGGGTTATGCGAGCGTCGACGCGGCGCATACTGCGGCGCACTGGGCGGCGGCGCGCATCGAGGCCGGCGCGCTGAACGACGGCGATTTCGAGGCGCTCGCCGCCGAATACGGCGTCTCTTCGCGCCAATTGCGCCGCGTCGTCGAGCGAGAATTCGGCGCATCCCCGGTCGAGCTCGCACAGACCCGCAGGCTGTTGCTCGCGAAGCAATTGCTCACGGATTCGCAATTGTCCATGGCGGATGTCGCCTACGCAGCGGGCTTCGCGAGCGTGCGCCGCTTCAATCATCTGTTCAAGACGCGCTACGGCTTGAATCCCACGGCGCTGCGCCGGCACGCGCAGCCCGCCGCCGATGCGGACGGGATCGTGCTCAAGCTCGCGTACCGCCCGCCGCTCGATTGGCAGCGACTCAGCACTTACTTGGCGAGCCGCGGCGCAGCGGGCGTCGAGTGCGTCGAAGGCACGCGCTATGCGCGCTCGGCGAGCCTCGGTGGGCAGTGCGGCTGGATCTGCGCGCAGCCGATCGCAGGGCAGAACGCACTGCAAGTGCAGATCTCGTATAGCTTGATGCCGGTGCTCGCGCCGCTGCTCGTGCGTCTCCGCCAGATGTTCGACCTGAACGCGAATCCGCGAGTAATCGAGGCGCATCTCTCGCAGGACGCGCGCCTTGCGCGCATCGTCGGGCAGCAGAGCGGACTGCGTGTGCCCGGCGCGTTCGACGGTTTCGAGCTCGCCGTGCGCGCGATCCTTGGACAGCAGGTGACGGTGAAGGCGGCGAGTACGCTCGCGGGGCGGCTGGCGCGCGCGTTCGGCGAGCCGGCGCAGACGCCGTTCGCCGAGCTCGAGTTCTATAGCCCGGAGCCCGAACGCATCGCAGGCGCGAGACCGCAGGAACTCGTCCGGCTCGGGCTTACCCGGCGACGGGCGGAGACGATCCGCACGCTCGCGCGGGAAGTCGCGGCAGGAACGCTCCTGCTCGAGCCCGGCGTCGACGTGGAGGCGACGCTCGCGCAGTTACAGGCGCTGCCCGGAATCGGTCCGTGGACGGCGCAATACGTCGCCATGCGCGCGCTTGCGGCGACGGATGCGTTTCCGCACGGTGACCTCGGCCTCGCGCAGGCGCTCGAATTGACGAACGAACGGGCCATGCTTGCGGCCACAGAACCCTGGCGGCCGTGGCGCGCTTATGCGGCGCAGCATCTGTGGGCAAGTCTTGTCCCGGTGCAACATCGGAAGGAGCAGTAGCCATGACGAACACCGTGTATTACAGCAGCATGACGAGCCCAGTGGGCGAACTGACGCTCACTTCGGACGGAGCCGCGCTCACCGGCGTGTATATGAATCCGCAGCGCTACCGGCCGCGGCGCGAGCGTAATTGGCAGCGCGACGATGCCGCGCTCGACGAGGCGCGCGCTCAGCTCGAAGCCTATTTTGCGGGCGGGCTGCGCGAGTTCGATCTCGCGCTCGCCGCCGAGGGCAGTCCGTTCCAGCAGCGCGTGTGGCAAGCGCTGTGCGACATTCCCTACGGCGAAACGGCAAGCTACGGCGAGATCGCGCGCCGCGTCGGCGAGCCGCATGCCGCGCGCGCGGTCGGTCTCGCGAACGGACACAATCCGATCGCGATCGTCGTTCCCTGCCATCGGGTGATCGGCGCCGATGGCTCGCTCACCGGCTACGGCGGGGGGCTACCGCGCAAGCGCTGGCTGCTCGCGCACGAGCGCGGCGAGCGGAGTTTGCTCTAGCGGCGCGGTTTCGGTAGGCTTCGCCCGCATGAAGCCAAACAGCTTGCATGCCCGTCCGATGCTCGCCGGAACGGTGTATCTGGTCGGAGCCGGGCCGGGCGACCCCGAACTGTTGACCTTGCGCGCGGCGAAGCTGCTTGCCGAGGCCGAGGTCATCGTCCACGACCACCTGGTCGCGGCGCCGATTCTGGACTTGGCGGCGGATGAAGCCGAGCGCATCTATGCCGGCAAGCAGCGCGGCAAGCACGCCATCGGCCAGGACGAACTGAACGCGCTTCTCGTGCGGCTGGCGCGCGCAGGCAGGCGCGTGCTGCGCTTGAAGGGCGGCGACCCATTCGTGTTCGGACGCGGCGGCGAGGAGATGGAAGCGCTCGCCGCGGCCGGTATCCCCTTCGAGGTCGTCCCGGGCATCACCGCAGCCTCGGGCGTCGCCGCCTATGCGGGCATTCCGCTCACCCACCGTGACTACGCGAATTCCTGCCTCTTCGTCGCCGGACATTTGAAAGACGGCAGCGTCGACCTAGACTGGGATGCGCTGGTGCGCCCGCGCCGCACGCTGGTGGTGTACATGGGACTGGTGGGCTTGCCCGCACTGTGCCGCGAACTCATCCGCCACGGTATGCCGCAATCGATGCCCGCCGCGATCGTGCAGCACGGCACGCGGGCTAGCCAGCGCACGGTCGTCGGCACGCTGTCGACTCTGCCCGATCTGGCCGGCGCGGCGCAGATCGCGCCGCCGACGCTGATCATCGTCGGCGAGGTGGTGCGCCTGCATGCGCGGCTCGCCTGGTACGAGCGCTGAGCGCGCCATTCGCCGCGCCGGCACCTTGGTTACAATAGAGGCAGCCGGCGGCTGCATTCGAATGCCTGAGACCGGCGATTTGGACGGAAGGAAGACAAATGGAATTCGACAAGGACTTGGATGCGCGCGGCTTGAACTGCCCGCTGCCGATATTGCGCACGAAAAAAGCGCTCTCCGACATGGGCAGCGGCCAAGTGCTGCGCGTGCTGGCAACCGATCCGGGCTCGGTCAAGGATTTTCAGGCGTTCTGCAAGCAGACCGGCAACGAACTGCTATCCCACAGCGAAGCGAGCAAGGAATACACTTTCTTCCTGAAACGGAAGTAGGGCGCTTCGCGGCGCGGCGCTAGCGTGCAACCCGCCGCGTCCACGCAACCCTTTGCGCTCGGAGCAGGTCTAAGATTTTCTGACGGGCGCACGCCAGCGGAGGAAACCATGGGCACGAATCCGGACATTGCACTGATCGATGAGATCGTGCGCCAGCGGCTGGAAGAAATTCTGCCGCAGAAGATCGAGGAAAGACTCGCCGCGCTGAAGGCGGACAAGACGCCTTCGATGACCATTATCGCGACCAAGGGAACGCTCGACTGGGCCTATCCGCCCTTCATCCTGTCATCGACCGCTGCGGCGCTGGGTTGGGACGTGTCGATCTTCTTCACTTTCTACGGCCTGCAGCTGCTGAAGAAGGACTTGTCCGAGCTCAAGGTCAGCCCGCTCGGCAACCCGGGCATGCCGATGAAAATGCCTTTCGGCCCCGACTGGTTCAAGCATCTCGAGTGGAACATCCCGAACCTGGTCCAGGCGGGCATTCCGGGCTTCGAATCCCTCGCCACGGCACTGATGCAGAAGACGATGCAGGACAAGGGCATCGTCGGCATCGGCGAGTTGCGCGCGCTCTGCCTCGAGGCCGGCGTGAATCTCATCGGCTGCCAAATGACGGTCGACCTGTTCGGTTACAGCCGCGAGGATTTCATCCCCGAAGTGAAGGAATACTGCGGCGCGGCGACGTTCCTGCCCATGGCAAAAGACGCCGACGTCGCGCTCTTCATTTAGCTTTGTCGAGTAGTCCCAGGCGCTCGTACACCGGCTTGATCGCAGTGCGCCATTCGGCTAGCCGCATGGCAAAGGCGGCCGCGGCGAGCGTACCCACGGCGCCGAACAGGAAAAGTGTAGCGGGTGCGCCGATGTGCTGGGCGACGGCGACGGCGACGAAATTGCCGATCGGCGGCGTGCCGAGAAAGCAGGTGCCGTAGATGGCGACGACGCGACCGCGCTTGTCCTCGTCGGCAATGGTTTGGAGGATGGTGTTGGTCGAGGCGGCGGTGACGATCAGGCCGAAGCCGATGGGCAGCATCAGGGCGAGCGACAGCGGCAGCAGCCGCGACTGCGAGAAAAGCATCAAGCCGACGCTCGCGCAGAAGCTCGCCCCGATGATGATGCGCGACAGGCCCCGTAGCGAGGTGCGGCCGGCGAGGTAGGCGGTCCCGACGAAGGCGCCCGCGCCGGCGCAACTGATCAACAGCCCCAGGGTGCGCGAATCGCCGCCGAATACCTCCGCCGCGAACAGCGGCATCATGTGCTGATAGGGCGAAGTCGTGATGCTGATCGCCGCGACGAGCAGCAGCAGCCTGCGGCTGGGCAGGAAGCCGAAGGCGTAGCGCAGTCCCTGCTTCAGATCTTGCAGCCAATGCTCGTGCCGGGCGTGCGCCTCGATCGGCTTCACCCGCATCATCGCCAGCGCCACCATCAAGGCGAGGTAGGAAAGGGCATTCAGCAGGAAACACCAGGCTTCGCCGGCGAAAGTGAGGACGACGCCCGCGAGGCTCGGGCCGACGAAGCGGGCGCTGTTCATGATGAGCGAATTCAGCGCGATGGCGTTCGGCAGGTGCGCCTTGCTCTCGACCATTTCCAGCAGGAAGGTGCCGCGCGTCGGATTGGCGAAGGCGTTGACCGTGCCCAGGAAGAGGGATACGGCCAGGATGTGCCACACCTGGACCAGCCCGGAGAAGGTGAGCGCGGCGAGCAGCAGCGCCTGCGCGAGGGCGAGCGTCTGGGTGACGAGCAGCAGCCTCCTGCGATTGTAGCGGTCCACCCAGACGCCGGCGAAAGGCGAGACCAGCAGGATGGGAATCTGCAGGCAGAAGCCGGTCATGCCGAGCATGAACGCCGAATTCGTCAGCCGGTACATCAGCCAGGAAACGGCGATGTGCTGCATCCAGGTGCCGATCATGGTCAACGACTGCCCGACGAAGAACAGGCGGAAGTTGCGATGCTGGAAGCCGCGCAGGATCGGATGCATGCCGATCCCCGGGCTTAGGCGAGTTTCGCGAGCTGCGGTTTCAGCGTTTCCAGCTTACTGGCGAAGGCGGCGAGCCGCTCGCGTTCCTGCGCCACGACCTGCGCCGGCGCACGCTCGACGAAGCCGGCGTTGGCGAGCTTGCCCTGCGCCTTGGCGATCTCGCCCTCGAGGCGGGCAATTTCCTTCTGCAGGCGCTCGCGCTCGGCAGCGCGATCGATTTCGATTTTGAGCATGAGGCGGAAACTCTCGACCACCGCCACCGGCGCATCGGCGGCGGGCAGCTCCGGAACGACCGCGAGGTCGGCGAGTTTCGCCAGTGCCTGGATATAGGGGGAGAGCGCACCGAGGCGTGCGGCGTCGCCGCTGGCGAGCAGCGGCAGCTTCTGTGCCGGCGGCACGCCCATTTCGCCGCGCAGATTGCGGCAGGCGCCGACGAGTTCCTTGAGCAGCGCGACCTCGGCCTCGGCCGCAGCGTCGATGCGCTCGGCCTGCGTCCGAGGATAGGGGGCGAGCAGGATGCTCGGCCCGCTGCGGCCCGCGAGCGGGGCGACTCTCTGCCACAGCTCCTCGGTGATGAAGGGGATGATGGGGTGCGCGAGGCGCAGCACCACCTCCAGCACCCGCACCAGGGTGCGCCGCGTAGCGCGTTGCTGGGCCTCATTTCCGTTCTGCAGCTGGACCTTCGCGAGTTCCAGGTACCAGTCGCAGTATTCGTCCCAGACGAACTCGTACAGGGCGCGCGCGGCGAGGTCGAAGCGATAGCTCTCCAGGCCCTCGCCCATTTCCTTTTCCGCGCGCTGCAGCCGGCTCACGATCCAGCGGTCGACGACCGAAAGTTCGAGCGGCGCGGATTCGTCCGCGCCGCAATCCTTGCCTTCGGTGTTCATCAGCACGAAGCGCGTCGCGTTCCACAGCTTATTGCAGAAGTTGCGGTAGCCTTCGCAGCGGCCGAGGTCGAAGTTGAGCGTGCGCGCGAAGCTTGCGAGCGAGGCGAAGGTGAAGCGCAGCGCGTCGGCTCCGAAGGAGGGGATGCCGTTCGGATAGTTCTTCCTCACGTACTTCTCGACCTTCTGCTTGTGGCTCGCGAGCATCAGGCCCTGGGTCGATTTGGCGAGCAGCGCGTCGAACGCTATGCCGTCGATGAGGTCCAGGGGGTCGAGCGTATTGCCCTTGGACTTCGACATCTTCTGCCCTTCGGCGTCGCGCACCAGGGCGTTGATATAGACGTGGCGGAAGGGCACCTTGCCGGTGAAGTGCAGCGTCATCATCACCATGCGCGCGACCCAGAAGAAGATGATGTCGAAGCCGGTGACGAGCACCGAGGAAGGCAGGAAGGCGTCGAGGTCGGGCGACTTCTGCGGCCAGCCGAGGGAAGTGAACGGCACGAGCGCGGAGGAGAACCAGGTGTCGAGCACGTCTTCCTCGCGCCGCAAGGCGCCGCGATAACCCTGCTGCGCCGCCTGCGCTTGCGCTTCTTCTTCGCTGCGGGCGACGTAGACGCGGCCGGCATCGTCGTACCAGGCGGGAATCTGGTGGCCCCACCATAGCTGGCGTGAGATGCACCAGTCCTGGATGTTCTCCAGCCAATGGTTATAAGTAGTGGTCCAGTGGTCGGGATAGAACTTGACTTCGCCGCTCGCCACCGCGCCGAGGCCGGCCTTCGCCATGCCTTCCATTTTCACGAACCACTGGTCGGTGAGCATGGGCTCGACGATGACGCCGGTGCGCCCCGAGCGCGGCACGCGCAGCTTGTACGGCTTTTCCGAGACGAGCAGACCCTGCGCGGCGAGGTCCTCGAGAATGCACTTACGCGCTTCGAAACGATCGAGGCCGCGGTAGGCCTCGGGCGCGCTGTCGTTGACGGTGGCCGTGAGCGTGAGCACGTTGATGAAGGCAAGCCCGTGGCGGTGACCGATGGCGTAGTCGTTGAAGTCGTGCGCCGGCGTGATCTTGACGCAGCCGGTGCCGAACGCCGGGTCGACGTAGTCGTCGGCGATGACGGGAATGGTGCGGCCGGTGAGCGGCAGCTGCACCTGCTTTCCGACCAGCGCGCTATAGCGCTCGTCCTTGGGATTCACGGCTACTGCCGCATCGCCGAGCATGGTCTCTGGCCGCGTCGTCGCGACCGTGAGTGTTCCGCTGCCGTCGGCGAAGGGGTAGCGGATTTCCCAGAGTTTGCCGTCTTCCTCTTCGCTCTCGACTTCGAGGTCGGACACGGCGGTGCCGAGCACCGGATCCCAGTTGACCAGGCGCTTGCCGCGGTAGATGAGGCCCTCCTCATACAGGCGCACGAACACCTCGACCACCGCACGCGACATACGCGCGTCCATGGTGAAGTAGCCGGCGTGCTGGCCTTCGGCATCGGCGTAGGTCCAGTTGGCTGATACGCCCAGACGCCGCATCTGGCGCGTGATGGTCGAGCCGGACTCCTGCTTCCAGGCGCGCACGCGCTCGAGGAATTTCTCGCGGCCCAGGTCGTGCCGCGCCTTGCCTTCCGCCTGCAGCTGGCGCTCGACCACGATCTGCGTCGCGATGCCGGCGTGGTCGGTGCCGACCACCCAATTGGTGTTGTAGCCGCGCATGCGGTGGTAGCGCACCAGCGTGTCCATCAGTGTCTGCTGGAACGCGTGTCCCATGTGCAGCGTGCCGGTCACGTTCGGCGGCGGCAATTGGATGCAGTACGCGGGCTTGGCGGGGTCGGCCGAATGCGCGAAATAGCCGCGCCGCTCCCATTCGGGATACCAGTTCGCCTCGATGGCGTGCGGATCAAAGCTCTTGGCTAGTTCCATGTTTTCTTGGGGAGTAGGGCGAAACGGGCGTTGCCCCGTGTGCGGCGGCCGGCCCGAACGAGCAAAGCCGAAATTATAGCGGATTGAGGTTCGAGCCAGGCCGCTGCAGCCTAGCCGGCCGCCTTGCGCCGCTCGATTTCCTGCTCGATGGCGTTCGCGATGGCGTCGCGCAGGACTTGCCGCGCCGCGAGCTGCAGATCCTCGCACAGCTCTTCCGTCATGCGCTCGATGAGTCCGCCGAGCGCCTGCTTCAATCGCTCCTCGATGAGGGCGTCCACCTCCGGCTGCAGTTCGGCCAGGAGAGAGGCTCGCATGCCCTCGGCGAGCGCGCGCGCCTGCTCCTCGTCGAACGGAGCGGGAACGACGTATTCGGTGAGCACCGGCAGCTCCTCCTCCTCCGGGAGCTCGACGACTTCGTCCAGCACCGGGATCTCGGGATAAGGCTCCGGCGGGAGTTGCGGGCGGTGGCGCGCCATCAGCGCGTCGGCCTTGCCCAGCAGGTCGTCCGGCTCAGCCATTGGGTTTGGACAGATCGTGATTCACGATCTCGTAGCCGCGGTCGCGATAGAAGCGAAAGCGCGCGCGCGCCGCCGCGCGGTCCTCGTCCTCGCGGCCGACGATTTCCACTAGGCGGCGGAAGCGGCTGAACGCCGGCGGCCATTCGCGGTGGAGATTGAGCAGCACGTCGTCGTGCGGCGTGTCCTCGGGATCGTGGGTAATGAGCACCGGCGTCTCCGCGGCGAGCGGGTTGCGCGTCAGGCAGTGCGGCAGGAATCCCGTCGCCTGCCAGGTCCAGAGCATGCGGTCGACCTGCTGCGCCTGTGCTTCATCGGCGGTGTAGATGAGCACGCGCAGTTTCTGCTGCGCCGCCTTGGCCGACAGGCGGCAGGCCACCTGCAGCTTGTCCTCCGCTTCGAAATAGAAGTCGATGCGAGTCATCGGGCAGGCGCAGACGGCATGCGCTCGGCCGCGCCGCTCACGTGCGTCCGGCGCGCTTCATCAGGAAGCTCGCGAGCAAGGGTACCGGGCGTCCGGTCGAGCCCTTGTCCTTGCCCGATTTCCAGGCAGTGCCGGCGATGTCGAGGTGCGCCCAGTCGAATTTCTTGGCGAAGCGCGAAAGGAAACACGCGGCGGTGACGCTGCCCGCGGGCCGGCCGCCGATGTTCGCCATGTCGGCGAAATTGCTCTTCAGCTGTTCCTGGTAGTCGTCCCATAGCGGCATGTGCCAGGCGCGATCGTAGGCTTCCTCGCCTGCGGCGAGGAGATCGCGCGCCAGCGCCTCCTTGTTGCTGAACAGGCCGCTCGCGACGTGTCCCAGGGCGATGACGCAGGCGCCGGTAAGCGTCGCGACGTCGACTACCAGCTCCGGCTCGAAGCGCTCGGCGTAGCTGAGTGCATCGCACAGGATCAAGCGGCCCTCGGCGTCGGTGTTGAGCACTTCGATCGTCTGGCCCGACAGGCTGGTGACGATGTCCCCGGGTTTCGTCGCCGCCCCGCCCGGCATGTTCTCCGTCGTCGGGATGATGCCGACGACGTTCAGCTTCAGTTTCATCGAAGCGCACGCCGACAGCGCGCCGAGCACGCTCGCCGCGCCGCACATGTCGAACTTCATTTCGTCCATTTCCGGCGAGGGTTTGAGCGAAATGCCGCCGGTGTCGAAGGTGATGCCCTTGCCCACCAGCACCACCGGCTTCGCGCGCTTTCCGGCCCCGGCATAGCGCAGCACGATCAGCTTGGGCGGCTGGCGCGAGCCCTGCGCGACCGAGAGCAGCGAACCCATCCCCAGCTTTTCCATGTCCTTGCGCTCGAGCACATCGACTTCGAGTTTCTGTTCGCGCGCGAGCTTCTTCGCCTGCTCAGCGAGATAGCTCGGAGTGCAGACGTTGCCCGGAAGATTGCCCAGATCCTTCGCCAGGCTGACGCCGTTCGCGACCGCCTGTCCTTCGCGCAAGCCCCGCGCCGCGGCGGCGGCGTCGCGCGCTGCAGCGAGCAACTCGACGTGAGCGAGCGGGCGCGGTTCGCTCTTCTTGCTCTTCATGTAATCGAAACGGTAGGCGCAATCCGCGGCGACGAGCGCGATCTGGCGCGCCTTCCAGGCGACGTCGCGCCGCCCGGCCTTGATGTCCGCGAAGGCGAGCGTCAGCGAGCCGGCGCCCGTTTCCTGCGCCGCCCTGACCGCTGCGCGTGCGGCTTCGCGGTATTCGCGCTCGCGCACCTCACCTTCGGGCCCCAGGCCGATGAGCAGCACGCGCTCGGCGGCGACGCCTTCGACGCGGTAGAGCAGCAGCGTCGCTCCGAGTTTGCCCTCCATGTCGCCGCGGCCGAGAATGTCGCTTAGCGCCCCGTGCGCGGCGCGGTCGAGCGTTTGCGCGGCTGCGCTCAGCTTGCGCGAGGCGTAGACGCCGACGGCGAGACAGGGCGTGGCGTGCTTCTCCGGATTGCCCCTTTTTATGCTAAATTCCACTCGCTGCTCCTTTGTCGGACTACGACGTCAGATTATCCCTGCTTTGTTCCGGTCAAGTCAAAGCAGTTGCCGCGTGTGGCAGCGCGCGCGAGGCTCATTCAGCAACAGGTTCTAAATGGCGATATTCCAGCGCTCCCTGCTGCGCGAGTGCGGCAATGCCGCGGTCGCTGTATTCGCCACGCTGTTCGCGATCACGTTGACGACGCAACTCATCCGCTATCTCGGCGACGCGGCGAGCGGCAAGCTCGCCTCCGAGGCGGTGCTCGCGCTGCTCGGTTTTTCCGCCATCAACTACCTGCCGGTGCTGCTCTCGCTCACCCTGTTCATTTCGGTGCTGATGACCATCAGCCGCAGCTACCGCGATTCGGAGATGGTCGTTTGGTTCAGCGCGGGATTGCCGCTCACCGCGTGGGTGCGGCCGGTGCTGATATTCGCCGCGCCGCTGGTGCTGGTCATTGCGCTGCTGTCCTTGTTTCTCGCGCCTTGGGCGAACAGCCGCAGCGAGGACTACCGCCACCAGCTCGATGCTCGTGACGAGCTGTCGCGCATCGCCCCGGGTGTGTTCCGCGAGTCGGGCGACGCGGAGCGCGTGTTCTTCGTCGAAGGTGTCGACGGCGACGCCAGTAAAGTGCAGAACGTGTTCGTGAGCTCGGTGCAGCACGGCAGGCTGGGCGTCATGGTGAGCCGGCATGGCTTCGAAGAAACGGCTGCGAACGGCGATCGCTTCATCGTGCTCACCGACGGCAGACGCTACGAAGGCAATCCGGGTGACGCCGAGTACCGGGTGATGCAGTTCAAGCGCTACGCGGCGCGCATCGAAACGCGCGAGGCCAAGATCGGCCAGCTGCCTGCGCGCGCGCTTTCGACCTATACGCTGCTCACCGACCGCCATTCGGGCAATCTCGCCGAATTCCTGTGGCGCATCGGACTGCCGCTCGCCGCATTCAACCTGTCGCTGCTCGCCATTCCGCTCGCCTTCGTCAATCCGCGTGCAAGCCGTTCGACCAATCTGGTGTTCGCGCTGCTCACCTACATGGTCTACAGCAATCTCATCAGCGTCAGCCAAGCCTGGGTGTCGCAGGGGAAATTGTCGTTTGAAATCGGCTGGTGGGCGGTGCATGTGGCGATGCTCGTGCTGCTCGTGGGCCTGTTCTGGCGCCGCATGAGCATCCGGTCCGCGTTCCGGAGGGGGCGTTGACCGTCCTGCGCCGCTATTTCGCACGTGAGATTTACGCGGCGACGTTCCTCGTGCTCGTCGCCTTTCTCATGCTGTTCGCGTTTTTCGACTTGATCAACGAGCTGAACGATCTGGGTCGAGGCAATTACAGCCTGCAATACGTATTGCTCTTCGTCGTCCTGTCGCTGCCCGGCCACGTGTACGAGCTGGCCCCGATCGCGGTATTGATCGGCACGCTCTACGCCCTGTCCCAGCTCGCCGCGAATTCCGAGTACACGGTGATGCGGGTGTCGGGACTGTCGCCTTCTGCCGCGGCTGCGACGCTGCTGCGGGTCGGGTTCATCTTCGTGGTGCTGACCTTCGCCTTCGGTGAACTGGTGACGCCGTTCGCCGAGCGCGCGGCACAGCAGCTACGGCTGTCGGCGATGAGCGCGGTGGTGGCGCAAGAGTTCCGCTCGGGCCTGTGGGTGAAGGACGACCATCGCTTCGTCAACGTGCGCGAAGTGCTGCCGGACAACTCGTTGAAGGGCGTCAAGATCTACGACTTCGACCACGACTATCGCCTGCAGTCGATCAGCTATGCCGAGCACGGCGCGTTCGAGCGCGACCACACCTGGCGCCTGTCGGGCGTGGTGCAGACGCGCTTCGACGCCGCCGGCACCAGTGTCGTGAGGCTGGCGCAGACCGACTGGCATTCGGTGCTGACGCCGGATCTGCTGTCGGTGCTGTTGGTGCAGCCGGAAAAGATGTCGGCCGTGAACCTGTACCAGTTCACCCGTCATCTATCGGAGAACAAGCAGCAGACCGAACGCTACGAGATCGCCATGTGGAAGAAGCTGCTCTATCCGTTCGCCACCCTGGTGATGATGGCGCTGGCGCTGCCCTTCGCCTACATCCACGTGCGCGCCGGCGGCATGGGGGTGAAGATCTTTTCCGGCATCATGCTGGGCGTGCTGTTTCACCTGCTGAACGGCTTGTCCTCGTCCATCGGCATCATCCAGAACTGGACGCCGTTCTATTCCGCCGTGCTGCCGAGCGTTTTGTTCCTGTTCGCGGCCTTGACGATGATGTGGTGGGTGGAGCGGCGTTAGCGTTCATAACGACACGAGGGGATAGCCCCCGCGCGGCCTTCCGTTGGGCGTCTCCCCTCGTGCTCCTCTAAATCAGCCCGTAACAAAATGCGTTACGGGTTCTTAAGTAGGCGCGCCGCCGCCGGCACTATTCGGTTGCGACGATCTTGGTTCCCGCCAGCCGGTCGTGCAGGAACTGGCGCTCCCGGTCGAAGGCGGCGTAGACGACGCCCGCACCCGCCAGCAGCAGGCACGGCCAAGCATACAGATAGCGCAGCATCGCCTGCTTGAGGGTCAGCGGCGCCCCGTTGGCACCGCGCACGCGCAGCTTCCAGGTCTTCATCGCCAGGGTCTGACCGCCGCGGCGCCAGGAGGCGACGAAATAGGCGCCGAGCACGAGGAAGAGGTAGAACTGGAATAGGAGCCGCACAAAGCCGCTTTGGGCATCGGCCGCGATCGCGAGGAAGGGGAGCGCAGCGAAGAAGGCGACGGCGAAAGCGAGCAGCGACTCGTACAACATGCACGCGAGCCGGCGTTTGATGCTGGGGTAAGCTCGGTCTGCCGGGTCGGCTTTGGCCGCGCTAAGCGGCACGTCAGCGCGCCGCGCCCGTGGGCACGGCGGGCGGCGGCGAAGCGGCGGCCTTGTCGCTAGCCGGGATTGCGGGCGGCGGGGTCTGCTGGCGCTTCTGCATCTGGTTCTCGTGCCACTTCTGTTTCACCGCCTCGCGTTTTTCCGGCGGTTGCTTGGCGAGCTTCTTGTAGTTTTCGCGCGCGACGCGCCGCTGCTCGGGCGTGAGCTTCGCCCAGTCCTGCATTTGCAGCTGCAGGCGCTGTTGCTGCTCCGGTTTCATTTTCGGATAGCGCTTGGCGAGCAGCAGCCATTTCTTGCGTCGCCGGTCGTCGAGGTTCTTCCAATCGCTCGCGAGGGGAGCGAGGATCTGCTGCTCGGCAGGGCTGAGCTGTGTCCAGTCGGGCTGTTTCTTTTCGGCCGCTGCGGCGAAGCTGGAGAGGGAAAGGAGGGCGAGACAGAGCCCAAGCGTCAGTGCTGCGAACGCTTTAGCCATGTCTCGAAGCTCTTGTCCAGGTAGGCGTTGATCGGCAGGTCGCCCGTCAGGATTGCCGCGTCGATCTCCTCGATTTCTTCCACCGACGGCGTCTGCTGCCAATAGTATTGCAGGCCGATCAGGGCCACGATCAAAACGGCGCCGGCGAAGGCGAAGCCGGCCGAGGCAGGATTACCGGAGAGCCGACCGAGGACGGCATCCGCCCAGGCGAGCGCGAACGCGGGTTCCCTGGCTCGCTGGTGTGCGAGGGCCTGGGTGCGCGCCGCTTTCAGCCGGGCGAGTGTATTCGGATCGAGTTCTAGTGTCCGGTTAAGCTGTTGGGTGATTTTTGAGGCGAATTCGCGTTCGTTCATAAGCTGATCCCCCTGCGCTTGAGCGCGGCCGCCAAGGTATGGGTCGCGCGCGAGCAATGGGTCTTGACGCTGCCTTCCGAACAGCCCATCGCTTGGGCGGTCTCGGCAACGTCCAGTTCCTCCCAGTAACGCAGCAGGAAGGCCTCGCGTTGACGCGGGGGCAGCTTTTTCAGTTCGTCTTCGATCAAGACAATAAGTTGTGATTTTTCAATATGATCCGGCGGCGTGAGAGCTGCGTTCGAGCCGTCCTCCGGGGCCAGGGTTTCCAGGGGATCGGACTCCTCCGCGCCGTCCTTGCCAGCGAAGACCGACGATAGCGGCATGGTCCACAGCGCGCGCACTTTGCTGCGGCGGTAATGGTCGCGGATGGTGTTCTGCAAGATGCGCTGGAACAGCATCGGCAACTCGGCCCGAGGCTTCGCGCCGTACTTTTCCGACAGTTTGAGCATCGAGTCCTGCACGATATCCAGTGCCGTCTGCTCGTCGCGGACGGCAAAACGCGCCTGTTTGTAGGCGCGGCGCTCGACTTCGGCGAGAAACTCGGAAAGCTCGCTGCGAGATGCCAGGGCAATGTCCCCAGTGATGAGTGATTAAGCGAATGGTACGGCGCGCCGATTATCGCGGCAATCAAGCTGCGCCGCAGCAAATAAATCTTGACCAAATTCTGAGCAGGCATTAGCCTTCAAAGTTTTCGGGAAAACCCGGCGAGAATCATGGAATTATCGGGCGCAGAAATCCTCATCAAGTGTCTGCAAGCGGAGAAAGTCGAGTACGTTTTCGGCTATCCCGGCGGAGCGGTTCTGTTCATTTATGACGAGCTGTTCAAGCAGTCCAAGGTGAAGCACGTGCTCGTGCGCCACGAGCAAGGCGCGACGCACGCCGCGGACGGTTATTCGCGCTCCAGCCGCAAGATCGGCGTCGCACTCGTCACCTCGGGCCCGGGCGTGACCAATGCCGTCACCGGCATTGCAACCGCCTACATGGATTCGATACCGATGGTCATCATCTCCGGCCAGGTGCCGACGCACGCCATCGGCATGGATGCCTTCCAGGAGTGCGACGCGGTGGGCATCACCAGGCCCTGCGTCAAGCACAATTTCCTGGTGAAAGATGTCAAGGATCTCGCCCTCACCATCAAGAAGGCGTTCTACCTCGCGGCGAGCGGACGGCCGGGGCCGGTGCTGGTGGACATTCCCAAGGACGTCACCGCCGCCAAGTGCAAGTTCGAGTATCCGGAAACGATCGCCATGCGCTCCTACAACCCGGTGATCAAGGGGCATCCGGGACAGATCAAGAAGGCGGCGCAGCTCCTGCTCGAAGCGAAGCGGCCGATGGTCTACGCGGGCGGCGGCGTGATCCTGTCCGATGCCGCGCCGCAGTTGACGAAATTGGTGAAGACGCTCGGCTTTCCTTGCACCAACACCCTGATGGGCTTGGGCGGCTTCCCCGCGACCGACAAGCACTATGTCGGCATGCTGGGCATGCACGGCACCTACGAAGCCAACATGGCGATGCAGCACTGCGACGTGCTGGTGGCGATCGGCGCCAGGTTCGATGATCGCGTCATCGGCGATCCGGCACATTTCGGCCAGGTGCCGCGCAAGATCATCCACATCGACATCGATCCGTCCTCGATATCCAAGCGTGTCAAGGTCGACGTGCCGATCGTCGGCCATTTGCCCGAAGTGCTCGACGATCTGATCAGCTTGGTCGAGGCGAGCAAGCAGCGCCCCGACGCGAAAGCGATCGGCGCCTGGTGGGAGCAGATCAGGCAATGGAAGACCAAGGACTGCCTGCGCTACGACAAGAAGAGCAAGATCATCAAGCCGCAGTTCGTGCTGGAGAAGCTCTACGAGGTCACCAAGGGCGAGGCCATCATCACCTCCGACGTGGGACAGCACCAGATGTGGGCGGCGCAGTTCTACAAATTCGACAAGCCGCGGCGCTGGATCAATTCCGGCGGTCTCGGGACCATGGGCTTCGGCCTGCCCGCTGCGATGGGGGCGCAACTCGCGAATCCCGGCGCGACCGTCGCCTGCGTCACCGGGGAGGCGAGCTTCCAGATGTGCATCCAGGAGCTCTCGACCTGCAAGCAGTATCGCCTGCCGATCAAGGTGGTGAACCTGAACAACCGCTACATGGGAATGGTCAGGCAGTGGCAGCAGTTCTTCCACGGCAATCGCTATTCCGAGTCGTACATGGACGCGCTGCCGGATTTCGTGAAGCTGGTGGAGAGCTACGGCCATGTCGGCGTGCGCATCGAGAAGCCTGCCGACGTCGAACCGGCGTTGAAGGAAGCGTTCAAGCGCGCCGACGAGTTGGTGTTCATGGATTTCATCACCGACCAGACCGAGAACGTCTATCCCATGGTCGGAGGCGGCAAGGGCCTCACCGAAATGATCCTTGCCGAAGAGCTGTAGACCGCCCGACAGATAGCAGATCACACCATCATGCGACACATCATTTCCATACTCCTGGAAAACGAGGCCGGCGCGCTGTCGCGCGTCTCCGGCCTGTTCTCCGCCCGCGGCTACAACATCGAGTCGCTCACCGTGGCGCCGACCGAGGACGCGTCGCTGTCGCGCATGACCATCGTCACTTCGGGTTCGGGCGACGTGATCGAGCAGATCACGAAGCAACTGAACAAACTCGTCGAAGTGGTCAAAGTCGTGGATCTGTTCGAAGCGCCGCACATCGAGCGCGAGCTGATGCTGATCAAAGTGCGCGCCACCGCCAAGGAGCGCGACGAAATGAAGCGCATGTCGGATATTTTCCGCGGGCGTATCATCGACGTGTCGGAAGACACGTACACCATCGAACTCACCGGCACCGGGCAGAAGCTGGATGCATTTATCGAAGCGCTCGGGCGCAGCGTCATCCTCGAGACGGCGCGCACCGGCGCGTCCGGCATCTCCCGCGGCCAGCGGGTGTTGAGAGTCTAGTGAGGCGGAAGGAGAGGGGACGGGGGAGCGAAAACGCGGCGAAGATTTTCCTCCCCCGCCGTCCCGCATCACGCTTAACCATCTTGGAAAGGGAATCATGAAAGTCTATTACGACAAGGACGCCGATCTTTCGCTCATCAAGGGCAAGAAAGTCACCATCGTCGGCTACGGCTCGCAGGGGCATGCGCACGCGCTCAACCTGAACGATTCGGGGGTGAAGGTGACCGTGGGCTTGCGCAAAAGCGGCGCCTCCTGGGACAAGGCGAAGAAAGCCGGTTTAAAGGTCGCCGAAGTGGGCGAGGCGGTGCGCGGCGCCGACTTCGTCATGATGCTGATGCCGGACGAGCACATCGCCGCCGTGTATTCAGCCGAAGTCGAGCCGAACATCAAGAAGGGAGCGACGCTCGCTTTTGCGCACGGCTTCAACATCCATTACGGCCAGGTGATGCCGCGCGGCGATCTAGACGTGGTGATGATTGCGCCCAAGGCACCGGGTCATACCGTGCGCTCGACCTATACCCAGGGCGGCGGCACGCCGATGCTGATCGCCGTGCACCAGAATCCGAGCAAGAAGGCGCGTGACCTGGCGCTTTCGTACGCCGCCGCGATCGGCGGCGCGCGCGCAGGGGTGATCGAGACCACGTTCAAGGAAGAGACCGAGACCGATCTGTTCGGCGAACAGGCGGTGCTCTGCGGCGGCTGCGTCGAACTGGTGAAGGCGGGTTTCGAGACCCTGGTCGAAGCCGGCTACGCCCCCGAGATGGCCTATTTCGAATGCCTGCACGAACTGAAGCTGATCGTCGACCTTATGTACGAAGGCGGCATCGGCACCATGAACTATTCGATCTCGAACAACGCCGAATTCGGCGAATATCTGACCGGGCCGAAGATCGTCAACGAGGAAACGAAGAAGGTCATGCGCGAAGCGCTGAAGAACATCCAGACCGGCGAGTACGCGAAGACCTTCATCCTGGAGAATCGCGCGGGCGCGCCGACGCTGCTGTCGCGCCGGCGGCTGACGGCCGAACACCAGATCGAAGTGGTGGGCGAGAAGCTGCGCGCGATGATGCCCTGGATCCGCAAGAACAAGCTGGTGGACCAGTCGAAGAACTGAAGACCTAGCACAGGCCGAGCGCGAGCCGGGAAGGCCGATTCGGTCCCGGTAGCGCGTTCCGGCCGCGCGCTGTCATGGACTATCCCCATCCCGTCATCGCCCGCGAAGGCTGGCCCTTCCTCGGGGCTGCCGTCGCGCTGGCCTGCGCGGTCGCGTGGGCGAGCCTCGCCTGGTCGATTCCGTTCTGGCTGGTGGCGGTGTTCGTGCTGCAGTTCTTCCGCGACCCGGCACGCGAGGCGCCGGGCGACGCAAAGACCGTGGTGTCGCCGGCGGACGGGCGCATCGTCGCGGTGGAGCGCGCGCGCGACCCGTATCTCGAGCGCGACACGGTCAAGGTGAGCGTGTTCATGAACGTGTTCAACGTGCATTCCAACCGCTCGCCGGTCGACGGCGA